>JABBOG010000004.1 GCA_019351975.1 Acidobacteriota bacterium
CACAACCCCGAGTTCACCATGCTCGAGTTCTACCAGGCCTACGCCAACTACCACGACCTGATGGACCTCACCCAGGAACTCATCACCGTTGTCGCGCAAGAAGTAAACGGCACCCCCCTCACCCACTTCAACGGCACCGCCATCGACCTAAGCCACTGGACCAAACTCTCCATGCGCGAAGCCATCATCAAATGGTGGCCTCAACTTCTAGGAGAGAGCCCGACTCTTGAGACCTTCGTCAATATCCGGACGTTCTATGAGTGGCTCGATTCCAATCTAGCCAGTTGTTCAACATTGCCGCATTCAGACATGACGCCTGAAGAGTTCTTCGCGGCCCGAGTTCGCGTGGCACTAACGCTTTATAGGGCAAGCCCAGCGGAAAACTCAATGGGAAAGCTAATAGCAACCATCTTCGAAGAAGTTGCAGAAGCAAAACTCATCCAACCCACCATCATCTACGACTTCCCCCTAGCCGTCTCCCCGCTCTCCAAAGTCAAGCCCGACGAACCCGACTGGGTCGAGCGTTTCGAGTTCTACATCGGCGGCTTCGAAGTCGGCAACGCCTTCTCCGAGCTCAACGACCCCGACGACCAGCGCCGCCGCTTCGAAGCCCAGCTCGAAGACCGCAAGCGCGGCGACGACGAAGCCATGGCCGAAGTGGACGAGGACTACGTCCGCGCCCTCGGCTACGGCCTCCCCCCCACCGCCGGCGAAGGCATCGGCATCGACCGCCTCACCATGATCCTCACCGGCTCCCGCAGCATCCGCGACGTCATCCTCTTCCCCCTCATGCGCCCCCACGCCAAACCCGCCACCCCCGACGACGCCACCCCGCACCCTCCGTCATCCTGAGCGAAGCGATTGCGCCCCTCGCAATCGCACACACGCAGCTCCGCCTGAAATCCTGTCAACCCCCCAAAAGCCTCCAAACCTCTCAAACACCGCAGAAACACTGGGCAAAATTTCGCCCCGCAACTTGGCATAACCACCCCACCCACATCCCTATACTGGAGATGAAGGTCAAAAACCCGAGGCTGCAAGCCGGCACCGCCGCTTGCGGCCTCTTCCATTTAACCCCAAACCCAATCGTTTCAAGACTTTGCGCGTAACCCTCCTGTTTTCAATACTTTGAAATCACAACTCACCCCTAAACCACGCATATACAATCACTTACGCCAAAAAGTCCGGGGGGGGGGTAGCGCAACGACACACAAGGAAAACGCATGCCAACCACATACTGCCGTCACATCCGGCCCAGCGGTCGCCGCTGCCTGTCACCCGCCCTCCGCTCAGGCCCCTTCTGCTACTACCACCAGACCATCAGCGCTCGCCACCGCTCCGTCCAACCCCCCAACGACGGCACCACGAACATCAACTACGCAGACGCCCGTCTCACCGCCGACACCTTCAAGCGTGAACCCCTGCTCGCCGACTACTACTCGCAGAGCCGCAGCCCCATCGAATTCGACTTCCCCGTCCTCGAAGACAACGAATCCGTGCAGCTCTCCGTCTCCATGGTCGTCTCCGCTCTCGGCCAGAACCGGCTCGATCCGCAACGCGCACGCGTCATGCTCTACGCCCTCCAACTCGCCAGCTCCAACGCACGCCAGATCACCTATCGCGATCAAACCCACACCGTAACCGAAACCCACCCCGGCCCCTACGGCAGCATCCTGTCCCCCGACGAAGATCCACCCGAAATCCTCGAAACCAAAAAATTCTCCAACGCCATCCTCAACCTCTGCCTCGGCGACGCCGAAGACGACAACAACGAAGACCACCATGAAGATGATAACGAAAGTGCCGACCACTACGACCAGGACTAAAGCCGAGCATCCGTCAGCAGAGCCTCAACCTTGCCCCCTTTTTTGTCTGTCATTCCCGTAGGGAATCTGCGTCTCCACCCCAGCCGCACTACACCGCTCCACCCAGAGCCTTCGGCAGCTTCTCATAGATATTCCCAAATCCCCCATTCGACAGAATCGCCACCACATCGCCCGCACGCATCTTCGGCGCGGCCTCCGCCACAATCGCATCCGCATCCGCACACAACAGTGCTGAAACTCCACGCTCCCGCAGCGCCTTCAGCACCCGCTCCGGCTCCAGCCGTTCCGCCGCCGGTATCGCCTCACTCTTAAACACCGCCGCCAGCACCACCCGGTCCGCCAGCGCCAGTGACGCCACCAGCTCCCGCTCGAACACATTCCTTCGCAGCGTATTCGACCGCGGCTCCAGCACCGCCCACAGCCGCCGCCCCGGATACGAAGCCTTTAAAGCCCGCAGCGTCTCCCGTATCGCCGTCGGGTGGTGCGCAAAGTCGTCAATGATCGTCACCCCACCCACCTCCGCGCGAACCTCCAGCCGCCGCCGCACGCTCTTGAACGTCGCCAGCGCCTCTACAATCGCACTCGCCGGCACCCCCTGCCCAGCCGCAAGCGCCGCCGCAGCCGTCGCATTCAACGCATTGTGCTCACCCGCCATCGGCAGCGTAAGTCGTGCAAATGCTTCACCATCCCGTAGCATCCTCCAGCTCGTCGTACTGCCTCGCTGCTCCAGTTCCGTCACACGCCAGTGTGACTCCGCTGCGAACCCATACCGCTCCACCCCGCAAAAAGCCTTCGCGCAACACTCCGTCACATTCTCACTGCCATCGAACGCCACCAGCCGCCCACGCTTCGGAATCAGGTTGACCATCCGCTTGAACGCCGTCTTCACAGCCGTCAGATCCGCATAAATATCCGCATGATCGAACTCCACATGCGTCAAAATCGCCGCATCCGGAAAGTAGTGCAGAAACTTCGGCCCCTTATCAAAGAACGCCGTATCGTACTCATCGCCCTCCAGAATGAATGACATCGAAGCCTCGTCCACGCGAAAGCTCGTTCCAAAGTTTTCCGCGACGCCACCAATCAGAAATGACGGCGCAAACCGCGCATCTTCCCTTCCGGCCACCTCATAGATCCACGCCAACATGCTCGTCGTCGTGGTCTTTCCGTGCGTTCCGCAAACGATCAACCGCTCACGTCCTTCAAGAAACGCATCGTGAATCAGCGCTGCCATCGACGTCATCGCCATCCGCTCATCCAGCACCCGCTCCAGCTCAGGATTCCCCCGCGAGATCGCATTGCCCACCACCACCAGATCCGGCCGCGGCGTCAGATTCTCCGCACTGAACGGTTCCATGATTGCTATACCCATTCCCCGCAACTGGTCACTCATCGGCGGATACGCCGCCGTATCCGATCCCGTGACGCGATGCCCCTGCGCCCGCAGCATTCCCGCCAGCGACGCCATCGCCGTACCGCAGATTCCAATCAGGTGTATGTGCTTCACTGGCTCCCCTTCACTCCGTCCATCCGTCACAGCATCACTTCGCTCAATGCTGCGTCGTCCATGCATACCCGCACGCCCAGCGGTACAGATCGGTTTTGTCGATCTACATGCCCCGATCGCAAGCCGATCGCAATCGGCCCCGCAAATCCGCTCAACGCATGCAGGCACGCCGACTCCAGCAGCGGAACATCATCCTCCCTGACATTGGCCGTCGTGTCCCCAAACACGATGCCGCGCACGTTCTCCAGCATACCCGCAAACCTCAAGTGCTGCAGCATTCTGTCCCACTGGTACGGCTTGGTGTTTATGTCTTCGAGAAACAGAATCGCAGGCTCCTCCACCCTCAACGCATAGCGTGTTCCGAGCCCCTCCGCCACCATTGAAAGACAGCCTCCGAGCAGCCTTCCCTCCGCGCGCCCTCCTCGCAAGACACGCAGCCCGTCCTCCTCCCCAACGCTCCACGGACCTTCCCCTTGCACCGCAGCCCGCCACGTCCGCTCATCCGTGCCATTCTCATTCGCCCAGTCCGCCGCGACCATCGGCGCATAATACGTCGTCAACCCGCACTCATTCCACAGCCACGCATGCAATGACGTGTGGTCGCTATAACCAACAAAAACCTTAGGATTCTCATGCACCACCCGCGCATCCAGCATCGGCAACAGCTCCGCAGACCCCCACCCCCCGCGCGTACACACGATTCCCTCAATCGTCGGATCGGCGAAGGCCGCGAGCAAATCCCCAGCGCGCTCCGCTGCCCGTCCCGCATAGTACAGTGGCCCTCGGTCCAGCGCGTGAGGCATCACCACCACCTCATATCCAAACGCCTCCAGCCGTCTTCGCCCCGCCTCCACCATCTCAGCCTTCGCCGCAGACGCAGGCGAGACGATCGCAACGCGGCTCCCCGCCCGCAACCTCGGCCTGCTCGCGCCCCTGCCCCCTCCGTCAATCAACATCCACCTCACCCGTACAGATGATCTCCGCAGGCCCCGTCAGCATCATCTCCGCCGCTGCGTCAGGCCAAACCACGCGCTGGCTTCCACCCTCCGCCATTGCCACCAGCGCCCGCTCTGCGCCACGCAGCGTCATCGCCGCAGCCGCCGAAGCGCAGGTTCCCGTTCCGCTTGACGTCGTCGGCCCGCATCCACGCTCATAGATGCGGAACGCAATCCTGTCCTCCGCTGCAACATGCACAAACTCCACATTCGTCCCGTACCGAAACAGCGGATGCACCGCGATCTTCGCTCCAAGCTCCTGCCAGGCCATCCCATGAATCGTAAAATCCTCACCCGTAAAGATCACGAAGTGTGGATTCCCAACATTCACCATCGCCCCCTCAATCGGCGACGCGATCCCCTCCACCTCAATCGTTCGCTGCATCACACGAGGAACGCCCATCCCACTCTCCACAGTCCACGCAGCGCCATCCCGGCCAACCACGCGACACCGTCGCACTCCTCCATGCGTCCCCAGCGCCACGTCTTCGATGCCCTCACTCGCCGCAAGCCACGCCGCCACGCATCGCGTTCCATTGCCGCTTAACTCCGCCTCGCTTCCATCCGCATTGAACAACCGCAGAAAAAAGCTGCCATCCGCGCGACGCTCGACAAACTCAATCCCGTCGGCACCAATGCCGGTATTGCGATGGCACAGCCTGCGCGCCAAAGCCGCATGCTTTTTCGCTACCGCGCCCTCCTCAAGGATCAGAAAATCATTGCCACACGCGTGCGCCTTCACAAAGCCGATCCGGCTCATACTGCTCCAGCCTCCACTACGCTCACGTTGCTACTTGCATCTTCCGTAGCGTCCATCGCCTGCTCCAAATCAGCAACAATGTCATCAACATCTTCAATCCCCACCGATATCCGCATCAGCCCGTCCGTGATCCCCAACCGTGCCCGTCCCTCAGCACCTACCGCTGCGTGCGTCATCGTAGCCGGATGACAGATCAGCGTCTCCACGCCGCCCAGCGACTCCGCCAGATAGCACAGCTTCAACCGCATCGCAAACCGGTTCGCTGCTTCCAGCGATCCAAGCTCAAACGAGATCATCGAACCAAACCCGCGTTGCTGCCGCTTCGCCAACGCATGCTGTGGATGCGACTCCAACCCCGGATAAAAAACCTTTGCAGCACCCAGCTTGCCTGCGAGAAACTCCGCAACCACGCGGCCGTTCGCATCATGCTGCTCCATACGCACCGCCAGCGTCTTCACGCCGCGCAGCAGCAAGTAGCTCTCAAACGGCGACAAAATCCCGCCCGTACACTTCTGCACATAGCGGAATGTCTCCGCCTGCTCCGGTTTGGTGCATATCAGCACACCGCCCAGCCCATCCGAGTGGCCATTCAAAAACTTCGTCGTCGAGTGCATCACGATATCCGCACCCAGCTCAATGGGCCGCTGCAGATACGGCGAGAGAAACGTATTGTCTACGCTTAGTTCAACACCCTTCGCATGGCACACATCCGCAATCGCGCGGATATCACTCACCGACATCATCGGGTTCGTCGGCGTTTCGATATGCACCAGCTTCGTCTCCGGCCGGATCGCCGCACGCACCGCCTCCACATCCGTCGTGTCAACGTACGTAAACGTCAGCCCATAGTTCACCAGAACCTTATCGAAGAGCCGCCCCGTCCCACCGTACACATTGTCCGAGCACACCACATGGTCGCCGCTCTTCATCATCGTGCACAGCGCAGTGATCGCCGCCATCCCTGAAGCAAAACAATGAGCAGAGGTCCCACCCTCCAGCGAGCACAGGCTCTCCTCCAGCGCATCGCGCGTCGGATTCGTCAGCCGCGCATATTCATGTCCCTTGTTCTTCCCAATCGCCTCTTGTCTATACGTCGAGGTCAGGTAAATCGGCACATTCACTGCACCGGTAAGTGGATCAGGCTGCTGTCCATCATGGATAGCCCGTGTGGCAAAACCTTGCTTCGCATTCGACATATCCCTATCCTAGCGAACTCCGCGCAAAACAACACGCGCGAAGAGCATCTCCCTCCGAGCATGCAGCTTTGAGCAATTAAGCTTGCGGTTTTGGAGTAAACAGCACGAACTTCGCTGAACTCTCAAGCCATTGCTGCACAAGTCGTTCGCCCAGCCTGCTATGCGCCAGCGCAACATGCTCCTCGATCAGCCTGCGCAAACCCGCCTGTTGCTCCGGCGTCGTCTCCGCGAACGTCTGCGCGTCCAGAAACTCCGCGTGATAGCGTTCCTCGGAGATCAGCGTCTGCTCTTGATCGAACACCCAAGCCAAACCACCCGTCATTCCCGCGCCGAAGTTGATACCGATCTCTCCAAGGATCGCCACCATTCCGCCCGTCATATACTCGCACGCATGGTCGCCGACCCCTTCAACAACCGCCGTCACACCTGAGTTCCTTACAGCGAACCTCTCACCAGCGCGCCCCGCCGCAAACAGCCTCCCGGACGTCGCTCCGTACAGTGCCACATTCCCCAGCAGCACATGCTCGTCACTACGCTCCGCTGCCCTTCCCACTGCGCGCAGAATCAGGTCCGCTCCGGACAGCCCTTTGCCCACGAAATCATTCGCCTGCCCGTTTAGAATCAGCTTCATTCCCTCGCCCGCAAAGGCTCCAAACGACTGCCCCGCAGTCCCGTCCATCTCGAACGTAACATCGGCCTCGTCCAACTCTCCCTTGGCCCGGCGCACAGCAAGTTCGCCAGACAGCCGCGCCCCAACCGAACGATGCTCATTGCATATTCCGCTCTTTACCTTGAACGGCCGTCCCGTCGCAACAGCATCCAGCGCGGGTTCCGTCCACGCATCATCCAGAGGATGATCGACTCCCGGCCGGCGATTCGCTTCCCCCATCCAACGCTTGGGTCCATCACCAACCATCGCCAGCATTGGTGTCAAATCGAGATTCCCATCAAAGCGCACCTGCTCCAAAAGGTCCGCCCTCCCAATCGCCGCTTCCAGACTCGGCAGCCCATACCTTGCAAGCAGCTTGCGCACATCCGCAGCCACCTGACCAAAATACGTTACGACGTGCTCCGGCTTGCCGCGGAACTTCGCCCGCAGTTCAGGCCGCTGCGTCGCTATCCCCGTCGGGCAGGTATTCAAGTGGCATTGCCGCGCCATATCGCAGCCCAACGCCACCAGCACCGCCGTTCCAAAAGCATACTCATCCGCTCCCAGCAACGCCGCAATCAACACATCGCGCGCCGTAGTAATGCCGCCGTCGGTGCGCAGTCGCACACGCTCCCGCATCCCTGAAGCGCGCAACTGCTGCTGCGCTTCAGCAAGTCCCAACTCCCACGGATTACCCGCATACTTGATGCTCGACAGCGCTGCAGCTCCCGTTCCTCCTGCATTTCCCGCAATCACAATGAAGTCCGCATACGCCTTCGCAACGCCTGCCGCCACTGTGCCCACGCCGCATCCCGAAACCAGCTTCACACCGATGGCGGCACGCGGATTCACGCGCTTCAGGTCGTAGATCAACTGGGCTAAATCTTCAATCGAGTAAATGTCATGATGCGGCGGCGGCGAGATCAGCGCAACCCCCGGCTGCGCATGACGCAGCCGCGCAATCAACCCCGAAACCTTATGCCCTGGCAGTTGTCCGCCCTCGCCCGGCTTCGCTCCCTGCGCAACCTTGATCTCGATCTCTTCCGCATGCGCCAGATACTCCGCCGTAACCCCGAAACGCCCCGACGCAATTTGCTTGATCTTGTTATTCAACGAGTTCCGTACGGCTGGAGCAGATACCAACTCCGCAACCGCCGTCGCACCGCCCTCTCGGGACATCGCCACTCTCGTCCCCGAGTCATCGCCTGCGCTGCGGCCGCCGTTCGGGCTCACAGGCGCGTAGACGACCGGATCCTCCCCGCCCTCACCCGTGTTTGAGCGCGCACCCAGCGAGTTCATCGCCTGCGTGATGGTCTGGTGAGCCTCCGGGCTCAGTGATCCCAGCGACATCGCGCTCGACACAAATCGCGTGTAGATGCTCTCCTGCGCCTCAACATCTTCCACTGACAGCTCTGGCCCAGCGGCGCGAACATCGAGCAGATCCCGCAATGTCGTAGGTTCGCCAGCGTCCATATGCCGCGTGAAGATTGCAAATGCTGACGTCGAATCCGCACTCGCCCCCACTCCACGCGCACTTCCAACCACCGTCTGCAGCGCCTTCACCGCAGGTGGCTGCCACATGTGAGGCTCCGCGATATCCGACTTCCGAAACCGCACCCAGCCAAAGTCCGGAAGATCGCTCGCCGTGTCGCCCAGCCACGTAAGCCGCAGTCTCCGGTCCAACTCCGCAAATCCAATCCCGGACAGCGGCGCAGGCGTATGCGTGAAGCACCGATCCACAACACTCGCGTGCAGGCCCAGAACATCGAACAGGTGCGCCCCACGGTAGCTGTCCACCACCGAGATACCCATCTTCGACATGACCTTCGCGAGTCCCGCGTCCAGCGACTTCAACATCATCGTCTGGCCGTCCACGCCCTCCGGCTGCAGCGACCGCGCCGTCTCGAGCGCCAACCATGGGCACACCGCTCCAGCTCCGTACCCGATCAGGATCGCCGCGTGATGAATGTCCCTGCAGTCGCCCGCCTCCACCGCAAGTCCGCACAGTGTGCGCAATCCAGCCGCAACCAGCGCCTGATGCACCGCTCCCGTAGCCATCGCCATCGGTATCGGCAACGCATCAGCACCGGCTCCACGATCCGTGATTAGAAGCAACCGAACGCCACCCCGCACCATCGCTACGGCCTGTCCGCACACCTCATCCAGGGCCTGCTCCAGGGTCAGCGATGGAGAAAAGATGCACGGCAACTCTTCAAGCCGCAGCACGTCGCAATGTGGGTATTCCCCCGCACGCAGCGCCGCCACCTGCCCTAAAGACAGAAACGGCGAATGGAGCGAGATGCCAGGCAGCGGCTCATTCTTCTCCAGAATGTGCGCCCACGGCCCCAGTCGCGTATCCATCGATACCACGATCGCTTCACGCAGCGGATCAATCGCGGGATTCGTCACCTGCGCAAACCTCTGGCGAAAGAACGAGTACAGCGGTCGCGGCGCACGCGCCAGGAACGCCAACGGCGTATCGTCCCCCATCGACCACACTGCGTCCTTTCCGCTGGCCGCCATCGGCTGCAGAATCATCTTCACATCTTCTTTGGTGTATCCAAATCCGCCCTGCTGTGCCTCAAGCCCGTCGAAACTCTCCTCAATTCGCACCGGAACCAGCGGCGTCTCTTCCACCAGCGACGCATATGTGGCCTTTGCGTCGAAAGCGTCCAGCATCTCATCATTGTGATAAATCTTGTGTTCCTGGGTATCCACGCCGATCATCTGTCCAGGTCCCAACCGCCCACTCTCGATCACCGTCTCCGGATCGAGATCGACCAACCCCGCCTCGCTTCCCGCTACCACAATGCCATCGCTCGTTATCGCATAGCGGCACGGGCGCAAACCGTTGCGGTCCAGCGCTGCGCCCACAACGATCCCATCGCTGTAAGCAATCGCCGCAGGACCATCCCAAGGTTCACAGCAGCCCGCGTGATACTCCAGAAACGGACTCGGCCGGCTCACCATCGCCGGGGGCAGCAGCATCCGCACAGCCTCAGAGATCGTCCGGCCATTCTGACTCAGTAACTCCACCGTCTCGTCCAGGCTCGTCGAATCCGTCCCATCCTTTGTGAGCACGGGCTTGCATTCCACCGGTAGCGTCGAATCTCTCGCCGCCATCCTTGAGCGATTGCCCCAAACCGTGTTGATCTCCCCGTTATGCCCTAGCGTCCTTCCCGGCTGCGCACGATGCCACGCGGGCAGCGTATTCGTCGCGTAGCGTTGATGAAACACCGCAAAGTGCGTGACATACTCCGGCGACGCAAGGTCAGGGTAAAACGCTGGCAGCAAACGTCCAAGACACATCGCCTTGTACACCAGCGTCCTTGTAGAAAGCGAGCAGATATACCCTGTAACTTCCCCCAGTTCTACGGCTCGCTCAAACTGTTTGCGTGCCAGATACAAGCGACGTTCCATCGGATCTGAATCCTGCGCTCCCTTATCCGTCACCAGCACTTGCCGTATCACCGGCATCGTACTCAGAGCAATTGCGCCCAAAACCCCAATCTCGGTTGGAACATCACGCCAACCAATCACTCGTAGTTCCTGCGACGCAAGACAGCTCTCCAGCACCTCTTCACCGCGCGTCTCCAGCTTCGGCCAGAAAACCATCCCAACACCAAGGCTTTCCTCCTCACTTAGCTGCACCCCTGCAGCATCCAGCAGCAGCCTGCGCGGCACCGCCGTCATCAACCCAATTCCATCGCTGCTCGCGCCATCGGCTGCAACCGCACCGCGGTGCTCAAGCCTCGCCAGCGCCGTCAATGCATCCTGCAATATCTTATGAGTCGTCTTTCCCAGGGCTGACGCCACAAATCCCACTCCGCAGGAATCATGGTCAAAGCGCTCATCCACTAAAGATGCATTCCTACTTTCGGACACGGCATGCCCTATCGGCGAACAGTTCCACCCTGCATCGCTGCCTACATACCCGGTCGCCTCTACGCCATCCAGAACTTTCAACTGCATAAGTTAATATACTTCCGTTCCTGTACCCAGCCGTCGACACATACTTCTTCGGTCTGTAGCCTGACATTGTGCCGAGAAGCACGTTTGATCCTGCGCAGTTAGCTCGGTTGTGTATATTTATACATGAATCATGTATTTTTATGCGACACTATTACTAAGCATCCCGGAGAGCTTCACCTCAACGCAATGAAAACCCATCGGCACAGCGCGATACGAGAGCTCCTGGTAAAGACCACAGTCACCAACCAGGATGAGCTCCGCCTCATCCTCGCCAGTCGTGGCATCCACGTCACGCAGGCCACCCTTTCACGCGATATCCGCGAACTAAAGCTGATGAAAGGACCTTCGGGTTACGCCCTGCCAACACTCGACGAAGAAAACGACCTTCCCAACATAGCCGGCGTGCTTCAGGATTTTGCTCTTGAAGTGCGCCAGGCCCAAAATTTGCTGGTCGTCCTCACCATCATGGGCGGTGCGCAGCCCGTCGCCGCCAGCATAGACTCTGCCGCCTGGAGTGACGTCGTCGGCACCATCGCCGGAGACAACACCGTCCTCATCATCTGTCCAGACGCCGCAATGGCAACAGCAGTCAATCAGCGACTCGAGGCCTACATCGGTGAATAACTACAGCCCTTTGCGCACTGCCATCGCTGGCGTGAGCGGGTACGCTGGCGGAGAGCTCGTGCGCCTTCTGCTGCGTCATCCACGCCTCACCGACACGCCTCCCATTCTTCTCGGGCGCCCTCAAGACACAGACGCTCTTCCAATCTCGCTAACCAGCCTTCATCCGCAGCTCACAGGTCTACCTAATGCCGACAACTTAGAGCTTTCAAGCTTCAACTGGAAGCAGCTGCAGCGTGACGCGGTGGACATCCTCTTCCTCGCCACACCCCACGAGCAGTCCCGCGAGTGGGTACCTCTCGCTCTCGCCCACGGCATTCGGGTTATCGATCTCAGTGGCGCATGGCGCTTGCATAACCCACACCACCGCGCCGTGTATCAACTGCACGACGCCGATCCATTTCGAGCGTCGCAACTGCAAGCGGAGGCCGTCTACGGTTCACCAGAGATTCACGCTCCCGCCATCGCCAAAGCAAGGCTGATAGCCAACCCGGGTTGCTACGCAACCTCGATCATCCTTGCGCTGGCTCCGCTCCTGCGCGCCAATCTTCTAAACCTCGAATGTGGCATCGTTTGCGACGCTAAATCCGGCGTCAGCGGGGCTGGTAAGACGCCATCACCAACCACCCACTTCATGCACGCCGCCGATAACCTATCCGCCTATGCCATATTCGGACATCGGCACACCGGCGAACTGCTCGAGCAGCTCAATCTCACTACTGATCAAATCCAGTTCACACCGCATCTCCTGCCTATCCCCAGAGGCATTCTCTCCACCATGTACATGCGCCTTAACCAGCCTCAGACCGCAGCAGCAATCCAGTCCGTCTTCGATGAGTTCTTCGCTGATGCACCTCTGGTTCGTGTTCGCCGCTCTCCACAACTGCCGCAGATCCAGTACGTTGTTCGCACAAATTTTTGCGACCTTGGCTTCCAACTCTCCACAGATGGTCGTCGGCTCGTTGTCATTTCTGTAATTGACAATCTATTGAAGGGCGCAGCCTCGCAGGCGGTGCAAAATATGAATCTTATGGCAGGCTGGCATCAGGCGGAAGGACTCCTATGAAATTCGTTGTCAAACTCGGAGGCGCCGCGCTTGAAAACGCTGAGCTCCTCCATCGCTGCGCAGCATCTATCACCCTGCTTGCGCGCGACGGCCACAAAGTGGCTTTGGTTCACGGAGGCGGTGTCCAACTGACGCGTCTGCTCGCGCAGATGGGCAAAAAGAGCGAGTTCGTCTCTGGTCTGCGCATCACCGACGCCGAGACGCGCGACGCCGCTCTTATGGTGCTCGGCGGCCGCGTGAACAAGTCTCTCGTCGCCGCTCTCGACCAATGCGGCCAAGCGGCCATGGGCCTGACCGGTGGCGACGGTCACGTCTTTCGCGCACGCAAGAAAAAGACGAACCCCGACCTCGGTTACGTCGGCGAAATCGCCGCAACCGACCCCAAGTGGCTCGACGCCATCTGGACCATGGGTGCGGTTCCCGTCATCTCCTCTATTGCCCTCGGCTTCGATGGCGAATACTACAACATCAACGCAGATGAGATGGCCTCAGCTTGCGCCATCGCTACCAATGCCGACGCTCTTGTCTTCCTCACCGACGTTCCGGGCGTCAAGGCCGCAGACGGTAGCGTCATGCGATGGCTCTCGCTCAAGCAGATCCCAGCGCTTGAGCAGAATGCTATCGTCTCCGGCGGCATGCTTCCCAAGCTTGCTGCCTGTAGAGACGCTCTCATGCACGGCGTCAAGCGTGTTCGCATCCTTCCCGCATCCTCGGCGTCGGTCCTCCCCGATTTACTCAACACGCGTGTCAACGATGGAACAGAGGTAATGGTCGCATGACGTCCACTCCAACACTCGGCCTGCACGATCTACAAGCCGCTGAAGCGAAGCTCCTTGTCCAAACCTATGAGCGCTATCCCCTGCTCTTCGTCTCCGGCAGCGGCGTACACTTGCGCGACGCACACGGCACCGAATACCTCGATCTGCTTAGCGGAATTGGCGTCTGCGCCCTCGGCTATAACCATCCGTCCATCACGCGCGCCATCGCCGAACAAGCGCCCCTGCTGCTCCACACCTCCAACCTCTTCTTCCATCGCGGCACTGCGGAACTCGCCGCACGCCTCACGGAGATCACCGGCATGGACCGCGTCTTCCTCTGCAACAGCGGCACGGAAGCATGGGAGGCAGCGCTCAAGCTCGCACGTGCCCACGCCGGACTCCTCCGCGCCGAGGGCAAGGCCATCGGCACCAGATTTCTCGCGCTTGAACACAGCTTCCACGGGCGCACCATGGGATCAGTCGCAACAACCCACAAAGCAAAGTACCGCGAACCTTTCGCTCCTGTCATGCCCGATGTGCACTTCGTTCCGTTCAACGATGTCGAGGCCCTGCGCGCTGCATTCTCCTCTGATGTCTGCGCCATCGCCATCGAACCTATCCAGGGTGAAGGCGGCATCAACTCCGTCTCGCAGGCGTTCCTGATGGCCGCACGCGAACTCTGCGACTCTACTGGAGCTCTGCTCATCCTCGACGAGATCCAAAGCGGCATGGGTCGCACCGGCAAGTGGTGCGCCTATCAGCACAGCAACGTCCTGCCCGACATCACCACGCTCGCAAAGCCCATGGCCGGGGGCATCCCCATCGGCGCTATGCTCTGTACCGACGATGCCGCGCGCGCATTCACTCCGGGCATGCATGGCACAACCTTCGGCGGCAACCCGCTCGCCTGCGCCGTCGCCCTCGCAGTCATCGACGAGATCATACAGTCTAACCTGCTCGAGCACGTCATCTCCACCGGCGAATACTTCCGCGCAGAGCTTCGTCGCCTCCAGTCGAAATATCCTGCCATCGTTGACGTACGCGGTCTCGGTCTCATGATCGGCGTCGAACTCGCATCCGAAGATCTGGCAAAGTCTGTCCTGTCAGGCATGATGGAACGTCACATTCTCATCAATCGCACGCATGAAACCGTGCTCCGATTCCTCCCGCCCTTTCTTCTCGCGCCCGGGCATGTCGATCATGCAGTCCTCGCGCTCGATCAACTCCTTGCCCTGCAAAAGCAGCTTGAACCATCGCACAGCACCACGCTGACTGGAGCATCAAAACTTGGATAACAAAACATTCGTCATGAACTCACCCAAAGGCACGCATCCAACTACCTCCCTCGGCATCCAGTCCGACACCATGTTTCACGAAACCGCCAAGGGTCTCGCCGGAAAAGATCTCTGCTCCATCGCCGACCTCTCCGTAACCGAAATGGCTGCTCTCATGGAACTCGCGCACGCCGTAAAAGCGCAGCCCGAAGATTTCCGCAACGCCCTTGACGCCAAACAAATGGTTCTCATCTTCGAGAAGGACTCCCTGCGCACCCGCCTTACCTTCGAGACCGCCATGAACACCCTCGGCGGCAACGCGCTCTTCGTCGACCAGACCAGCTCACCACTTGGAGAACGTGAATCCATTCCCGACGTCGCTCGCAATCTCGAGCGCTGGATGAGCATCATTGTCCTCCGCACCTACTCGCACGAAACCATCACCGAGATGGCCGCGAACTCCAAAGTCCCCGTCATTAATGCGCTCTCCGACCTCGAGCACCCCTGCCAGGCCATCGCCGACTTCATGACCCTCGAAGAGCGCTTCGGTTCCCTGGAAGGACTCAAATTCACCTACGTCGGGGACGGCAATAACGTCTGCCACTCGCTGATGCTCACCGCCGCGCTCCTCGGCGTCCATTGCACCATCGCCACGCCCAAAAGCTTTGAGCCTAAGCTGTCCGTTGTTCACAAAGCAATCGAACTTGCCGAACATACTGGCGGATCTCTTACCCTCACCCATGACCCCCTCAAAGCCGCAACCGACGCCGACGCCATCTACACCGACGTCTGCACCAGCATGGGCCAGGAGCACGAAGCCGCCCGCCGCGCCCCCATCTTCAAACCCTTCCAGGTTAACGAAGCACTCATGAGCAGTGCTCAGGACTCCGCCGTCTTCATGCACTGCCTCCCAGCGCACCGCGGCGCCGAAGTCACCGACGCCGTCCTCGATGGCCCACAGTCTGTCGTCTTTGATCAGGCCGAAAATCGCATGCACGCACAAAAAGCCATCACCCTCATGCTGCTCGGCGGTGCCAAACGCATCTCCGGCAGTCGTAACCGCAACAGCTTACACTCTCGATCCAAGCGCTGACGCCCGAGAGTCGCTGTACTACCGAAAGGCGCGCAGCGCAGCCAAAAGGCCCGAAAAGGTTCGCGTCGCTCATCGAATTCCTCCTTTTCCACCAAACACCACAGCAGCCGCAGGAATCACACCATGTCCGTAATTCTCGAAACACTTCCCGTCGGCCAAAAAGTCGGCATCGCCTTCTCCGGCGGCCTAGACACCTCCGCCGCCCTCCACTGGATGAAGCAGAAGGGCGCGCTACCCTACGCCTACACCGCCAACCTCGGCCAGCCCGACGAGACCGACTACGACGAGATTCCCCGCAAGGCCCTAGAATACGGCGCCGAGCAGGCCCGCCTCATCGACTGCCGCCAGCAACTCGTCCGCGAAGGCATCGCCGCTCTCCAGTCCGGGGCCTTTCACATCACCACCGCCGGCGTCACCTACTTCAACACCACGCCCATCGGCCGCGCCGTCACCGGCACCATGCTCGTCACCGCCATGAAGGAAGACGACGTCAACATCTGGGGCGACGGCTCCACCTTCAAGGGCAACGACATCGAGCGCTTCTACCGCTACGGCCTCCTCGCCAACCCCAACCTCCAGGTCTACAAGCCCTGGCTCGACGCCCAGTTCATCGACGAGCTGGGCGGCCGCGCCGAGATGTCCGCCTTCATGACCAAGGCCGGCTTCGGCTACAAGATGTCCGCCGAAAAGGCCTACTCCACCGACTCCAACATCCTCGGCGCTACCCACGAGGCCAAAGACCTCGAACTCCTCACCACCTCCATGAAGATCGTAGCCCCCATCATGGGCACTGCCTTCTGGCGCGACGACGTAGCCGTCAGCCCCGAAGAGGTCACCGTCCGCTTCGAAGAAGGCTTCCCCGTAGCCCTCAACGACACCGAGTACCCAGACCCCATTGCCCTGATGCTCGAGGCCAACCGCATCGGAGGCCGCCACGGCCTCGGCATGTCCGACCAGATCGAGAACCGCATCATCGAAGCCAAATCCCGCGGCATCTACGAAGCCCCCGGCCTCGCCCTGCTCTTCGCCGCCTACGAACGCCTCATCACCGGCATCCACAACGAGGACACCATCGAGCAGTACCGCGACAGCGGCCGCAAACTAGGCCGCCTCCTCTACCAGGGCCGCTGGTTCGACCCCCAGGCCATCATGCTCCGCGAAGCCGCCCAGCGCTGGGTCGCCAAGCCCATCACCGGCACCGTCACCCTCGAACTCCGCCGCGGCAACGACTACACCATCCTCAACACCGACAGCCCCAACCTCACCTTCGCCCCTGAACGCCTGTCGATGGAAAAAACCGAATCCACCTTCTCGCCCCGCGACCGCATCGGCCAACTCACCATGCGCAACCTCGACATCATCGACACCCGCGCCAAGCTCCTAACCTACGCCCAAACCGGCCTCCTCACCCTCAGCAAAGGCAGCGACCTACCCAAACTCACCACCACCACAGACAAGGATTAGCATTTATTTAAAGCGCCAGAGGCGCGTCACATAACAGCCCAGGCCGAAGGCCTGGGTTAGGTGCCCCCAAAACCCCGAGGGCTGTAAGCCCGACACAAAATCCCGACCCGACACATACACTCTCGGCCCGACACACACCCGGCTCAACACAAACTCAATCCCACACATATCGTTCATCCAACGCCACATGATACTTCTCACAAAATCCGCGCATCTCGTCTTGGAAACTTCGCTTGGCATGATGCTGCCTTTGCCCGTCGATGTACTGCATCAACGCGCCCAGGTCTGCGGGTCCAACGGAGAACAATCCATACCCACTCTGCCACGCAAATTTGGCAACGCCCTGCTGCTTCATCCAAACGGACGACGCCGTCTTGATCTCCGACACAACCTTCGCCGAGGTACGCGTGGAAGCAAGCCGCAGTGCCAGATGCACATGCTCCTGAACGCCACTAACCCGAAAGCATTCGCAATCGAGCTTCCGAGCCGTACCCGCCAGATACGCATGAAGTGCCGGACCAATCTCCTCGGAGATCAGAGGCATTCTTTGTTTAGTGCTGAAGACAATATGGACGAGATTCAAGCTCAGCGTCTGCGCCATAGTTCCCTCGATGTGTCGGGCTTGCAGCCCTCAACTCTTTGTACACCACCCGTACCCAGGCCTTCGGCCTGGGCTGTTATGCCCCCGGGCCTACGGCCCTCAAACCAACACCCAAGAAATAGCGACCCGGCCAACGAATATCACGAACCCAAAGATTTAAACCATAGCCACCACATCAAGGGTCGAAGACCCGCCAATATAACAGCCTAGGCCGAAGGCCTAGGTACAACGCAAACCAATCAGCAAAGGTCTGTCAGCCCGGCACAAGAACCACCACCGCAGCATCCGGGCTTTAGCCCCTGAGGTAGAAAGATGATCGGATCGACCGGCGCTCTCATAATCGCACTTATGAATTTAGCCGTTGGTTGCGTCATCGGATTACTTGTGTCTGGATTGATTCTCCGCAAACGTCTAACTTTTCTGCGCGGCTTAGGTATCTCTCTAGTTTCTTCCGTTGCATTCCTATCCGGAATCGCTTGGCTCAACTGCAATTCCTTTCAAAACGGCGTATGCGTCGATGCTTCATCTAGCAATCTTCACAACCAACTCGTAGCCCACACAATGCTTTCTGCATCGCTCCTCGCGGTCATTGTTTCTTTGCTACTGTCACTCTGCTTACGCGCCCTCGCACAAGGTAAACACTAATGTCTAACCAACCCACCAAAATGTGGTCCGGCCGCTTCCGCGAGCCCCTCGACCGCACCTTCGAGCAGTGGCAGCGCAGCTTCCCCTTCGACTGGCGTCTCCTCCCACAAGAAGTAGCCGCCAGCAAGGCCCACGCGCAGACCATCGCCGCCGCCGGCATCCTCACGCCCGACGAGCTCGCCAAGACCCTCGAAGGCCTCACGCAGGTCGCCCAGCGCCCGCTCAACTGGGCGCACCGCATCTCCGCTACCTCCGGCGAGCCCGACTACGAGACCTCCAACCAGCAGATCGAAGCCGCAATCGTCGCCTCCGCCCCACAGGCCGAAGACATCCACCACTACGTCGAGCTCGAACTCACCCGCGAGATCGGCGCGCTCGCCCTCAAGCTCCACACCGGCCGCAGCCGCAACGAACAGATCGCCACCGACATGCGCCTCTTCGTCCGCGACTCCATCGACCTCACCCTCTCTGGCCTCCATCGCTGGCTCTCCGCCCTCCTCACCCTCGCCGAATCCGCCGGCGACGCCGTCATGCCCAGCTACACCCACCTCCAGCGCGCCGAGCCCGTCCTCATCGCCCACTGGCTCCTCGCCTACGTCAGCATGATCGAGCGCGACCTCTCCCGCTTCATCGGCGCCCGCACCCGCATGAACTTCTGCCCCCTCGGCTCCGGGGCCGTCGCCGGCGCAACCCTCGCACTCGACCGCACCATCGCCGCGCGCGCCCTCGCTTTCACCGCACCCACACCTAACAGCATGGACGCCACCTCCGACCGCGACTTCATGCTCGACTTCGCACAGGCCGCTAGCACCCTCGGCCTGCACATCTCGCGCTTTGCCGAAGAGATCACCCTCTACGCCACAGCCGAGTTCGGCTTCGTCGATCTCCCTGAAGCCTTCTCCACCGGCAGCTCCGCCATGCCGCAGAAGAAGAACCCCGACCTCACCGAGCTCGCACGCGGAAAATCCGCCCGTCTCCTCGGCTCCGCGACCGCTCTCGCGACCCTGATCAAAGGCCTTCCGCTCGCCTACAACAAAGACCTTCAGGAAGGCCAGGAGCAGATCTTCGACATCGCCGACACCCTCGCCGGCCTGCTCTCCGTCCTCCCCAACTTCACCCGCGCCCTCAAGTTCCGCTTCGACCCCATGCAAACCGCAGCAACCACCGGCTACCTCAACGCTATGGCCGCCGCCACGTATCTCTCCAACAAAGGTCTGCCCTTCCGCAAGGCGCACGAGGTCATCGGCAACGCTGTCCGCCTCGGCCTCGAACGCAACCTCGAACTCAACGCCCTTCCTCTCGCCGATCTCCAGCAACTCAGCGACTACTTCGCCCAAGACTTCTTCGACGCCATCAGCCTCCGTTCCACCCTCGACTGCCACAACGTCATCGGAGGCACCGCAGCTCACCGCGTCGCAGAGGCCCTCGCACAAGCCAAAGACCGCATCGCACACCTCTCCATTCCCTCAACAGCCGAGCACCCCGATGCCTAACGAAATCCGCACCCGCAGCGCCCACCTCCAGGATGCCCGCAACGTCTTCGACCTCGTCAACTCCCTCTCCAGCGACGGCACCCTTCTCCGCCGCTCCTACGCCGAAATCTGCGAAAACATCCGCGACTTCACCGTCGCCCAGACCGCCAACGGCGACTTTCTCGGCTGCGGTGCCCTCCACCTCTACGGCCCGCACCTCGCCGAAGTCCGTTCCATCGTCGTCAAGCCCGAAGCCAAGGGATGCGGCGCCGGCGGTCTTCTCCTCCAGGCCCTGCTCGCAGAAGCCGAGCAGCACGCCGTCATCTCCGTCTGCCTCTTCACCCGCATCCCCGACTTCTTCCACCACTTCGGCTTCCGCACCGCAGAGCGCGACGCCATGCCCGACAAGATCTACAAAGACTGCCAGACCTGCCCCCGCCTCTATGCCTGCGACGAAGTCGCCATGGTCCGAGGTCCGCTTCCCAGCATCGCCCTCCTCGGCCCAACAAAGCTTCGACGGCCCGAGCTTGAAAGCAATACCTCCGCGGACCCTCAACTGGTCCAGATTCAAGCTGTCCTGTCGACCGCTGGCCGCTAGCGTCAGATGGCCCATACGCCTCACGTCTCATCCGCCAGACCGCGTTCTCTTGGTGCCCCGCTCACTCATCTGACACAATAGGAGGCATACTATGACGCGCGATACCCTCATCCCCGTATCCAATGAAGCAGCAGATCCTTCAGATCCCTCCACAGAATCTTTCAGCGAAATGCTCGCCGAGTTCGAACAGACTCACTCCCACAAGGGTGACGCCGGTACAAAGCAGCTCGAAGGCTCCGTCATCTCGCTCGATGCAGAATCTGTCTACGTCGATATCGGCTATAAAACCGAGGGCATCCTCCCGCGCACCGCCTTCCCCAACGGCGCAGCCTCCATCGAGCCCGGCCAGAAGCTGCCCGTCTCCGTAAAGGGTCGCAACGCCGAAGGCTACTACGAGCTCTCTCTCATCCGCATCGAGCAGCCGAAGGACTGGCACTCCCTGGAGCAGGCGTTCGCACAAAAGGCAGCCATCCCCGGCACCGTCACCGCCGTCGTCAAAGGTGGCCTCACCGTCGACGTCGGCGTCCGCGCTTTCATGCCATCATCCCGCAGCGGGGTTCGCGATGCCGCCGAAGTCGAGAAGCTCGTCGGCCAGGACATCACCTGCCGCATCATCAAGCTCGACACCACCACCGAAGACATCGTCGTCGATCGCCGCGTCATCCTCGAGGAGCAGGCAGCGCTGGCGCAGCATGGCCGCCTCGCCGAACTTCACGCCGGCGACATCGTCTCCGGTACGGTACGCAGCCTCACCACCTATGGCGCCTTCGTCGATCTCGGCGGCACCGAAGGCCTCCTGCACATCGGCGACATCGCCTGGAGCCGCGTCAATGCACCTGAAGACGTGCTCTCCATCGGCCAGCCACTCGAACTCAAAATCCTCTCCGTCGACACCGATACCAAGCGCCTGTCGCTCGGCCTCAAGCAACTGCAGCCAGAACCCTGGGAGACCGCTCCAGACCGCTTCACCACAGGCCAGCGCATCACCGGCACCGTTACCCGTCTCATGGACTTCGGTGCCTTCGTCGAGCTGGAACCAGGCATTGAGGGTCTCATCCATGTCTCCGAGATGTCATGGGTAAAAAAAGTCCACAAGCCCAGCGACATCCTCAAGCCCGGCGATCGCGTCGAGGCCGTCGTCCTCTCCATCAGTCCCACCGAACGCCGCATTGCTCTCGGCCTGAAACAGACCCTCGGCGACCCTTGGGCCGACGTCTCCACCAAATTCCCCGTCGGTTCTTCCGTCGAAGGCACCGTCGTCCGCATGATGAAGTTCGGTGCGTTCGTGCAAATCGCAGAAGGCGTCGATGGCCTGGTCCACATCAGCGAGATCGTCGCCGACCGTCATCTACATCACCCTCAGGATGTCCTCCGCGTAGGCGAGTCCGTTAAAGCAAAAGTCCTCGCAATCGACACAGAGAAGCGCCAACTGCGCCTCAGTATGAAGCAACTCGCACCCACCAGCCTTGCTGAATACCTTGAAGAACATAGCGAAGGAGACATTGTCTCCGGTCGCGTCGTGGACCTGACATCGGACGCTGGAAGCATTGAACTCGGTGAGGGCATACGCGCACTCTGTCCAATCACGACTTCCACGCAAACTGCGCCCAAATCCACCGCCACACCGGCATTGGATCTGTCCTCTCTGACCTCCATGTTGAATGCTCGCTGGAAGGGCAACACTCCCTCGACAACGAAAACTCCGGAACCTCTCAGTGTCGGCCAGGTGCGCAGCTTCAAGCTCGTCAAGCTCGATCGCGATGCCCAGGCCATACAAGTCGAACTAGAGCAACGTAGCCATTAGCGTTTAGCGTATACCGAAACATTGTCATCTCGACCGGAGCCAAACGGCTTCATCGTTTGGCGCAGTGGAGAGACCTGCAGCTTCTCCGTGGAACGCAACTACTTCACCCTTAGCGAATCTGCTCTGGCTGGCGCAGGCGTCCCTGCGCCAACTCGCCGAAACGCTCGCAGCAAGCTGCATCCGTCCCTCACCGCGCCCAAATCACCTACCGCACCTTCCACCGCGTCGACAGCACCGCCAGCTTCTCCTCCACGCTCTGCGGCGCAGCAATCCGCGTCGTCACGCGCCCGCCAGCAGGCCGAGGCTGCGCCTTCTCCTTCGGTCGCCCTTGCACGTTACCTCCCGCCACCGCCGTCATCAACGCCTTCATCGACAGCGCAATTCTCTTCGTTACGAGATCGGCACTCAGAACCTTCACCTTCACAATCTGCCCTGCTTTCACAGCCTCATTCGGGTCTTTGATGTACCGGTTCGATAGCTCCGAGATATGCACCAGTCCGTCCTGATGCACGCCAATATCAACGAACGCGCCGAACTTCGTCACATTCGTCACCACGCCCTCAAGCACCATCTCTGGCTGCACATCTGCGAACTCACGAACGCCCTCATGGAACACTGGCGCGACGAACGTCTCACGCGGATCGCGTCCCGGTTTGCGCAGTTCTTCAAGAATGTCGTTGAACGTAAACACACCGGCCGAAAACTTCGACCGGTCAATGCCATCAAGCAGTTGAGGTCGCTCGATGATCTGCTCCACAGGAGTTCCCAACGCGCCTGCGATCTGCTCCACCAATGCATAACTCTCCGGATGCACCGCCGTTGCATCCAGCGGCTGCGACCCACCCCGAATCCGCAGAAATCCCGCCGCCTGCTCGAACGTCTTCGCTCCGACCCCCGCAACTTCTTTCAGTTGCGCGCGCGATGTAAAGCGTCCATTCTCATCCCTGAACTGAACAATCTTCAACGCAGTTCGCTCCGTGATCCCCGCTACATAACGCAGCAGCGTCCACGAAGACGTATTCAAATCAACGCCAACTTTATTCACGCAGCTCTCAATCGTCGCCTCCAGCGATTGCTGCAACTGTCGTTGATCTACATCGTGCTGATATTGCCCCACTCCAATCGACTTTGGATCAACCTTCACAAGCTCCGACAGCGGATCCTGCAATCGTCGCGCAATCGAAATCGCGCCCCGCACCGTAAGATCCAGATCAGGAAACTCCTGCCGTGCCACATCCGACGCTGAATAAATACTCGCTCCCGACTCCGAAACCATTACCTTGAAAATATCCGTCAGATGGTGCTCGCTCAGAAAATCCCTGACAAACGCATCCGTCTCACGCGACGCCGTTCCATTGCCAATCGCAATAGCGCGCACGCGGTACTGCTGCACCAACTTCACCATCGTCTGGTTCGCCTTCGCCGTCTGCCCCGTATGTGGGTAGATCACATCATGCGCCAGAAATTTGCCCGTCTCATCGACCACCGCAACCTTGCATCCCGTCCGCAGACCTGGATCGATGCCCAGCACAGATATAGGTCCAGCCGGCGGTGCCAGCAGCAGGTTATTGAGGTTGTCGCGGAACACCTGGATCGCGTCCAAATCCGACCGCTTCTTCAGCTCCATCCTGAGCTCCGTCTGGATGCTCGACGACAGCAACCGGCTCCACGAATCATCGACCGCCAGCTCCAGCTGCGTCGTCCAATCTCCTTCGCGTCGCATCACGTACCGCTGCGCAATCCCAATCGCGCGCGCCGCATCCACCTCAATCACGAAATAGAGGACCGTCTCCGCCTCGCCTCGTCGAATCGCCAGCATCCTGTGCGACGGAATCGCCTTCACCGGCTCGCGATACTCGTAATACATCTTGAACTTTTCCTGCGGGTCCGCTGCATCCACAATGCGGCGACTCACAACCACACCCTCGTCATGCATCAACTGCCGCAGCGCCTTCCGAACCTCTGCCGTCTCTGCGATCCGTTCCGCAACAATATGGCGCGCTCCCTCCAGCGCCTCACCAACGCTCTTTACCTCCTTCGCCTCATCCACAAACGTCGCTGCAAACTCCGCGAGCGTATACGCCGCTCTCTCCTGCGCCCACAGATACTCCGCCAGCGGCTCCAGTCCTCGCTCCTTCGCAATCGTCGCCTTCGTGCGCCGCTTCGGACGATACGGCAGATACAGGTCTTCCAGCTCACCCTTTTCCATCGTCGCTTCGATCCGTCCGCGCAGCTCGTCCGTAAGCTTTCCCTGCTCCGCAATCGACGCCAGAATCGTCTCACGCCGCGCGCCAAGATCGCGAAAGTACGCCAGCTTCTCCTCAATGTCGCGGATCTTTACCTCATCCAGTGCACCGGTCGCCTCCTTGCGATACCGCGCGATAAAAGGCACCGTGCCGCCCTCATCCAGCAGCGAAATCGTCGCCGCAAGCGAGTGGATAGAAACACTTAATGTCCGTGCAATATGAAGAAGAATCTCTGGAGAAAGTACCCTTGGTTGGTTCATGAGCTTTACCTATCCTAGCCGCTGCGCTGTAGGAAAACCGCGTTGCGAAGTCCATGACTGTGCGCAAAACATCTGCACAATGTAACGTGCCCCGGCCCTAGCCAGACCACAAAAGTATCCTTTATCCCTCATGGCCAGCACGTATCTGTCATCGGATATTTATCATTCTCAAATAAAACATAGACTTCCCCCTTGCGCCGCTCCAAAGTGCTCTACTAACCCCATGCTCCCTCGCCTGATCGTCAACGCCGACGACTTCGGTCTCACCCCCGGAATCAATCGCGCCATCGCCGAACTCCACACCCTCGGTGCCCTCACCTCCGCCACCCTCATGGCCAACGGCCCCGCCTTCACCGACGCCGTCCGCACCGCCCTCGCCCATCCCACCCTCGCCATCGGTTGCCACATCGTCCTCACCGACGGCACACCCCTCTCCCCGCCCCACACCATCCCAACCCTGCTCGCGCCCGATGGCATCCACCTCCGCCCCTCGCTCGCCGACTTCTTCCTCTCCGCCTCGCGCGGCAAAATCTCATCCTCCGACATCACCCGCGAAGCCCACGCCCAGATCGCCCGCCTCCAGCAACACGGCATCCACCCCTCTCACATCGACACCCACAAGCACACCCACATCCTCCCCCAAATCGCACGCCCCCTCCTCGCCGTCGCCGAAAGCACCGGTATCCGCGCTATCCGTAATCCCTTCGAGCCTGCCTGGTGCCCCATCCCCAACGCCACCCCCTATCTCCGCCGCCTTCAGCTTCGCCTCCTCCACCAACTGCACTCCCGCTTCCTCACGCTCCCCCAAATCTGCTCCCGAGCCATCCTCACCACCGACGGAACCCTCGGCGTCGCCGCCACCGGAAGCCTCGACAGCACTGCTCTCCGCAGCATCCTCGCCCACATCCCCAGCGGCACATGGGAGCTCGTCTGCCATCCCGGCTACAACGACCCCGACCTCGCCGCCATCCCCACACGCCTCCGCTCCTCCCGCGACATCGAGCGCATCGCCCTCCTAGAAGCCCTATCAAACCCATCAACAGTTTCTCCGAACCCTCGCCCCTTCCAGAGCATCAACTACAAAGACCTTCTCTAGAGGGCGACCGACAAGGCAGCGTCCTCCAAAACGTTGTCAATACCCGAACCACCGCAAGAACCACATAGCAAACAACTTACACGTGGCACATATACCCTGCGCGATCCTCTACACTGGTAACACACCTAAAAGACCCGCAATGCGCAAGATCGCCCCACAATGAATAAGCCACCCGCCAGCAAGGAATGTATCGACGTAAGCTCTGCCTTTTGAAGACTTTACCCGTAAGCTCCCTGTTTTGAATACTTTGAAAGCAAGTTTCACCCGTATCCCGCTGATAAACAAGCAGTTACACCCAGAAAGTGAAACTTGGGGGAGGGGGGGGTATCTCCGCCACCTCAGGATGAGCGAAGCGACCTATGAAGATCGGTATCACGTGCTATCCCACCTACGGAGGCTCCGGAGTTGTAGCCACTGAGCTCGGCATTGAGCTCGCTGCGCGTGGCCACGAGATCCACTTCATTACGTACTCCCCGCCCTTCCGTCTCACCGGCCGCGAGGCGAACATTCGCTACCACGAAGTCCCCGTCTCCAACTATCCCCTCTTCGAGTATCCGCCGTACGACCTCGCGCTGGCCACTCGCATGGCCGAAGTCGCCGAATTTCACAATCTCGATCTCCTCCACGTCCACTACGCGATCCCACACTCTGTCAGCGCCCTTCTCGCCCGCCAGATGCTCGCCGCGCGCGGTCGCCATCTCCCCTTCATCACTACCCTGCACGGTACCGACATCACCCTCGTCGGCCTCGACCGCTCCTATCTCCCCATCACGCGCTTTGGCATCGACGAATCCGACGGCGTTAGCGCCATCTCCTCCTTTCTCCGCGATCAGACCCGCGAAAACCTCGGCATCACCCGTGACATTGAAGTCATCCGCAACTTTGTCAACTGCGACTTCTACCAACGCGATCCTATCCTCGTTGCCCAGCAACGCCCACGCTTCGCCGGACCCGACGAGCGTCTCCTGGTTCACCTCTCCAACTTTCGACCCGTCAAGCGCGTCCTCGACGTCATCCATGTCTTCGCCCGCGTCTCCAAGGCCCTTCCCGCACGCCTCCTCCTCATTGGCGACGGTCCGGATCGCTCCGCCGCCGAGTTCCTCGCCATGCGCCTCGGCATCGCCGACCGCGTCGAGTTCGTCGGCAAACAAGAGAACGTCAACGAACTTCTCGGCCTCGCCGACTTTATGATTATGCCCAGCGAGATGGAATCCTTCGGCCTCGCCGCTCTCGAAGCCATGGCTTGCTGCGTCCCTGCTGTCGCAACACGTGTAGGCGGCGTCCCCGAACTCATCAATTCCGGCACCAATGGCCTCCTATACGATATCGGCGACGTTGACGGCATGGCCGAGGGCGCCATCTCCGTCCTCAGCAAACCTGCGCTGCTCGAATCCATGTCCAAAGCCGCACGCCGCACTGCCCAGGACCACTTCTGCGCCTCCCGCATCATCCCCCTCTACGAGCGATATTACGAACGCATCATCTCCGCCCCACCCCGCTCGGCCAAAGTACACCCCCACCTCTGTTAACCGTCAGGGTGCGCTGCGCTCTAATCTTCCCCATCCTCTAAATCCGCGCCCTATCCTCAATGCAGGTGCATCTGCGCCTTTTCGGGAGACGCCCACAATGAAGACCAGATTCCAACTCACTTTTGCAACCGCAGTCCTGCTGCTTCTGCCAGCCACACACTCCATCGCTCAAACCACTGGCACATCGCATCCTGAAGATCTCGACGACACCCAGCCAACGGTGCCCGTCGACAACACGCACTATGTTCCCCCCACGCATGCATCCGACGCTCCTGCGCTCACCGTGCAGCCACCAGTTTTCGCAGACGAACAGACCTCGGGAGATGCATCGCCCGCCCCGACACTCTCCAGACGCAACGCCACACCAGCCGCATCTCCAGTTCAGACTGCAGCGCTTGCCTCCGGTGATCCGACACTCGCCGTCACCAGCGACATCAACAGCGGCATCGTGACCAGCGTTCCCACCGGTCCCAATGAGCTTCCCATTGGCACGCTGCTCAAAGCCCGTCTTCAACAGCCAATTTCCACACTGACCACCGCTGAAGGTACGCGCTTTACTGCCGTCCTCTCGAACGATGTAACGCGTCATGGCGTGACGCTGATTCCTGCCGGCAGCCTCATCTACGGACACATCGCTCGCATTCACGGCGGTCGCCGCATCGGCGGGCCGTCCGTTATCCGCCTTCACCCTGACAGCGTCAGCCTTCCTGATGGCAGCACCTACAAGTTGGACGCTGACGTCAACGACATCGATGACTACCAGGCTTCCCACGTCAACGATGAGGGCACCATCGTCGGCAGCAATCATCCAGCCGTTACCGCTGGCGCTGTCGGCCTCACCACCACCGGAACCGTCGTCGCCGGTGCCATGATCGGCGGCCCCGTGGGTGCACTCGTCGGGCTTGGCGTCGGAGCCGGAGCATCAACAGTGTTGTGGCTTAAGCAGGATCGGCAACAACAGTTACCCGCTGGCACGCAAATCGTCTTCGCCCTCGGCGACTCCCTTCAACTTAGCCCCTCAGCTCACTAAAACTCCATCCGCACAAAAGGCCCTCGATCTCATCGAGGGCCTTTGTTCTTTTGCTCAAGCATCGTCCTCTAGCCCATCACCTGCGACAGCAATCGCTTCCAGTTCTTCTGGTTTCGCTTAAAGCTCTTCTTCAGGTCCTCAAGAATCCGCTGGAAATCCTGGTTCTCCAGCATTCCGCGCCATGCCGGATTTTTGCCGAACCACGGATAGTTTTCATTTCCCAGGTAAATCGCCCGCCGAAGCCAATGCAGGGCCTCTGATGAGTCGCCCTCTACCGCGAAGTATGTCGCCAGCCGGTATGCCATCTCGCTGTCAGCCTCCGCCGCCGCCAAAGTCTCTTCCAAAATAAACTCCGCCGCACGGTTCCTGTCGCCCAACTGCACATAGCACATTGCAATCGTCGGGAACACGATCCGCAGCGTCGAATCGTCCCTTGTCACCTGCTCAAGCGTTTCAATCGCCTTCGTCAACTCGCCTTGGCGCATCTGTTGATATCCCTTGGATATCCGCAGCAGAGGCTGCCTCGGCTCCAGCGTCAAACCTTTCTCGATCTCGTCCCCAGCAAGTTCCAGCTGATTCTGATACTGATACACACGCGCCCGGTGGTTATAAATCATGGCCGCATTCGACGGATTTAAGCGCAGCGATGTGTTGAACTGGTCCAACGCCTCTTCATATAACCCATCAATGCGCAGGGTCAATCCCGCAACCAGATGCACGTTCCAATCATTCGCAGCCTGCTGTAGTAGCCGCTCGATGCCATGCCGTGCACTCTCTTTTTCACCGCGGCTCAACAACATATACACGCGATAAAGATTCGCCTCTACCGATCCCTGATCCCGCTCCAGTGCCTGATCGAAAGCCCTTCGAGCTTCGAGCACGTGCATCTGTCCACCCAGTCCATGCCGCGCATACTGTAGATGAGTAATCCCTAGCCCGGACCATCCCGGAGCATACTTCGGATCGCGTTTGACCACACCCTCAAACAACTCACGCGCTCGGTCAAGCTCGTCTCTGCTACCCGTTCTCGACATGAAGGAAGAGAGCAACGCCCGCGCCTGTAGATACTCCTCCGACACATCCTCGCCCAGCGATACCACGCTCGCTGGCCCGGGATTCCGAACCGTCAACCCGCCAAATCCATGCAACTCACCGAAGACCTCGTCGCAGATCTCCGTCTGTACAGCGATTAGATCGAAGCTTCCTACGCTGATCGCGCCTCCGGTCCGCACGCTCTGTCCGCCAATATCAAGCAACTGCCAGTTCAGATCGAAGCCTTTCTCTGACCGAAGAAAGCTGCCCGCCAGCACAAAGTCGACCATTAACTTGCGGCCTATACTCAACGGATCAAGCTGGCGCGTTGGAATATCCATCAGCGCGCTCGATGGTCGTACCACCAGCGACGGGACTTTTGCCAGCCTCGCCGCCAGTGCGTCCGCCAGTGCAAACCCATAGAAGTGCGTCGAATCGCTCGATCCCAGATTCACAAAAGGCAGCACCACAATATTTGGCCCCTTGGTCTGTGTCGTGGTTGTACTGTCGCGAAAACGCTCCGCGAGCATGGAGAGAATTCCTGTTGTTCGCTTCTCCTGCTCTGGCGTCTCCATGTCCAGACGCTGCTGTGCTGGCATATAAATCGCTCCCTCGCCTGGCATCAACATGGTGTCGAGTTGCAGCGACTTTACGATCGTCTTCAGACCTTCGCGCACCTCCGCAGCCGACGCATATCGCTCCGCAGGTTGCTTCTCAAGACACCGAAGAATCACGCTCTCCAACTCTATTGGCAGATCAGGCACGATAGCCCGCAGCGAAGGCGGTGCCGCATACTGAATTGCCCGAATACTTTGTAGGTCCTGCGCATCCGGCCGGTGAAAGGGATGGCGACCACTGACCATCTCATACAGCACCAACCCCAGCGCAAAGATGTCGCTCTGAACACTGCTTTGGCCCGTCACAAACTGCTCCGGAGCCATATACGCGATCGTTCCCCCGCGTGCCGTGTAGGTCTCCCCAACCATAGCCGGCGCGACTGGCTGCGATGTCAGCGACGGATCGAAGTCGATGTTCCCGCGCTTCAACTGCCGCGCCAAACCAAAGTCAAGAATCTTGATCAGGCCGCCGTCCGTAAGCATTACGTTCGCCGGCTTTAGGTCCCGATGGAAAATGCCAAGATTATGCGCTGCGGACAGTCCATCCGCTATCTGCATGCCGCTGGAGAGCACCAACTGCGCATTCGCCGGACCCTCCGCAATTACTTTGTCCAGACTCTTTCCCGGAATATACTGCATGACGATATACGCTTCGTCTTCGGCTTCACCGACCTCATAGATTGCGCAGACATTCGGATGGTCGATGGCCGACGCCAGCCGCGCCTCGCGCAGTTGCGTCGCACGAACCTGTTCCGGTGTCTGTAACCCACGCTTCAACAGTTTCAGCACAACAGGTCGCTGCAGCAGCGTGTCATTCGCTAGAAACACAACACCGCTGCCACCCGAACCGATCTTGCGGAGAAACTCGTACTGCTTGATAACGCGGCGTGCCATGAGGCCATTATCTCAGCAGTCCTGAAATCCTCTGTGAACAAGCCAGCGAAAAGACCTTCGCGAGTCCTGTTCTCACCCCTCTCCATGCGTTGTGCGCCCCTCTGACAGAACGCCGACGAGCGCTTCACAACTGACCACAGGCGGCAGGCATACACTCCCCCGACACACCAGGGCCATGCTTCCCTCCGCTTGCGGAAGATATTGAAGCGTCGCAGCCAGGGCGGGCGGCAGAGCAGCATTGTCCGGTTGCAACTGCTCCCTCCGCAGCCGAATGACACTCTTGTTGACCGCGAATCGATGCATCGCCGTCATCGACAACTCCTCTGCAAGGGCATCCTCACCAATCACACACACCAGTGACGATGACTCAATGGCTCGCCGCAGGGCCAGTCCATAACTCGCCGCATACAGTCCAAAGTGCTCGACAATGCCCGCAAACGTCTCCAGCGTCTCTTGGGCTCGCGTCTCGTAACTGCTTGATTCTCCACTTTCATCCGTCAGCGCCGCCAGCCGCAGCAACACTGTAGCCGCCACCGCGTTTCCGGCGGGCGTAGGCGAGTCCTGCAATGGCTTGCGGCGTGTGCTCAACGCGCCCAGTGCGTCTGCACGAGATTCAGTATCGAAAAAGCCGCCACCTGTCACATCGTAGAAGCGGCTCACCATCGCGTCTGCAATCTCTTTGGCTGACCTGAAGTAGCGCATGTCGCTGCTGGCCTCCCACGCATCCAGCGCAGCATTGGCAATGAACGCATAATCGTCGAGCGTACCCATCACTATTTCCGCCGATGTACCCTCTCCGTACGCTACAACGTGCCCTAGTCCTGTCTTTTCATCCCAGCCAGACGTCAGTACTCGATCCAACGACTTCAGAGCGAACGCTACAGGCTCCTTCAATCCGAGGCCGCGTCCGGCAGCGAGGTATGCCGCGATACACATACCGTTCCAGCCGGTGTACACGGTCCTGTCTATGTATGGCGTCTTGCGCTGCAAGCGTGCTGCATACAGCTTATTCTTTGCCGCTTGCAGCAACTCGATGTTCACGTGCGCCGTACGCGTCGGCGTGTGCAGCACGTTCTTCTGCGGATTGTGGTGCATATCGCCGACGGCGCGAAGATTGTAGTACGCTGCAGCGGCTTCAAACTCTTCATTGGAAAGAACTGCGGCAGCTTCGTCACGGGTCCAGGTGAAATAATCGCCATCATCGTCGAGCGAGTCGTCGGCGTCCTGCGATGCGTAAAAGCCGCCCAGATCGCGGTCGCTCAGCCACTCATCCATCCACCGCAGAATATCCTTTGCCACTTCCGCAAACCGCGGTTCTACAAAGGTTTGGAAGGCATGTGTATAGTTCTTGAGCAGTTCGCTGTTGTCATAGGCCATCTTCTCGAAGTGCGGCACGATCCAGCGTTCGTCCACGGAGTAGCGGTGAAAGCCGCCTGCCAGCTGGTCGTAGATACCCCCTGAAGCCATCTTTTCGAGCGTGACTTTCGCTACGTGTGCGGCGCGGTCGGCTTGCTCACCGCCGCGGCCTGCTGCATCAACGAGGAGGTCTAAAGCCCCTGGATGCGGGAACTTAGGCTGTGACCCGAAGCCGCCGTTGCGCTCGTCGAACTGCTTGAGGATGGAGTCGATCATCTTCGCAAGGAGTGGTGGGCCGGGGTTTCCGGCGCGTCCGGAGAAGCTCTCGTTGTGCTCGATGGCTTGCATGACGCTGCCTGCGGACTCTTCCACTTCGTCGCGGCGGCTGGAGAAGGCGTCCGCCATCGTGAGCAGGACGCGCTGGAAGCTGGGGCGGCCGTAGCGTTCGTCCGGGGGGAAGTAAGTGCCTCCAAAATAAGGCTTTCCGTCCGGCGTGAGGAACGCTGTCAAGGGCCATCCACCCTGTCCGCTGATGGCGGAGACAGCGGCCTGGTAGCGTGTGTCGACGTCGGGGCGCTCGTCCCGATCGACCTTTACGGGGATGAAGTTGTCGTTGATGATCTGCGCAGTGACTTTGTTTTCATAGCTTTCGCGATCCATGACGTGGCACCAGTGGCACCAGACGGCTCCGATATCGAGGAGAATAGGCTTGTTTTCGCGCCTGGCTTTGGCGAAAGCCTCCGTACCCCATTCATTCCATTGGATCGGCTGGTGCTGCGCGGAACGTAGATAGGCCGAGGCGGCGCGGCTCAGGGCGTTCAGGTTTGCGTAGGAGGTTTCGTTGGATTCGCTCATCGCTACTAGTCTACCGCTCACCGGCCAGGGCGCGGTTTCGGCGAAAGTTGGGTGTATTGATGTGCATGTATGTCCGTGTTCGTGCGCTTCTCGACGGAGTTAGTGGAATCAACGATGAGTTACGCTCCGTTCGGACCCCGCCTCTTCGTGGAGCGCGCCGACATCAGAGCTGTGAGGGAGGATCCAGCTTGAGCACAATCTTCATCGAGTCGGGAACGGGATGCGACGCAAGGTGGATGGCTTCGGCGGCGCTGTCGAGGGTGAAGCGGTGCGAGATGAGCCTGGTGAGATCGAGCTTGCCTGAACGGTAGCCGTCGAAGACGAGGTCGATGCCCTCCTGCTGAATCGCGGCCGACGAGGAGTAGGAGCCCATGAGCGTCTTCTCGTCCATGCAGACGGCGGCGGGATCGAAGGCGGCGGTGCCGTGCTGGGTGCTGGCGAAGAGCATGACGCGGCCGCCGGGACGGATGGCCTGCATGGCTGTCGCGATCAGCGCGTCAGCGGCGACGGCGACGAGGGCCACATCGGCACCGCGGCCTTCTGTCGCAGCTTTGGCGGCGGCGACGACATCGGCTCTTGCGTCGATGGGGTGATGCAGACCGTACTGCGCGGCGATGGCGTGGCGCTCGGGGTACATGTCACTGGTGAGGACGGTTGCGCCTGTCTGCGCGGCGAGGGCGGCGAGGAGGATGCCAATGCTTCCCTGTCCGATGACGAGGACGGTGTCGTCGGGCGCGAGGTTGAGAAGGCGGATGGCTTTGAACGTAGTGTTTACCGGCTCGATGAAGGCCGCCTGCTCGAAGGGGATGTCGTCAGGGATGTGAATGAGGCCGGCGGGGGTGATGCCGTCGCCGACGATCCAGTCCATGACACGGATGTACTGGGCGAAGCCGCCGCCGGAGGGTTCGCCGAGAGCTGCGGTGGTGCCGACGCGTTTGTAGGTCTCGCACTGTGCAAAGGTCTGCTTGCGGCAGTAGAAGCAGTGGCCGCAGGGAACGTGGTGGAAGGCCATGACGCGGTCGCCGACGGCAAAGCCGCGCACCGTTTCACCGACAGCCGCGATGGTGCCGGCCATCTCGTGACCGAAGACGCGCGGTGCGGTGTGGGAGCCGGTGTGGATCTTCTTGAGGTCGGTGCCGCAGATACCACAGGTGTCGATGCGGAGGAGGACTTCGCCGGGGCCGATCGTTGGTACGGAAACGGTTTCGGTGCGGACGTCGTCGATGTCGCGATAGACAGCTGCTTGCATGGTTGGCGGAATGGTGTTTGGCATGTCGCGTCTAGACTACCGGAAAATGAGGATGAATAAGGATGAATGAACGATAAGGAAGAGTCGGGTGTGGTGTATGGATCAAGGCAGGTATCTTCGATTGGGATCTCGACGATTTGACGTGATTTGCAATCAAGCGGGTCCTCCGCCTGCGGCGAAGGATGACACCCGTTCCTGTTTGCGTCCTGCACTGCGAGTTATCGCATGAGTTATGGCGAACGATTGCGTGTATGGGGTGCTGTTTCGATGGAGGGGTTTTGCATCTTACGGAGCATGGCTAATCCGTACGACGCGATCATCATTGGTTCCGGAGCTGGTGGAGGAACTTTGGCGCTGCACCTGGCGCGGGCTGGTAAACGCATTTTGATTCTGGAGCGCGGGCCGTTTCTGCCGCAGGAGAAGTTGAACTGGAGCACGTCGGCTGTGTTTCTGGACAACCGCTATCACACCAAGGAGACGTGGCACGATAAGGACGGTAAGCCCCTGCATCCGCAGCAGGCCTACTACGTTGGTGGCCAGACGAAGGTGTACGGCGCGGCGATGTTCCGGATGCGCGCGGAAGACTTCGGGGTGGTGCATCAGGAGGGCGGGATTTCGCCTGCGTGGCCGATCAGCTATGCCGACATGGAGCCCTACTATACGCGCGCGGAGGAGTTGTTCCATGTGCACGGCGACCTGGGAACAGCGCCTGCGGTTGCCGGTGGCTATGGCAGCTCGTTCGATCCTACGGAGCCGTTTCACTCGAAGAAGTATCCGTATCCGGCGCTGGCCAATGAGCCGCGTATGGCGGCGATTGAGGAGGACGTGCGTAAGCTCGGCGTGAACACGTTTCCGATTCCGCTGGGGCTGAAGCGTAATGCGGAGGATACCGTGGCATCGAAGTGCATACGGTGCGACACGTGCGATGGATATCCGTGCCTGGTGCATGCGAAGTCGGATGCGGACATCAACTGCATCCGCGAGATTATGCACCTGCCGAATGTGACGCTGATGACGAACGCGCGCGTGCTGCGGCTGCTGACGAATGCGACGGGAACGGCGGTGACCGCGGTTGAGGTGCAGCATACGGACTCGACTGCGGTGGCGCAGTATGAGGGCGAGATTGTGGCGGTGTGCGCGGGTGCGGTGAACTCGGCGGTGATCCTGCTGCAGTCTGCGAATGACAAGCACCCGACGGGGCTGGCGAATGGGTCGGACCAGGTGGGGCGGAATTTTATGTATCACCAGGCGGATGCGCTGCTGGCGATCTCAACGATCGACAACTATGACAGCTATACGAAGACGTGGGGAACGAACGATTACTACCTGCGCGATACGGACCCTGAGTACCCGTGGCCGCTGGGCCAGGTGCAGCCGGTGGGGAGTTTTCATCACGAGATGATGAAGGGGGATGCGCCGCCGCTGACACCGGGATTCATTCTGGAAGGCATGAAGAAGCACGCTGTGCCATGGTGGCTGACCACCGAAGACCTGCCTGATCCGGAGAACCGGGTGACGCTGCGCAATGCGACGCCGAGCAGCCATACGAGCCTGCAACCAGGAACGCCGGGAGCACATCCGGATTCGGCGATTTCACCGCCGAACGAGACGGAGACGGTGAGCGAGGCGCAGCCGGGGCACATCAAGCTGTCGTACACGCCGAACAATACGAAAAGCTTTGAACGGCTGAAGGACCGCTGGGTGGACGTGTTGAAGAAAGCGGGACACGCGGAGACGTCGATTCCCTTCCACGCGTACTTCAAGAAGCGGATACCGCTGGAGGGTGTTGGACACCAGAATGGGACGGTGAGGTTCGGGCCCGATCCGGCGACGTCTGTGCTGGATGTGCACTGCAAGGCGCATCAGCTGGATAATTTGTATGTGGTGGATGCAAGCTTTTTTGTGTCGGCGAGCGCGGTGAACCCGTCGCTGACGATTATTGCGAATGCGATACGTGTGGCGGATCACCTGCTGGAACGGATGGGTTGACGGCGGCCCGCAGCGCCTGATCGAGCGCCGCAAGCGCACGCGCGCTGTTGCGTCCGAGATGGATGGTCTTACGCCAATCAGCCGGCCTGAGCGCGGTGTGGAGCGCGAACGCGGCCGTGCGGAAGGTGCCATGCTTGCCCTCAAATTCACTGAGCGAGGCGAGCTCGAAGTCGTGCGCGTCGGAGACGGCTTTGATGGCGCGGAAGGCGACGTTGTGGGCGGCGGCGAGGCGCGCTACGGTGGCGGCTTCCATGTCTACGAGGGACGCGTTGTAGGTGGCGGCGAGGCGCGATTTTTCTTGGATGCTGGCGATAGCGGCGGCGGTGGCGAGGGTGATTGTGGCTGCGGGGTTTGGGGAGGCGGTGGTGAAGCGCTCGCCGGTGCGCGCGTCGATGACGAGGGTGGCTTCGGCGGCAGAGCCGGGGGTGAGGGCGGGCGTGCAGCTTCCAGCGAGGCCAGCGGAGATGAGTGTGGTGATGCTGCCGGCGGCGAGGGCGGCCTGCACGGCAATGGCGGCGCGTGCGGCTCCCATGCCTGCGGTGACGACGATGGCGCTGGGCAGGCGATGGAGATGGACGCCGGAGCGGAGGAGCGCGGGATCGGGCGGTGTGCCGCGGATGAGCGCGGCAACTTCGCGGGGCAATGCGGCGATGATGGCGGTGGTGGGTTGCACAGTGTCAGATCATGATACGGCGGCGTGTGGTTGAAGTTGACAGAGGCCGGGGTGAGGATGGATAGTTAGGCTTGCACAATCGTTTGCGCATGCTTTGCTGATGCACATTGGACGAGATGAAGATTTTAGGTGCGGCCTGTGCCGCCGCTGGGGGCGTTTCTATGAGATGTACGCTGGGCTGGGTAGCCGCTGCTGTGCTGGCGATTTCACCATTGTCGGGGATGAGGGCGGCCGCGCAAGCTGCGGAGCGGGTAAGCGTGGACGCGCAGGCCGCGACGACACCGTTTCCCCACTTCTGGGAACAGATGTTTGGGTCGGGGAGGGCGATCCTGGCGCTGCGTGCGGACTATCGCAGCGATATGCAGACGGTGAAGGATGCAACGGATTTCAAGGCGGTGCGGGCTCATGGGATTCTGGACCGCGGTGTGGGGATGTACGATCCCGACCGGCAGACGAAGAATCCGGGACTGGCGGCGCAGGCGGCGAACGATGCGTCGGTCTATAACTTTTTTTATGTGGACGAGATCTATGACGGGCTGCTGGCGGAGCATGTACGGCCGTATGTGGAGCTGAGTTTTATGCCGCCGAAGATGGCGGCAGACCCTAATGAGACGCAGACGTTCTGGTATCACCCGGTGGTGTCGCCGCCGAAGGATATGGCGACGTGGGATGCGATGATCAAGGCGTTGGCGGCGCACCTGGTACAGCGGTACGGGATCGATGAGGTGGCGACGTGGAAGTTTGAGGTATGGAACGAGCCGAACCTGGACTTCTGGGGTGGGAAGCCGAAGCAGGCGTCGTACTTTGAGCTGTACGACCATACGGCGAGGGATTTGAAGTCGGTGTCGGTGCGGCTGCAGGTGGGTGGGCCTTCGACGGCGCAGGCGGCGTGGGTAACGCCGTTTCTGGAGCATACGCATGCCGCACATGTGCCGGTAGATTTTGTGTCAACGCACGTGTATGGCAACGATACGGCACCGAATGTGCTGCATACGAATGAGAATGTGCCGCGCGAGCTGATGGTGTACCGAGCGGTAAAGATGGTGCATGACGAGATTGCGAGGTCGGCGACTCCGAAGCTGCCGCTGATTTTGTCGGAGTACAACGCGAGCTATGCGAATGAGCCGAATGTGACGGACTCGGTATTTATGGGGCCGTGGCTGGCAAATACGATTCGGCTGTGCGATGGCATGACGGAGGCGATGTCGCTTTGGACGTTCTCGGACGTGTTTGAGGAGCAGGGGGTGGTGCGGACGCCGTTCTACGGCGGGTTTGGCTTGGTGGCAGCGGAGGGGATACCGAAGCCTGCGCTGAATGCGTTCCGGATGCTGCACAAGCTGGGCGATGCGCGGATTGCGGTGAATTCGGAGTCGGCGCTGGCGACGAAGACGAGCGATGGAGGGCTGGCGATTGCGCTGTGGGACTATGCTCCGCCGACGGGAGATGGAGCGACGTACACGATGCCGAAGGTGCCTGCAGGACCGGCGAAGACGTTTGATCTGGAGTTGAAGCATGTGACGCCAGATGCGAGCGTGGAGGTGCTGCGGGTGGATCCGGACCATGGGAATGTGCTGAAGCTGTATGACGCGATGGGGCGGCCGCCGGGAGACATGATGCCGGACCAGGTGGCTAGGCTGCGGGCTGCGGGAGCGATGGATCCGCCGGAACGGATGAAGCTGCAGGATGGAAGGCTGACGCTTACGGTGCCGGCGCATGGGTTGGCGGTCGTGCTGGTGGGGAGATAGGGATGCGGCGGCGAGAGTGTCTGAGGCTGATGGCGGGAGCGGTGCTGCTGCCGGGTTTGAGGGCGTTTGAGGGGTTCGCGGAAGGGCCGCTGGATGCGACGCTAAGCAAGGCGGATGAGGCATTTCTGGAGGAGATGGAACGGGCTGGGTGCCTGTACTTTGTGGAGCAGGCCAGCCCGGCGAATGGGCAGGTGCTGGACCGGGCGGCGGCGTTCCCGACGGATGGCAAGCGCGACGGGCGCGTGATGGCGAGCATCGCGGCTACCGGGTTTGGGCTGACGGCGTTATGTATCTCGGAGCGGCGAGGGTTCCAGACGCGGGCGATGGTGCTGGATCGCGTGCGGCGGACGCTGCGGTATCACCTGGAGGTGCTGCGGCAGGACCACGGCTTTTTGTATCACTTCAACGATATCGAGACGGGGCTGCCGTATCGGAATACCGAAGTGTCGCCGATTGATACGTCGTTGTTTCTGTGCGGTGTATTGACGGCGCGAGCGCACTTTCATGAGGACGCGGAGATTGTGGGGCTCGCGACGAAGCTGTACGAGCGCGTGGACTGGCCGTGGATGCTGAATGGCGGAACGACGTTTGCGATGGGCGTGCGAGACGGGAAGTTTATCGACGCACGCTGGAACCACTTTTGCGAGTTGATGATGCTGTACCTGCTGGCGATGGGGTCGCCGACGCACCCGATTCCGGCGTCGAGTTGGGAGGCGTGGACCCGGCCGGTGACGAAGTATGCCGGCTTCACGTTTATCGGTGGGGGCGATCCGATCTTTGTGCACCAGTACAGCCATGCGTGGTATGACTTTCGGAAGAAGCGGGATCAGTATGCGGATTACTTTACGAACTCGGTGATTGCGACGAAGGCGCATGAGGCGTTTTGCTTGTCACTGGGAAAGCCGTATTCGGTGGATTATTGGGGGATCAGCGCGTCGGATTCACAGCATGGGTATGTGGCGTGGGGAGGGCCGGGAAAGGGGCCGCGAGGGTTTGGCGGGATCGACGGATCGGTGGTGCCGAATGCCACGGCAGGGTCACTTCCCTTCCTTCCGGCGGCTTGTATGCGGGTGCAGCGGTCGCTGAAGGAGAAGTACGGGGAGGAGGCGTGGGGACGGTATGGGTTCTGCGACGCGTTTCATCCGCAGGTGGGATGGTATGACCCGGATGTGCTGGGGATCGACCTGGGGATCAGCGTGGTGATGGCAGAGAACCTGCGGTCGGGGTTTGTGTGGGAGACGTTTGGGCGGAACACTGAGGTGGGCGTGGCGATGAAGAGGGCGGGGTTTCACGCGACGTAGAGTACGGTCGCATGGGAGAAGCAGATTCCCTACGGGAATGACAGAAAGAAAAGCAAGAACAACGGCAACGGCAAGAACAACGGCAACGGCAAAAACAACGGCAACGGCAAAAACAACGGCAACGGCAAAAACAACGGCAACGGCAACGGCAAAAGCGGCGACAGAGGATAGTGCGCGCGGTTAGCAGCCGTGGCAGCGGATGCTGGCTTTGGGGGTGTAGCCGTTTTTGACGAACCAGGCGCAGGCGGAGCGGAGGGCGGGATCGACGCTGAGGACGCGGTGGCCGAGATCGCGTTCGGCTTTGGCGGAGCTGGCGAACATCATCTTGCGACCCATACGGACGGCTTCTACGGTGGCGCGTGGCTCTTTGCCGCGTAGTTTGCCGGTAATGGTTTCGTCGAACAAGGCGAAGGCCATGGCGACGGCGTGCGGAACTTTGAGTTTGGGCGAGGGCAGGCCGGAGATGGTGGAGAGGCGGTCGAGGATCTGCTTGAGGGTGAGGTTTTCGCCGCCAAGGATGTAGCGCTCGCCGGGGGTGCCGCGTTCGAGGGCGACGAGGTGCATGCGGGCGATCTGTTCGACATCGACGAGGTTGAGGCCGGTGTCGACGTAGGCGGGAAAGTTGCGGTTAAGGAAGTCGACGACGATGCGGCCGGTGGGTGTGGGTTTGGTGTCGAGCGCGCCGATGGGGGTGGTGGGATTGAGGAGGATGACGTGCTGGCCGGCGCGGGCGGCGGTGAGGGCGACCTGCTCGGCGAGCCACTTGGAACGCTTGTAGTGGCCGATCATGTCGGCTTCGGCGACGGGGGTGCGCTCGTCGACGATGGTGCCGTCAGTCTTGAATCCCATGGTGGCGACGCTGCTGGTGTAGACGACGCGTGGGATTCCAGCCGCGCGCGCGAGGCGAAGGAGGGTGCGGGTGCCTTCGACGTTGGCCTGATACATGGCGGCAGGGTCGGGCACCCAGAGGCGATAGTCGGCAGCGACGTGGATGAGGGCGTCGCAGCCGGAGAGAGCGGAGGCGAAGGCTTCGGGATCGCGCAGGTCGCCGGTGATGAGGTCGGCGCTGGGGGGGAGGTGGGTGGTGTTGGAGGTGGGGCGGGTGAGGAGGCGAAGGTCGGCTCCCTGCGCGGCGGCGAGATGGGCTACATGCGCGCCGACGAAGCCGGTCGCTCCGGTGAGGAAGAGGCGCATGCGGCTAGTCTAGCGCTTCGGGTTCGATCTGGATGTTGGTTTCTCCGGCGGCCTTCTTTTCCCAGTATTTTTTGATCCAGGCTTCGAAGGTTTTGCCGGCGGCGGTGTCGCGTCCGGTGAACTGGATGGCGGCGATGTCGGCGTAACTGACCATCTGGCGCTCAACCGGGACGCCAGGTTTCGGTGTCGGGATAATGCGGACGAGGGAGGCTTCGAGGGTGGGCTCACTGCGGCGATCGTAGAGGTAGCCTTCGATGGTGGAGCCATCTTTGCGCGTGATCGTGACGTCGCCGCGGTAATCGAAGGCTTTCTCGAGGGCTTCCCGGACTTCGGCATCTGTGGCGAGAGCCGGAATCCAGCCTTCGAGGTTCTCGCGCTCGCGGCCTTCGATGTGCTCGAGTTCGTCGGCGGATTGCTGCTGCAACTGCTGTATCTTGAGGTGTTCCTGCTGAAGGGTCGCCATGTTCAGTCTCCTGCTACGTGGGTCATGTTCTCTTCGACGGAGGTGGTTACGACGACGGGTGTAGGCTTGGCTCCAATTTGAACAAGCTGGCCGCGGCTCTCAGGCTGCCATTCGTTGAGGAGTTTTTGCGCACCGGTGTCGGGATAGAGCGAGGGGAACATGTACTTTTTGGCGGTGACGTAGAAGCCCTTGAGGGAGCTGAAGTTGTAGTCCACAGCAGAGGCTTCGTGGCCGGAATGGACCATGCAGTTGGCACACTGGGGGTTGCCGCTCTTGGCACCGTACTTGCTCCATTCGACGGAGTCGAGGAGCTCCTGGAAGGTGTCGGCGTAACCGTCCTGCAGGAGGTAGCAGGGTTTTTGCCAACCGAAGATGGAGTAGGTGGGCATGCCCCAGGGGGTGCACTCGAAGTCGCGCTTGCCCATGAGGTACTCGGAGAAGAGAGGGTGGGTGTTGAACTCCCAGGACTTGTGGCGGTTGGAGAGAATGGCGCGGAAGAGGCGGCGCGATTTGGCTTTGCCGAGGAAGTGGTTCTGGTCGGGGGCCTTGTCGTAGGTGTAGCCGGGAGAGACCATCATGGACTCGACCCCGGCTTCCATAAGCTGGTCGAAGTGGCGGCGGACGGAGTTGGGATCAGCGCCATCGAAGAGCGTGGTGTTGGTCGTGACGCGGAAGCCGGCTGCGACGGCCGCTCGCACTGCATCCATGGCAATGTCATAGCCTCCCTCGCGGCAGACGCCCATATCGTGATGCTCACGCTCGCCGTCAACGTGAACGGAGAAGCTTAGATACTTTGAGGGCTTGAAGAGGTGAAGCTTTTCTTTGAGAAGGAGGGCGTTTGTGCACATGTAGACGTACTTCTTGCGCGCGACGAGGCCAGCTACGATCTCAGGCATCTGGGGATGGAGCAGAGGTTCGCCGCCGGGGATGGAGACCATGGGCGTGCCGCACTCTTCGACGGCCTTGAAGCACTGCTCGGGTGTGAGTTGGGCCTTGAGGATGTGCGCGGGATACTGGATTTTGCCGCAGCCAGCGCAGGCAAGGTTGCAGCGAAAGAGTGGCTCCAGCATGAGTACCAGCGGGTAGCGCTTGCGGCCTGAGAGCTTCTGCTTCAGAACGTACGTGGCTACGGTGAACGCTTGAGAGATGGGTACGGCCATAGTGAGAGACTCCTTCTTGTCAAACTTTGATCGACTCGAAACAGCTTGCTAGTGATTCGATGTTGCCGACTGCATTAGGCTTCGCGCTCGCCGCGCTCCATGGCTTTGCGGTACGTGGTGAGGGCGAGGAGTGGAAAGTATTGTTTATAAAGATGATAGCCGAGATAAAAGACGCGCGGGAAACCCGTTCCGGTGTAGTAACTTTCGCCATTGCGGCCAGGCATGAGCTCGTCCCAGGATCCGTCTTCGTGCTGGCGCTCGATGAGCCAGCGGATACCCTTGGCGACAGAGTCGGAGCGGGTGTCGTTGGCGGCGAGGAGGCCAAGGAGGGCCCAGGCGGTCTGCGATGGGGTGGATGGGCCGACGCCGCGCTGGTTGGGATCGTCGTAGGTGCCGCAGGTTTCGCCCCAGCCGCCGTCAGCGTTCTGAACCATGCGAATCCACTCGGCTGCCTGCTGGACGGCGGGCTCGAGGTAGGAGTAGCCCATGGCTTCGAGGCCGCGAAGGACGAGGAAGGTGCCGTAGAGATAGTTGACGCCCCAGCGCCCAAACCATGATCCGTCAGACTCCTGCTCTTTTAGAATGAAGTGTATAGCGTGCTGGACGCGCTTGTCGGAACTTGTGAAGCCGTACGCTGCGAGCATCTCGAGGATGCGACCTGTAATGTCGACCGTGGGTGGGTCGAGCATGGCGTTGTGATCGGCGAAGGGAATCTCCTGAAAGATCTTTTTGGTGTTGTCTTTGTCGAAGGCTGCCCATCCACCGTTCTTACACTGCATGGCGAGGACCCAGTTGATGGCGCGCTGCTCGACTTCGTGCTGATAGCGTTCGCGAGGATTTTGCACAGCTTTTAGACCGAGAAGAACCTCTCCCGTATCATCGACATCCGGGTAAAACTCATTGTTGAACTCGAAGTACCATCCACCGGGTTCAACGTTCTTCACCTTCTCGGCCCAGTCGCCTTTGTGGCGAACTTCCTTGCTGAGAAGCCAGTCGGCCGCTTTCAGGAGGCGAGGGTCAGACTTGGGGACGCCGGCTTCACCGAGTGTGGAGAGAACCTGTGCTGTGTCCCAGACGGGGGAGAAACAGGGCTGCATGCGGAAGGTCGGCGTGGGGTAGTCAGGGGTACCGTCGGGGCAGTCGATGCCGAGTTTCTCGAACTCGTCCATGGCGCGCAGCATCTGCGGGTCGTCGAAGGAGTAGCCGAGGTAGCGGAGGGCGACGATGGCGTTGAGCATCGCGGGATAGATGGCGCCGAGGCCGTCGGAGCGCTCGAAGCGTGCGAGCATCCACTGCTCGGCTTTTTTGAGCGCTTTTTTGCGGAGGGGGCGAACGTGGACGCGCTCCGCCCAGTGCGTGACGCGATCGGCAAAGAGAAAGAAGTTGCGCCAGGAGAAGATGTGCTTTGTGTCCCAGCGGAGGTGGAGGTCGGCGTTGGCGCGGCCGCCCACGAAGAGCTCGTCGATTCCCTGCTCGGGCGGAATCTTTTTGAAGGGCTTGTGGGCGTAGATGACCGAGAGAGGGACGAGGATGCCGCGCGACCAGGAGCTGATTTCGTAGATATTGAAGTAGAACCAGTTGGGAAAGAGCAGCATCTCCGGCGGGACGGCGGGGACGGCATCGTAGTCGTACTGGCCGAGGGAGCAGAGATAGATTTTGGTGAAGGTGTTGCACTCGACGACGCCGCCCAGGGCGAGAACGCGCTCGCGAGCCTTGACCATGACTGGATGGTCGTGGCTCCAGCCCATGAGTTTGAGGGCAAGGTAGCACTTGACGCCATAGTTGATGTTCGAGGGCCCGCCGGGATAGAGGCTCCAGCCGCCGTCCTCGTTTTGGTGGCGGAGGATCTCGTTGATACAACGCTCCATCCTGCCGCGGTCGCCGGTGCCGAGCAGGGTGTGCATGTAGATGTAGTCGGCTTCGAGCATGACGTCGGCTTCGAGCTCGCCGCACCAGAAGCCCTGCTCATCCTGCTGCCCGAGCAGCCATTGGACGGAGCGGCTGATGCCGTCACTGACGCGATCCATTGCGATGTCGAGGCGTCCGAATCTTGGCTGCTTTGGGCCTTGCGGCGTTATGGGCTTTGTACTCATCGTCGGCAGATTGGTTTCAGAAATAGAGGCTTCGATTCTTCAGCGTTACGAAAGACGATACATGGGCCTAGAGCGTTGCGGAGGCGGCGGGCGCAGCGGCGATGGCTTGAACGATCTCGGGGGGCAGACCGAAACGGACGTTCTCGGGCATGACCTCTACTTCTTCGACCGAACCGTATCCTTTGCCCTGGAGGTACGCAACCACCTCCTGCACGAGGATCTCGGGCGCGGAGGCACCGGCGGTGATGGCAACGGTGGAGACGCCTTCAAGCCAATCGGGCTTGATGTCTTCGGCTTTATCGATGAGGTAGGAGTGGGTGCCGATGTTCTGGGAGACCTCGACGAGGCGGTTCGAGTTGGAGCTGTTGCGGGAGCCGACGACAAGGACGAGGTCAGCGCCGTGGGCGACATTTTTTACGGCTGTCTGGCGATTTTCGGTGGCGTAGCAGATGTCCTGCGCATGGGGGCCGGCGATGTTCGGGAACTTTTTGCGGAGGGCCTCGATCATGTAGCGCGCCTCGTCGAGCGAGAGCGTGGTCTGGGTGAGGTAGGCGACCTTGTTGGGATCGGGAACGACAAGGGCCGCGACCTCTTCCACGGTGGAGACGACCTGCGTGACGCTGGGAGCCTCGCCCTGGGTGCCTTCGACCTCTTCGTGGTCGCGGTGGCCGACGAGAACGAGCGAATAGCCTTGTTTCGCGAATTTGATGGCTTCGATGTGGACTTTGGTGACGAGCGGGCAGGTGGCGTCGATGACCTTGAGGCCGCGCTCTTTGGCGCGCTCGCGTACAGCAGGCGAGACGCCGTGGGCAGAATAGATGACGCGTGCTCCGGCGGGAACTTCGTCGAGTTCATTGACGAAGATCGCGCCTTTTTGCGCGAGATCGTTGACGACGTAACTATTGTGGACGATCTCTTTACGTACGTAGATGGGAGCGCCGAAGGTATCGAGGGCGATCTGGACGATATCGATAGCTCGAACCACGCCAGCGCAGAAGCCGCGTGGCTTGAGAAGGAGGACGCGTTTCTCTGCGGCAGCGCTGCCGGACGGTTGAACGTTTGCGGGATCCAGAGTCAAAGTAGTCACAATCCTAAGTATACCTTTTCATCACGCGTTGCGCCCTTTGGGACGAACCACAAAGGGTGCGACGGTGAACAGGTTCCTTCTGATTGGATGCTCGCGGATAGCGGGCGATGCGTTCAGGAAAAACGTTGCGGCTTAGACTCCGGTGCATCCTGGGTGCTTGCAGTCGCATTTGATGGAGGTTACGGACTTGCTATCCTCGCACATCTGTGAGCAATACTTTTTGTCACCGGGAACCATACAGGTACAGGACGTGTGGGCGCATTTCTTTGATTCAGACATGGTGGATCCTCCGTGCTTCGTTGAGGGGTAGGAGGACAGCGGAGGGATGAAGGTTGCCTACGCAGCGGTTTAGAGGCTTTGTTTGATCATTTGCTCGGCGTGTCGGAGGGATGTTTCGGTGAGGACGGCACCGGAGAGCATGCGGGCGATCTCTTCGACCCGCTCGGAGGGCTCCATGCGGCGGACGCCGGTCTGGGTGCGTCCGGAGCGCTCAGCCTTTTCGATGAGGAAGTGCTGGTCGGCGAAGGCGGCGATCTGAGGCAGGTGGGTGATGCAGATGACCTGCTGGGAGCGGGAGAGGGTTTTGAGCTTCTGTCCGACGGCTTCAGCGGCGCGGCCACCGATGCCGATGTCGATCTCGTCGAAGACGAGGGTGCGCGGGAGGGCGGAGCGATGACGGCGAGCAGCGGCGGCGGCACCTTCTTCCACGGAGACTTTGAGGGCGAGCATGACGCGGCTCATCTCGCCGCCGGAGGCGATCTCGGTGAGGGGCTTGAGTGGTTCGCCGGGGTTGGTGGCGATGCGGCACTCGACTTTATCCCAACCGAAGGCGGTCCAGGCGGCTGGATCTTCGTTGGGTGTGATGATGACTTCGAAGCGGGAGTGCATGGCGAGCTCGTTGATCTGGCGCTCGGCGAGCCTGGCTAATTTTTTGGCGGCGGCGGCGCGCTCGGCGGAGAGCTTGCGGGCGAGATTCGTGTACTTGGCGGCGGCAATGGAGAGATCTTTTTCCAGCTCGGCGAGACGTGCGTCGCGGTTTTCGAGCTCGGAGAGTTTGGCGGCGGCGTCGGCACCGAAGGCGATGACCTCGGCGAGGGTGGTGCCATATTTGCGCTTCAGGCGGTCGAGGGCGGCGAGGCGGTCTTCGATCTCGCCGAGGCGCTCTGGGGAAGCGGTGATGTGTCCGGCGAAGTCGCGGAGGGTGGTGGAGGCGTCTTCGACGGAGGCTTTGGCGGCGGCGAGCTGCTGCGCGGTTTCGAGGAATTGGTCGTCGAAGCGGGCAAGGTCTTCGACGTGTTTGAGGGCGCTGCCGAGGAGGGTTTCGGCGGAGACTTCGGCTTCGTAGAGAAGATCCTGGGCGGCGGTGGCGGCGGTAAAGAGGCGTTCGGAGTTGGCGAGGACGCGCTTTTCGGTGTCGAGGCGGGCGTCTTCTTCGGCGTCGGCGATGGCCGCGGCGTCGATCTCGCGGGCCTGAAAGCTCCAGAGGTCGATGAGGCGGAGACGGTCCTGCTCGGCGCTGCGGAGCTCGTCGATGTGGCGGGCGAGGCCGCGGTAGTGATGGAAGGCGGCGGCAAGGTCATCGGTGGTGATGCTGGCGTAGCGGTCGAGCAGGAGACGCTGCTGAGCGGCGTCAAAGGCGGTGAGGGTTTCGGACTGGGCGTGGACGAGGGCGAGCTCGGGTGCAAGCTGGCGGAGAACGGCGACGGTGGCGGGCTGATTGTTGACGAAGACGCGGCCTTTACCGGAGGTAGCGATCTCGCGGCGGAGGAGGATCTCGTCGCCTTCAGGGTCAATTCCGTTGGCTTCGAGGACCTCTTCGGCACCGGGGGTGGACTCGAAGACGCAGCCGAGGACGGCCCTTTCAGCGCCGAAGCGGACGACGTCGCTGGAGGCTTTGCCGCCGAGAAGGAGGGCCAGAGCGTCGATGAGGATGGATTTTCCGGCACCGGTTTCGCCGGTCAAGAGGTTGAGGCCGGGGCCGAATCCGGCGACCGCATGGTCGATGACAGCGTAGTTCTCTGCGCGAAGCTCCAGCAGCATTCTCAGGTCTCGTTAGGGTGAGGATAGCAGGCGGCGAGGGAAAGACACAGGGCTGTTCCAAAAAAGGATGGGTGGATCGATTTGGAAACTGTGGTGCAGACGTATCCGGCTAGATTCCACTTGGACGGTGGAGCGCAGTTACACTGAAAGCGACGCCTATGACACTGCCTGCTCTCGCTCTCTTCCTTCAAGATGTTGCTGCCGATACTCCTGTAGATCCTTCGATGGGCCCCGCGCCCACTGGACAGCACTCCGGTGCGCTGGTGGAGATGCTGCATAACAGCGGACCGACGGCGCTGACGGTGCTTGGAATTCTGCTGATCATGAGTATTGTTTCGTGGGCTGTGATGATCTCGAAGTGGAGGTCGTTCAAGGCAGCGGAGGTGCAGAACCGGCGGTTTTTGCGGGCGTTCCGGAAGTCGGGGCGGTTGAGCGAGATTGCGGCGGTGGCGGACCAGTTCAAGCCGAGTCCTTTGGTTGAAGTGTTTAATGAGATCCATGATGAGTATCAGCGGCAGAGTGGAGGCCGCGGGACGCCACCGAATCCGCAGGGGCTGGAGCGCGCGGCGCAGACGGCTTCGAGCGAGGCGCTGACGATTATGGAGCGGCGCATGACGTGGCTGGCGACGATTGCGCAGGTGGGGCCGTTTGTGGGGCTGTTTGGAACGGTGATGGGCATCATCGATGCGTTCCATGGATTGGGAACGGCGGGCGCGGCGACGCTGCGTGCTGTGGCTCCGGGTATCTCGGAGGCATTGATTACGACAGCCGCGGGATTGATTGTGGCGGTGCCGGCGGTGATGGGCTACAACCAGTTGACGTCGCGGCTGCGGGAGTTTGGAGCGCGAATGGATGATTTTGGGCGCGAATTATTGAACGCGATTGAGAATGCGGCGCTGTATCAGCCGGGCGCGACGAACAATCCTCCTGACGATACGCGGCGGAGGAACTCTTAGAGATGGCATTCAGCGTTCGGGGAAAGACACAGACTGCGATGTCGGACATTAATATCACGCCGCTGGTGGACGTGGTGCTGGTGTTGCTGCTGATCTTTATGGTGACGGCGCCGGTGTTACAGAGCGGTGTGCAGGTGGCGGTGCCGCAGACGCGGCAGGTGAATCAGCTGACGGAGGAGCATCTGGTGGTGACCATCGATAAGGACCAGAATGTGTACCTTCAGGACAAGCCTGTGAATATTCATGATCTGGCGACGGTGCTGGCGGCGAATCCGAAGAACGAAAAGAAGGTCATTTACGTGCGCGCCGATCAGGCGGTGCCCTTTGGTGCGTTTGCTTCGGTGATGGATGCGGTGAAGCGGGCTGGCATCAGCAACATCAGCATTGTGACGCAGCCGATACAGAAGTAATGCAGACAGATTTCGAGACAGCGCACCTATGAGTAGCTACGCCATGCGGCCCGACGACCAGGACGACAAGTTCGGAAGCGGTGTTGCGGGAGCGATTGGCCTGCATGTGGTGCTGGCGGGCGTCTTCGTTGCCGTAGCGATGTTCGCGCATACGTCGAGCGCGCACTGGGGCGAGAATGCGTCGTCAGTTGGGGCGATTCAGGCGTCGATGGTGTCGGCGATACCGCTGCCGCAAAAGTTCAAGCCGGTGGAGAAGTCCGTGTTGGCGCCGGACCAGGCGAGTCCGGCACCTGTGCCTCCGCCCAAGGAGGCCGTCGCGCCGCCGCCGCGGCCAACAGATATTCTGATCAAGAACAAGAACCTGCCAAAGAAGGTTGGGCCGGTGGAGACGCCGGCACCACCGAAGCATCCGCAGCCAACGCCGCCGACGGCAAAGGCGCAGACGGGGCAGAGTGCGGATCAGTTGCCGCAGTCCACGACGCAGATGAAGAACGGGACGGCAACGGCGACGGTGCAGGACCGAACGTTTGGCAATCGGTATGCGTATTATGTGCAGCAGGTGAGCCAGAAGGTGGCGCAGAACTGGTACACGTATGAGGTCGATCCGAAGACGTCGCAGGGCAAGCGAACGACGATTGTGTTTGACATTGAGCGCGATGGGTCGCCAGCAAATGTTCGGCTTTTGACGAGCAGCGGATCGCCCACGCTCGATACGTCCGCGATGCGGGCGCTGCAGCGCGTGGATGGGTTCGGTCCGTTGCCGGCGGGCAATCAGATCACGGTGGAGTATACGTTTGATTACAAGCAACAGTAGGTTTGGAGATACGAAGTGCACGGTGCGGCAGTCGAAGTGACAAAGGCGGCATGAACGGAACGGCAAAAGGAATGACGGAGAGAGATATCGTGAAGCGTTCAGAGAGAGTTGCGAAGGCGAAGCGTGTTGTGATGCGGATGTGTTTGCCGCTGCTGAGCCTGATGGTGGTAGTGGCGGGAACGGCTGCGCGTGCGCAGGACACGTTTCACCTGGAGACGAGTTCGGGTGCGCAGAGCATACGGCTGGCGGCGGCGAACTTCAAGTCGAATACGCCGGATGCGTTGCCGTTCAAGAACACGTTTGATGCGACGCTGTTTGCCGATTTGTCGGCGGCGGGGATCTTCGACATGGTGTCGAAGTCGCTGATACCACAGGCTGCGCCGGGAACACCGGGGGAGATGAATCTGGCGCAGTGGTCGAGTGCACCGGCAAGCGCGGCGATGGTGGCGTTTGGCAATATCGGGGTGCAGAACGGGAATCTTGTAGCGAACGGATTTCTGGATGACGCGAAGAATACGCAGTATCCGCAGGTGTTTGCGAAACAGTATATGGGCCCGCCGAATGACGATGTGGCACGGCAGTTGGCGCACAAGTTCGCGGATGACATCATCTTCAGGCTGGGCGGTGGTGTGCCGGGAATCGCCGAATCGAAGATCTACTACGTGAAACGCGTCGGCGGTGCGAAAGAGATATGGGGGATGGACTATGACGGTGCGAACCAACATGCGATTACGCATCTGGGGCAGATCTCGATCTCGCCGCGAGTGTCACCGGACAACTCGCTGATCGCGTTTAGTTCGTTGGGTAACAACGGCTTTCAGATCAAGATGTTTTCGCTGCTGCTGGGGAGACTGATCCACTTTTCGAATGTGGGAGGGACGAATCTATCGCCGGCGTGGGCTCCGAACGGGCAGGAGTTGGCGTTTTCTTCGTCGCGGACGGGTGATCCGGAGATATGGGTCTCTGATCCGCAGGGCGAGATGGCGCGGCGGATTACGAGCTACAAGGGACCGGATGTTTCGCCGACGTGGAATCCGAAGACTGGATCTCAGATTGGATGGATCAGCGGGCGAACGGGGCTGCCGCAGTTGTACATTATGGACTCGGATGGATCGGGTGTGACTCGGATGACGGACGGCGGGTATGCGACGTCGCCGTCGTGGTCGCCGAATGGGCAGTTTATCGCGTTTGCGTGGAACAGAAAGTATGGTCCGGGAGCGCCGGGCGGGCAGGACATTTATGTGATGGAGATAGCGTCGAAGCGATGGATTCAGCTGACACACGATATTGGCCGCTGCGACTTCCCTTCCTGGTCTCCGGATGGGCGTCACATTGTGTTTGCGAACGCGCCGGACGGGATGGACAGCCACAACCGAATCATGACGATGCTGGCCGACGGCACGGGAAAACGAGCACTGACCGGGCCTGGGACAGACATGCCCAATTGGAGCTGGAAGTAACGAAAATAAATTTGGCCACAGAGTCTCGGGCTACGATACGATTATCGCAGCGATACCATAGGATTCAGTACAATGCTCGAAAGAGCCTATAAAGAGGAACTAAGAATGTCTACTCGCACGTCGATTTGGAATAAAGCTGCTCTCGTAGCGACCGTTGCCCTATTGGCGGCATCGGGATGCCACAAGAAACAGGCAGCACCGCCGCCCTCAGCCATGGCACCTGAGAACACAATGCCGCCACCGACGGCGTCGATTACGGCTGACCCGCCGGCGATCGATCTGGGCAAGTCGGTTGTGCTGAACTGGCGCACTTCGAATGCGACGAGCGTGAGCATTGATGGAATCGGCGAGGTGCCGGTGAATGGAACGCAGACGGTATCGCCGTCGAACTCGACCAACTTCCACCTGGTGGCGAAGAACGACGGCGGAACGACGGAGGCGAATGTGCGCGTTACAGTGCGCGTGCCTGAAGTCCCTGCAGCGCCGGCTGATAACGAGGGCGATATGGGGTCGGATGCGATGTTCCATGCGAAGGTGCAGGATATCTTCTTTGGATACGACAGCTACGATCTGACACCGCAGGCAGACGCTTCGATCACATCGGCGGCGGCATACTTGAATGCGCATCCGGCGATCAAGATCCTCATTGGCGGATATTGCGATGATCGCGGCTCTGCGGAGTACAACATTACGCTGGGCGAGAACCGAGCGAATGCTGCGAAGACAGCGCTGGTAAGTGCTGGTGTTGCCGGCAACCGCATCCGCGTGGTGAGCTACGGCAAGGAGAAGCAGTTCTGCACGGAAGAGACCGACAGCTGCTGGCAGCAGAACCGACGCGATCAGTTCTCGATCGACCGCTAGCGAAACCTGTGAGGGCCGCGATATGCTTAACCGTCTGGCGGTAAGCGGCGCGGCCCTTATTTTTTGTGCAGCGCGAAGCTGCCTGTAGGTCTTCAGGAGTTAGAGTTTATGCATACGTCACGCCCCATACGAATGGCTGCGATTTTGGTGTTGTTTGCTGGTCTTGCATGCGCACCAGCGCGAGCGGTCAACAAAGACATGATTCAACTGCAGACGCAGGTGCAGGAGTTGCAGGATGCGGTGGCGCGGCTTCAGCAGTCCAATGATGAACGGATGGGTGTGCTGAAGGATCTGGTGCAGCAGACGTCCGACGCGATCAACAAGATGTCGATCACGGTGAATGGGCTGAAGCTGGGGATGCAAAATGAGCAGGATGCGGCGACGACGCGCGACCAGCAGCTTTCGGGCCAGATTCAGTCGCTCAACGATTCTGTGGATGAGTTGAAGGCGAGGATGGCGAAGATGGAGACGGCGCTGGGGAATATTCAGAACCAGCAGGCGTCAACGAACGCGGCGTTGTCGAATCTGCCGCAGGCGGGCGGAGGTATTCCTGCGGGAGTGCCTGCCGGTGCAGCGACTTCTCCTGCGCCCGCGACGGCAAATAGTGCACCTGTCGCTGCGGCTGATGCGCCCGCGACGGCTGCGCCTGCGGCGAATTCTCCCGCACCCGCGGGGACGGATTTGATGCCCGCGACGGCGGCCACACCGCAGGCTGCGCCGAGAGCAACGGCATCTGCCGGGGAGCTGTACCGGGGAGCGTATGGAGATTACATGTCGGCGAAGTATGCGCTGGCGGCCTCGGAGTTTGGAGACCTGATCAAGGCGTATCCGGATGACAATCTTTCGGGGAATGCGTACTTCTATCGGGGCGAGATTGACATGCGGTCGCAGAAGCCATCCGCTGCGATCAAGAACTATGACGCAGTGCTGGAGCGGTACCCGGACAACGCGAAGGTTCCCGCGGCGCACCTGCATAAAGCGTACGCGCTGCTGGACATGAAGCAGACGGCTGCCGGAGAGCGCGAGCTGCACGCCCTGATTGCACGCTTCCCGGTTTCACCGGAGGCGTCGCAGGCGCGAGCGAAGCTGAGCAGTCTGAACCGCGGACGGTAGTCGAAGAGTGTGCGCAGCGAGTTAGTTGCGCATGCTGTGCAAGGATTGCTCGATGACAGCCCTGGCCGGGGCGTCGAGTGGAAGCCTGGGCAGGCGTGGGCCACCGCCATAGTAGCCGTTGAGGTCGCAGCCGTACTTGATTCCGGCGATGCCCACATCTGCGAGCGCGGCGTCGGCTGCAATGAGGCGGTAGGCCTTCTCGGCTGCGAGCGCGGCGTCGCCATCCTTGAAGGCGGCGTAGGCTTCATGGCAGGCCTGAGGAGCGCATGCCGACATGGCTGGCATGGCTCCGGCAACGCCAGCGGCCAGCAACTCCACCAGGTGCAGGGTGCTGCCTGCGGCCATGACCTGGAACCCGACAGTTTTGGCGCGAGTCTTGAGAGAGCTTGTCTGCGGAGGGATGGTAGCAGCCGGAAGTGTGGCCTTGGTGCCGCTGGTGAGAGAATCCGCATGAATGAGGCCGGAGGCGGGTGCTGCGGAGATATGCATGCGACGCGTGACGGGGGCGAAGACGGAGGTCACGGTGACGCTTCGTTGGACGTGCTGTGTCGAGGCGGCGATCACCTGAAAGCGATCGGGCGTGAGGGCCTCGTCGTAGAGACCGATGATGTTGGGATGGTGCGAGAGTTCTGCGATCTGCTCGATGGTGAGATGGCGCGCGGCGACAGAGTTGACGAGGACGACAGGCAGCGGCGAGCGGTCGGCGACGGCGAGGAAGTAGAGCAGACGTTCGGCTGGGGTGAGGTGCGAGGATGTCGGCGCGGACAGCAGCACAACGTCAAAGTTGGCGGCTTCAGCGATGGCTGCGATGGCTAAAGCACCGCGCACGGACGGCCTTGATATTTCGGCAAGCAGCACCTTCTCCGGGGCGGCGGTTGCGGATATCGCGTGCAGGACATCGGCTGTCTCGGCGTCCGAGAGAGTGTCGGCCTCCGCGGCAGAGGTGAGGGCAACAAAAGCAGAGGCCGGGCCCAGCGAGTAGCGGGCGACGTTGTACTCCAGCTTGCGCAGGTAGAGGTCGCCGTCTCGGGTGAACGGGAGGGTGAGCGGTATGTGGATTCCGTCGATCAGCATTGGCTTCAAGTTTACTGCGGTGTGGTGTGTGCGAGAGCCCGCGCGGCGTGGAGTTCCTGGAGCGACTCGACGTGGTAGATGCCGCGCTGGAGGGCTTCGATGCCGTCGGCTGCAGCGCGGGTGGCGGCGAGGGTGGTAATGGTGGCGACGCGTGCGCTGACAGCGGCGCGGCGGATGGCGGCCTCGTCAAAGACGCTGACCTGGCCGCTGGGGGTGTTGACGATGAGCTGGATGCGGTCGCTCTTGATGAGATCGACGACGTTGGGTCGGCCTTCTTTGACGGCGAAGACGCGCTCCACCTGCATACCTGCGTCCTGGAGGATGTCGGCGGTACCGTGGGTGGCGACGAGTTTGAAGCCCATGTCCACAAAGCGGCGAGCGAGCGGAGCGACAACCTGCTTGTCGCGGGTGTTGACGCTGAAGAAGACGGTGCCGGAGGTTGGCAGATGCAGGCCAGCGGCGGTCTGAGCTTTGGCGAAGGCTTCGCCAAAGGTGCGCGCGACGCCCATGACTTCGCCGGTGGAACGCATTTCAGGGCCGAGGACGGGATCGACGCCGAGGAACTTGCCCCAGGGGAAGACGGGCGACTTTACGAAGAAGTGTTCTCCCGTGCTGAGGTCCTTGCCGCTGGCGAGCTGCTCGGGAAGAAGGTTGCGGAGGGTGCGGCCGGTCATGAGGCGAGAGGCGATCTTCGCGAGTTGGATACCGGTGGCCTTGGAGACATACGGGACGGTGCGCGAGGCGCGGGGATTGACTTCGATGACGAAGACGGTGCCGCGCTGGACGGCGAACTGCAGGTTGGCGAGGCCGATGACGTTGAGGCTCAGTACAAGCTTGCGGGTGTAGGTGCGGATGGTCTCAAGGACCTCGTCGGAGAGATCGACGGCGGGGAGGACGCAGGAGGAGTCGCCGGAGTGAACGCCGGCTTCTTCGATGTGCTGCATGATGCCTGCGATGATGACATCTTCGCCGTCGCAGAGTGCGTCGACGTCGACCTCTTGTGCGTCTTCGAGGAAGTGGTCGATGAGAACGGGGCGTTCCTGCGAGTATTCGATGGCGGTGGACATGTAGCGGATGATATCTGCGTCGTCGTAGGCGATGACCATGGCGCGGCCACCGAGGACGTAGCTGGGGCGGACGAGGACGGGGTACTCGACGCGGCGGGCGCCGGCGAGGGCCTCATCGACGCTGGTTGCCATGGCGCCTTGCGGCTGCGGGATGCCGAGCTCGGTGATGAGTTTGCCGAAGCGCTTGCGGTCTTCGGCGAGATCGATGGACTCGGGCGAGGTGCCGATGATGGGGACGCCAGCGGCTTTGAGCGGGAGCGAGAGGTTGAGGGGTGTCTGGCCGCCGAACTGCACGATCATGCCGATTTCGGCTCCGCCTGAGGCTTCGTGCTCGTAGACGGCGAGGACGTCTTCGAGGGTGAGGGGTTCGAAGTAGAGGCGGTCGCTGGTGTCGTAGTCGGTGGAGACGGTCTCGGGGTTGCAGTTGACCATGATGGTCTCGAAGCCGTCTTCGCGGAGGGCGAAGGCGGCGTGGCAGCAGCAGTAATCGAACTCGATGCCCTGCCCGATGCGATTGGGTCCGGAGCCGAGGATGATGACTTTTTTGTTTGGAGTGGGGGCCGCTTCGTCTTCTTCGTCGTAGCAGGAGTAGAGGTAGGGGGTGGAACTTTCAAACTCGGCGGCGCAGGTGTCGACGAGCTTGTAGACGGGCTTGATACCGAGTTTCTTGCGCAGGGCGCGGACTTTCGCGGCACCGTCGGTGGTGATGCCGAAGGTGGCGGAGAGGCGTTCATCGCTGAGGCCCATGCGTTTGGCTGCGAGAAGCTCGTGCGCGTCGATGTGATCGATGCCGGCTGCGGCGACGAGCTTGAGCTCTTCGGAGATTTGCTTCATCTGGTGCAGGAACCAGGGGTCCATGCCGGTGTAGCGTGCGGCGTCGCGGACGCTCATGCCGGTGTCGAAGGCATAGCGCAAGTAGGCGAGGCGCTCGGGCGATGGGGTGACGAGACGCTGCCGCAGGCGGCGTGGATCGATGTTGTCGTCAGTTCCCTTCTTGCCGGTTTCGAGGGAGCGGACGGCCTTCATGAGGGCTTCTTTGAAGGTGCGACCGATGGCCATGACCTCGCCGACGGACTTCATCTGCGGGCCGAGGGTTTCGTCGGAGCCTGGAAATTTTTCGAACTGCCACTTGGGGATCTTGACGACGACGTAGTCGATGGTGGGCTCGAAGCAGGCGGGTGTGGCTTTGGTGATGTCGTTCTGCAGTTCATCGAGGGTGTAGCCGACGGCGAGGCGCGCGGCGATCTTGGCGATGGGAAATCCAGTAGCTTTGCTGGCGAGCGCGGAGCTGCGGGAGACGCGCGGGTTCATCTCGATGACGGTCATGCGGCCGTTTTGGGGATTGACGGCAAACTGAACATTGCTACCGCCGGTCTCGACGCCGATCTCGCGGATGACGGCGATGGCGGCGTCGCGCATGCGCTGGTACTCGCGATCGGTGAGAGTTTGCGCGGGTGCGACGGTGATGGAGTCGCCGGTATGGACGCCCATGGCGTCGAAGTTTTCGATGGAGCAGATGATAACGACGTTGTCGTTGAGGTCGCGGACAACTTCGAGCTCGTATTCTTTCCAGCCGAGAACGCTCTCCTCGAGCAGGCACTCGTGGACCGGCGAGAGATCGAGGCCGCGGGAGAGGATCTCCATCAGCTCTTCGCGGTTGTACGCGATGCCGCCGCCGGAGCCGCCGAGGGTGAAGCTGGGGCGGATGACGACCGGAAAGCCCAGCTTGGCGGCGAACTCAAGGCCGTCGCGGATATTGTTGACGAGCATCGACTTCGGCATGTCGAGGCCAATCTTGTTCATCGCGTCTTTGAAGAGGAGACGGTCTTCGGCCTTCTTGATGGCTTCGAGCTTTGCGCCGATGAGTTCGACGTTGAATTTGTCGAGGATGCCGGCGTCGGAGAGATCGACGGCAAGGTTGAGGGCGGTCTGGCCGCCGACGGTGGGAAGAACGGCGAAGGAGCCGGTTGCGCCGGAGGATTGCAGCATCTCGACTTCAACGCGCAGGATCTCTTCGAGATAGGCAAGCGTGAGGGGTTCGACGTAGGTGCGGTCGGCAACCTCAGGGTCGGTCATGATGGAGGCCGGGTTGGAGTTGACGAGGACGACCTCATAGCCTTCGGCTTTGAGGGCTTTGCAGGCCTGGGTGCCGGAGTAATCGAACTCGGCGGACTGGCCGATGACGATGGGGCCGGAGCCGATGACGAGGATCTTTGCGATGTCGTGTCTACGTGGCATTACTTCTTGAACTCCTCCATCATGGTGCGGAAATCCTTGAATAGATAATGCGAGTCGTGCGGACCGGGGCTGGCTTCGGGGTGGTACTGCACGCTGAACATGGGGTCGGATTTGTGTTTGAGGCCGGCGAGCGTGTCGTCGTTGAGGTTGGTGTGGGTGCGCTCTACGTCGGACGGAAGCGATGCGGGGTCGACATTGTAGTTGTGATTCTGAGCGGTGATTTCGACCCTTCCGGTGGCGAGATTTTTGATGGGGTGATTGCCGCCGTGGTGGCCGAATTTGAGCTTGTAGGTCTTGCCGCCAAGGGCGAGGCCAAAGATCTGGTGGCCGAGGCAGATGCCGAAGAGCGGCGTCTTTCCCTGTAGCTCGCGGACGTTGGCGACCGCGTAGTCGAGCGGCTCGGGATCGCCGGGGCCGTTGGAGAAGAAGACGCCGTCAGGCTGCAAGGCGAGGACATCGGCTGCGGTGGTCTTGGCAGGAACGACTGTGACGCGGCAGTTTTCGCGCGCGAGCATGCGAAGGATGTTCTGCTTGATGCCGAAGTCGTAAGCGACGACGTGGAGCTGATCGCTGGAGGTGGATGCAGAAGGCAGAAGCTTGTCGCCGGTCTCGTTGCGGGGCTCGGCGGCGTCCCAGGTGTAGGAGGTTTTGGTGGAGACGACGCTGGCGAGGTCGGTGCCATCCATTTTCTTGTGCGCGCGGGCCTTGGCGATGAGAGCCTGGGTATCGTCGACGGCGGTAGAGATGACGCCGCGCATGACGCCGTTGGCGCGGAGATGGCGAACGACGGCGCGGGTGTCGATCTCCGCGATGACGGGAACGCCGCTGCGTTCGAGGTACTCGTCGGTGACTTCGGTGGACCGCCAGTTGGAGCTGATGGGAGAGAACTCGCGAACGACGAGACCTTCGATGTAGGGGCGGGAGGATTCAGCGTCGCTGGGGCTGGTGCCGTAGTTACCGATCTGAGGGTTGGTCAGTACGACGATCTGGCCGGCGTAGGATGGGTCGGTGAAGATCTCCTGATAGCCCGTGAGAGATGTGTTGAAGACTACTTCCCCGACGCGTTCTACGATGGCGCCGAAGGCTTTGCCGTGAAACAGGCGCCCGTCTTCGAGGGCGAGAATTGCGCGCATACCCTCTCCCTTGCAGTGAGATTGATCATTCGCCTGAAGAAGGCCTATAGCGAGAGGATCACTTGATTCTATCAGCAGGCGCTGTAGAAAACCAGAATGGCGGACGGGCCTGCTTTATGGCTTACGTTGGCTGGCCTTTGTGGCTCAGGGTAGCTGGACGAGAAGGTCGTCACCTTCGATTTTGACGGAGAAGACGGTGACCTTGGATTTCTCCGGGGGACGCGCGATGCCGGTCGCGGTGTTGAAGGCCCATGAGTGCCACGGACAGACGACATTGTCGTCTTCGAGCCAGCCGCCGCCTAGGGGACCGCCGCGATGCGGGCAGAGGTTATCGAGCGCGCTGAAGTGGCCGTTGACGTTGGCGAGGCAGATGGCGACGCCGTTGGCCTCGGCCTCGATGACTTCACCAGGTTTTGGGGCCTGGTGGGTTCCGCATAGCTTGACCCACTGTGTCATGTTGATGACCTCCTAATGTGAGCAGGGACGTTGAACTGATTCGACGATACATGGGCTGAGACATGAGATGCTGAAGAGGTTGAGAAAGAATCATGACAAAGACGTCAAAACAAACGCACACGAAAGCAAAGAGACGACAAGCGGAGCGATACGATCCGCAACGAGGATCGAACCCGCCGGAGATGGTGGATCTGGTTGAGCCGATGTGGATTCTGAAGGCGCTGGGCGGTCTGCTCGGTGTGGCGCTGCTGTGCGCTTTTGCGACGCTGAGCGTGCTGTTCTGGCGCAGTCAGTGGCAGCTTGTGCTACATCCGAGCCGCGTTGTGGCGAGCACTCCGGCGGCGCTGCATCTGCCGTTTGAGGAGGTTCACTTCGATGTGGATGAAAAGGGAGATCCGCAGATCGATGGGTGGTGGATTCCAGCGGAGACAGGCGCGCCGACGGCGTTGATGCTGCATGGTGCGGATGGGTCGATGGCAGATGCGATGTCTGCCGCGCAACTGCTGCATGATGCGCACTTGAATGTGCTGCTGTTTGACTATCGGGGGTACGGCAAGAGCGGAGGAAAGCATCCGACGGAGGCCGGGATGAAGGCCGATGCGGATGCGGCACTGAACTATTTGACGAGCACGCGGCGTGTGCCGATAGCGTCGATTGTGGTGTATGGGATGGGCGCGGGAGGTGCATTGGCGGTGCATCTGGCGACACAGTATCCACTGCTGCCCGGTGTGATTCTACAGTCGCCGGAGGGTGATTTTGCAGCGCGCGCAAAGCAGGACCCGCGATCAAGCCTGGTGCCGTTTTCACTGCTGTTTGATCAGGACTTTGCGCTGGAGGCACCGCTGCATCGGCTAAAGACGCCAGTACTGACGATTGCCGGGAGCGATGGCGTGGCGGCGTTGCATCAGGCGATTATGTCGTTTGTACATACGTATGTATCGACGCCAGGAGCAGCGAAACCGTAAAGGATCTACAGACCCCTGCTGGCGCGAAACTGGCGAACGACCGCGGCAACGTCGCGGTGCTGAGACTCGACGGCGAAGTTCATGGAGCGCATGTCGTCGGCGCTGACTTTTCCTGCGAGACGTTGCATGGCGACGCCGAGCTGCGGCCAGCGGCGGAGGGAGTCTTCGCGGATGAGAGGGACGGCGTCGTAGGGTGGGAAGTAGTGGCGGTCATCTTTGAGAGCGACAAAGTCGAGCGCGCGGATGGCGCTGTCGGTGGAGTTACCAGCGACAATATCGACCTGATGGGCAGAGAGGGAGCGATAGAGCAGGCCGAGTTCCATGGTGCGCGGATCGTCGTTGAAGTGCAGGTTATAGGCGCTTGAGAGGCCGCGCAGGCCGTCGGGGCGTTCTGCAAACTCGTAACCGACACCGAGCCGCCAGTGCGGGGCGTAGGGGAGGATGTCGGAGATGGTGGAAAGGCGGAGCTTGCGAGCGTCTGCGCCGCGGACGACCATGGCGAAGGTGTCCTCGAAGCCCAGACTTGGGCCGACAAAAATGTGATACCGCTGGTTATAGAGACGGGTGATGGTGGCGTCAACCAGTGCGGGGGTGCGGGCGTCTGGCGGCGGCAGTGGCTGCTTGAGGATGGCCGTGAGCGCGGTGCCGGTGTACTCGACGTAGCCATCGATCCGGTCAGATAGCAGCGCCTGCTGGCAGATGTAGCTGCCTGCGAGCCAGAAACGCCGCTCAACGTGGCCGCCTCCAGAGGCTTCGATCTCTTGTGCGAGGAGTTCGCCGAGGATGACCTGCTCGGTGAAATTCTTCGCTCCGATGACGATGTGCGAGGAGCGAGGAGGGGCGCAGGCGATGAGCAGCAACAACGCCGTCGAAACCAGCAGATGCGGCACGCGGCGGGCAACACCATACGTCAATTGCCGCAGTGGTTTTAGGCGAGCCGACACTACTCGCCCTGCCCGATCACGGAAAAGCTCCGCGTCGTGTTATCCGGCAGGAGGAACTCAAAGACTTGAAGCGATTCAAAGCTGGTCTTGTGCTCATCTTTGGTGAGCTTGGCCGCATAATCGCCCGGGTTGAGCAGGCCATTGCCATGCATGAAGGTTCTGGAGCTGGAGGTGAAGCCCTCCAGCTGGTAGTGCTTACCGTCGATTACGGCGGTCAGGATTTCATAGATGCCGTTTACGGGATCGTACTGCGCGTAGGAGACGTGCACCTGGATGGTGTACTCCGCTGTATTGGGCTTCGCGGACGATGCAAATGCACGCGGCGTGAGGCTCAGTATGGATATCGACCCTACGGCACGGACGACGAGACTCCGAATCTTCGGCATGGTTAAGAACACCCCGTTTCTCGTGTTGGACGGCATAGGAACGCTATCATCTTCAGTGCCGTATCACCAGACGCTTCTCCGCCAGGCCAAGCAAACCGTCGGCGCTGAGAGCAAGGAGTGCGGCGGGGATGGCGCCGGCAAGGACCAGGGCGTTATCGACGCTGGCTACGCCGCGGAAGATGAGTTCTCCTAAGCCGCCTGCACCAATCGCTGCGGCGATGGTCGCGATACCGATGCAGGTGACAGTCGCGGTGCGCAGGCCGGCGAGGATGACGCTGGCGGCGATGGGAAGTTCGACCTTGGTGAGACGCTGCCATGAGGTCATGCCGAGAGCTTCGGCGACGTCGAGGAGAGCGGCGTCGACGCTGCGGACGCCTGCGTAGGTGTTGCGCAGGATGGGAAGGAGTGCGTAGGCAGTCAGAGCGACGATGGCGAGGCGCGCGGCGCGGTCGCCCAGGAAGGGGACGGGTAAAAGCAGGCCGAAGAGCGCGAGGCTGGGGATGGTCTGCAGGATGTTAGCGACGCCGATGACGGGGCGCGCGAGCGACTCATAGCGGGTGAGGAGGATGCCGAGCGGAAGGGCGATGGCGATGGCGAAGAACATGGCGCTGGCGGTGAGCCAGATGTGCTCGAAGGTGAGACGAGCGATTTGAGCGCCGTATTCGTGGAGGAACTGAATCATGAAGCGGGCTCGCGGTGAGTGGCGGCAACGTAGGCGCGGACGGCTTCGTTGGACGAGGTGAGAACTTGTGTGGCGGGCAGGTCGGCGACGATGCGGCCGGCCTCGAGCAAGATGACGCGATCGGCGAGGTAGAGCGCTTCGTCGAGGTCGTGGGTGACGATGAGCGTCGTTTTGCGGACGTGTTGGAGGAGGTCACGGAGCATGGTCTGCATTTCGGCTCGCGTGAGGGGGTCGAGTGCACCGAAAGGCTCGTCCATAAGGAGAATGCCTGGATCGCTGGCGAGGGCGCGGGCGAGTCCGACGCGTTGACGCTGGCCGCCGCTGAGCTGCCAAGGGTAGCGTGAAGCAAGGTCTTCGGATAAGCCGACGAGCGCAAGCATCTCTGCGGCTTTGGTGACGATTTCGCGTTGTGGCCGGTGGGTGAGTTCAAGCGACATGCCGATGTTGCGGGCGACGGTCATGTGCGGAAAGAGGCCGGTGTCTTGAATGACGTAGCCGATGCTGCGGCGAAGGGAGGTGGTAGCGGCTGCGGCAATATCGTGGTCAGCAATACGAACGCTGCCGCTGGTGGGGCGGACGAGTGTATTGACGGTGCGCAGGAGCGTGGTTTTACCAGAACCGCTGCGACCGAGGAGCGCCGTGGTGGTGTCAGGGGCGATGCGGAGGGAGATGTCGAAGAGGATCTGGCGTGCGGGCTGTTGCCTGGATGGCTCCGTAGAAAAGTTCACGTTTGCGAACTCGACTGCATGAGCCATCCAGTGGTATGTCCTTTATGAGACCGCCGTTATCCTTCGATCTCTGAATCGGATGAGGCTTCGGGCGCTGCCTCTGTTTGAGGTGCAACTTCGCCTGCAGCTGTAGGAACCGCTCCCTTGACGCGAACGACGGTGATTTTGTCGAAACCCTCCTTGAAGGCTGGAGGGCGAAGACGTTCGGCCATCTTGTGCATTACCTCATCGGTGACCTGGCGATCTCGCTTGCTATTGCGGTCGAGGCAGACAGCGAGAGGAACATCGAAGAAGACGGCCTGAACCTCATAGCCAAAGCTCTTCGCCATTTTGATCCACTGGCGACGCTCGTGCGGGCTGAGGTTCGTGGCGTCGACGTAGTTCCACGGCATCTTCGCAATGAGACGTGCACGAAGAAGGCTGCGGAGCGTACTGAAGACGAGCCCCTGATAGCGCTGCTCGGTGATGTCATCGAAGAGGATATTCCGGAGCATGTCGCTGGAAAGCGGCGTCACACCACGGCGCTTGTACCATGTGGTTTTGCCGGAGCCCGGAAGACCGATGGTGAGAACGACGTAGCCTCGGGGACTTTTGTTCGAGACAGCTTCGGGTCCGGCGGGCGGCGTACTCAGTGACTCCGGCTGGGTCTCGTGGACCAGCGTGGGTTCGGTGGTGACGACGTGTGGAGCCGTGGCTGCGGCGCTATGCGGCAGCGGCTCTTTGGGCGTCTCGATCGCTAGCTGAGGTGAAGCTTCAGGGCGAGGTGCGGGGGCGGGTTCGGCGACAGCTTCGGCGAGCGGTAGGGGCTCGGGGTAGTTGGGCCGCAAGGGTGCGAGTTGGTTCGCAGGAATTTCCTGTCCGATTTTACCCGTGGACTCCGACTCGTTCGGGCCACGTTTTGTGCGTCTTCTCATGAGTGTGTCGCGCAACCAATCGCGCATAAGTGGTTTGTAACACAAGCGTCGGGCTGCTGCAAAAGTGGTGCATCCGCGGTGGTTCGGAAATTTTGGATTTGGAGAGGGCTGGGATGGGTTTGCGGCGACCTTCGCGCTTTGATAGCCTCAGAGGGATTGAGGAGAAACGAGAGATCATGGCAGTCAAGGTAGGCATCAACGGCTTCGGCCGCATTGGACGCAATGTTTTTCGCACAGCGCTTGGGAACCCCGAGATTGAATTCGTCGCAGTCAACGATCTGACGACGCCGGCGACGCTGGCGCACTTGTTGAAGTATGACTCGATTTTAGGAAACCTGAAGAACGAGATCTCTTCGACAGACGATTCGATCATCGTGGACGGAAAGACGATTAAGGTGTTTGCGGAGCGGGACCCGGCGAAGCTGGATTGGGCGTCGGTGGGAGCGGAGATCGTGGTGGAATCGACGGGCTTCTTCACGGATGCGACCAAGGCAAAGGCGCATCTGGGAGCGACGGTGAAGAAAGTGATCATCTCGGCGCCGGCTTCGAATGAAGACCTGACGGTTGTGCTTGGCGTGAATGACGATAAGTACGACGCGAAGGCACATCACGTGATTTCCAATGCGAGCTGCACGACGAACTGCCTGGCGCCGGTGGTGAAGGTGTTGAACGACACGTTTGGGATCGAGTCCGGCATTATGACGACGATCCACAGCTACACCAACGACCAGGTGATTCTGGACACACCGCACAAGGATCTGCGGCGTGCGCGTGCGGCTGCGTTGAGCATGATACCGAGCTCGACGGGTGCGGCGAAGGCCCTGAAGCTGGTGATTCCGGCGATGGACGGAAAGCTGGACGGGTTTGCGATCCGGGTGCCGACGCCGAATGTGTCGGTGGTGGATTTGACGTTTGTGGCTGCGAAGCCGATCAGTGTAGCGTCGATCAACGCTGCCGTGAAATCGGCGAGCGAGGGCGCGCTGAAAGGGATACTCGGATACACGGAAGAAGAGCTGGTGTCGACGGATTTCCGCGGCAATCCGCTTTCGAGCATCTTTGACAGTAAGTTGACCAAGGTTGTCGGTAACACGGGTAAGGTGATCAGCTGGTATGACAATGAGTGGGGGTATTCCAGCCGCGTGAAGGACTTGATTCTGTTTCTTGTGAAAAAAGGGCTATAAGAACAAGGTTGCGGCTATAAGAACAAGGTTGCTTGGAGAAGGATCGCCGTTGCACAAAAGGCTGCGGCGATCTTTTTTGCAGCTATATCGCGCCGATGTATTTGAAGGGGCGAGCGCCTTCACTCTTCCAAAAATAGGCGAGGATGATGACGCTGGCGACCGCGGCATAGGCGCACCAGATGGAGGTGAAGGCGTAGCGCTTCACGGCTATCACCACAAGAAGGATGATGAGATTTGCCGCTCCGAATAAGACCATGTCGCGTATCTTTGAGAAGAAGAGTGTGCCGCAGGTGGAGATGACGTAGAGGACGGCGAGCGCTGTGTTGTTAGTTTCTTGATTGATGTACACGATGCTATGGCCGCGCATCGAGATTTGTATCGGGTAGGCGGCTAACGCCCAAAGCATGTACAGCGTGGTTCCGGTTCCAAGCACGAGGAACGGAAGCATGCGACGCCGGCTCTTCACGTCTGCTTCGAACAGCACAACGCTGAGCGGGATGAGAAATGGGAGCAGCCCCTGAGCGTACAGCATGAAGGCTGTGCCCATGTCATGCATCACGGCTGGAGACACGTAGCCGTCGAAGCCGAGCCATACAAATCCTTCGATGAACTGGTGGATCGCGAAGAGCGTCGGCAGGGTTGCGAAGAGGAGTTCGCGGCGGTGTTTGACCTTGGTGAGCGTGAGGACGCCAACGGTTCCGAGCACACCGCTACCGACGAAGTTTGCTGTTGCCGAGAAACACATTCGCACTATCCCCTTGATATTGTGGCGATCATAACGCAGTCGTTGGAGCAGCGTCGGTCTGATGTTTATGATGACACCATGAGTTCACCGCTGGATCGCACAAATATCGCAGGAACGTCTCCGTACGAGCCGATCATTGGCTTCTCTCGCGCGGTACGTATTGGCAATGTCGTGCATGTCTCTGGAACCGGGCCGGTGGGTGCGGAGGATCTGTCTGCGGCGGAGCAGACGAAGGTCGTTCTGGGCATTATCGAAGCTGCATTGCAGCAGGCAGGTGCGACATTTGAAGATGTGGTGCGGACACGAATGTTTTTAGCGCGCGCAGAGGATTGGGAAGAGATTGGGCGGGCGCACGGTGACGTGTTCGGGAGGATCCGTCCAGCGTCGACGATGGTTGTGGCTGCACTGCTGAACCCAAAGTGGCGGGTGGAGATCGAAGCTGAAGCTGTGCTGCAATGATGGAGCGCGACACGGGCGCGCGCATCGTTTATCCTTTTGGAAATGTCCAAGCTTTCTATTCGCGATCTCGATCTTGCCGGAAAACGCGTTCTGCTGCGCGTTGACTTCAACGTGCCGCTCTCGAAAGACGGAACGATCACAGACGATACTCGTATACGCGAAACGATTCCAACGATCGAGTACGCGCTGCGCCGTAAGGCGCGGGTGGTGCTGGCGGCACACCTCGGCAGACCCAAGGGCAAGCCTGTGGAAGCGATGAGCCTGCGCCCCGTAGTGGCCCGTTTGCGGATGTTACTGGATGGCGTTCTGGATGCCGATGAGAATGTGGCATTCGCTACGGATTGCGTGGGACCCGTGGCTGAAGAGATGGCGGCAAAGCTTGAGCCAGGACAGACGCTGCTGCTCGAAAATCTGCGTTTTCATGAGGGCGAAGAGAGCAATGATCCTGCGTTCGCACAGCAGCTTGCGAGGCTATGCGACGTTTATGTCAACGATGCATTTGGGGCGGCGCATAGAGCGCATGCTTCGACAGAGGGCGTTACGCATTTTGTGCCGCGGGCTGCAGCAGGGTTACTGATGGAGAAGGAGTTGAACTACCTCGGAAAAGCGGTCGCCGAGCCATTTCGTCCTTTCGTGGCCATCATCGGAGGTGCGAAGGTTTCTGACAAGATCGAGGTGATCAATGCGCTTCTGGATCGCGTGGATTCGCTGCTGATTGGCGGAGCGATGGCATATACGTTTTTGAACGCGCAGGGACAGAGTACCGGCAAGTCGCTGGTGGAGGGCGATAAAACCGCGATTGCGCTGGCGGCGATGCGCAAGGCCGAAGAGAAGGGCGTGAAGTTTTTGCTACCGGTCGATCATGTGCTTGCGGATAGGTTCTCAGCGGATGCGAAGACGCAGATCTTCAGTGGTCGGGATGCATTCCCTGCTGCGTGGATGGCTTTGGATATCGGACCTGAAACGATCAAGTTGTTTTCAGACGAGGTCGCAGAGGCCGCAACGGTAGTTTGGAACGGACCCATGGGTGTGGCGGAGCTCGCGCCGTTTGCCAAGGGAACGAATGCGATAGCGAAGGCACTGGCGAAGAATGAAGACGCTATCACGATTGTGGGCGGGGGAGACTCGGTTGCGGCGCTCCACAACTCTGGTGTCGCGGAAAAGATTACGCACATTTCGACAGGTGGAGGCGCGAGCCTGGAGTTTCTCGAGGGCAAGATGCTGCCGGGAGTTGCGGCGCTAACGGATAAATAGTGTGCGATAGGCGCACGGTTGGCCTCTTGCCAGAGGCTGCTATGCGCGGGTACTCTTCACCAAAACAAGCAGGAGCACAATGCGCAAACCCCTTATCGCCGGCAACTGGAAGATGTACAAGACTCCCAAAGAGTCGCTCGCTTTTTTGGATGCTCTCTTTCCGTTGGTGGAGGGGCATGACCGCGATGAGATTCTCATCTTTCCGACGATGAGTTCTCTGGGCTATGTGCTGGAGGCGACGATCGGCACCAATGTTCGGGCAGGGGCGCAGAACATGCATTGGCTCAACGAGGGGCCGTATACGGGGCAGACATCACCGACGATGCTGGTCTCCATCGGATGCAGGCATGTGCTACTCGGACACTCGGAGCAACGGCTGTATTTTAACGAGACGTATGAGAGAGTCAATCTGAAGCTGAAGGCGGCGATCAACCACGGGATTACGCCGATTGTTTGCGTGGGCGAGTTACTGGCTGAGCGTGAAGACCTTCGGACAGAGGAGACGCTGCGCACGCAGGTGCGGGCGGCATTACGGAACATCTCGGCCAGTGAGGCTCGACGGCTGGTGATTGCGTATGAGCCGATCTGGGCGATTGGCACGGGATCGACGGCCAGCCCGGAGGTGGCAGCGGAGGCGCATGCGATCATCCGCCACGAATTGAGCCACTGTTGCGGCGAGCAGACGTCTGAGGCTACGAGAATCTTATACGGTGGTTCGGTGAAGCCGGAGAACATCGGCGCGCTGATGGCGCAGCCGGACATTGATGGCGCGCTCGTGGGTGGAGCAAGCCTTGTGCCGACGACTTTTGCTGAGATCGTGCACTACGCAGGGAATTGATTGGCGATCAATGAATGACGCCAGCCTGGTCCATGGGCCAGTAGACGAATGCGGCCTTGCCATAGATAAGGGAACGCGGCACGGGGCCAAAGTCTCGACTGTCGCTGGAGATGGAGCGGTGGTCGCCCATGACGAAGTACTCTCCCTGGGGGATGACCATATCGGCTTGCGAGCGATCATCCTGGAACCGTGCCGGAACGTAATCTTCTTTGAGTGCAACGCCGTTGACCCACACAGTTCCGTGATTGATGCGAAGGTCGTCGCCGGGTAGCGCGATGACGCGTTTGATATAGCTCTTGGAGTGGTCATGTGGATAGAGAAAGACGACCACATCGCCGCGATGGATGGCTTCGAACCTGTAAGCGAACTTGTTGATGAAGAGTCGATCCTGGTCCTGCAGCATGGGAAGCATGCTTGTGCCTTCGACGCGGACAGGCTGGTACAGAAACAGGATAATAAACATCGAGATTGCGATGGACATGAGCACATCGCGCGACCAAGAGCGCCAGCTAGAACGGGGTTGTTCGCTCATGTGTGGCTCGATTGGTGTGCCGCTGGGAAGCGTTGGCTGCTCCTGGTGTGGTTGCGTCTCCTGCACGTTGCAAAGCCTCGATCGCCGCGTTCAAACGCGGAGCTTCTAGATTAGACGATTTTTACCGACATTGGAGAGATTCAAGGCTTGACGGGTGGTATGAATGGAAGATCCTGAGGCAGACCAAGGCCTGGGCCAAGCGTTCGTCCATCGAGCCCGTCGGGCGACCAGGCTGTGACAATGGTCCTTGCAAGTTTCGCGATGGTTATCTCAGCTTCATTATCGACGGTCCAACCTTGATCCTTGTTGTCATAGGTGAAGATGGAAAGCACCATGGGGCCGGTCTTTCCCATTACGATAGCGACGTCGTTGCGCACGGCGTCGAGCGATCCTGTTTTGCTGGCGATGGCTGTGCCGGTCTCGCTGGTATCTTCCTGTTCGAGGTAGCGCGGGATGGTTTCGCGATAAAACTGGTTTTTGAGCATATTGATCGCAATAGCACATACGGCGCGGTCGGCGGCATCGACTGGGGCAAAGCTCGCAGTGCCAACGGTTGTGGCGGTTCCCTGCTCATGAAGGCGACATTCGCCGATGTAGGTCATCAGCGTAGCCATCTCGCGTGGCGTGCTTTTGCCGAGACCGAACCTTGGCTGGTCGGCGGGCATGGGTTCCGTCGCGGGCTTCATAACTTTCTTGTAGAGATGCGTGTTGCCGAGGCCCAAGGCTTCCATGCGTGCATTCACAGGAGCAATGCTAAAGCGATCAATGGCGAGATTTGTAGCGGTGTTGTCGCTGACGATGACCATGAGCGTAAGCACGTCTTTGAGTGTGAGGGTGGTTGGAGCGTCGAAAAAGGTCAAAATACCAGAGCCCGCTACGGCTTCGCCGGGGTGGAGCTTGATGGGTTCGTCCCAACGTGCCTTACCGTCGCGTACTTCGACCATCGCTTCGTAAAGGATTGCCAACTTGATGACCGATGCAGTCTGTACGGGCAGATCAGCATCGATGCCCACAGCCTTGTGCGTGTTCAATTGGACGGCATAGAGAGCGGTCTTGCCGAGATTGGCAGAGGATTGCTCGTCGACCATATGCTGTAGCTCCTGCTGCAATGGCGATTGGGAAGTCTGCGCAAGAAGCCGCCCGCAAGGGGATACGGCGACAGAGAGTAAAAAGAACACTGAAGCCACATAGCGCGTGAACCATCGCAGGAGTTGAGCAGATGTAATCTTCATGGGAACAATCCTCGACAAAGAGACTGTGTTGGTCGACGGAACGCGTTCGTCTTGCTACATCAATAACATAGCTGGCTTCAATAACATAGCTGGCTTATAGCTTATCGAAGCTCGACGCTTCGTTGCGTAATGAAGTAGTATCAAGCTAACGGCTCATTTTCCATGTCTACACTGACTATGTCTCCAACCTCTTTCGAACAGCCCGCAGCGCGGAGTGCGACCGACCTCCAAAGTCTTCCGACCGAGAGGCCGAATGAAGCGTCCGAGGGACTCGACACAAAGTCCGCGATTGAGATTGCGCGCATTATCAATCACGAAGATGCGAAGATCGCGGCGGCTGTGAAGAAGGCACTCCCTGAGATAGCGCTGGTCATCGACACAGTAGCGCGCTCCTTGCGTGATGGAGGTCGTTTGATTTACGTGGGGGCAGGCTCGTCGGGACGCATCTCTGCGCTGGACGCCTCAGAGTGCCCGCCAACGTTTTCGACGGCTCCGCAGCAGGTGCAGTACATTATGGCTGGTGGCCCGAAGGCTCTGGCGAGCGCATCGGATGTGAACGAAGATTCGCCGGAGATCGGGCAGCGTGATATCGCGAGGCGCAGACCTACGCGCAAAGATATTGTGATTGGCGTTTCAGCCTCCGGGCGGACGCCGTACGTTGTTGGCGCAACCGAGTATGCGCGCGCCCGCGGAGCGAAGACAGCTGCGATCACCTGCAATCCGAACTCCGATCTCTCGCAGGTTGCCGACATTACCATCTGCGCAGAGGTTGGGCCGGAGATATTGTCCGGGTCGACGCGGATGAAGGCGTCTACGGCCCAGAAGATGATTCTGAACATGATCACTACAGGGGCAATGACGCGGCTGGGCTACGTCTATGACAACCTGATGGTGAACGTACACATGAAGAATGCCAAACTGGTGGAGCGCGGGATTCGAGTGTTGATGAAGGTCTGCGATATCGACCGCGAGACCGCGATTCGAACAATCAAGTCCGCTGGAAAATCCATTCCAATCGCTGTGGTAATGCTGAAGGCAAACGTGGACAAGATGGAAGCCTTACGGCGGCTGCAGCAGTCAGATGGTAATGTGCGTCTTGCCATTGACGACTCAAGATTAGAGCTTTAGCCCTTCGATTCTGCGAGCGTCCATTCTGTGGTACTCCCCACCGCGATTTCCTCATAGACAGCCATCTACACTTGAAGGATGGATAAGTTTGTCATCCGCGGGGGTAATCCCCTGCTCGGCACAATTAGAGTTTCTGGCGCGAAAAACTCTGCGCTTCCCTGCATGGCCGCCGCCATTCTCACCGAAGACGAAGTGATTCTCGAAAACATACCGCAGGTGCGGGATATCGAGACAGAGCGAAAGCTGCTGGAGTCGATGGGCGCAGAGGTAGAGCTGGGCTATGGGCGGGCGCAGCATCGGACGTCGATTAAGTGTGCGGTGCTATCGGACCCCGTCGCGAAGTACGAGATTGTCAAGACGATGCGAGCCAGCTCCCTTGTGCTTGGACCGCTCATTGCGCGAACGGGGATGGCGCGGGTCGCGATGCCGGGAGGATGTGCAATTGGGGGGCGGCCGATTGACCTTCATATCAAAGGGCTGGAGGCGATGGGCGCGACGATTACGCAGGAACATGGCTATCTGGAAGCACGGACCAGCCGCCTCAAGGGTGCGCACATCGTCTTCGACAAGATTACGGTAACGGGAACGGAAGACCTGCTGATGGCAGCGGCGCTTGCGGAGGGGGAGTCGCTGTTTGAGAACTGCGCGCGCGAGCCGGAGGTGACGGATCTTGCAGCACTGCTTAACGCAATGGGGGCGAAGATCGAAGGCGCAGGCACGTCAACGATTCGCATCAAGGGTGTGTCCAGCCTGCATGGAGCGAGGCACCGGATCAATCCTGACCGGATCGAGGCAGGAACATTTCTGATCGCGGGAGCGATTACAGGCGGCGATCTGAATGTGGATGGCTGCAATCCAGCGCATCTGGGATCACTGCTTGGAAAGCTGGAACAGTGCGGTGTCAAGCTGGAGATCGGCAAGGAAAGCGTGCGTGTTCACTCGGGCAGCAAGCTCCAGGCTACCGACATCACGACCGAAGAGTATGCAGGCTTCCCTACCGATATGCAGGCGCAGTTTATGGCACTGCTGACGCAGGCGGAGGGTACGTCCATTGTGACGGAGAACATCTTCGAGAACCGGTTCATGCATGTGGGCGAGTTGAACCGAATGGGCGCGAATATTACGGTCCAAGGACGCTCTGCTACGGTTCGTGGGGGTACAAAACTGCAGTCGGCAGCGGTCATGTGCTCAGACTTGCGCGCATCAGCGGCTCTGGTGCTGGCGGCTCTTGTGGCGGACGGCGAGAGTATTCTGGATCGGGTCTATCACATGGATCGCGGCTATGAGCGTCTAGAAGAGAAGCTGCGAGGCGTGGGCGCACAGATTCGCCGAATGGGCGAGGTCTTTGGCAAGCGGTGAAGTTCTCTGCTGCGAGCCCCTCCGATGGCACCACTATAATCAAGCCAATGCGGTTTCTATCGAAGTTGATTGCTTCAATTCTCGCTCTCGTAGCGACCTTCGCCGTTAGCCAGAACGCGCGGGCGCAGGAGCCGGAACCTCCCGTAGGACGTGTCGTATTAGTGCTGCCGTTCGATAACCATTCTGGCAATCCTTCCCTGGATTGGATCGGTGCTTCTTTCCCGGATACGTTGAATAAACGGCTGAACTCTGCCGGATTTCTTACGATATCGCACGATGACCGGCTGTATGCGTACGAACACCTTGGGCTTCCGGCAGAGTTTAAGCCTTCACGCGCGACGACGATCCGCATAGCGCAGCAGCTCGACGCGGACTTTGTGGTCATCGGCAGCTATGCGATGCAAACCGGCACATCGAATGGAGCGAAAGTCAGCCGCATCATGATTCAGGCGAAGGTGCTGTCGGTGGACGCGTTGCGATTGTCCAGGGCAGTGGAAGATTCGGCGGAGTTGACGCGCCTGTTCGACGCAGAAAATGCCATTGCATGGAAAGTGGCTGGAGTGATTGATCCGCACTTTTCGGCGTCAGAGCAAACGTTTCTGGGTGCGCAGAGCCCCATCCCTCTGCCCGCGTTTGAAGACTACATTCGCGGCATCAATACAAGCTCGCCAGCGGATCGATTGAAGAAGTTGCAAAGTGCAGTTGCGTTGCTTCCCGATTATGCGGCTGCGTTATTGGAACTCGGCAAGGAGCAATATGCCGAACGGGACTTCGATGCTGCCGCAGCGACGTTGGCAAAGGTCCCGAAGAACGACAGGATAGCGCTTGAGGCCAACTTTTATCTTGGTCTGGCGCGGTTTAACTCAGCGGACTACCCGGGCGCGGAGAAGGCCTTCGAGTTTGTCGCGAGCCGACTTCCGTTGCCGGAAGTCGTGAACAACGAGGGCGTTGCTCTAAGCCGTCAAGGCAAGGATGGCGTGGCTGACTTTCAGAGAGCTTCGCTGGCCGACCCTTCTGACGAAGATTACCATTACAACCTAGCGGTAGCGCTGTTCCGCCGTGGTGATATCACAGGTGCAACAACCCAGGCAGAGACCGCGCTCAAACTCAAGCCGACCGATAACGAGGCGACGACGCTACTAACACAATTGAAGGCTGCGGCTCCTGGCAGCCGGCTTGACCAAAATGCCGATAACGGATTTGGTCCGCTGGAGCGCATACGACGTTCGTACTCCGAAACCGGCTTTAGACAAGCGGCGTTCCAACTTGATCAGCTGCGGGCAGCGCGGCTGTCAACCTTACCCGCTGCGCAGCGGGCTGTCGAGTACACGCAATTGGGACGAACGTATATCGATGAAGGTCTGCTGCCGGAGGCGGAGACGCAGTTGAAGGACGCCTTGGCCGCAGACCCGAACTCTGCTGAAGCACATGCGGGGATGGCGGAGTTACGCGCAGCGAGCGGTGACAAGGACAAGGCGCGCGATGAGGCAAAGAAGTCTGTGATATTGAAACCCAATGTTGCCGCATTGCTCGTGCTGGCACGACTTGATCTGGCGGACAATCAGCTTGCGGCCAGTGCCGCGGATGTATCACAGGCGCTGAACCTGGAGCCGCAAAACTCCAATGCGATTGCACTGCGGATGGTACTGCAGCAGCACGGGCAGACAGTACGGTGACGGAGGATTCGAATGCATCCGGCAGCGATCGGCCTGGACAGACTTGCGGCGCTAACACCAGATGATGCCGTTCTTTTGCTGACTGCGGGCGTGTTTCTTATCTTTCTCGAGTTGAACCGGCCTGGATGGATCATTCCCGGGGCGCTAGGATTGCTGGCTGCACTCTTTGCGATGGCTTCCCTGTTTCGGCAGGTCCTCAGTATGCCGGAAGTTGTGCTGATGTGTACGGCGATCGCGCTCCTGTTGCTCGATCTGCGGCGACGAACACCGGCTATTGTTTCAATTGCGGCAACAATTGCGTTGATTTCAGGTTTTAGCCATCTGGTGGCGCGAGGTGAACCGCGCGTTCGAATTGGAACCGCGGTCGGATGTGGCGCATTGATTGGTGCCACGACTGCAATTCTTACCCGCATTGCACGGCGCGCCCGCACCAACAAAGGTTTAGACTAGTATGTGAGCGCTATTTTGCGCCCGGAGCCTTTACGACTTGATCCGCAAAACCCTTCCATTCCTCGCAGCCGCCTTCATTGCATGCACGTTCGGGAGCGCAACCGCACAGAGCGATGCGCCGCCTACTCCGTTAGAGAAACAACTCCACAGGCTTGACCTTGCCATCGCTGGAATCGGGATATACAACAGTTCCGTCACGGGCAATGTTGTCAAGTATCTTAGCGCGACCAATCAAGGGCAGAGCATCACCCAATTTGGCTCGAATACAGCTGGGATTTTGGTTTCAGTTCAATATTCTGCCAAACCCTACGTCGGGTTTGAGTTCAACTACAGCGAAGCCCGCTACACAGAGAACTTTACCGGTCCTGGAGTTGCGGACATTCAGCCTCTCCCGAGCACATCTTTCCTGGTCCAGGCAAAGTCTGATGAATACACCATCGGATATCTGATCAAGCCGCCGCATTTGATCTACGGCCTGCAACCATTCGCATCAGCTGGAGCCGGCACGCAGACGTTCAAGCCTACCGCTTTCGGTGGCCAGGAAGAGCCCGAACAAGCGCGCATGACTTACTATGGAGGGGTTGGCATCGAAAAAGCAGTCAACGATCATTTTGGCTTTCGCGGCGGATATCGGCAGATCTTCTTTCTTGATCCGGACTTTGGACAGAATTATCTGACAATCCTGAAGCATGCAACCACCTACGAACCCATGGTCGGTTTCTACTTACGCTACTGATCCACAATTGATGCGCAGCAAAGCTGGTTTGATGAATTCCTTTCTTGAAGATGATGACGCGGCGAGGCAAAGTGAGGAGCGCGAGCTCACGCTGAACACGGGCACGATCCTTGGCATTTTCGTTGCGCTGGTCGTGCTCTGTGGTGCGTTTTTTGGTTTTGGATACAAGATGGGCAGTCACAGATCAACGCCTCCAGAGGTCATAGCTGCCAACACGAATGATGCGGATACCAACTTTACAGACTTCAAGCCAGCAGCCGGATCCCCTGAGAACGTGGATGAGCATGTTCCGGTTGCGGTAAAGCCCTCAGCGGAGGAACGGAAGGTAGAACGAGCGGCAACAACGATCGTGAAACCTGCTGCCGCGGCATCCGATTCTCCTGCAACTCGACCTCGCGAAGGAGCTGCGAGCCACGCCGAAATCGCTCCTTCATCCGAATCTGCTGCGCCGCCCGTTGGCACATATTTTGTGCAGGTGGCGGCGGTATCGCATCAGGAGGATGCCCAATTGCTGATTCATGCGCTCAAGGCAAAGGGTTATCCGGTGGGAGCACATACGCAGCCGCAGGACAAGTTCTACCATGTGCAGGTGGGGCCGTTCGACAGTCGCAAAGACGCCGATGCTGCCAAGCAAAAGCTTCTCGCTGATGGCTACCAGCCGATCATCAAGTAGCCGCGAGTGCGGCCGTGCCAACCGCTCGCTAGGCGCCGAGTGCAGCCAGCATTTCGGCACGGACAGCCTCCATCAGAGTCTCCTTCGTGCCGAAATTTTCGGGCCTGACCGGGGGCAGGAACTGAACGACTGCCTCGCCCGGCCTTATCTTCAGCGTACCGCGGCGCATCATTTTTGCTGTCCCGCGAATGACGATGGGAACCATCGGAGCCTTTGTCTCGGCGGCTAGGAAAAAGGCTCCTTTTTTGAATGGCAAAAGTTTTCCGTCGGACGATCGCGTGCCTTCGGGGAAGATAATGATGTGCAGACCGCTGCGCAGAGCATCCGCGGCGATAGCAACGCTTTTTTCTGCGTCTTCGCGCGCATGACCACGCGAAACCGGAACGTACCTTGCCATCCGCATCGCTGTACCCAGAAGAGGAATCTTCATCAGCGAGGCCTTTAAAAATACGCTGCTCATTCCTGGCAACACGGGCAGAAGCACAGGTGGATCGAGATTTGACACGTGATTGCTTAGAAAAATGCAGGATTCGCCTGACGGTATATTCTCGCGGCCTTCGACGCGGACACGAACCCGGCCCGCACGCAGGCCGAGGCGTATGATCGCCATCCCCCATCCATACATAACGCTGAAGTTGCCGCGCAGCGCGGACAAAGGGATGCCAATGAGGGCAGCTGGAACCCCGAGAAAAAGGAACACGAACAGGATGCACACCGTAGAGAACATGTGATCCAAGGATACCGTGTGCTGATGCTGGCAGATGTGACTAAACGAGTAAGTTGTCTGCGAGTTTGACATAGAGATCAACGCACTCCAGCAGCTCGCTTTTACGAATCTTCTCATCCGGCGTGTGCGCGACGAGGATGCTGCCAGGACCAAGGAGAAAGGGCTCGCCCCATGCTGAAAGAGATGGAATGTCAGTGGTGAATTTAGCGACCATCGTGTCGAAGCCTGGGATGGAGCGCATGTGCAGGTAGGGCAGCTTGAGCGTGAAATTCACTTCGCAACGACCTGCAGCAGCGCGAACGATCGCATCCATGATTGCTTCAGGCTGGGTTACGAGGCGGATGAGGAGATGAGCTTCCGCCTTGTCGGCGATGACGTTTGGAGCAACACCACCGCGGATAACGCCGATGTTCAGCGTCGAATCACCGATGCCTTCAACGACCGGTAGCGGCAGGGCCTGGATGTCGTGCAACGCCGCGAGCAGCTTGTCGATCGCGGAGTCGCCGAGCTCGGGATACGCAGAATGTGCCATCCTGCCATGCGCGCGCAGCTCCACGCGCAGACAGCCTTTGGAGGCGAGGGCGAGCCGATTGTCGGTTGGTTCACCGTTGATAAGAAATCGCGAGCCTTTGGGGGTCTTATTAGCGACCAGGGCCCCAGCAGAGTCGCGCTCTTCGCCGACGACGAAGAGCATCGCGATGCGTTTGCCGGAGGCAATCAGCTTCTCGGCTGCGGCGATCTGTGCAGCGATGATTCCCTTGGCGTCGCAGGTGCCTCGACCGAACAGGAATTCAGCGTCTTCACGGCATGGCCCTAGAAATGGCGGAACAGTATCCATGTGTGAGGAGAAGACAATATCCGGCGTGACGCCAGCCATCGAGGCGTAGACATTGAATCGCTCGCAGGTTCCCGCAGAGGGATTCTTTGCAGGATCCGGCTGAGCCACGGGCTGCCGTTCAATGGCGTAGCCTTGCCCAGCCAGAAACGTTGCGAGAAACTCACCGGCGGAAGCTTCATGATATGTCGTGGAATCGAGGTCTACGAGCTGCTTGGTTAACTGAATGGGATCGATCAGCATGATGCTCAGGATAACCGAAGCGCGCTGAAGCTGAAATACATGCGACCGTGCGAACGATACACTGAGCAGATGAGCGATGCCATTCTGCCCTTTCGACCCCATGTTACGTCCGTGGAAGACCTGCATGGCCCGGCCGGACGCCTGGAAGCGGTACTCAACAGCGGCCAGGAAGATGCGCTCTATGCCGCAGTAGTGGCGCACCCGCATCCTCCAAGCGGAGGAACCATGCACAATAAGGTCGTGTACCACGCAGCGAAGGCGTTCTCCAGCTTTGGGTTACCGGTATTGCGTTTCAATTTTCGCGGAGCCGGCCTAAGCGAAGGCACGCATGACGAGGGTCGCGGTGAGGTGGATGACGTCCGCGCAGCATTGGATTGGATTACAGCAAAGTATGCGTTGCCGATTCTCGTCGCCGGATTTTCCTTCGGTTCAAATGTTGGCCTGCGTGCCTGCTGCGGAGATCCGCGTGTGCGTGGGCTCGTAGGTCTAGGACTTCCGGTGCGCGCGGCTGGACGAGACTATACGTACAACTTCCTTCCAGGCTGCGGACCTGTGCCAAAGCTTTTTGTGAGTGGGGATCACGATGCGTTCAGCCCACGGGGAGTGCTCGAATCTGTTCTCGTGTCCGCTGCGGAGCCGAAGCGTATCGTATGGGTCGATGGTGCGGACCACTTCTTCGCGGGTACGGCTCAGTCCCCCGCATCCAAACTTGGAGTAATGAGTGATGCGATTCGAGCGTGGCTGGCGGACGAATTCGGATTGTGAACGACCACCGTTTCGCTGGAAGCAACGCGCGTTTTTTCTATCCACGCATCGACAAAGTCGGCGATCAGTTGCGGAACTTCTTCTGCGGGACGATGGCCGACCCCCGCCAGTGTGATCAACTCAGAGTGCCGCAGGTGGAGGCGCAGTTGCGCAGCAGACTGCAGGGGAACAGCCCGATCGCAGTCGCCCCAGAGTATCAGAGTTGGCGTGCGGAGGGGGCGGTGGAGTGCATGCTTGAGACCGGACATGTCCTTGTTCCACGTGCGCAGAAGATTGAGCAGATGAAGAACTGTTCCGCGCCTGCGCAGATTTTCACGATAGGGTCGAAGGTGCTCTCCGGTATCTTCTCGCCCAGGCCCGGCCATCCTGCGTAGACCAACCAGCTGCAACCATTGCGGGAACCACGGCATGGCATAGGCGAAGATTCGCCCTGGGAGCGAAAGATAAAACCGAATCAGCGGGTCGCTGTCGGTAAAGTAGGGATGCGCTGGTGAAAGCAATACGAGCGAAGTGAATGCGTCCCGCTTGTGGGCTGCAAGGCTGAGCGCCACGGCACCACCGTGTGAGTGTCCGACCAGGATAGGCTTTTCAAGCTTGAGTGCGTCGATTGTTTTGCCTACGAGCTTTGCAGTCCGATAGAGGCTTGCATCGATGTCGTCACGACGCTCCGACTGACCTGCGCCAGGAAGATCGATAGCGATGACGTGCACATCTTCGGGTAACGCGTCGATGAAAGGGATGAACGTTTCCACGCAGCCCATAAGGCCGTGAATCAGCACCAGCGAAGGCTGGTTCCTGAACTTTACCCCGCGTTCAAGGAACGAGAGGCGAATACCGTCTACTTCAACCTGGCGACGTACAGCCATCGCGTAACACCTTCCTTAAACTGACGCAGGCTCAAGCGCTGACTGAGATATTGGCTCAGAGGCGCTCATTCCTTTCGATAAGACGTGTCCAGCGTCATGGAAGGATGTTCCGGATGGGTTTGGGTTCATGATGCCAGTGATGACTTTCATCGCGACATCAATATCCTTGCGCTGCAGAAGGAACGACGGCAGAAAGCGAAGCACATTTCCTTGCACGACGTTGACAAGCAATCCCTGTGCCAGCGCAGCTTCTGCGATGGGCCGGGCGGGTTCAGTGATCTCCATCCCCAGCAGGAGACCACGACCACGAGCCTCAACGCCAATGGAGATGCTGGACGCAAGCTGCCTAAGTTGCTCCATCAGATATGCACCTGAGTCCGCGACCCGTGCCAAAAGATCTTCGTCTTCGACGGTCTGTAGAAACTCAAGGCCAAGTCTGCAAGCCAGGGGGCTACCGCCCAGCGTGCTTCCATGCTTGGCCAAGCCGAAGGCGTTGAACAGCTTTTCGTTGACCAGCAGTGCGCTGAGCGGAATGCCCCCCCCGAGCGGTTTGCCGAGGATCAGAGCGTCGGGCTGTACGCCGGAGCGAGTGTATGCAAACCATTCGCCCGTGCGTCCAAGACCGCACTGAATTTCGTCAAAGATCAAAAGCGCTTGATGTTGATCCGCGAGCGCGCGGGCCTCTGCTAGAAAGACATCGCTGATGGGATGTACACCACCCTCGCCGAGAATAGGTTCGATGAGGATCGCTGCGGTTCCGTCGGTAACGGCAGCACGAAGCTGCTCCAGATTGTCCCTGTCTACAAAGCTCACATGGGGTAGTCCCGGCCCGAAGTCCAGACGGTACTTTTCCTGTCCGGTTACAGAGAGGGATCCGTAGGTCCGTCCGTGGTATGAGTTTCGAAGCGCGACAATGCCGTGTTTGGAGTGCGTAAAGTTCTGCCGCGCGTGCGTGCGCGCAAGCTTGAGCGCTCCTTCAACGGCTTCGGAACCGCCCGTAGAGTAGAACACGCCTTTGAGCCCGGAAAGGGCGCAGAGCCGCTCCGCAAGTTCGCCAGGGTACCGGCTGGCATACTGCGGCGAGAGATGGACGAGTTTTCCTGCTTGGTCGGCCATGGCTTGCACCATACGAGGATGCGCATGGCCCAGCGCATTTACACCGAGGCCACCCATGAGGTCCAGGTAGCGGTTTCCTGAGGTATCAAAAAGATGGACGCCCTCACCGTGATCCATGACGACGGGATAGCGAGCGTACACGGGAAGCAGCGTCTCGGAGTCGCGGCGTAGAATTTGGTGGGCGTCGGCGTTCTGCCGAAAATCGAACATAATACCTCCATCTCACAGGAGTCTGGCGCATGGGTCAAGTGCTTCTGCGTAGACGGAATCCGTCGAGGTGCGTCAAAAGGGGTGTTACTTCCGGAACCAACTTATTCTGATTTACGTATCCTTGCTATGGATAAATACATCGATAGGCCATCAAATGCGGTGCTTGATCCTTTGTATCCCGGGTTTCCGCGCAATTAAGGGGTCTTGTGTTTGGCCTATGATTTGCAACTCTAAGTACCGAAAGCGGTAAAGACAGTTGAAGACCGATGCTCAAACCCGCCTCCTGGCTATCGTGCTTGCCGTTTTTACATTGGCTGCGCTCGGTCTAGCGATCGCTAATTTTGCACAGGAGAGCAGCTACGCTCCGGCGACGGACGGCGCCAACTGGACCGAGACACATGCCGGGCTGCGCGCGTACCTGGTGCGACCGAACACACCGGCCTATCGTGCCGGCGTACGCACAGGCGACGTGCTGATTGCTGTCAACGACGCCTCCGTACGCTCGCTGGCTTCGCTTGGCCGTCAGATTGACCAAAGCGGTGTCTGGTCGCATGCAACGTACACGCTGCTTCGCAAGACGCCACGCATGGCCAGCCTGGTTGACGTTCCTGTCGTCGTCTATCTGGAACCGATGGATCGCACCGATTTCCAGGTCGAGCGTCTGATTGCCTTGGTATATCTTGCGATCGGCCTGTTTGTTCTCTTCCGACGCTGGACCGCACCGAAGTCGACCCACTTTTACATCTTCTGCCTGGTTTCGTTCATCCTTTATTCCTTCAAGTACACAGGAGTGCTTGACGGTCTCGATGTCACCATTCTGACGGGCAACATCATTGCAATGGAGTTGCAGCCTGCGCTGTTTCTCCACTTCGCGATTAGTTTCACGGCGGAACCATCGCACCGGCGTTGGCAGAGATTTTTCTACCCGCTGCTGTATGTCCCTGGCCTTATTCTCGGCGTTCTTCGGTATATGTCCTATACCCATTGGGCCCCTACAGGACAGCTCCAGCTGCGCCTCAACAAGTACGACTACACGTATCTCGCAGCGTTCTATATCCTCGCCGCCATCGTCTTCTGGGTCCGTTACCGCAAAGAAGAGCAGCCCCTGCAGCGGCAACAACTGAAATGGCTTTCTCGCGGAACGATCCTTACCGTCGTTCCGTTCACGCTGCTCTACGTCATCCCCTTTCTTTTCAACACCTACCTTCCGAGCACACTTACAAGACTGGCGCTCTTATCACTCATCCTGCTGCCGCTTACCTTTAGCTGGGCCATCGTTCGCTACCGGCTGATGGATGTAGACCTGATCTTCAAGCGCGGTGCTTCGTACACGCTGGCAACGGCCGCGCTCGTCGGAATTTACTTCGGAGTCGTCGCGCTCAGCGCGGAGATCGTTCATAAGCGTTTTGAGCACCTCGGCGAGTGGGGGCTTGTCGTAGCTGTCATCGTCACTGGTCTTGTCTTTGATCCGCTGAAACGGCTGATTCAGGCGCACATGGACCGGGTTTTTGATCAGAAAAGCATCGACTACCGGGAGACTCTCGTCGAGTTTGGCAGCGAACTGAACGCCCAAACAGACCTCCGCGCGCTCGTGAACTCCATTGTGGAGCGGCTGCCTGAGACGCTACTGGTTACGCGCGTCGCCGTCTTCCTCGCGCAAGAAGAGAATCTGGGGCAGAAAAGCCGCTTTTCACTGGCAGCGTCGCATGGTCTTTCTCAACAGGTCCTGTCAAATGCCGACTCTCTGAAACTTGGTTTCCTCGACTTCGACAATCGCGACAGCAGCAGTCATATCTTTTTCGAGACACCCCATGCGGTACTTCGACTGCCAGAGGATCAGCGGCAGACCGCTTCCGCACTCGATCTGAATTACTACGTGCCGTGCCGCGCAGCCAGACATGAAGGTAGTGGGCGCAGCACCATTGCGGTGCTTGGTCTGGGTCGCACCGGCGACGGCGACTTCCTCTCCAGCGAAGACATGGAGTTGCTCGAATCCTTGGCAGGGTACATCGGCATCGCCATCCAGAACGCACAGCTGTACCGCCGTCTGGAACAAAAGATTCAGGACTTTGAGCGGCTGCGCGACTTCAACGAGAACATTGTCGAGTCGATCAATATCGGCGTCTTTGCCGTTGATCTCGAAGACTGCGTGGAGAGTTGGAACGCGCAGATGGAGACGATGTACGCAACGCCGCGTGCCGATGCCCTGCGGCGTCCACTACGCGATGTCTTTCCAGCGGAGTTCTTGCAGGAGTTCGCCCGGTTGCGCGGCGAGCAAGGTGTCTCTACACTTTATAAATTCCGGCTATCCACTCGAACTGGTGAAGCACGCATCGCAAACATCACCGTCGCTCCTTTGCTCAATAGAGATTCACAAGCGGTCGGCCGAATCGTCATCGTGGACGACATCACTGACCGCATCAACATGGAGACTCAGCTTACGCAGGCGGAGAAACTGTCTTCGATTGGCCTGTTGGCCGCCGGCGTCGCGCATGAGGTCAATACACCTCTCGCCGTCATCTCCAGCTATGCACAGATGCTCGGAAAGCAGCTCCGCTCGGATGAAGAAACTCACCGACGGTTGGCACCGGTTCTGGAAAAGATCACGCAGCAGACATTCCGCGCATCTGAGATCGTCAACGGTCTTTTGAATTTTTCACGTATGGGCAGCGTCGACTTCGGACGAGTTGATATCAATGCGATGGTGCGGGATACGATTCTCCTGCTTGAACACCAGATGCGTTCCGGAGGCGTGAGCATCACAGCAGAACTTACTACCGATCTACCTGCGGTGGCTGGAAATCGAGGCAAGCTGCAGCAGGTTCTGGTCAACCTTGTCCTGAATGCGAAGGATGCACTGCAGGAAAAAGGCAGCGGGGGAGTTCGCATCTACACAAGGCATTGTCCCTTCGGGGTTGAACTCCGCGTAGAGGACGACGGCGCGGGCATGACACCTGACACGCTTAGAAAGATCTACGATCCGTTCTTCACCACAAAGAGCAATCCAAAGGAAGGCCAGCGCAAAGGAACGGGGCTCGGCCTTGCTGTCACGTACGGCATCATTCAGGAACACGCAGGCACGATCGGAGTTAGCAGCAAGCCGGGAGAGGGCACCATCTTCAAGCTCGAGCTCCCCGGAGCAGATGCCCCAGCACTGCCGCTCGCACACAAGAGCACCCCCGGCGAAACTAGCCTGGGTACGGAAGGAAAGGTAGTTCATGTCTAATACAGCGGTCAGCGATAGAGTTGATCATTCAAAGCCTTCATTGCATGCGCAAGGACAAAAGATCCTGATCATCGATGACGAGGCGGGTATACGCGATTCCCTTGAAACCCTACTTGCGCTGGAGGGATTTCGTGTCGATCTGGCCCCGGATGGCCGCACTGGCCTGGATCAATTAACGCGCAGTACGTATGACCTTCTTCTGCTGGATCTCGCGCTGCCAGGCGAGAGTGGAATCGATCTTTTGCCACGTATCAAGGCCCTGGTACCGGACGTTCCGGTCATCATGATTACGGCCTACGGCACTGTCGGCAATGTCGTGGATGCAATTCGAGCCGGAGCCTCCAACTTCGTTCAAAAGCCTTGGGACAATGAGAAGCTGCTTGCGGATATTCGGCTTGCCATCGGAAAAACGCGCGCCGAGCAAGAGGTCGTCCAACTCAAGCGAACCCTCAAACAGCGTGTTTCCTTTGAGAATATTGTGGGAAAGAGTGAGCCAATGCTGCGGCTCTTCGACCTGGTAACCCAGGTAGCGCCGAGCCGCTCTACCGTTCTCATTCAAGGTGAAAGCGGCACAGGGAAAGAGCTGATCGCAAAAGCCATTCACTCCCATTCGCCACGTAGAGACAAGCCATTCATTCCTGTTAACACCGGGGCGGTTCCATCAGATCTTTTGGAATCTACTTTGTTTGGTCACGAACGAGGAGCGTTTACGTCAGCCGTCGCAGCCAAAAAGGGGCTCTTCGAAGTAGCGGACGGAGGGACGCTCTTTCTCGATGAGATCGGCACCATGCGCATGGATATGCAAGCAAAGATTCTGCGCGTACTGCAGGACCGCCGTTTCATGCACGTGGGTGGCACGCAAGAGATTCAAGTCGACGTGCGTATTGTTGCAGCGACCAACGTCAACCTGCAACAGGCCGTCAAGGAAGGGCGTTTCAGAGAAGATCTCTTTTATCGCTTGAACGTCATATCGCTTGAACTGCCGCCGCTGCGCAGTCGCAAGGAAGACATTCCTCTTCTTGCCCACCACTACTTGAAGTTCTACGCTGAAGAGAATGGCTTCTCACCGCCAGAGTTATCCACGGACGCACTTCGCCTGCTGATGGATTACGAGTGGCCCGGAAATGTCAGAGAGCTAGAAAACGCCATGGAGCGCGGCGTTGTGCTTTCGAATGGACCGAGTCTGACGCCCGATCTGCTCCCCGCGCAACTGCGGGGCAATATATTCTCGTCGGCTCTCATGGAGCAGAGACCCGAAGCCTCCCTCTTCGATGTGATGGAGGATATTGAACGGAGAATTATTTCGGATCGACTTGAGCGATGCAATTGGAATCAAACCGAGGCATCCGAATTTTTTCACATCCCTCTTTCCACTCTGAACCAGAAGATTAAGCGCCTGAATATAAGCCTGAAAAAACGCCCACGCGAATAAGATCCAACCGAAATCTTGCTCGATCCAGCAAAACCTAGCGAGCTTACCGCCTCGGTTTACCAGACGTCTTTTTGCTACTCTTCGCCGCTTTGGCTGCTTTCTTTGCTGCCGGTTTTGACGAAGGCTTCGACTTCTGAATCGAAGCCGCCTTCGTCTTCACAGACGTCTTCTTCGTTGGCGTCTTCGTAACCTTAGGCGCGGGCTTCTTCAGAACGACCTTTACGGCAACCTTCTTCGCCGGGCTTTTCTTTGCTGAGATACCCGACTTCTGTTTCGAAGCAGAGGTCTTGGGTGGAGCGCTCTTTACAGCCGTTTTTTTATTCGCAACAGCTTTTTTCGCTAAAGCCGATTGCTTCGATGATGCGGGCTTCTTGACCGCGACAGTCTTCGCTACAGGCTTGCTGGATGCAATTTTCCTGGCACTAGACGGTGCGTTCATAACCTTCAAGGGCACCGATGAAGCCTCCGCCTTTACAGGATTCTTCGTTGCCTTCTCCTGCTTCTTCGCTGCCACGGGAACTGCCTTCTCAGGTGTTGCATCTTGATTCGCAACGATACTAGCCACCTCGCCCTTGGACGACGTGGAGACCTCCGCCACCTCCTTCTTCGAGCGCGACTTTGGAGCCTTTGGCTCTCGCTTCGCCGGCCGCCTGCGCAGGTTGACAGGAGGTGGAGCCGCAGGTGGTGAATATGGCTCAAGGAAGGCCTTCGCTGCCTCCGGGCTGTCCAGCTTGCCATCCATCACTGCGTAAAACAAAGTCTCAATAAGCTGGTCATACTCCGGCAGGGCTGGCGTGATACGCATCTCCTGCATAAGCTGATACGGTATCTTGTGCCGCGCCTGCGCCCATTCACCGAAAAAGGATTGCAACCGTGCCTGTAGTGGAGCACTCTTTGTCGTGTGTGCCAGCCATAGCACAGACTCAGGAGCTGCCGAAAACAACAACTTCCAGGCGTCGGAAGGGGCGGCGGCTGTTTTGGCGGCAAGTTGCGAAGCGAAAGCCTTCGTAGCTCCATCCAGCGCATCGATCGCTGCAGCAAATCCCGGCCGGGCGAAGCTCTCCTTCAGCGTAGCGACATCTTTAGGTGCCAGCTTCGCCGTCAACAGCGGAAAGTAAGCCGCCGACGGATCTGGATAGATCCCCATCGACTCAAGTTGTCCTATCGTATCTCGGAGTCGGTCCAGTTCAGCCTCATTGACCTTGGCAGAGGTCCAGGCTGGAAAGAGTACCTTGGCCCACCCCTCCGACTCCAACTTCCTCAGCACCCGCAGTGGATCTTCTTCGTGAAAGATCTCTTCCAATTCATACTTGCGCTGGGTCTCGTTCAAAGCTGCGATGTAATCTTCGGCTTTCCCAGTCTCGTACCGCTGTCGGGTTTTCTCTTCCATCTGCCAGCCAAGACGCGCACTGAAGCGCACAGCGCGCACCATGCGTGACGGATCCTCGATAAAACCATAGCTGGACACGAGGCGCAGTTCCCGGTTTTCGAGATCTGCAACCCCGTTCAGCGGATCCATCAGAAGGCCGAGAGAGCCATCGTTGAGGGATATCGCCATTGCATTGGCCGTAAAATCACGACGTCGCAAATCGTCCAGTATATTTGCGTCCTGATATACAGGCTTGCCCGGCTTCGGATACGTCGCGCTCAGCGTCGCGCCCACCTCGAGCCGAACACCGCCGGGAAAGCTGAAGTACAGACTGTGCGTCGTCTTATCCTCGCCGCTCAGCGTTCCACCTGCGGCGACGAGCTCGTTTTTCAGCTTGGTCGCATCACCCTGTAGGGCAAAATCCAAATCCCTGATCGGCGAGCCGGTGGTAAGATCGCGAACGGCTCCTCCGACCAGAAATATCGTCATTCCGTGCGCGCGCGCAGCGTCACGAACGTGCTCGAGCGCAACTTGCTGCGCTGGGGTGAGACGTGTATGCAATAGATAGATGTAATCAGCCATGAGTTCTTTGCTCCGATCAGCTGCGAACATTGCAACCGTCTTAACCTACTGGAAATCAAGCGTTTACGGCATTAGTGCGAGCAGTCGCAACTTCATATTTTACACGTGGAGCTGCCCATTGACTAGGGGTTTGCACAAGTTTTGTTGCGCTTGCGGTGCGTCGAACAGGAAGGCGCAATTTGTAACTTAAAGACACCGGTCGCGCTGACCCGTCAGCGATTTGCGATCGTTTCTGTAGTTCTCCGGAGCGTATTGCGCATTTACAAAGAAGATACGGCCGAGGCTAGTAGAATTTGCGAATGAAGTATGCCAGCGATACCGATGCACAAACGGAAGTGAAGAATGGCTGATTTCAAGCTTGGAGTCCTCGCCGAACGTATCGGAGCCACACTCGTCGCGGCGAAGGACGAGGAACTGGAGCAGACGGCAGCGCGCGAAGTCGCGGGAGTTGCCGGGATCGAAGCAGCAGGCCCGTCTCATGTAACATTCGTCGCGAATCCAAAGTATGCTTCGCTGGCGAAGAGCAGCACTGCCGGCGCGGTGATTGTGGAGCCCGGCTTCCCTTCTATTCAGGCTGCGACGCTGCGCACTACCAATCCATATCTGGCGTGGTCCAAGGTGATCGAAGCCTTCCATCCAAGTCCGCGTCATCTGCCTGGCGTGCATCCTACCGCAAGTATCGCCAGCAGTGCGCGTATTGGATCGAACGCCCACATCGGACCGTATGTCGTAATCGGCGAAGAATGTGTCGTCGGAAGTGATGTTGTCCTTCTTCCCCATGTCGTTCTTTATGATGGAGCTACGGTGGGCGATCGGTTCTTTGCGCATGCGCATGCCGTTGTGCGGGAGGGATGCCGGTTGGGCGATGATGTAGTGCTTCAGAATGGTGCGATCATTGGAGCTGACGGATTTGGTTTCGCCAGGGATATGGAGGGGCACTGGATAAAAATCATCCAGTCCGGACCGGCGGTCCTCGGAAATGCGGTTGAGATTCAAGCAAATGCTTGCATTGATCGAGCATCAATCGGTGAAACGCGGATTGGCGACGGCACAAAGGTCGATAATCTTGTGCAGGTGGGCCATGGTTCCACTGTCGGCCAGGACACGTTATTGTGCTCCCAGGTAGGGCTCGCAGGATCGACTACGGTCGGCAATCGTGTCATTCTTGCAGGACAGGTGGGAGCCGCCGGACATCTGACCGTGGGCGATGGTGCCATCGCAACCGCGCAAACAGGCATCCCGTCCGATGTTGCGCCGGGAGCGATTGTCAGCGGCTACCCTGCCATGGAAAATCGCGCATGGCTTAGAACCGTCGCCGCGATCAATCGCCTGCCCGAGTTGATGATGCGCTTCAAAATGTTTGAAAAGCAGCTCTCGATCCTATCGAAACAAAATGGGGTTTCAGACACGTCATACGAGGGCACAAGCAATGACTAACCAACGACTTATGCGGATAATAAAAAGCATCACATTCAGTTTCGCCGTTGCTTCTGCCACTATTGGCATCAGTGGTTGCCACTCACATTTTGTCGAAGCCGATGTGAAAAATGCATCTGGAAGTCCTGTTTCGCTTGTTGAGGTGGATTATCCGAGCGCCAGTTTCGGGAAAGACGTTTTACGCAGCGGTGCTGTCTATCATTACCGTTTCAAGATTCTCGGGGATGGCCCCACAAAAATTCTATGGACGGACTCGAAACAGGTGAACCATAGCGTCTCTGGACCTTCACTCAACGAAGGGCAGGAAGGAACACTAGTCGTTACGATTACCGGACCAACCGCGGTATGGCAGACGGAGCTTCACTGACATTTTTGGCGGGAGGCCCGCTATGCGCCCGGAATTGAACTCCGTACAGTAGACTCGTCTGGTGAACCGAGGATATTTCATTACCTTCGAGGGATTGGATGGGTCGGGCAAGACGACCCAGCTTCGACATCTCGCCGCTTCCTTGAGCGCCGACGGATATAGAGTTGTGACGCTGCGCCAACCGGGGGGTACTCCGCTGGGTGATCGTATCCGGTCTGTACTGCTCGACTCGCGCAGCGAAGATGATCTGGGAGGGATCGCGCCCGAAGCGGAGATGGCGCTCATGTTCGCTGATCGCGCGCAGTCTCTTCGGCAGGTCATCCTTCCCGCGCTGGCCGAGGGTGCTATTGTCCTTTGTGACCGCTACACTGACTCCTCCGAAGCCTATCAGGGAGCCGGCCGCGACCTTGGTCCGGAACGCATTCTTGCAATGCACAGGACCGTTTGCAACGGCGTTCAACCCGATCTCACCCTTCTGCTGCTGCCCCCCTTGCACAGCTCGCTCCACCGTGCCCGTCGCCGCAACGATCGCCACGCTCATCAGCACGGAACGGACGAAAACCGCTTCGAACGTGAGGGCGATCTCTTTTATACGCGCGTATATGAACAATATGCCGAAATTGCTCGACGAGAGAAACAGCGAGTTGTCGTGATCGCCGACGAGGCTCCCATTGCGACCATCGCAACGTGCATCCTTGAAGTTGTGCGGGCGCGACTGCCTGAGACAGACGTGCTCGCACAGCGCCGCGACAGACCGCAGACACTATGAGAGATTTTGAACGCGAGTATGACTATATTGCCGCCACCACCCAGGGCGAGTGGCGCCTTCCTCCAGGACTTAAACGCGCCCTGCCGTATTATGCGAGACGCAAATGGGTAAATTTTGGCGAGCCCATCCCACTCTTCGAGCATCTCCATCAAGTCTTTGGAAAGATAGCCCATTATCGCTTCATGGGCACAACCATCGTCTTCGTCAATGAGCCCGAGTGGATCAACGAGATCCTGGTAAATCAGGCGAGCAGCTTTGTCCGCGAGCGGACATTGAAGCGCATGAAGATCCTCCTGGGTGAAGGGCTCATCACATCCGACGACCCCATACACATGCGCCAGCGCCGCATTGCCGCTCCGGCCTTCCATCGCCAACGCATCGCAGGTTACGCCGACCAGATCGTCGCCAACGCGGCTGCCTCGGCTGCGAACTGGCAGGCTGGACAGGAGATCGATATCTCCGACGAGATGATGCAGTTGAGCCTGCACATTGTGGCGAAGACCCTCTTTGACTCCGAGGTGACCCCCGACGTTCTCTCAGTACGCGACGAGGTTAACACCATCATGGGACTTTATAACTTTCTGGTCGCCTTTCCTCGGCTCGAAAGCGTCCTCCACTGGCCCATTCCAGGCGTGATGAAGTTTCGCCGCTCGCGAGCCCGCCTCGACGCGCTGGTTGCATCGATGATCGCCAGCAGGCGTGCTCTCACGCGCCAGCAACTCGAAGAGCGCACGGACCTGCTTTCCCTGCTGATGGCCGCTCGTGATGACGATGCGACGAAAACGGGCATGTCGGACACGCAGGTGCGCGACGAAGTGCTCACGATCTTCCTTGCAGGCTACGAGACTGTGGCGAACGCCCTTGCGTGGACATGGTATTTGCTGAGCCAGAATCCCGATGCGGCTGACAAGATGTACGCCGAAGTCGAGGCCGTACTCGGCACGACCACCGCCACAATGCACAGCTTTCATCGCCTGAAATATACGGAGATGGTGTTCGCCGAGTCGATGCGGCTGTATCCGCCGGCCTGGGCGATGGGGCGGCAGTCCACAAAGCCGGTTGAATTCGGGTCGTATCGATTTCCGCCCCAGACCCACTTCTTTATAAGTCAATACATCATGCAGCGGTCGCCCGAGTTCTGGCCAGACCCGCTTGCCTTCCGCCCCGAGCGGCATACTCCAGAGGCGAAAAGCGAGCGGCCGCGCTTCGTCTACTTCCCTTTCGGAGGCGGTGGACGCCAGTGTATCGGCGAAGGTTTCGCCTGGATGGAAGGCGTCCTCGCGCTCGCGACGATCGCCCAGAAGTGGAGGCTGCACTTCGTTCCAAAGTATCCCATCGTGGCGCAGGCCCGTATCACCCTGCGGCCAAAGTTTCCCATGATCATGCGCGTTCAGCCATCCAGATAACCATTCCACAGGGCGCGCGGTAAGCTTAAGACGTGCCACTTCCCCGCAGCTTCGACGAGTTTACTGGCAACCGCGGCGTCGTGGATGGACTGCGCGCAGCGATCGCCACAGGCCGACTACCTCATTCACTGATCCTTCTCGGACCGCGCGGGGCCGGTAAGTTCACCCTTTCGCTTTTGCTCACCATGGCGCTGGAGTGCGAGCGCCAGCCGCGCGAGCCTGCGCCTGTTGGCACCCACGCTGGCCGCCAGCTCGCGGGCTTCTGCGGCGTCTGCCGCAACTGCACCCGCATTGCGGAGGGCGCCGATCTCGAGGCCCGAATCGCTGACGCCGTCGCAGCACGCGAAGAGATGCGTGAGACCGATAAAAAGGACACGCGCATCCTGATCCAGACGCACCCGGATGTGCTCATCGTACCGCCTGATCCGCCCCAATTGCTCCTCAAGCTGGGCCAGATACGAACATTGATCTCACGCTCGCAATACCTGCCCACCGAGGCTCCTGCGAAGGTCTTCCTTCTTACGTCCTCCGCCTTCATGAAGGAGGCTGCGAATTCGCTCCTCAAGGTGCTCGAAGAACCGCCTGCATACGTCCATATTTTGCTGATGGCAGAAAATCTGGGCGACCTGCTTCCGACAATCCGCTCGCGCTGCGCTGTGGCGCATCTGGGGGCGCTGCCAGCAGAGGAGATTGCCGCACTGCTCGCGCAGCGGCGTCCCGAGCTCAGCAAGTCTGAGTGTGAGTTGACCGCGCGACTTGCTGAAGGAGCAGCCGGCAAAGCCCTCGGCTTCAATCTCGCCGAGTATGCCGCCGCCCGCACCGACGCACTCACGTTTCTCCATGGAGCTGAGCAAAGCAACGATCACAGTGCCCTCTTCCGCATGACAGAGACCTATCGCGCAGGAGCTGAGGGGCAGACAAAGACGGTCGCACTTTTACGCGCTCTCTCCAGCGTGCTCGAAGACATCCTTCTGCTGCAATCCGGTGGCGAGGAGCGGATGCGCAATATCGACAAGCGAGTAGAGCTTCAGCGCTTCGCCGAGACCTTTTCATTCGACTGGATTGAGGCTTCCGTGCGTTCGATGGATGGCGTACAAAGCGGGATGCGACGCAATTTACTCCGCTCCCTTAGCCTTGATGGTTTTGCCCTTGACCTGGAGATGGAGCGCATTCGCGGGTGAAACAAACAACCGACAATCCGCGTCTGAGCATCTATAGATTGTATTCACACCATTAAGGGCCCATTGGCAGATCTCGCGCCAATCATGTTTAAGATTTTTACTGCGTCATTTTTACACTGCACTGCTCCCTTGGAAAGGCTACAAATGCCGGTGAAGAAAGCTCTCCTGGAAACGAGCATATCTCGCAACGACGATAACTCGTTCAACGGAACCAGAAAACTCATTCGCCCTCATCTGCCAGCGATTGAACGTAGACGTGATCCCCTGCATACGGAGGATCCACTAACGCACGCCACCATCACAGAACCTCACGCTGCTCCCGAAAGCTCTCACGCAGAAGCTTTTTACTTCCAGAAACAGATGCAGCAGCAGACTGAAATGACTGTCATTCTCGAGGATGGCGAGCAACTCAACGGCGTTATCCAGTGGTACGACAAGTGCGTACTGAAACTCCGTCTGGGTCGCGGACGCGTGATGATCTACAAGTCTGGAATCAAGTACCTTTACAAGGCCAGCGAAGCTCATCCTTCAGGGACTGTAATGAAGTAGTTAATGAAGTAGCTGTTCCGCACCGGTCCGCCGTCCGCTCCTCCGTTCAATCGATGCGGGCTGCCTTTTCCAGACGGTCGCGAATAGCGTCTCCGAGGCCGCCAGACGGCGGCAGAGGGCACACCATCAGTCCAACACCGCGATCATCCAAGGCACGCATGCTCGAGAACAGGGTTGCAGCAAGTGCATCCGTATCGTCCCACTTCGCCCACTGCTGAACAACCACTCCAGGCGGTATCTGCCAATCCAGCGGTAAGATCACGCCGCAGACACCATTATGCGGCTGTGACGCGAGTGCTTGGCGCAGCGCGACTTCAGTTCCGTCCACCAGCACCATGCGCGCGCGCGGAGCGTAATGCCGCATACCGACGCCGGGCGAAGGCAAAGATGCATGTGGCTGCGTCTGTGTACGCTCCCCGACATACGCCTGCACTTCAATCCCGGTCACAGCCGTGAGCTGCTCTGCCGTGATCGCGCCGGGACGGTACAGGATCATCGGAGTACGTGTGGGATCGAGCACCGTGGACTCGACCCCGATTGAGGTCGGTCCAGCGTCGAGGACAGCCTCGATGCGCCCATCCAAATCCGCAAAGACATGAGCAGCCGAGGTCGGACTGGTATGCCCGAAGAGGTTTGCGCTGGGCGCGGCAATCGGGAGCCCAGCAGCGATCAGTAGCGCTTGAGCAGAGGGATGAGCGGGCACCCGCACCCCGACCAAATCCCGCCCCGCGGTAACGGCATCAGGGATTGAGTCGCTTCGAGGCAAAAGAAGCGTGAGTGGTCCCGGCCAAAAAGCCGCCGCTAAACCTTTAACGCGCGCCACAAGCTCCTCAGGAACGTCCGAAACGCTGGCAAGCTGCTCGACAGACGCAATATGAACGATCAGCGGATCCCACGAAGGCCTGTCTTTTGCTGCAAAAATGCGCGTCACCGCGTCTGCCGAGAGCGCATTCGCCCCCAACCCATAGACTGTCTCCGTCGCAAACGCGACCAGACTTCCCGTCTGCAGCAAACTTGCTGCAATTCGGATGTCTTCTGCTTCATTTGCAACGAGATGGAGGGTATGTAGCACGCGCTGATTTAACCATCCTAGCGAAAGACACAGCTTAGTACACGACTTAAGCGGTAATCATTCGGCGCACCAACTGATCGGACGTATACTGACGGCATGCAGGCTGCAGAGATCGAATTGAAGTTTTGCGTGGAAGACATCGACGCCCTTCGCCGAAATATCAATGACTTAGGATTCAGGCTGGTGACGGAGCGCACATTTGAGAGCAACACACTCTTTGACACTGCGGACAGACGACTTCGCGCACAGAAGCAAATCTTGCGGCTTCGCAAGTATGGAAAACGCAATATACTCACGCACAAGCGGCAGTCGAATGAAGCCATTTCGAATGAGCACTATAAGACCAGAATAGAGACGGAGAGCGATGTCGAAGACTATGACGCGCTCGCCGAGGTTTTTGCACAATTAGGCTACATGCCAGTATTTCGCTACGAAAAGTTCCGCACAGAGTGGGATCTGGACAGCGGGCACCTTGTTCTGGATGAAACGCCTATCGGAGTTTGGGCAGAACTCGAAGGACCTCCGGATTGGATCGACGCAATGCTGGAAAGACTCGGCATCGCTCCTCAACTTCAGTCTACGGACAGCTACGGAACGCTATTCCTGAAATGGAAAGAAGCGAACCGCAGCGAAGCCGAAAACCTGACATTCGTAGACACTACACCCGTTACAAGCTAGAAAATCTGGAAGTTGACATCGATATAGAGGTCAACCATGACTGGCTTTCCGTCCTTCATCGCGGGCTTGAACTTGTACTGGCGAACGGCCTCCACAGCCTTCTCGTCAAGTCCCATTCCTACACCGCGCACAACGCGGATGTGCGATGGCTTGCCGTTTTGGTCTACCCATAAATAGACCTCCACGTTACCTGAGAACTTAGCTTTTCTAGCTTCTTCGGAAAATTCAGGTTCAACGCTGTAGAGAACAACTGGCTTACTTACGCCGCCGCCGATGTGCATAGGGCCGCCGCCAGTGTTGCCACCGGAGCCCGGTCCAATACCTGAACCAATCCCAGCACCCAACCCAGTGCCCGCCCCGCTCCCTAGGGAGATTCCCTTAAGATTCGAGCTGGGCATACCGATGTTTGGCATATCGTTTGTAGCCATATTTAGGTTTTTTTGAACCACAACCGTTGGTGCCATGGCGATCTTGGGCGCTTCCGTTGGGGGAGCCTTCGGAGGAACGATTTGTTCGGGAGCGACCTGGGGAGGACGTCCCTTGGTAACGGGAGCCAGATCATGATGTCCGCCACCGCCGCCGATCGACTCTGCCTTTGGAGCGACTGGCGGTGTTGGCGGAGGGGGAGCTTCGATGGTCACAACTTCGGCTTTTGGGGGGACTGCGGCGACGTGCACTTCACGCGCGACAAACAGGGCGATCAGCAGAATGATGGCTATGTGAAGAACAACAGCTACAGCCGTCGATGCTGAACTGCGCTTGGTTGCCATTGGATCGGCAACGGCGATGGGCTTCGATTCAAGAACGAGGGGAGGAAGATCCGGAGGAAAAAACGCATCCCGCAAGTTAGAGAGTAGCGTGGTAAACACACCATCTTCCTTGATTTCGCCACTCAGGTGCACGTCGTCCACCACGGATTTTGAAGCTAACGGGGTGCGATCTGCATCGATCTTGTTGGAAGGGGGAGGTGGGAGCGTGTCAATATCAGCCATAGTGTGTAACGAGTCTCGAACGCAGCCTTCTTCAAAATGCTCGCGACGAATAGTACCTCCATCATTTAGATGGTTTCATCGCCACGCCCGCGACTAAATTTTTAACATTTGTCCGGGTATTCGTTAGTTAGACGCAGCGGAGGGCAAAGGAGTTCGCTGGACTTGTGGATATGTTCCTTTAAGGGTACACCGGACGACGGCGTCCGGCGCACTTTACAATAAAAGTTTGGTTACTTGTGCGCCCGTTTCTGCTATGACCAAACAACCACGGAGACTATCGATGTCGAACGACGACAAGAAGAAAAGCTTAAAAGAGACGTTGAATCTGCCAAAGACCTCGTTTCCAATGAAGGCAAACCTGCCTCAAAACGAGCCAGCGCGCCTGCAAGAGTGGGAGAAAGCCGGCTTATACGACCAGATTCGCGAGGCCCGCGCCGGTCAGCCCAAGTATGTTCTGCATGACGGTCCTCCGTACGCCAACGGTGCCATTCATCTTGGCCACGCTTTAAACAAGTGCATCAAGGACTTTGTCGTTAAGACAAAGACGATGGCGGGTTTTGACGCCCCCTATGTCCCTGGATGGGATTGCCATGGGCTACCGATAGAGATTAAGGTCGATGAGAAACTGGGGGGCAAGAAGCTTGAGATGGATCCTGTGGAGGTGCGATCCGCTTGCCGCGAATATGCGGCGAAGTTTATCGATCTACAACGTTCCCAGTTCAAGCGTCTTGGGGTGTTTGGGCGCTGGGAGAAGCCGTATGCAACGATGGATTTTCCATACGAAGCAAAAATTCTAGAAGTCTTTTATGGTTTCTATGAGAAAGGTTTCGTTTACAAAGGCCTCAAACCTGTTTATTGGTGCTCGCATGATCATACCGCCCTCGCTGAAGCTGAGGTCGAGTATGAGATGCACACGTCTCCTAGTGTGTATGTTCGCTACAAACTGACAAGCGCTCCGGAGAAAATTGATGCGCGCCTTCGCGGTAAAAATGTCTGGACGATCATCTGGACGACCACTCCCTGGACCTTGCCAGCCTCGCTTGCCGTGGCATTCAATCCCACGATTGAATATGTTGCACTAGAAGATGGCGAGGATGTTTATATCGTCGCGGAGGCTCTCAAAGAGCAGGTACGCGACTCTTGCACCCTCATTGGCAGCCTTGGCACAGCGACGCCGCTTGCAACCTTCACCGGCAGCAAGCTCGATCGGTCCACGTTCGCCCATCCATTTCTAGAGCGTGAAATTCTTGGGGTAACAGCAGATTATGTAACCACAGATCAGGGTACTGGTGCCGTACATACCGCGCCGGCGCATGGGCCAGATGATTTCGCAACGGGCCAGAGATATGAGCTTCCGCTTACCTGTAACGTCGACGCACAGGGTAAGTTGCGCAATGGTCTTCCGGAGTATGATGGGTTCTTCGTTCACAAAGCGAATTCTCCCATCGAAGCACTTCTGGTTGCAAAGCACGCTCTTATGGGGCGTCATAATCTGGATCACAAGTATCCACACTGCTGGCGGTGTCACAAACCACTCATCTTCCGTGCCACAGAGCAATGGTTCATCTCGATGGAGACTCCCGTGCTTTCAACCAAATCCGAGCTAACCAATCCCTCGTTCCGTGAGCGTGCGCTGGAAGAGATTTCGCGCGTGACATGGGACCCGGCATGGGGACAAGAACGTATCTCCAACATGATCGCGACGCGGCCAGATTGGTGCATCTCCCGACAGCGGATCTGGGGTGTTCCTATCGCAGTGTTCCTTTGCGACAAGTGCCATGAGCCTTTAAACGATGAGAGTATCAATCGAAGTATCGTCACGCTATTTGAGAAGGATGGTGCCGATGCCTGGTATACGCACCGTGCAGACGAACTCCTGCCTGATGAAACAACTTGCAAAGCATGCGGAGCCGTCATGCAATTTCGGAAGGAGATGGACATCCTCGACGTCTGGTTTGAGAGCGGTGCCAGTTGGCATGCTGTGCTCGACGCTGAACCTGAGCTCCACTGGCCGGCGGATCTCTACACGGAAGGTGGAGACCAACATCGCGGCTGGTTCCACTCTTCCCTGCTCAGCTCCGTTGGTATCCGCGATGCCGCACCGTACAAGATGGTCGCAACGAGTGGATGGACGTTGGACGAGCAAGGGCGAGCTTTTTCAAAGTCTCTAGGTAACGGCGTTGATCCGGTAGACGTTGCGAACAGGCTAGGCGGCGAAATTATTCGCTTGTGGGTTGCCAGCGTAGACTTTCGCGAGGACGTAGCTGCCAGCGAAAACTTGATGCAGCGTGTAAGCGATAACTACCGTAAGCTACGTAACACGCTTCGTTTTCTCTTGAGTAACATCGCGGATTTCAATCCGGTAGAGGATGCCGTCGAGTGGGATGAGATGCAGCCTCTAGACCGCTACATTCTCGCGCGCACGGCAGAGCTCGATGCAGCAATCCGCAAGGCGTACGACACTTTTGAGTTTCATCGCGCGTATCAGGCACTGAACGAGTTCACTAACGCAGATCTGAGCGCGCTGTATCTCGATGTAGTAAAGGATCGACTCTACACCTTTGCGCCCAAGAATAAAGATCGCCGAAGCGCACAAACCGCCATTTGGCGCATTGCGGAAGCGATGACACGGTTAATTGCGCCGATCTTGTCTTTTACCGCCGACGAGGTCTGGCAGTATCTGCCGAAGATTGAAGATCGTCTCTTCAGCGTTCATGTTGCACTCTTCCCTGCTGTTGCAGATATTGTGCCAGGCAGCATCACAGAGTTAGAGGCTGATTGGGAGCGCCTAATTGAAATCCGCCAGCTTGTCATGGTCGAACTAGAAGCCCTTAGGCTGGCAAAATCCATCGGCAAATCGCTTGATGCGTGCATCCGCATCGTCACTCCGTCAGGAACAAGGGATGCTGTATTGCTCGTGCGGTATGAGAGTTCGTTGGCAGAGCTTTTCAACGTCTCGCAAGTCCATATTGAGATTAGCGCCGTCACGCAGGAGCGGGCAGGTCTATTGATTGAAGCAGCTGTGGCGGATGGCGAGAAGTGCGCGCGTTGCTGGCGCGTTGTGCCGGATGTTGGAGCAGACAGCCGCTGGCCAAGTGTATGCTTACGTTGCGCTGAGGCACTGGCCTCCATTGGCTTTGACCCTACGGCTTCGGAGGCTGCATAATGCTGGCTCGTTCGCGCCGCGATATGCGGTGGCTTCTGCTGTCGATTGCGGGCTTTGTCATCCTCCTCGATCGGCTGACCAAGCTTTGGATCGTTGCGCACATTCATCCAGGACGAGGAATTGTCATCATTCCGCGCGTCTTCAGGCTGACGCATGTACTGAACACAGGCGCCGCGTTCAGCATGTTTGAGAGCAGCGCATCGCCACTGCTTGTACGCAATCTCCTTATCGGTTTTTCGCTCATCGCCGTATTGGTGGTTGTCGCGCTCATCTGGAAGATAGGTAAGACACTTTCGCTCACAACGGTTGCGCTTGCTTTGATCCTTGGCGGTGCCATCGGCAATCTCTACGACCGCATCCGTTTGGGATACGTCGTCGACTTTCTCGAGGTGCGCATCTACCACTATCACTGGCCAGACTTCAATGTGGCCGATTCCGCAATTGTCGTTGGTGCGTGCTTGCTCTTTTTAGAGATGTTGCGCCCGCAGAGGAGCGAGTGAGCGTATGGGCATTCATGGCGCAAATGACAAAATAACGATTCGTGGAGCGAGAACTCATAATCTTAAAAATATCGACGTCGATATTCCTCATAATGCACTTACGGTCGTCACAGGCGTCTCTGGATCAGGAAAGTCATCGCTGGCGTTCGACACCGTATACGCGGAGGGTCAGCGGCGGTATGTCGAGAGTTTATCGGCATACGCTAGACAGTTTCTCGAACGCATCGAGAAGCCCGACGTAGATTTCATGGATGGCCTGGCACCAGCGATCGCAATCAAGCAGAAGAATCAGACCCGCAATCCGCGCTCCACCGTAGCCACCGCAACGGAAATCTTCGATTATTTGCGCCTCCTCTACGTTCGTTGCGGCACGGTTACCTGCCTGCACTGTGGAGGCGTCGTGCGGCATGACACAGTCGATGAAATAGCGACGCATGTCCTCGCGATGCCCGAAGGAACCCGGGTGTACGCGCTCTTCCCGGTCATCCGAAGAGAGATAAAACTGGAAACTTTGCGTCCTTCGTCGATCGATATTGTTTCCGAAGACACCATACCCAAAACTCCGAAGAAATCTGCGAAACCCGGCAAGAAGTCTCTTGTCACAAGCGTTACCGATCTCGCGGACCCACTCAAAGAGCGCCTGGCAGAGTTGAGACGTCGGGGCTATAACCGTCTTTGGCAGGCGAACGAAGCAAATAATGCGGGCCGGATTGTAGAATTCTCGACTCCAGAATCGCTCTTAGAATTGGACTTTGAAGCTACAGAGCTGCGGCCGATCTATGTGCTTGTAGATCGGCTCTCATTATCGGCTGGTATCCGCGCACGCCTCGTGGATGCGATTGAAACGGGATACCGTGAGGCGTCCGAGATCGTCTTTCGCACAGTGCCACGAGAAGACGCCATGGCCGCCGAGACGCTGCGTTACTCCTCGGCATTCGAGTGCTCGACCTGCCACCGCGCGTATCGTGAGCCAGAGCCAAGGCTCTTCAGCTTCAACAATCCATTCGGTGCCTGTCCACGCTGTCAAGGCTTCGGAAACACCATTGACTTCGATCCCAACCTCATCATTCCTGACCGATCCAAGACACTCGACGAAGGTGCTATCGACCCATGGACGAAGACAAAGTACCGAGCATGGCATGGAGAAATGAAGCGCTCCGCAAAGTCTGAGGGAGTTCCTTTCGATGTGCCGTGGTTCGATCTTACCGAATCGGATCAACGCTTTATTCAAGATGGCAAGGGAAGCTGGCCGGGTGTGCACGGCTTTTTTGCGGAACTCGAACGCAAGAAGTACAAACTGCATGTTCGAGTGTTTTTATCGAAATACCGGGGCTACGCAACTTGTCCTGATTGCCGTGGACAACGGTTGCGCGCAGAGGCCCGCGCTGTTCTGCTTGAGGATAAAAATATCTGCGATGTTTGTGCTCTCACCATTACCGAGACGCAGGCTTTTCTGGATGCGTTAAAGCTCAGCTCCTTGCAGCAGGAGATAGCCGGAAAGGTTCTGGAAGAGGTGCGCCAGCGCGTTCAATTCCTGCAGCAAGTTGGTCTAGAATATCTTACGCTTGACCGACTCAGTTCCACACTCAGCGGCGGAGAGTCACAACGCATTCAACTTGCTACGAGTCTTGGTTCACGGCTTGTAGGCGCTCTATACGTACTCGATGAGCCGTCAATAGGATTGCATACACGCGATACCGCAAAACTCATCACAATCATGGAAGAACTGCGCGATCTCGGCAATACCATTCTTGTCGTAGAACATGATCCGGATGTCATTCTTGCAGCCGATCATCTCCTCGATCTTGGCCCCGGGGCAGGCGAACTTGGTGGTCAACTTCTCGCTGCCGGTACGGTAGATGAGGTCCGAGACAATCCGGCTTCACTAACTGGTAGATACCTCAGCGGTCGCGCGCACATTCCGATCCCTAAGCATCGAATGGAACCTGGGCGCGAAAAGCTTGTGTTAAGCGGGGCGCGCATCCATAACCTTCGTGGCGTGGATATTGAGATTCCGCTCGGTCTCCTATGTTGCATTACTGGTGTCTCCGGATCGGGCAAATCTACGATCGTGCATCAGGTTTTGTATCGCGCTCTGATGCAGTCTCTCGGTCAGAGAGAAAGCGGTGTAAGCGAACCTTCGAATCTTTATCGCGAGCTATCCGGCGCGCAGTATCTCAACGATGTTGTCCTCGTAGACCAGTCGCCAATCGGACGTACACCACGCTCGAATCCTGTCACGTATATCAAAGCTTTCGATGCCATTCGCGAGTTATTTGCCGCTCAACCTGATGCACGCCGAAAAAATCTTACCGCGGGTTCGTTCTCCTTCAATGTCCCTGGAGGACGATGCGATTACTGTGAGGGCGACGGCACAGTTACGGTGGAGATGCAGTTTTTAGCGGACGTGGAACTACCATGCGAGGACTGCAATGGCAGCCGCTACAAAGCTTCCATCCTGGAGGTAAAGTACAAAGGAAAAGATATTCACGATGTGCTTGGGATGACCGTCCGCGAAGCGCTTACTTACTTTGCTGGACATTCAAAGATCGCCGATAAGCTGGCCGTGCTGGAGGAGGTTGGACTAGGGTACGTCCGCCTGGGACAAAGCGCCACTACGCTTAGCGGAGGAGAAGCGCAGCGGGTAAAATTGGCACAACATCTTGCTGCCGCGCGTGCAGGCTCTTCTATTGGGAATGCGACGCGTCATGAGGCCAGACGCGCCGCGAGCAGGATTCTTTACATTCTGGATGAACCCACCACCGGTCTTCATTTCGAGGATGTAGCGAAGCTGCTTGTCGCCTTCCAAAAGCTTATTGACGGTGGTGGTTCATTACTGGTGATCGAGCATAATCTGGACGTGATCAAGTGCGCCGATTGGGTGATCGATATGGGGCCTGAAGGTGGCGCAGGAGGTGGCACAGTCGTAGCGACTGGAACACCAGAGCAGATTGCTTCGGTAGCAGGATCACACACTGGTCACTGGCTTGGCCCAGTGCTCGGCCTGGCGAACAGCAAGCGGGAGGTAGCATGATGCGTAAAGCAAGTGTCATTACGTTTTTCGCATTCTGCTCAGCCATCTGTATCGCACAAGTGCCCTCCGGATCTCACGCCGTGGCTGATCAATCCCCACAGGACGCTGTGCGTCAGAGCATTACGCAGGCAGAAGAAGCTCTTGAGAAGCAGGACTATAAGGGCGCTGAAATAAAGTTGAAGGAGTTGGCGACTGCGAATCCGAATGACGGTCGTGTGCTCTATGATCTTGGTTTTGCTGAAGAGCGCAACGGTGAAGAAGCCGAAGCTGCACGTGCTTATGCGGCATCCATCACGGCCATTCCTGGCTTCGCGGAGCCACAGATAGCGCTAGGTCTTCTAGATGCACGCACAGGCCACACGACCGCCGCACATCGCGAGTTGCTCGCTGTCGCAAACCTGCAAACTGCGACGCCGCAGCTGCGCGCGAGAGCCTTCCGAGCGCTCGCGCATCTTGATGAAGCTCACCACGCCGAAGATGCCCGCGAGGATTTGCTCGCAGCGCTCAAACTTACTCCTGAGACGCCTGATGATGTGCTGATGGGTGCCGAGTTGGCCGAACTCGCAGGGGATCCGGCGGATGCAGAAGTAGCCTACCGCCGCGCGCTGAAGCTCATGCCTGGCGACGTTGATGCAACAGCGGGCCTCGCCCATGCGTTGCAGAAGCAGGGCAAAGTGGGCGAAGCAGACACCATTCTGGCCACCGCTCTGAAGCAGCATCCTGACGATGTTCGACTGATCGCGCAGGCAGCAACCCTCTACGCTGCCGAGGACAAGGAGGCACAGGCGATTCCCTTGCTTGAGCAATTAAGGGCCTCTAACCCAACTGTGGCCGCGGATCCCGAGACTACGCAGCTTTTGGCTCAGATGTACTATCTTAGCGGCGATAACGCCGCAGCTGAAAAGCTCTATACGACACTGCTTACGGTTACGCCAAACAACCCGGTATTACTCGATGCGCTCGGCAGTGCGCAAGTAAAGCAGGGACGTGATGCCGAAGCCGAATCCACTTTTGAAAAGGCGGTCGCCCAGCGTGAAGCGTTCCATGACGATCAGGCATGGGCCGAAGCAGCAGGACACTTAGCCTTTGCTGCGTCAAAGAACAACGATCCCACTGTATGCCTTCAGGCACTCAGTGCACGCGCAGCCGTACTTCCGAACTCACCAACCTCGCTATTCCTGGAGGCGACGGCGTACGATCACCTGCACCACCTCAAAGAAGCCATTGCGTCCTATCAGGCATTTTTGAAGCTCGCCAATGGCACGTTTCCCGACCAGGAATTCGAGGCGCGCCACCGCATCATTGCGCTCCAACACGATCGCTAGTTGTTCCTGTTGACTCACTCCAGAGGACCAGACCATCCGGCTGGGGCATGATAGCCTGAGCTTGCGTGCCTCGATCTGTCCTCCCACCTGTTTCCGCTTCAGTCGTCTCCGTCTTCGAGCAGGAGTACCGCGCGTTGCGTCCGCGTGCGCCACTTCCACCGCTCGACATCAAGTTCCGACGCTTCACAAGCCTCAACACGACGATCCGTTTGCGTGAAGGGAATCTAATTGTCCGGCTCTCAGACCTTCTCGAGCACGCACCCGAAACGATCCATCAGGCCATCGCGCACATTCTTCTCGCAAAGCTTTATCGAAAGCCAGTCGCTCCAGTATTTGCGGATCGGTATCGCCGTTATACCCAATCGGAATCTGTATCAAAACAGGCTGAGCGAATCCGCCAGACGCGTGGACGAAAGATCATCAGCTCAGCGCAGGGGCATCTCTATGATCTTGATGAAGTCTTCGAGTCAGTCAATCGGCGCTTCTTCCACGGCCTGCTCGGTCGACCGACTCTGACATGGAGCGCCCATATTGCGAAGCGCATGCTCGGACACTACGACGCAGCTCACAATACCATCGTCGTGAGCCGAGTCTTCGACCGCCCGGGAACACCGAGATATGCCATCGAATATCTCCTGTACCACGAGATGCTACATCTCAAGCACCCTGTCCGCGTTCGAGCCGGGCGCCGGTGCGTTCACTCCCGCGAGTTTCAAGCCGAGGAGCGGTTGTTCCCGGAGCTAGACTTGGCGCGAGCCTTTCTCAAGCGCCTTTAGTCTGTAAAGTCTGTCATTGAGCCCGCTATATCGCGCCAGTGTATGTAGCCTTGTCGTTACAAAACTCTTACACACCAAAACGTACACACCGCGTATCGTCGAAATAGAAGTGATTCAGTGCACCAAGGAGCGGATCCACACGATGAATACCACGGTCCATGAAGTCGAAGAAAAACCCAGAGCAATCCATAGCCCCCTCATCGCTGCTCAGCAGGTTACGCAGAAGATCAAGCAAGACCTTCGCATGGGTCGTGAGCATCAACAGGGTCGTATAAACTGGATCACCACGATTGCGATGGGCCTATTTCATCTTGGCGCTCTCGCCGCATTCCTTCCCATATTCTGGTCGTTCAAAAATGTCGGCGCTTTCTTTATCATGTACTTCCTCGCGATCAATGTCGGTATCGGCATGGCATATCACCGACTCCTCACGCACCGCGGTTATAAGACACCGAAATGGTTAGAGTATTTCGTTACGGCCTGCGGGTGCCTGGCACTTGAAGGCGGACCGATCTTCTGGGTAGCCACGCACCGGGTACATCATCAAAACTCGGACCAGGAAGGCGATCCGCACACGCCGCACGATGGCACATGGTGGGCTCACGCCGGATGGATTCTCTCGGGTCGCGCGCTGCATTCTGAAACCGCACTGTTAGGCCGTTATGCTCCTGATCTCAGCCGTGACAAGGTGCATGTCTGGCTATCCAAGTATCATTACGTGCCGCTTGTCGTGACCGGCCTCGCGCAGCTCGCCATTGGTGCGACGCTCTCTCCCGGCCACCGCGTTATTGGTGCCGTCGGTATGATGCTCTGGGGAACCTTTCTTCGTGTCACCGTTGGGCTGCATGCGACATGGCTCGTCAACTCTGCCACACACCTGTGGGGTAAGCGTCGCTTTGAGACTAAAGATGACTCCCGTAATAACTGGTGGGTTGCGATCCTTACCGGCGGCGAAGGTTGGCATAACAACCACCACGCACATCCCGTTAGCGCTCGCCATGGTCTCGCTTGGTATGAGTTCGACGTCAATTACTACGGTATCTGGCTGCTCGAAAAAGTTGGCTTGGCAAAGAAAGTTCAAGTCGCCAAGTTCGATGCCGCCAATCCAAAGCCTGCTGGAGCCTACATGGAGTAGTTCCAACGATCTGCGCAGCGGCCGCCTTTCAGGGGCGGCCGTCGTCGTTAGTTCGTTACGTTCTCGATCCTCTACACTCTATTCATGAATCTGACACGCCGTGGCGGAGCTAAAGCGCTTTTCATCACACTGGGCGTTTGCCTGATCATCCTCGCAGTCGTCCTCAACATCACTTGGATCGATAATAACGGCCGCCGTCTCGCCTTCGATCTTCTCGGCGTGCTCCTTTTTTCAATTCTCATCGCTGGTGTAGTCCTGAATACGGTTTTTCTCCTCCGTGAAGTTCGCCGCAACGAGCGCCAGGATTCCTTCCTCAACGCCGTCACGCATGAGCTCAAAACACCTATTGCAAGCATCCGGCTTTATCTCGAGACCCTCCAGCGCCACCCTGGCGATGAACAGCAGCGCCAACGCTTCTACGCCATCATGCGCGAAGACACCGACCGCCTCCTCGCCACGGTTGAAACCATCCTGAAGGCAGGTGAACTCGGCCAAAGACAGCGCGTCCATCAACGCACCCGCGTCGAGATGTATCCTCTCGTCGCAGAGTGCATTGCCACCGTCCTTCTACGACATCATCTTCAACCCGAGCAGATCACTATCGCGGATATCCCCGGCAAGGTCCGCCTCTTCGTCATCGGCTATCCCGAAGACCTGCGCACCGCAATACTCAATCTGCTGGACAACGCCATCAAATACTCACCGAAAGGCGTACATATCTTTTGCCGCCTCGGCATCGAGCGCTACACGTGGCTTGTTCTGGCTATCACCGATGCTGGCCTTGGACTTCAGCCGCGCGAGCTTAACCGCATCTTCAAACGCTTCTATCGTGCTCCGTCGAACGATCACGTCAAGATCAAAGGCACGGGCTTAGGCCTATTCCTCGTTCGTACTATCGCACGTCAGCATGGCGGTGATATTCGCGCCACCAGCGAGGGCCCGGGCAAAGGATCAACCTTCGTCCTAAAGCTGCCCCTACTCATCGGTGGCGAGCAGCCGCCAGCGCAGTAGCTACGGGTTCGGTCATCCGCATTACAATCGTGAGCAGCAGCAATTATTTGTCGAGAGCCTATGTATACAGTTTGGAAGTACTTCGCCCTAGGCTTCAGCGCACTCCTTCCTGTGGTCAATCCCGTAGGATCGGCGCTGGTATTCCTCGGTCTTGTCGGCAGCGCACCTATCTCGACGTATCGCTCCCTCGCCCGCAAGATCGCGATCAACATGATCATCTTCATGGTTTTCGTGGCGCTCGTTGGGTCTTCAATGCTCAGCTTCTTTGGTATCTCCCTGCCCATCATGCAGGTCTCCGGTGGCATCGTCATCGCGATGATCGGATGGTCGCTACTGAACCAGAAAGACAGTACCCCCAGTCTTGAGAAGACCGAAGCAGCCCTCCCAGCTGTTACCGAAGCTGAAATTAGCAGTCTCAAAAACAAAGCCTTCTACCCCTTCACATTTCCCATCACCGTCGGCCCCGGTTCGCTCGTCGTCATGCTCACCCTCAGCGTACATGCCAAACAACCAGCCTTCGCGCAGACCATCTTCGCGTACGTCGGCCTCTTCATTGCAGTCCTCTTCCTCAGCGCCAGCATCTACTTCTGCTACGCCTACGCGCCGAAGATCGCACAGTCGATCTCGCCTTCGACCGCGCATGGTATCCTTCGCGTCATCGCGTTCATCCTTTTCTGCATTGGCGTTCAGATCGCATGGAACGGCCTCAGCGACCTGATCCAACCCCTCCTGCGGGCCTGACCCGCCATGCTAACGGTTCCTCGTCCATGACCAACGACACCAACCTGCTCATCGCTGTCATCGAAGATGAAGTTCATTTGGCCCAGGGGCTAATCTTCAACCTCGAAGCCGAGGGCTATCGTACCCACCATGAGGCCGACGGAGATTCTGCTCTCGAATGGCTCCTTGAAGCTACTGGGCCCGATTCCGCCGACGCTCCTGCAGCAATCCTGCTTGACGTCATGCTTCCTGGACGCAACGGTTTCTCCATTGTGCAGGCGCTCCGCGCAGCACAACGATATACACCAGTCCTTTTGCTCACCGCACGTGGGCGCTCAGAAGACATCGTCGAAGGCTTTGCTGCTGGCGCCGACGACTACCTCCCCAAGCCGTTTGACCTCGGAGTTCTGTTTGCTAGACTCACAGCTCTCCTCCGTCGCATGCATTGGCAGATACATTCAACGTCTCAGGTTGCGCAGCCCCAATCATCCGGTATCCAAAGCACCAACGTACCCTATGCCATCGCTGGTCGCTCCATCGACCTTGACGCCCTTGAAATCCATACCTCAGACGCACTTGAAACTACTATTCATCTGACTCTCATGGAAGCGGACCTGCTACGTTATCTTTTGGACCATCCTAACCGCATCATTCCTCGCAAAGAGCTGCTGGAAAATGTCTGGCATGTGAAAGAGGACACCGACACCCGCGCTATCGACAACTTCATCGTCAGACTGCGACGCTATCTGGAACCCGATCCAGCCCGCCCCGTCCACCTTGTCACGATTCGCGGCATCGGCTACCGCTTCACCACAGAATCATGATCACCGCACGATACACTAGAAGAGCCGTTGCGACGGACTGAACTTGCGCATCTTTACTCGATATATTCTCCGCGAAATCACCAGCTACGCACTCTTAGGAGGCGTTCTCTTCACCTTCATTTTCTTCATGCGCTATCTTCTTCCGCTCATGGAGCTTACGGTGCGCGGTGTAGCTTCGCCACTTGATATTGCTAGGCTTATCTCTTACCTTTTACCCGGCTTTTTCTCCTTTACCATCCCGATGGCCGTGCTCATCGGCATCCTCCTTGGCCTCAGTCGGCTCGCAGCTGATAGCGAGGTGACAGCGATGCGCGCCAGCGGCATGGGCATTCTCTCTTTCGTTGCAATCGTAAGTCTGTTCTCCAGTTTTGCTTGGGTTCTCGGCCTTGCCAACTCACTTTTTTTAGCTCCGCGCGCTGCGCAAGCGCTTCTCCAATACGAGAATGCAAGCAAGACCAGTCAAGCTACCGTAGAAGTTCAGCCGCGCGTCTTTTACGAAGACTTCAAAAATTACGTGCTTTATGCACAAGATGTTATCCCTGGAGCAAACGGCACAGCACTTTGGCGCCATGTGTTTCTTGCGGACCTTAGCAAGCCTGCGTCTCCGCATATCATCACAGCCAACGAAGCTACGGTGCTCAGCGGCAACCCTCAGACCCTGCGTATGGAGCTGGACAATGGTAGCCGCCACGATCTCTCCCTGACCGATCCCGGTCAGTACGATATCTCAACGTTCCTTTCCACAGAAATCCCTGTACAAACCAGCCAGCAGGATGAGGACTCGCACCTGAGCCGTCGCGATACGCCGATGCACGCTCTGAGCACGAGCGATCTGTGGAGACTCGCTCACAAGCCTGGTGCCTCCGCTCGACCGTATCTCATCGAACTGCATTACCGTTTCGCCTTCCCTACAGCGTGTCTCGTTCTCATGCTCGTTGGCGTACCGCTTGGGCTATCCTCGAAGCGAGGCGGTAAAGGGAGCGGTTTCGTGGTCACGCTCGCACTCGTATTCATCTATTACTTCCTCTCCTCCATCGGAATCGCTTTAGCGCGTCAAGACAAGATCCCTCCCGCAATTGGGGTGTGGAGTGCGAACATTATATTCGCCATTGCAGGCGTGATCCTCATTCAGCAAATCTCTAACGGCGGTGTTGCGCTCGAATTTTTTGCGAGCATCGGCCAAACCATCAGCCGCTTCTTCGATGGGCTTCGCACAAAGCGCTCACCGCAAACTTCGAGCGACGGACGACCCGACGGGCCGCGTGCCGTGGTGCAACGCATGCGACGCGCACTCCGCATTCGTTTTCCCCTCATTCTCGACGAGTACGTGATGGGCAGCTTCTTGCGTAATTTTGCGTTGGTATTGGGTGCCCTCGTCGTCCTTTTCATAATCTTCACCTTCTTCGAACTGATCGGCGACATCATCCGCTATCGCACCCCACTCGTGGTCGTCGGCGAATACCTGCTGAACCTGATCCCCTTCATCCTCAATTCCATCGTGCCTCTTTGCTCGCTGGTCGCGGTTCTCATCACGTTCGGCGCGCTCAATCGGACCAGCGAACTCACTGCGATGAAAGCGACCGGAATCAGCCTCTACCGGATCGTCGCCCCTGTCCTTGTCGTAGCTACAGTGCTTTCTGCACTGCTATTCGTATTTGACGAAAGCTATCTTCCTGACGCCAACCGTCGCCAAGAGGCGTTACTGTCAGTCATCCGCGGTAAACCCCCACAAACGTTCCTGCGCCCTGACCGCAAGTGGATGTCTGGACAGACGACTAGCTCGGTAAATGGACAACCAGAGCCTACTCGCATCTTCTACTATCAATTTTTCGACCCTGACCGGAATCTGTTCGCGAATCTAACAGTCTTCGAGTTTCAACCCGGGACCTTCAACCTCACGCGTCGCATCTTCGCCAAAACCGTGCGATGGGACGACAAACTCAATCAGTGGGTCTTCGAAGACGGCTGGCAGCGCACCTTCGACGGCGAATCCATCAGTAGTTACCAACCCTTTACAGTAGCAACTTTTCCCGAGATTCACGAGAGTCCTGGTTACTTCAAGAAGGTTGATCGCCAATCCGAACAGATGTCCTTCGCCGAGCTCTCACGCTATATCAAGGACCTGAAACAGAGCGGTTTTGACACCATGCGGCTGCGCGTTCAGCTAGACCAGAAGCTCGCGTATCCACTGATGACTCTTGTTCTGGCAATCATTGCGATTCCGTTCTCCGTTCTCGCAGGAAAACGAGGCAGCGTAGCCGGCATTGGGACGGCGATCGGCGTTGCTATCTGTTACTGGGTGATAGCAGGTATCTTTGAAAATCTCGGTGATGTGAACTCCTTGCCTGCAATTCTAGCCGCATGGTCTCCTGACGCACTCTTTGCCATCGCTGGAACCTATCTACTTTTACGCACCCCGACATAAGGCGGCGGGCTATCGTAAGACCTCATCCGTCGTGAACATCCATATCCGAATCGAGCTACACTACAACTGACATGAAGATATCCACCCTTCCCTTATCCGCACTCATCCTCTCTACTGTTGCTCTACCTCTAACCGCACAGACAACTCCCGTAGCGTCGCACCACGCGGCCACTGCCACACATCATGTTGCTGCCACAGCTGGCTGCGCCAAAGTGCCAGAACTCTCACCCAAGATCCCCGCGCTCCCGCCCGGAACACCCTGCCCCAAGGCGCTCTACACACTCACGCACACACCAGACACACACCTCGACTATGCATCACCTATGGTCAGCCCTGAGCTTCGCAAAGCGCTTGGAGGCGAAAAGGAAACCTATTCGCTGGACTACATCGACACAAGAATCGGTACCGGCCCACTTGCGCAGGAGGGTAAGTTCTACACCGTTCACTACACCGGATATCTTCTGGATGGAACAAAGTTCGACTCCTCTGTAGACCGTGGAGAACCCATTACCTTCCCTTACGGCCAGCACCGCGTCATTCCGGGCTGGGATACAGGCTTTGAGGGCATGCACGTTGGCGGCAAACGGCGTCTTTTCATCCCGTATGAGCTTGCCTACGGCGAGGCCGGTAGACCTCCGGTGATTCCCGCCAAGGCGGAACTCATCTTCGACGTCGAATTTATAGCGCAAAGCGATGAGATGCCGAAACCGAAGGCACCCTCGGCACCGTATCACCCATCTGCACCTCCGCCAAGCGCTCAACCCGCAAACCCGCACACAGCCACACAGCCGTCCAGCGCCGGTGCGCAGAAACCAGTAACGCCTCCGCCCTCCGGCGCGACCCCACCACCGACAGACAAACCGTAGCGATAGACCCGCGCGGCCGCGACACACCTGTCGCGGCCTCAATTGGCAATCTCTGGCACAGAAGTAGACCCTCAACTATGTTCAGCCGTCTGCAACCCCTCTATCCATACCTTCGCCGCTACTGGCGAAGTTTTGCCCTCGGCAGCCTCGCACTCGTCATCTATAACGTCTCGAAAGCAATGATTCCGTTGCTCATTGGCGGCGCGATCACAGATATGCAACACAATCTGTCCGCTGCCAAGGTAGAGCACCACTCGTTGCGGCTGCTCGCCGTAGCTATCGTCGCAGCCGTTTGCCTGTATCTCACCCGACAGATCATCATCGGCGCTTCTCGCGAGATTGAGTTTGACCTACGCAATGACCTCTTTGCTCACCTAGAATCTCAATCGCCCGAGTTCTTCCAGCGACATCGGACCGGCGACATCATGGCGCGGTCCACCAATGACCTCAATGCCGTCCGCCAGCTCCTCGGACCCGCAATTATGTACTCCGCGAACACCATCGTTTTCACTGCGGCGGCCCTCCCATTCATGCTGCGCATCAGCCCACGGTTGACGATGTTCGCATTTCTGCCACTGCCCTTCGCCTCAGTTCTAGTTCAGTACTTTGGCGCGCGGATTCACACCCGCTTCGAACGCATCCAAGCCATGTTCTCTGATATTTCCGCGCAGGCCGAGGAGAACTTTTCTGGCGCGCGCCTTATCCGCGCCTTCGCTCAGGAAGACGCACAGATTGCTGCGTTTGAGACCTCGAATCAGGAGTATATCCGCCGCAGCCTGCTCCTCGCACGTCTCATGGCTATGCTCTGGCCGACGCTAGAGTTCGTCCTCGGCGTTTCGCTCATGATTACGCTTCTTGTGGGCGGTCGCGAAGTCGTCCAGCACCGCATAACAGTTGGACAATTCACGACGTACAACGTCTTCATGGTTCAGTTAACGTGGCCCATGATTGCCATCGGATGGGTTGTAAATCTGGTGCAGCGAGGTACAGCTTCTGTCGTTCGCATCAACGATCTAATGACCGAGAAGCCCGCTATAGACGACGCTCTGGCAGACCCTAGTCTCATGGTCAAAATGCAGGCAGATACCGATCAAGGCAAGGAACACAGCGACATCGATCAGATCGATTTTCCCATTTCAGGCCACATCGCGTTCAAGCACCTGAACTTTTCGTATCCAACCGGACCAGAAGTATTGCATGACATCAGCCTGGACATTGCCGCCGGCACTTCACTTGCCATCGTAGGCCCCACCGGTTCGGGCAAGTCCACTCTCATTTCGCTGCTAGCTCGTCTTTACGACGCTCCCAGCGGCACCATTCTTCTTGATGAACGTCCGCTCAATCGCTATCCGCTTCAGGCCCTTCGGCGCGCCATCGGCTTTGTACCGCAGGAGACATTTCTTTTTTCCACTACCGTCGCCAACAATATTGCTTTCGGCGTTGCTTTGGCCGACGACCAGGAGATTGAAGCTGCCGCGCGCACGGCTCACATAGCCGACGAGATTCTTGAATTCCCGAATGGCTTCGAAACCATCGTCGGCGAGCGCGGAATGACCCTCTCCGGCGGCCAGAAACAGCGAACTGCTATCGCTCGGGCAATCCTGAAAGATCCGACCATGTTGATTCTTGACGACGCATTGGCTTCTGTTGACACTCACACGGAGGAGCAGATTCTCTCCGGCTTGCGCGCCGCAATGGCGGGTCGAACCACAATTCTGATCTCCCATCGAGTCTCCACAGCACGGAATGCCGATCGAATCGCGGTCCTCATTGACGGCAACATCGCGGAGATTGGGACCCACGATGAGCTACTGATACTTGGCGGATATTACACCGACCTCTTCGAGAAACAATCGCTCGAAGAGGAAATCCTTACAGCATGACGTCACATGGCTAAGAGTAAATGTGCATCGATATCGTTCGGTGTATGGTCCGGTGCAGCCGAACCTCACGCAAAAATGAGTCAGATCCTCCCACGCTGCCGTTCGGCGAGGGCCAATGTGTTCTGAGGTAAGTGGTACCGGCACAAAACTTGCACAGTAGCCGATTCGTAGAACCAGATACCGGCAAAGTCAAGGTTACGGATGCTCCTCTGTAGAGACCTTGACTGCAGCAGATGCTCTACTTCTAGTAAAGCGCTCCAACTCTGCTGCTGCCGAACCCAATCCGAAAAGGAGATTTCTACGCGAATGCAAGATTCAGATTGCTGATAGCCTCATCGATCTCCTGTGTATTCTTGAATCCGACCGTGACGCAGTCAACGCCTGCGTTCCGGAATGCGAACCGCATTGCGGCCTGCCGCTCCTCGTGACGCGTGAACGCACCCGCGCCCACCAGCTTCATGCTGATGACACCCATTCCTTGCTTGCGCACCTGCTTCACATGCTCCACAACGTCGCCCACGAACTGCGGATTGTTGCCATCGCTTCCGGTGGGCCCGTCCATGCGCGTTCCGTTCTGGTTCATCCGTATCATAGCCACCTGCAGCCATTCGTTGCCGGGCATCTGCCTTAGTGCGGGCAAACCATGCACCGAAGCTCCGCGCGCACGAATCATCTGTTTCGACTGCGCGTGCAGAATTCCATCCTGCCACCGGGTCGTTTCGCTCACCCAATCCGCCGTGTGCTGCCAGTGCAGCAGCATGATGTCGAAGTAGTCGGTCTTCGATGTCCGAAGCATATCCTCCAATCGCTTTTGCGGGTCAGCGTCGGCATCGGTCGTCACCTTACTCATCACCTGGTAGCTCTCTCGCGGATACGGCTTCAGAGCCTCGCCCAGCATCGCCGGCGTCATGTACGCTTCTGCCGTCTCGAAGAATCGGATGCCGCGATCATAGGCGTATCCGACCAACCGATTGAAGCCCTGCTGCCCAAGTTCCGCCTGAACCTGCCCGTTGTTTGATCCGGTCCCGAAGGCGAGGCGGGTCACCTCCACGCCAGACTTACCGAGAGTCACCGTGCTCGTAGCTGCTGGCGCGGACGCCTCCGCAGGTAGTGTTCCCAGGCTTGCGATCGCTCCGGCAGCCAGGCTTGTCTTCAGAAAGTCGCGACGTGAAAATGTGCTCATCGGATGGCCCCGTTCCGCCGCTGGGTAAACCGGCGATTTGCCGGAATCATAACACTAATCCCATAAACCCTGCCACTTCTGATGCGATGCAGGCCACAAAGAGACCTCTATCTTTTCGTCACGCGTGCCAGCCATAGTGCCCGGGCTCTATGATGTCTCTTGTTCTATCGACCCTAAATTCGAGACTTTCGTGAAAAACAAACTGCTGTTTGGTATCCTTGCGCTGCTCCTGTCTTCTTCTGCATTCGCCCCACTGGTAGTTGCATCGTCGGTATTCACCACGCGCCTCGATGACCCAAAAGCCGTGTATCTCACGCAGAAAGAGTTCGGCGCGCAGGCCAACGGCACCTCCGACGACACCGCAGCCATCCAGCACGCCATTGATAAAGCTGCCGGAGACGGCGACGAAGGCATCGTGTTCGTCCCCTCAGGCCGATATCGCCTCACCCGCACCCTATACATCTGGCCAGGGATTCGCATCTTCGGCTATGGCGCGGAACGGCCTGTCTTTCTGCTCGCCCCATCCACGCCGGGCTTCCAGAAAGGGGTCGGCAATATGGTCATCTTCACCGGCTTCCGCCCCGGCAGCCCGCGCTTGTCCGGCAGCCGCGTTCCGTTCCCCCCGCCAGGCAGCGTTCCTCCAAACCTGGCAATCGCAGACGCCAACTCCGGCACCTTTTATTCCGCTATGAGCAACATCGACTTCGAGATCGGCGACGGCAACCCTGCAGCCATTGCCATCCGCTTCCACGTCGCGCAGCACGCCTTCCTCAGCCACATGGACTTCCACATCGGCTCCGGCCTCGCTGCCCTCACTCAGGTCGGAAATGAGGCCGAAGACCTGCACATCTTCGGCGGCCGCTACGGCATCCTCACCGATAAGACCTCGCCCGCCTGGCAGTTCACCCTCATAGACTCGATCTTCGAGGGCCAGCGCGACGCAGCCATCCGCGAACACGAGGCCGGTCTCACACTCATCCGCGACACATTCCGCAACGTTCCCACCGCCATCGACATCGACCCGGAGTACAGCGACGAGCTTTGGATTAAGGACAACCGCTTTGAGAGCATCTCCCGCGCCGCTATCATCATCTAGCAACGAAAAAAGCCCGCTCACTGAAATCGGCTGTGAAGGCGCCACGCTCAGAGACGTTCCGACGTTCGCCCTTCTGCGTGAGAGCGACAAGAAGATCCCCGGCAAAGGTGAAGTTTATAAAGTCACTAACTTCAACTTCGGGCTCATTGTTCCTGGCGAAGGCAAAACCGGAGTCATGGGCATGCGCTACGACGCCATACCCCTGAAGACCTTTCCCGCACCGCTGCCTCCTGCCATCCACCCCCTCCCTCCCACCACAGACTGGGTGAACGTGCATACCCTCGGCGTCAAAGGCGATGGCACCAGCGACGATACCGCAGCCATGCAGAAGGCCATCGACACCCACCGCGTTCTCTATCTCCCCGGTGGTCACTACGTTGTCACTGACACCCTGACGATGCGGCCCGACACCGTCCTCGTCGGCCTTCACCCCACGCTCACCCAGATCGACCTTCTCGATAACACGCCAGGATATCAGGGAGTTGGTGCTCCCAAACCCGTCATCGCCACCTCCCAGGGAGGCGCAGCGATGGTCTCGGGCTTCGGCGTCTTTACCGGTGGCATCAACCAGCGTGCCGTCGCCATGCTCTGGATGGCCGGTCCGGATTCGCAGGTCGACGATGTGCGTTTCCTCGGCGGACACGGCAGCGGTACAAACCCCTACAACAACAACCACACCGCCGATCCTGACCTACACAAGCGCTGGGACGGACAATATCCCAGCCTCTGGGTTACTCATGGCGGCGGCGGCACTTTCGCAGACATCTGGACGCCGAATACCTTTGCCCAGGCAGGTTTCTATGTCTCCGATACATCCACACCTGGCCACGTCTATGAGCTCTCCAACGAACACCACGTCCGCAACGAGATCAAGCTCGACCACGTCCAAAACTGGGACTTCAACGCACCGCAGACCGAAGAGGAAGCTGGCGAAAGCCCCGATTCCCTCTCGCTCGAGATCGATTGCTCCAAGAACATCACCATCGCGAACTATCACGCCTATCGTGTCACGCGCAGCCGCGCACCCTATCCCGCCGCAGTTCGCCTCTATAATTCCGAGGACATCCACTTCCGCAATGTCCACGTCAACGCAGAGAGCGGCTTCGCTGTCTGCGATCAGAACGGCTGCGCCACATATCTGCGCGTCAGCAAATACCCCTACGATAACGCCATCCAGGACATGACTCGCCACATCGATGTGCGCCAGCGCGAGTTCGCTCTCCTCGACATCCCAGAGATCTCGACCACGCCGCCTCGTCCGGCAAATCATGCAGACCCTGCCGCACCCGGTCCCAACAATGCCTCAGCCATCCTCGCTCCCGGAACGACCGTCCGCAAGCTCCAGGATGGCTTCTACTCCATCTCCGGCGCAGCCGTCGATGCCTCCGGCAAGCTCTTCTTCGTTGATCACCACGAGCAGCGCATCTACGGCTGGTCTCCCGCCAAAGGTCTGTCCGTCGAGCGCGACAGCCCCCTAGACCCGGTTAACCTTGCGTTCGACAGATCGGGCGACCTGGTCGTCCTCTCCTCCGACGGCCCCGAGGGTACCGTCTACAGCTTCCACCCCGGCTCTCCCATGAACAAGATCACTGTCCTGAAGCCGCAGCCCTCCGCTCCGCATCCCGGTGCTGTGGCCATGCTCCCCGTCAATTACTGGAACAACGGCGAGTTCAAGGACCAGCTCGACTTCAACACCATGACCTACACCACGCTCTCGCAGATGTTCTACAGCGACGTCTCCACGCCCATTGCAAACCAGTACGTCTCACCCGATGGCAGCCTCTTCCTTCCCGCTGGCCGCGTCTTCCAGCAGGGTCCGCCAGATTACACCGGTTGGCGCTTCTCCGATAACCTGGACACGTACGGCTTCACCACCGCTGCCCCCGGCCAGCGGATCTACGTCAGCAGCGAGTCCGAAGACCGCACTTACGCCGGTACCGTCCGCGCCGACGGCACACTCACAGACCTCAAGCTCTTCGCCCAGCGCGGCGGCGAAAGCGTCACCGTCGATCCTCACGGCAATGTCTTCGTCGCCAACGGACAGATCTTTGTCTACAACCCTGCCGGCGCGCAAATTGCCGAGATCGATGTGCCTGAGCGCCCCATCGACATCGTCCTGGGCGGCAGCGATCACCGCACCCTCTTCATCCTCACCCACCACACGCTCTTCGAGGCCAGCCTGCGCGGCTCCCATTAGATTTCACTGTCTATCAGTCCCGACCAAGCGACACAATAGACCTTCGACTCGAAACGGGCATAACCGCCGCAGGGCGTCGAGTGGTACGGGATCCGTGGGAGGGCGCGGTTTGCTTGATCCAGTCGCAGCAATCACCGAGCAGCAATACAGGCTCTGTGTACGCGCTCTACAAAGGAACTCTAAGTTGTCATCGAGTATCTGTCAGTCGTGTAAAACAATGTTCAATAGAGACTTATGAACATGAATGTGCCCGTTGTACTGAATGAAACCCAGGCGGCGAAAGCGGTTCATAAAAAAGTTGACCCTTGGACGCGTTGTGCCAACCATTTCTGCGAGGACGGCCTGACTGATTTTTGGAATTCGTGTCTCCGCGTCCTCTGACTTTTCAATCTCCGCCATCATTACCAGAATTCGCGCCAACCGCCGCTCGCTACTATTAAAACGTTTATCCACAAGATCGGCCTGCATTCGCATGCTGCGGGCCAGCATATATCCAAGAAACATATCGGAGAAAGCATTCTCTTCATGGATCACGCGAATCATCTCGCTTCTTTCGATCCTCAATGCGGTAGAAGCGACCATTGCAACTGCCGTCGCTAGGCGCCTCCCTGGGACCGCCACAATAGCCTCCTCTCCAATAAAATCCCCTTTTGAGAGGACGGCGATGGTCGCCTCCTTTCCTTTTTTAGACAGGACCGTTACCTTCGCCCTGCCGGATTGAAGGTAATAGAGGCAGTCCGCAGGATCACCCTGAGAAAACAGCGCCTGCTTTGCCTTGAAGCGCATAATCTTCCGCCCTACGCCCGATTCGGCTAAAAAGCTGATTGAAGAAAACTCGACATCTTTTACTTCCTTCGTCACTGATGAACTTCTCTCTGCGCACAACGTTGACCACAGACAGACCATTCTGAACCGAGGACTGAAATCTACGCGATAGTCATTGGATGCACAGAGCCTCCCACATGCGTAACTTCATTCGAAACGTAGCTTTTTCGAACAAAGTATCCTCCGTCTTCGTTATGCCGCGCTCCACCGCGTACATCTCCTCGAAGCAACACACAGCAAATGAAGAACTCGTCGAAACACCGCACCTCTAACTTCCCACCTCGGCAAGTTAGTAGAGGCTTCACCTACAGCGCCGCAAAATTATTCGGCATTAGTGTTCAATGTTGAACACATTACGGAGTCAGCGATTCGATACGCTTTGAATATTACCTAAGTGCAACAAAATGGTTACTGATGCGTTTTAGTGTCATTACCTTGCGTTCGAAAAGCTGCGTGCCGCAGCCTTTTCGGGCGTAAGTAGCACACAGCGCTTCGGTTCCTGAAAATCCATCAACAACGGCTTATTGGTAGGGAGTATCAATGCACACGTGCGCACGCAGACTTGGTTTCATAGTGTTTCTGGCAGCTTTACTATTCACGGGCATCCTCGGATGCGGGAAAGAAACGGTTACTTCACTCCCTCCGGTGGCAAGCGCCTTAAATCCCACGTCTGGTGCAACCGGCGTTCCTATCAACCAGGCTGTGGCCGCCAGCTTCAGTGAGACCATGAACGCAGCCACGATCAGCAGTTCCAGCTTCACTCTGGCCGGGCCGACTGGACCCGTGGCTGGAGCTGTGACCTACACCGCCACGGGTTCCGTCGCGATGTTCACCCCCAGCGCGTATCTCGCGTACAACACCGTCTACACGGCCACCATAGCGACGTCCGCTGCGAACACGCTCGGTATCCAACTGGCCAGCACGTACACCTGGAGCTTCACAACAATGGCTCCGCCGCCGACCGTTGTCTCCACAGTCCCATCGAACGGCGCAACCGGTGTACCCATCGGTCAGGTTCTGAGTGCCTCCTTCAGTGAAGCCATGAACCCGGCAACCATCGGCACCTCCAGCTTTACGCTGACCGGGCCGACAGGAAACATTGCCGGCAGCGTCGCGTATAACGCATCCAGCGCATCGGCAACATTTACACCGAGTGCTCCTCTTACCAACAGCACCCTCTACACAGCAACGATCTCGACAGCGGCGCAAAGCCTTGCTGGCACGGGATTGGCGAGCACGTATTCCTGGACATTTACGACGGTTGCGCCGCCGCTGGCGGTGGTCTCAGTGGTCCCCGTAAACGGTGCCACAGGTGTTCCGGTCAATCAGGCGCTCACTGCCACATTCAACCTACCGCTCAACTGTGCTACGCTTGCCGCTCCTGCAGCGAACTTCATCGTCACCGCTCCGAACATGGCCGCTGTAGCAGGTTCAGTAACCTGCTCGGGTAATGTCGCCACATTTACACCCAGCTCCAACCTTGCCTACAGCACGCTCTACACGGCCACGATCACGACCGGAGCTGCTGACACGGCAGGTACAGTGTTGCCGGGCAATTACATGTGGAGCTTCATCACAGTTCCAGCCCCGACGCCACCGACGGTCATCTCCACCGTGCCTGCTAACCTCGCTGTCAACGTACCAATCAACCAGGCCGTGCTTGCTACCTTCAGCGAAGCAATGACTGCCTCGACGATTGACAGCAACACCTTCACGCTGACCGGGCCAGGCGCGGCGGCGGTAACGGGAACGGTCACCTACACCGCCTCCGGCAGCGTGGCTACCTTCACCCCCAAGACAAATCTTGCGTATAGCACGATGTACACGGCTACCGTCACAACCGGTGTCACCGGCCTCACAGGCGCTGCGATGGCCAGCAATTTTGTCTGGACCTTCACGACGGCTGCTGCCCCCGTCATCACGGGACCTGCAGTCGTTACGACGATCCCTGCAAACCTGGCCACCAATGTTCCTCTCAATCAGATCGTAAGTGCAAACTTCAGTCAGCCGATGAATCCCACGACGATCAACTCGACGAACTTCACGCTGAAGACAGGGGGCACTTCTGTTGCCGGAATCGTCGCATATGCCGCGGTTGGCAACGCCCTGACCTTTACGCCGGCAGCCGCTCTCACACCGAGCACACAGTACACAGCCACCATCACAACTGGAGTAACGAACCTCTCCGGCATTGGACTCGCCACCAACT
>JABBOG010000057.1:0-4622 GCA_019351975.1 Acidobacteriota bacterium
CGTGGTAGTTGGCGTAGGCCTGGTAGAACTCGAGCATGGTGAACTCGGGGTTGTGCTGGGTGCTGACGCCTTCGTTGCGGAAGTTGCGGTTGATCTCGTAGACGCGGTCGAAGCCGCCGACGACGAGGCGCTTGAGGTAGAGCTCGGGGGCGATGCGGAGCTTGAGGGGGATGTCGAGGGCGTTGTGGTGGGTCTCGAAGGGGCGTGCGGCGGCACCGCCGGAGATGGTGTGGAGCATGGGGGTTTCGACTTCGAGGAAGTTGCGGGTGTCGAAGAAGCGGCGGATGGAGCGGAGGATGGCGGCGCGCTTTTCGAAGACGACGCGGGCGGGGAGGCGGGTTCCCTCCGGGGCTAAAGCCCCTTGCGTTTGGGGGGCTTCAATGGACGGGCTGAAGCCCGTCCCCTTCGAGGCGGCAGCTCCGGGGTGATCCAGACCTGCGGGTCTCTCCGCTGCGTCGGAGCTGCGCTCCGTCTCCGGTCGAGATGACAGGGTTGTGGGGAGCGCGGTCGCTGATTCTGGGCGAGATGACAGGGTTTGCAGGGGAGACGGGGTAGAAAGGGATTGGGATGTTGGGGCGGGGTTGGATGCGTCGGGGTCCTTCGACTGCGCGCTTTGCGCTTCGCTCAGGATGACAGGGGTTTCGGGGGTGCCGGGTGCGCTCAGGATGACAGGCTGTTGGGCTGGGTTGGTCGATGTAGGCGCAGGCGCGGGAATAGGTGAAGGAGCGGGGGTGGGTGCTGGCTCGGGGGTGTCGCCGGTGTCGGTGAAGAGGTCGAGGTAGCGGCGGCGGTAGCGGAGCTCGATGTCGCCGAGGCCGGAGTATTTGTCGGGGAGGGGGAGCAGGGCTTTGGTGAGGAAGGTGATGGCGGGTGCTACGCGCGCGGGTGCTACGCGCACGGCGGGGGATTCGGGTGTGTTGAGGGCTTCGGAGGGTGACGGGGTTAGATCGCCGGGGAGGGAGACGGGGGAGACCTTGAGGGTGAGCTCGCCGGTGCGGGTGCGCATGAGGTGGCCGCGGACGCCGATGTGGTCGCCGAGGTCGAGGAGCTTGTAGAGGCTGAAGAGGGCTTCGGACTGCTCGGGGGTGCTGCCGACGTCGTCTTTGCGAATGTAGATCTGGAGGCGCTGGCCGCCCTGCTGGAGCTGGGCGAAGCCGGCTTTGCCCTGGAGGCGGATGGCGACGAGGCGGCCGGCGAGGGCGACGGCGGGGGGAGCGGCTTCGAGCTGCTCGGCGGTGATGGGGGCGGTGGGGGAGTCGTAGAGCTGCTTGATGGTGGGGATATCGATGGGCTCGGTGGAGCCGGGCTTGGTGGAGAAGCGGAAGTGGTTGGGGTATTTGGCGTTGGCGTCGGCGAGGGAGGGATCGGCGGCGCGTGCGAGGGCGGCGATCTGCTGGAGCTTGTCGAGGCGTGCGTGGTAGAGGTCGTGTTCGAACAGGCTTTCAAACTGGGACAAGGTGCGGCTCGTTTCGTGGAAGGTCTGAGGTTCCAGTGTGTCTGAGGTTCCAGTATAACGGGGGAGCAGAAGAGGATAGAGTGTAGAGTGGCGAAGGTGGAGGAACAGGAAGTCGCGATGACGGACGAGCGAAGGAAGAATGGAACGCTGGGGGACCTGGTAAAGGCTGAGTCGATGATTCAGCTGGCGCTGGTGCTGCCGGCGGGGTGCCTGATTGGGGCGCTGGTGGGGAGTGCGCTGGATAAGCACTTTCATACGGGGTGGATTGCGGTGGTGGGGATTCTGCTGGGAGCTGCGGCGGGGTTTGTGCAGATCTTCAGGACGGCGTCGCGGTATATGAAGAGGGACAACTGATGGAGGGTCTGGAGGGTTTTACGGACGCGGATGTGCGGGCGACGCTGGTGCGGACGCTGCGGCTGCTGGCGGTGCTGACGGTGGTGGGGATGGTGCTGGTGTGGTGGAAGATGGGCTGGCGGAGCGCGGTATTTCTGGCCGAGGGAGCGGCGATTTCGGGGACCGGGCTGTGGGAGTGGATGCGGCTGATGAGCGCGGTGATGGCGCGGATGGATGCGGGCGGGAAGGCGCGGCCGATGGGGATGGTGTTGACGGGATTCTTCCTCAGGCTGGGGCTAACGATCGCACTGCTCTATGTTAGTCTTAGATATCTGAATGGCTCAGTAATTGCACTCGCAGTAGGGCTTGGTTTGGGCATCGCATCGCTCACATTCGAGGCTATACGTATGGCGCGGGCGTGGACCGTCTAGCAATGGCTGGGGCTGATTCTACTGAGTTTTCTATGCCGACACAGTTGTATCTGACAAGCGTTTTGAATCGTCTCTTTGCAGCGCCCGTGGACCGGGTGCTGGGTGCGTTGCACATTGCGGTGAAGTACCCGCAGGCTCCGATCAACAACACGTTCACGATGGAACTGCTGGCGTTTGCGCTGCTGTTGCTGTACTTCATCGCTGTGCGGGTTTCGCTGAGCGTGGAGAAGCCGGGAGCGCTGCAGCATCTGGCGGAGATGACGCATGAGTTCGTGTCCGAGCAGGGTGAGCAGATTATCGGGCACGGGTATGAGCGGTTTACGAGCTACCTGATTGTGCTCGGGTTGTTTATTCTGCTGGCGAACCTGATGGGACTGTTTTCGCCGTGGCTGGAGTCGCCGACGGCAAACGTTGCGGTGCCGCTGGGATTTGCGCTGGTGACGTTTGTGTACTACCACTACCATGGGGTTCGGGTAAATGGATTTGGGTACATCAAGCAGTTTCTGGGGCCGGTGTGGTGGCTGTACTGGCTGCTGTTCCCGATCGAGGTTATCTCGCATCTGGCGCGTATTCTGTCGCTTACGGTGCGTTTGTATGCCAACATGTTTGCTGGCGACCTGCTGACGCTGGCGTTCTTCTCGCTGGTCCCGGTGGGAGTACCCCTGCTGTTTCTGGGGCTGCATCTGGGCGTAGCGGTGGTGCAGGCGTATGTATTTATGCTGCTGGCGGCGATTTATCTGAGCCTTGCGGTGTCGCACGACCACTAGAGTTTGAGATTCCCACGGATGGGTGCTCCCTGTTCGTGGTGCGTACTACCGCCGATCCAGCGTGAGGGGGCCAGCTTGGTGAGCCTCAACCACCCACTGGCGGCGAGACTAACGGGGGCATGGAGCAGGAATGTATAACACGATGCGTACGATGAAGTACTTGTTTATGGTGATGGCTGCGATGCTTTTGGCTTCGCCTGCATTCGCGCAGGCTGCTGGTGAAGCGGTAAGCCCTTGGACCCCAATCGGGGCTGGACTTGGAATGGCGCTGGCGGCTGGTCTTTGCGGACTGGGACAGGGCCGGGCGACGGCTTCGGCGGCTGAGGCTCTGGCGCGGAATCCGGGTGCGCGTCCTGGCATCTTCACGTTCTTGATTCTTGGTCTGGCGTTTATTGAATCGCTGGCGCTGTTTACGTTCGTCATTATCTTCCTCTATGTGAAGTAGTTACAGGGAAAGACGAAATAAAGAGTTCAGGTGAAAGGTCTCCGCGGTTGCGGGGGCCTTTTGCACTTTCGTAGGCGTACAAGGAAGGTATGGGGGGTGCTGCAGCTCGCAGTCTGGATTTCCGGGGGAGTGTGACGTCGATGTGTGGGGCATTTTGGAGGCTGAAATACGAAGAGGTATAGCCCGATCCCGGTTTCACATCGAGGTCTTCAGAGGCAGCATTCTTAAATCGCGATAGCCGCTTGCTCAGCGGTATAAGAGGTAGGGGGTGCGGGCGGCGTTGAAGTGGTCTAGCGCAGTGGACCAGGCGGAAGCAATGAGACGGGGATCCTCGCCGCGCTGGAGGGAGGCGAGGGTGGAGTGGCTGCCGAGGAGACGGAGGGTCTTGTCGAGATTGAGTTGAGTGGGGTTGAGGCGGTGGAGGACGGAGAGGATCTCGATGCCGAGTTCGGGGGAGTTGAGGGAGTTGCGGTCAGTGATGGAGATGCGGACGGCGGGGATGGTCTGACCGTGGAAGGGGTAGTGGTTGGCGTCGTCGGCGATGGTGGTGGAGGTGGGGGTGAAGACGACGCCGGGGATGTTGCGGGCGGTCAGGGCGGCGGCGACGGCGGTGTTGTTGAGCCATGAGGCACCGAAGAGCTCGAAGGGGGTGGGGGAGCCGCGGCCAACGGAGATAGAGGTGTAATCGAGGAAGCCGAGGCCGGGGTAGAGGGTGGTGGCGGTGAGGGAGCGGAGATTGGGGCTGGGATTGGTCCAGAGGAGGCCGGTCTGGTCGAAGTATTCGGAGCGTTGCCAGTGCTGCATGGGGATGACGGTGAGGTTGGCGGCGAGGTGTTTGGTGCCGACGATGTACCGGGCTAGTTCGCCGAGGGTGAGGCCGTGGCGGACGGGGAGCGGCGTGTAGTCGATGTAGGAGGTGAGGTCGGGGTCGGAGACGGGGCCCTGGATCTGTGTGCCGTCGATGGGGTTGGGGCGGTCCAGGAGGATGATCTGGAGGTTGTGGTGGTATTCAGTTTGTTCGCGGGCGGCGGCTTCGAGGAAGTAGGCGGTGACGGTTTCGTAGGTGTAGAAGCGGACGCCGACGTCCTGGAGATCGATGAGGACGGCATCGAGGTTAGCGAGTTGGGCGTGGGTGGGGCGCTTGTCGGCGTCGGTGGGGCCGAAGAGGCTGGTGACGGGGAGGTGGGTGG
>JABBOG010000057.1:4710-20433 GCA_019351975.1 Acidobacteriota bacterium
TCGGTCTCGGCGTGGAGGTGCTCGGTGTCTTGTGCGCCGAAGATGCCGTGTTCGGGGGAGAAGAGGGTGGTGAGTCTGGTCGTGGGGACGGCGTTGAGGATATCGATGGTGCGGCGGCCGTGGGAGTCGAGGCCGGTCTGGTTGGTAAGGAGGCCGATGTGGTGGAGGTTGGCGAGGGCGGCGAAGTGGGTGGCTTCGAGGACGTCGATGCCGGTGAGGGTGGGGTCCTGGTGGGGGGGGGTGGCTGGTGGATCTGTGGCTGAAAGGGGCGGGGGGGGTGTGGCGGGGCGGGAAGCGTCGGGGTCCTTCGGCTGTGGAGCAGGATGAGACCCTGCTCCTTCGCTCAGGATGACAGGGTTAGAGGTTGAGATGGGAGCTGCGGGTCTCTCCACTGCGCTGCGCTCCGGTCGAGATGACAGCGATTGAGTGGGGTACAAAGGATGGTTGGGATAGAGGTGGAGGGCTTCGGCAGCGGCGGTGGCGACCTGGCCGCGGAGGTTGGAGATGGGCGGATTGCCGCGGGGGTGAATGGCGTTGGCAAGGATGATGACGTAGGTGTCGGAGGTGGGGTCCATCCAGAGGGAGGTGCCGGTGAAGCCGGTGTGGCCGAAGGAGCCGATGGGGAAGAGCTTGCCGCGGGGTTTGGAGAAGGCGGTGTCGATGTCCCAGGCGAGGCCGTGGATGTCGTGGTGGGGGATGGCGGGGTAGTGGGGTGCGAGGCCGGGTGCTGGGATTCCCTCCGGGGCTAAAGCCCCTTGCTTCCGGTTTGGAGCCATGGACGGGCTGAAGCCCGTCCCCTTCGAAGCATGCTCATTGGCCTGTTGGGCGGCGTTGGCGTCGGCGAGTTCGGTGGAAGCCCACATCTCAGGATCGAGATGTGGGGCACCCGGTTTTGTGGGTGGTTGCGGGGAGGTCATGAGTTGGAGCGTGGATTGCTTGAGGGGGAATGGGCCGGTGTTGTAGAGGAGCTTCTGAAGGAGGGCGGAGGCGTAGAGCGAGACGTCGTGGGCGGTGGAGAAGACGCCGGCGTGACCGGCGACGCCACCCATGCGGCGGGTGGTGGGGTCGTGGACGGTGCCGCGGAGGAGGTGGTCGAAGTGGGGGTTGAGTTCGGGGTGTGCTTTGGATTCGTCGTCGTGGGCTTCGGGGGCGATGCGGGGGAGCAGTGAGGTGGACCAGTCGCCGGGTGGGCAGGCGAAGAGCTCGCGGCCGCGGGGTGCGGGCGCCCAGGCGATGGCTGCGCCGAGGGTGCGGTGGGGGCCGCAGGCTTTGGCGAGCGGGAGATAGCGGGTGTCGGTCATGCCGAGGGGCTGGAAGATGTGCTGCTGGGCGTAGACGTCGAGGGGCTGGCCGGAGAGGGTTTCGACGATGTCGCCGAGGAGGATGAAGTTGATGTCGGAGTACTCGAAGTGGTCGCCGGGGGCGGCTTTGAGGGGGGTGGTGAGGGCGCGGTGGATGCCTTCGGCTTTGTCTGGGGCGGCGAGGCCCCACGGGTCGCGGAGGTCGACGTCGGGGGCTTCGCCGGAGGTATGGGTGAGAAGCATGCGGAGGGTGACGAGGGCGCGGGTGGGGTCGTGGTCGGGGTTGAAGGCGGGGAGGTAGCGCTGGACGGGGTCGTCGAAGCTGGCGATCTTGCCCTGCTCGTAGAGCTGCATGATGGCCGTGGCGGTGGAGAGGCACTTGCTGAGGGAGGCCATGTCGAAGATGGTGTCTTCGGTCATGGGCTCGGCGGGGGAGGGCTGGCCGTTGAGGCCGGGTTCACCGGCGAGCTTGCGGAGGCCGTAGGCCTGCTCGAAGACGACGGTACCGTTGTGGCCGATGAGGACGACGGCTCCTGGGGGGCGGTGGGTGGCGATGGCGGCGTCGAGAAGGGTGGAGATGGCGCTGAAGTCGGGGGCGGTGGAGGGAGGAGATTGTGCGGCTGCGGTGAAGCAGATTCCCTGCGGGAATGACAGAAAGAAAAACAAGAGCAACGACGCGGCGGTGGTGATTACGGTGCGGCGGGATTGCTTGCGGAAAAGGAGGCTGAACAGACTGCCGAGGGTAAAGGTCACGATGGCTCCGATGAGGACGTACCAGGTCCAGGCGATGTGGGGGATGGTGAGGATGTAGGGATGTGGGCTAGCGGGGTAAAAGACGATGTTGGCGGTGGGGAATTGCCAGAGGACGACGTTGACGACGAAGCCGCAGAGCATGCCGAGGGTGGCGGCCGTCTGGGTGGCAAATTTGGTCAGGGTACCGAGGAGGAAGACGCCGAGGAGGCAGCCGTAGGCGACGGAGGCAATGGAGAGGCCGATCTCGACGACGTGTCCTTTGCCGCCGACGGAGAGGGAGTAGACGGCGATGGCGAAGAGGACGAGGGCCCAGAGGACGGTGGAGGATTTGGCGATGAGGTCGCGCTCGCGGCTGTCGGCAGAGGGGCGGAGGTGCATGTAGAAGTCTACGACGGTGGTGGAGGAGAGGCTGTTGAGGGCGGCGGAGAGGTTGGACATGGCAGCGGCGAGGATAGCGGCGACGAGGAGGCCGGCGATGCCGAGCGGCATCTCGTGGACGATGAAGGTGGGGAAGATGCGGTCTGGGGAGATCGTTCGAACCCACATCTCAGAAGCGAGATGCGGGGCACCCGGAGGGGAACCGGGATGGATGCCGCCGTAGAAGACGAAGAGGCCAACGCCGATGAGGAGAAAGAGGGCGAACTGGATGAAGACGACGACGCCGGAGCTGAGGAGGGCGAGTTGGGATTGGCGGAGGTTGCGGGCGGCGAGCATGCGCTGCACCATGAGCTGGTCGGTGCCGTGAGAGGCCATGGTGAGGAAGGTGCCGCCGAGGATGCCGACCCAGAAGGTGTAGGTGGTGGTGAGATTGAGGGCGAAGTTGAGGAAGTGGAATTTGCCGGCGGCGGCGGCGACGGTGTGGATGGTGGCCCATCCGCCGGGAACGCGGGAGCCGAGGGTGAGGATGGCGACGAGGGTTCCGCCAAGGTAGATGGCCATCTGGACGACGTCGGTCCAGATGACGGCGGTCATGCCGCCCTCGAAGGTGTAGAGGAGGGTGAGGGCGGCGATGATGGCGATGGAGAGGACGTCGCGGGTGCCGATGGCGATGCCGACGACGATGGAGACGGCGAAGACGCGGACGCCTTCGGCGGCGGCGCGGGTGAGGAGAAAGAGGCCGGCGGTAACTTTGTGGAGGGTATGGCCGAAGCGGCGGTCGATGAGTTGGTAGGCTGTGAGCATCTCGCCGGCGAAGTAGCGGGGAAGGAAGAGGAGCGCGACGACGATGCGGCCGAGCATGTAGCCGATGACGATTTGCATGAAGCCGAAGTCGCCGGTGAAGGCGACGCCGGGGATGGAGATGATGGTGAGGGTGGAGGTTTCGGCGGAGACGATGGAGAGCGCGATGGCCCACCAGGGGATGGTGTTGTTGGCGAGGAAGTAGCTGCGGAGCGAGCGGTCTGGCTTTGCGCCCGCGGCTGTCTTTTTTTCGCGGAAGTGGAGACCGAAGAGGGTGATGCCGATGAGGTACGCGGCGACGATGGCGAGGTCGAGGGGGCGGAGGTGGTTGGGGACGGCGGCTGTTGCGAGGAGAGGTAGCGCGTTCGTGGGGTGGGGCAATGGGCTCTCTCCGGTGGGTTAGAAGCAGATTCCCTTCGGGAATGACAGAAAGAAAGGCAAGGGCAACGACAAAGACAACAGCAACTGCAAAGACAACAGCAACAGCAACTGCAAGAGCAACTGCAGATCCCTACGGGATGACAGACAGAAAGACGAGTGCAACGGCAACGACAGCGGCAAAAGCAAGAAGCAGGTCCTCCGCCTGCGGCGAAGGATGACAAAGTTTTTGGGGTGGTGCGGGGTGGTGCTACCGTGGCGATCGGTTAGGGGTTGAGTTGGGTTACGGGTTAGGGGTTGAGTTGGGTTACGGGTTAGGGGTTCGGGTTGATTGGGGGTGGTGGGGGGATGCCGAGATCGGCGGCGGAGGGGAGTGTGCGGGAGTCGGACCATTGGCGCTGGGCGGTGCGGACTTTGTCGATGCGGGCGTACCAGAGGCCGATGGTGTAGTCGTAGTGCTCGAGGATGGGGCGAAGGCCGGAGGGGCGATTGCTGAGGAGCCACTGCTGGGCGAACATGTCGCGGAGCTGGGAGTAGGCGTCGATGATGTCCTGCAGGCGGCCGTTGACGCCGTTGATATCGGAGAGCAGGGAGGCAGTGGAGGGTTCGGGGCGGGGCTGACCGTGGCGCGGCGGTGGAAGGAGGGCGGTGGACTGAGCGCGGGCGTAGGCGTCGGCCATCTCGTCGGCGAGTTGGAATTTGAGGGCGAGGAAGTCGATGCGACGGGCACCGAAGTCCATGGCGGAGATAGCGTCGGGGTTGCGGAGGTTGGGCTCGGTCTGTTTTGCCTGCGCGATGAGGGTAAGGGCCGCTTCAGCGTGAAGGCGAACGGCGGCCGAGACGGGGCGAATCTTGTCGGCCATGACGAGGCCGTCTTTGGACCAGGGGTCGACCCAGAAGAGGCCGTCGGAGCCTTCAGTTGCATAGATGATGTGGGCCTGATGGAGGAGGGTCATGGCGGCGGTGAGTTCGTCCTGGGCGCGGTTCAGGATCCCCAGGGAGTCACCGTTGAAGACCTGCGCGTAGCTCTGCTGGAAGGCTGGGATGGAGGACTCGCCGGGCTGCCAGGCGGCGGCGGCACCGAAGAGGATGCCGTACCAGTTCATGTTGGCGAGGGATTCGCCGTCGTCATTCCAGAGGGTGTTGAGCTGGCCGGTGGCACCGTAGCGCTGGCCGTCGCGGGTGAACTCCTGGATGTCTTCGAGGCCGAGCTGCTGGTTGGGCCAGACCTGGCGGTAGTTGTTGATGGAGGGTGCGACCCAGGTCTGGATGCCGGCGTTGATGTAGGGCTTGAGATAGGCGTCAAAGCCGCGTGGTTGAGGCGAGTAGCCCCAGGCGACGGCGATGAGCTGGTCTTTGATGGGCTGGGGCAGGGCCTTGAGCTGGTCTGGGGCATCCTGCGCTACGTCGCCCCAGAAGAGGATCTTGCGGTGGAGGGGTTCGAGGCTGGTGACGATGCGCTGGAGGAAGTCGAGGTAGACGGTGGCGAGGCCGCGCGCCTGAACGTCGGGACGGGTGCGACCGATGCCGAGGTCGACGGTTTCGTCGCCGCCGATGTGGAGGAATGGGCCGGTGTAGAGGCCGGCAAGCTCGGAGAACATCTGGTCGATGAAGGGGATGGTTCCGGGCTGGCCGGGTGCGAGGACGGCACCGTGGGGGGTCTCGGCGAGGTCGGCGTACGTTTCCCAGATGAGAGTTTTGCGGAGGTGGCCGAAGGCTTCCTGCTCGGGGATGATGGTGATGTGGTATCTGGTGGCATAAGCGACGAGGGCGCGGGCATCGTCGGGGGAGATGCTGCCGTCGGGCGTTGCGGCGAGTGGGTGGGAGACGTATTGCTGGGTGTTCTCGAAGTAGGGCGAGTAGATGTTGACTTTGTACGCGGCAAGGGTGCGGATGATCTTCATCTGGAAGGCGAGGGTATCGACGGGGCCGCGGGAGAGGTCGTCGTGGAGGCCGCGATACTTCATGGCGGGCCAGTCGTGGATGTCGGCGGGATGGAGAACGAAGCCTGAGGAGGTGCGTTCGATGAGCTGCTTCACGGTTTGGGCGGCGTAGAAGAGGCCGGCGGAGGTGGCGGCGGTGAGGGTGAGGGTGTTGTCGGCGAAGGTGATCGTGTAGCCTTCGGGGCGCATCTCGGGGGTGAAGGTGGGGTCGGGGTGATCGGCGAGGCGGCGGAGGACGATGCGGATGCCACTGCCGATGGTGAGGCCGCGCTCGAGGAGTGTCTGACGGAGATCGTCGGCGGCGAAGGCGTCTTCAGAGGCTGGGGTGGGCCTGGCTGTGGTGATGGTGGTGGTGTCGCAGCCGAGGCAGACGACGGTGAAGCCGTTTGGAAGCGGCTTATCCGGGTATTGGGTGAGCTGGCGAGGGATGGGGACGAGGTGCAGCGGCGTTTGCGTGGGGGATTGGGCAGGGGCGAGTGTGCCGTAGAGAAGGGTTGCGCAGGCCACAAGTGAGGCGGTCGAACGTAGTCGCATGGTGTAACGGTACACGCGAGCGGCGTTGCAGGGAAGATGGGGGGAGCTAACGAGGTGCGGGGTGTTGGCATCCTAAGGAAGCGAGGAGACTTAAATGAGTGAAAAGAATGATGCGCACGAGAAGGACTACAAAGAACTGAGCGGGCAGGAAGGCCGCGAAAAGATTGCGGAGCTGGTGAAGGGAATCCATATCGCGATGATGATGACGGTGGCGAAGGATGGGACGATCAGCTCGCGGCCGATGGGCGTGCAGAACAAGCCTTTTGATGGAACGCTGTGGTTTCTGACGCGCTCGACTTCGGAGAAGGTGGATGAGATTGAGCAGGACCAGCATGTGACGCTGAGCTTCGCGGAGCCATCGGATTCTAAGTACCTGACGCTGAAGGGAAGGGCGAGCGTGAGCCAGGACCGGAACAAGGTGAAAGAGCTGTGGAGTCCGATGTATAAGGCATGGTTCCCGAAGGGGGAGGATGATCCGGAGATCGCGGTGCTGCGGGTGGACGTTCATGAGGCTGATTACTGGGAGGCTTCAAGCAGTAAGGTTGTGATGATGGCGAAGTATGCGGCTGCGGCGATGACCGGCGGGAAGATTGCTGTGGGCGAGGCTGGGCACGTGGTGGTGTAACGCGTGCGGGGACGGTGCCGCTAGATGGGAGCGGTGCCGTCGATGAGGGTGACGCCGGGGGGAGGGGTGAAGGTGAAGTCGGCGGGGGTGGTGGGGACGTTGTCGTGGATGTCGGTGAAGGTGAAGGTGGTGGTAGAGCCGTCGGTTTGCTGGATGCGCATGGATTCGATCTGGCCGGAGGAATCAACGGTAAGACCAATGGATTGAACGGATTGCTGCATGCCCTTTGGTGAACCGGAGAGGGTGTAGGTGGGGTGGGGTGGGGCGGTGACGAGCGTGAGGGTGAGGTTATCCAGCTCGCGGGTAAGGTCGGTGTGGCCGAGGAGAAAGCGGAGCGGCGAGCGGAGGTCGTCGAGCTGCTTGGCGGGGATGCGCGTGGCCTGGGCGTCACCGGGTGTGTAGTTGATGGCGAATTTGCCATCGAGGATGAAGAGCTTGCCGATGGGTGCGTCAGACGAGGAGCCGGAGGTGTAGGCCCAGCGCATGCGTCCGGGCTTGCGGAGGAGGAGAGTGCCGGATTCGGTGCGGTCGATGCCCATGCCCTGGTAACGCTCGGTGAAGTGGGCGGAGAGGGACTGGAAGTGGTTGTAGTGGGCGTCGACGGTGTGGGCGAGGGCGGCGGCGGTGGGTGGGGTTTGGGCGGCGGCGGGGAGGGTGAGGGTCAGGGCGAGGAGGAGGGTTTTCATTCGATTTTATGAAGCAAAGGCCGTCCGGAGGGGACGGCCTTTTGGTGTTGCGATGCAAGGTTTACTGGAGGAGTTCGGTGCAGTTGGTGCCGCCCTTGGGGTCGTAGCGGATCTGGGCGTTTTCGTCGGAGCAGAAACCGCGGTTGCCGGAGTGGCCGACGGAGTTGGGGACGGCGGTGAGGACGTAGCTGTTGTATTGGTCGACGTTGTTGACGGTGGTCTTGGCGCAGCCGCTGAGGGTGAAGGTGTATCCGGCCTTGTTGCCGCTGGCGAGGTCGTCGGGGATGAGCTGGGCGGCTTCAGCGGTGGGTGGGCCGGAGCCGACTTTGCCGCCGAGGGTGGTGAGGGAGCAGGCGAAGCCGTGCTGCGGATAGCTTGAGTTGTACTGGCCTTCCATCTCGTTGATCATACGGATGGAGGCGATGGCGGAGGTCTCGTTGCCACGGCGGATGACGGACTGCATGGCGGGGATTGCGAGGGTCATAAGGATGAGAATGACCGACATGACGATGAGCAGTTCGACGAGGGTGAAGCCGGATTCTTGATCGTGGTGGTGCAGTTTCATGCGTACCTCGGAGAGGAGCGGGGCGCTCGTGATTTTCAGATTCAGAGTATAGACGTTTGCGCGGGGTGAGTGGCTAGCTGCAGCTGGAAAGTCGTTGAGCGTTACTGAACGCTGGCGGTTTGGGTTTTCTGTTGCGCAAGGGTGTGATCTTCGAGGGCGAGGGCCTCGGGCATGTAGGTGAGGGCTTTATTCACCTGCGGGTCCCACTCGGTGATGATCTCGCCGCCGGCAGACTGACCGAAGACGGAGGTGAAGAGCTCGGCCTTGATGCGGGCTTTGACCCAATCGATATTCTCCGCGAGCTCCTGGTCGGTGTAAGCGATTTTCTGGGCCTTGAGGTAGTCCTTGAACTGCTGCAGGAGAGCGTCGTCGACGACGAGGGATTTGGTGATGGTGTGGCTGGCAAGGTAGTGCTTGCTGAAGTCGAAGAAGGCGTAGTTCATGAGCATCTGGTCTTCGAAGTGGTTGGACTTGAGCTCGGGGAGTTTCTCATCGGGGGTGATGCCGCCGCCGCCGTAGACGGTGCGACCGGAGTCGGTGAGCTTCACCTCTTTATTGGTGTTGTTGGCGGGGAGGGCGTCGTTGCGGACGTAGTAGTAGTCGTAGAGGGAGACGCCGTTGTAGTTGCGCTGGATGAGGCGGCCGGAGGGGGTGTAGTAGTGGTAGGTGGTGAGGGCGAGACCGCTGTTTTCAGCGATGGGGAAGACGGTCTGAACGAGGCCTTTGCCGAAGGTGGTTTCGCCGACGATGAGAGCGCGGTCGTGGTCCTGCAGTGCGCCGGAGATGATCTCAGCAGCGGAGGCGGTGTTGCGGTTGACCATGACGATGATGGGGTATTTTGCAGTGGAGCCGCTGGGAACGGTGTAGATCTGGTCGGGGAAGACTCCTTTGCGGGCGCGCTGGGAGACGACGATCTGGCCCTTCTGGAGGAATTTGTCGCAGACGTTGACGGCTTCGTTGAGGAGGCCGCCGGGGTTGCCGCGGAGATCGATGACGAGGCCCTGGAGGTTGGGGCCGAACTTGTTGAGGGCCATCTGCACTTCGTGCGAGGTGGTCTCCATCTCGTTGGTGATGTGGATGTAACCGATGCCGGGCCGAACCATGAAGGCGAGGTCTACGGAGTATTGCGGGATTTCGTCGCGGACGAGATCGAAGGTGAGGGGCTTGGGCGAGCCTTCGCGGGCCATGGTGACGGAGACGTGGGTGCCGCGCGCACCTTTGAGGAGAGAGGCGACGGCTGCGGAGTCCATGTTGTCGGTGGATTTGCCGTCAACGGCGAGGATGACGTCACCGGGATGGATGCCGGCGCGGTAGGCAGGCGTGCCTTCCATGGGGGAGACGACGACGATCTTGTTATTTTGCGGCTGGATGCGCATGCCGACGCCGTAGTATCTGCCGCTCTGCTCTTCGCGCATCTCGGCGTAGCTTTTGGGGTCGTAGAAGTTGGAGTGGGGATCGAGGACGTGGAGCATGCCGGGGATGGCACCGTCGTAGATGGCTTTATCGACGTGTTTGGTGTCGAGCTTGTTGGCGTAGTTTTCTTCGACGATGGCGTAGACGTCGGTGAACTTCTTCATGGAGTCGCGGAGGGCGCTCTCGTCGGTGGCGGATTGCGCGGCAACACGGCCGCCAAGGATGGATCCGGTAAAGCCGCAGGCAGCGAGAAAGAGGGTTGCAGAAAAAAGAGCGCGTCGCGTGTTTGGAGCCATCATGTAGATGAAAAACCTCAGAGAAGACAGCTGGTGGACGTGGTTTCGCAGTCGTCTCCCGTTGGACGGAGTATAGCATCGCGGGGTTAGCGCGTGCTGCTGACGGGAGCTGGAAAGGGTACGGGGAACCGTTGGTGGGGACCGGTTCCCCATAATGCGGTTGCGCGGGTAGAATGGAGTTGCGAGATAACCTCTACCCAGCCGCGCGGTCAAATGGATAGCAGACCGCAGGGCGGCAGTCCTGGACGGGCGGATCTGCATAAGGAACGGATGACCGAGAAGCTAACACGCATCAACTTTCACGGGCGGTTGAGGAACACGACCAGCATCGTAGCGACAATCGTTCTATCGGCAGCAGCGGCGGGTTGCGCGGTGCTGGTACAGGCGCAGCAGCCGGGATATACGCCGGGCGCGGGGAGCTTCGCTCCAGCATCGACGCTGGAGCTTCCTCCGATGCCGCAGACGCCGCCGTATACACCGAATGGAAGCGTGGTGGAGGACGCGGTGGCGCGGGTGAATGACCAGATCATCACGCGCAGTGAGTACAAGGCTGCGGAAGACCAGTTGCTGGATGAGGCGAAGCAACAGAACTTGTCGCAGGCGGAGCTGGATGACAAGCTGCATAACCTGCTGCGCGATTTGATTGACGAGCAACTGCTGTTGTCGAAGGGCAAGGAGCTGGGGATCACGGGCGACGCGGAGACGATGCGCGAGCTGGATGACATCCGCAAGAAGAACAACCTGGGGTCGATGGAGGATCTGGAGAAGGCGGCGGCGGCGCAAGGTGTGTCGTTTGAGGACTTCAAGCAGCATATCCGGGACCAGATCATTCGTCAGCAGGTGGTGCGAGATGAGGTGGGGCGGCATTTGAACATGACGCATGCGCAGGAAGAGGCCTATTACCAGGCACATGCGCAGGATTTTGCGGTGCCGGAGCAGGTGCATCTGAGTGAGATTCTGGTGCCGACGCCGGAGAATGCGACGGCGGCGCAGGTGGACGATGCTAAGGCGAAGGCCGATCAGATTGCGGCACAGTTGAAGGGTGGAGCGAACTTTGCGGCGCTGGCGAAGACGTCGTCAGGTGGACCGACGGCGGCGGCGGGCGGCGATCTGGGCGACTTCAAACGCGGGACGCTGGGCGATGTGTTGGAGAAGGCTACGTTTGCACTGCCCGCGGGAGGGAATACGGCACCGATCCGGACGCGGCAGGGATACGTGATTCTGCATGTGGACGCGCATCAGGCGGCGGGTGTTCCACCGCTTTCGAGTGTGGAAGACAAGGTGCAGGAGGCGTTGTATTTCCAGCAGTTACAACCAGCGTTGAGGGCGTATCTGACACAGGCGCGGGACGATGCGTTTTTAGAGGTGGACACGAAGGACGGGTTCGTTGATTCGGGATCGCCACTGCAGCCTACGAAGTCGATGGCGATTGCGTATACGGCGTACAAGGCTCCGCCGCTGAAGAAGAAAGTACTGGCGAAGCAGCGCGTGGAGCAGGAGAAAGCGAACAAGGCGCAGGCAGAGCTGGCGGCGGCACGAGAGCGCGTGGCAGAGAAACAGGCTGCGCGAGCGGAGCGCAGCGAGGGCAAGAGCGGCGTCAAGAATGTGTCGAAGCCGGCGAAGAAGGAGAAGATTCACCGAGAGAAGATCCGGTATGGAGAAGCTCCGCGGAAGTCACTGCCGAAGGGCGTGGCGGAGACGGCTTCGGTAGGAACAGCGGATACGACGCCTGGGATGAGCCTTGCGCCGACGGATTCCGTTACGTCGATTACGACGGGAACGGGTGCGGCGGCGGATGTGGATCCGTATGCTCCGGCGGAGGGCAGCCACAAGAAGGTGCGCTACTCGGCAGAGGAGAGCAAGGCGGAGGAGTCGAAGGCGAAGGCAAAGCTGAAGAAGGCCGAGGCGAAAGCAAGTGCGCGGCCGACTTTGGAGACTCCGGTGGAAGATGCAACGGAGAAGCGGCAGGCGGCTCCGCTGGGGTTGAATGGCGATACCACAAAGAAGCCGAAGAAGCACAAGCATGTGAAGGGTGAGGCGAAGGAGCGTTTCCAGGAGCCGACGAAGCCAAGTGAGACGGCTGTGCCGGTGGCGCCGACGGTCAATCCTGATCTGGCGACGCCTGCGCCGACTCCGCAGTAGACGTGATGGAATGAGCGACAACGAGGACCTGTGGGTCCTCGTTGTTGTATTTGGGAGATTGAGGGGGGCTGGGGGAACGTATGAAGGATTTTTATATTGAAGATGCGGCTCGGTTTGAGAATCAGGCGGTGACGAGCTATTTCTGTCTGGCGGCCATTGCAGCGCGCGACCGCAAGGGGAGTGGGCAGTATCTGGCGTTGACGCTGGCGGACAAGACGGGGCAGTTTGAGGCGCGGATGTGGGAGGACTTCGCGGAGGTGCTCAAGAGCTGCGGGACTGGATGCTATGTGAAGGTCAATGGGCAGATCTCGAAGTACCAGGGGAAGTTTCAGATCACGATCTCGAAGATGCGCGCGGCGGGGGAGTCGGAGGTGGACAGGGCGGACTTTGTGCCGACGACGAAGTACGAGATCGGGGCAATGGACGCGGAGTTGCGGGAGTATGTAGGAGCGTTCCGGAACACGCATCTGCGGGCGTTGGTGATGGCGTATCTGGATGACCCGAAGCTGGGTGCGGCGTTTCGGGAGGCACCGGCGGCGAAGCGACTGCACCATGCGTGGATCGGCGGTCTGCTGGAGCATGTGCTGTGCCTGGTACGAGTGTGTTTGGCGACGGCGCCGTTTTATCCGGAGGTCGATCGGGACCTGCTGGTGACGGGGGCGATTCTGCACGACATGGGTAAGGTGCGTGAGCTGTCGTGGGGATCGAGCTTCGATTACACGCTGGAAGGGCAGCTGATCGGGCATATCTCGATTGGGCAGGGGATGCTGTGCGAGAAGATTGCGGCGCTGGACGCGGCGCGACCGGGGTGGGCGTTTCCGCCGGAGCTGAGGATGCTGGTGGAGCATATGATTTTGTCGCACCACGGAAAGCTGGAGTTCGGCAGCCCGAAGCTGCCGATGACGCCGGAGGCGATGTTGTTGAGTGCGCTGGATGATCTGGAGGCGAAGTTCCAGACGCTGCGCAATGAGTTCGCGGCGGCGACGACGTCGGAGCGGCCGGTGGGCGAGCCGACGGAGTGGGTGCGGTCGATGGAGCGGCCGTTGTTTAATTCGCAGGCGTATCTGCGGGCTACGGTGGGAGACAAGTCGACAGGGGAGTAGTTTGGCGGGGTCGGGCGTGTTGGATCGGGAGCGCGCTGGTCGCTCTTGCGAGACACGCAGCGGAGCTTATAATGAGAGGCTCATGCTTCGATTTTCTACAGCCGGCGAGAGCCACGGCGAATCTCTTGTAGCGTTCCTTAGCGGCATGCCAGCGGGCGTTCCGGTGGATCAGACGTTTTTGGACCACGAGCTGTGGCGGCGGCAGCAGGGGTATGGGCGCGGCGGTCGGATGCGGATCGAGAAGGATACGGCGCATATTCTGTCGGGTGTGCGGCATGGGAAGACGATCGGATCGCCGATTGCGATGACGCTGGCGAATAAGGACTGGAAGAACTGGGAAGAGATTTTGCCGGTGGGCGAGGGGGACGCGGAGAAGCATAAGGCGGTGGCGAGTCCGCGACCGGGGCATGCGGACCTGGCGGGGGCGCTCAAGTACGACTTTAAGGACGCGCGGTATGTGCTGGAGCGGGCGTCGGCGAGGGAGTCGGCTGCGCGGGTGGCGTGCGGTGCGGTGGCGAAGATGCTGCTGCGGGCGCTGGGGGTTGAGGTGGCGAGCCATGTGGTTCGCGTGGGTGGAGCGGAGCTGACGCGGGATGCGAGCTTTGCGGAGATCGCTGCGATTGCGCAGAGGGACGATGTGATGCTGGCGTGCGTGGATGCGGCGTGCGAGGCGAAGATGAAGACCGAGGTGGATACGGCGCTGAAGACCGGCGACACGATCGGGGGTATCTTCGAGGTCGTGGTGCATGGTCTGCCGCCGGGCGTGGGGACGCATGTGAACTGGGATGAGCGGCTGGATGGGCTGCTGGCGCAGGCGGTTATGAGTCTGCAGGCGGTGAAGGCGGTGGAGTTGGGGCGCGGCGTGACGGCGGCGAGCTCGCCGGGATCGCAGGTGCATGACGCGATTGCATATGAGGCGGAGCCGGTGGGTGAGGAGAGGTTTACGAAGTTCAGTCGCGAACGGAACAATGCGGGTGGGATCGAGGGCGGGATTTCGAATGGCGAGGACGTGGTGGTGCGTGGGTATTTGAAGCCGATTTCGACGCTGCGGCGGCCGCTGGCGTCGGTGGCGTTTGATACGCGAGAGGCGACGAAGGCATCGTATGAGAGGTCAGATGTATGCGTTGTTCCGGCGGCGGGCGTTGCGGGAGAGGCGATGGTTGCGCTGACGGTGGCGCGGCTGGTGGTGGAGAAGTTTGGCGGAGACAGCCTGCGGGAGATGGAGCGGAACTTCCGCGGCTACTGCGAGCAGATACGAAACTACTAACGATAGAGACGATGTTGAACGATGCCTACTGAGACAAAGCCGAAGTTAGACAGCGCTGCCGAGAAGCGGCTGGCGCGACAGATGACGCGCGACGCGGTGCGGAAGTCTGCGCCGAAGCTGCATGCGGTGGTGAAGTATCCGGACCCTGTGCTGGCGAAGAAGGGCGAGGTGGTGACGGAGTTTACGCCGGAGCTGGCGCAGCTGGTGGAGGAGATGTTCGACAGCATGTATGCGGCGGAGGGGATCGGGCTGGCGGCACCGCAGATCGGGATCTCGAAGCAGATTACGGTGATCGATGTGAGCTTCAAGGAGCGGCCGGAGGAGAAGCTGGTGCTGATCAATCCGGAGGTGGTGGATCGGCGGGGCAAGCAGGTGGAGGAAGAAGGGTGCCTGAGCCTGCCGGAGATTCACGAGAAGGTGCAGCGGGATGCGTGGGTGAAGGTGCGGGCGCAGAATGTGCGCGGGGAGTTTTTTGAGATGGAGGGTGAAGAGCTGCTGGCGCGGGCGATGCTGCATGAGATCGACCACCTGCATGGGATTTTGTTTATCGACAGGTTGAGCCGGTTGAAGCGTGACCTGGTGCTGCGGCGGATTCGGAAGCTACAGAAGAACGGCGATTGGTAGAAAGCGTTGCGTGGCGATGAGACTGGTATTTTGCGGGACGCCCGAGTTCGCGGCGGGGAGCTTGCGGGCGGTGGTGGAGGCTGGGCATGAGGTTGCGGTGGTGCTGACGCAGCCGGACCGGCCGGCGGGACGCAAGATGGAGTTGCAGGTTCCGGCGGTGAAGCAGGCGGCGATGGCGTTGGGGATCGAGGTGCTGCAGCCGGAGAGGATCAAGAACAATGTGGAGTTGCGCGAGCGGCTGACGGGGATCGCGCCGGATGCGATTGTGGTGGTCGCCTATGGGCGGATTATTCCGACGTGGATGCTGGAGCTGCCGCGGTTTGGGAATATTAATGTGCATGGATCGCTGCTGCCGAAGTATCGGGGTGCGGCGCCGATCCAGTGGGCGATTGCAAACGGCGAGACGGAGACGGGCGTCACGACGATGGTGCTGGATGCGGGGCTGGATACGGGGGATGTGCTGCTGCGCGAGAGTGTGGCGGTGGGGCCCGATGCGACGTCGCCGGAGATGTATGAGGTGCTGGCGGAGGTTGGCGCGCGGCTGCTGGTGCGGACGCTGGAGGGGTTGGAGAGCGGGAGCCTGAAGGCGGAACCGCAGGATGAGGCGGTGGCGACGGTGGCTCCGATTTTGACGCGTGAGGACGGTCGGATCGCGTTTGAGAGGCAGACGGCGCGGGAGATCTATAACCGCTGGCGGGGGTTTATGCCGTGGCCGGGGGCGTATGCGACGTTTCGGGGGAAGAGGCTGATTGTGCATCGGATGCGGGTGGGTGAGGCGGGGGCGATGGCGTGTGGGGAGATTCAGGTTGCAGGTGGGGCTTTGGTGGTGGGTGCGGCTGGCGGGTCGGTGGTGCTGCTGGAGGAGGTGCAGATGGAGGGTAAGGCGCGGATGGGTGGGGGGCATTTTGCGCGGG
>JABBOG010000117.1 GCA_019351975.1 Acidobacteriota bacterium
CCCAAAACCCGACTTGAACGAAGCCGCTGTGCGGCGGACGCGTTCGCGTGCGGCTGAGCGGAGGGTTGTGGCGCTGATTTAGCGTGTGTCGCAGAGAAGGAGGTTCTCTGTGACCCATTTACGTCAGATCATGCTGGAAGAGTTGGAGCGGCGCAACTACGCGCCTGGGACCATCCGCAGCTACATTCGCACGGTTGAGCACTTTGCCCGGCACTTCCATCGTCCGCCGGACCAGTTAGGCCCCGAGCACATTCGGCAGTATCAGGCAGCCATGTTCCGCGAGCGGAAGCTGGCGCAGAACACGGTGTCGCAGCGCCTGGGTGCTCTGCGCTTCTTCTACACGCAGGTGTTGAAGCAGACCTGGAGCACCGCCGAGACGCCCTATCCGAAGAAGGTGCTGCACCTGCCGCAGGTGCTCAGCCAGGAAGAGGTGGCCCGGCTGATCGAGGCAGCCCAGAGCCCCGTCTATCGCATGCTGCTGATGACGCTCTATGCCACCGGCGCCCGCCGTGCCGAGGTGGCCCATCTGAAGATCAGCGACATCGACAGTCAGCGGATGGTCATCCATATTCAGGGCGGCAAGGGACGCAAGGACCGCGACGTCATGCTCAGTCCGAAGCTGCTCGACGCGCTGCGCGAGTACTGGCGGGGTCTTCGGCACAAGCCCACCGAGTGGCTGTTTCCCGGTAACCGGTGGCATACGTCGAACCAGCCGATTACAACCAAGGTGCTCTGGTTAGCCTGCAAGCGAGCGGCGATTCGCGCTGGCCTGGAGCACAAGCATATTCATCCGCATACCTTGCGGCATTGCTTTGCGACGCATCTGCTCGAGGCCGGAGCCGATCTGCGCACCATCCAGATGCTGCTCGGTCATCGTGACCTCGAAGAGACCACCATCTATCTCCACCTCTCCAGCCGACACCTGAGCGCGACCGCAAGCCCGCTCGACATGCTGCAACTCGCAACACCAGGAGAAGCGATACGCAGCGTCTAAGCCGGTCTCCGCTGGAGATGGCCGACATCGTTCGCTACGCCGGGCAGGGCTTCCTCGAGCGCAGTCGCAGATGGATCAACGGGCAGCATGAGAAGGTGCTGACCGCCATCCTGCGTTGCCGCACCGCCGCGCTCGGCGGCCATCGCGACCGCTGCTCCGGCTGCGGCCACTCCGCCATCTCCTATAACTCGTGCCGCAACCGGCACTGCCCGAAGTGCCAGGGCAACGCCCGCATCCGCTGGCTCCGGCAGCGCGAACGCGAGCTGCTGCCCACGCGCTACGTTCATGCCGTATTCACGCTGCCGCGGGAACTGGCTCCGCTCGCGCTCCAGAACAAGCGGCTGATCTATGGCCTGCTGTTCCGCACCAGTGCAGCTACATTATTGGAGGTCGCACGCGATCCGCGGCATCTCGGCGCCGAGATCGGCTTCTTCAGCGTGCTCCATACCTGGGACCAGAGGTTGCAGCATCACCCCCATGTCCACTGCGTCATCGCCGCCGGTGGCCTCGCTCCCGATCACTCCCGTTGGATCTCGTCCCGCCGCACCTTCTTCCTCCCGGTCAAGGTGCTCGGACGCGTCTTCCGCGGCAAGTTCATTGCAGGTCTCAAGACCGCGTTCCACCAGGGCAAGCTCGAGTTCCATGGCCATCTCGCATCGCTCTCCGAACCGCGCAGCTTCGCCGCCTGGCTCAGAGTCCTCTTCCGTCACGACTGGGTGGTCTACTCCAAGCGACCGTTCGGCGGACCGGAACATGCCCTGCGCTATCTCGGCGCCTACACCCACCGCGTCGGCATCTCCAACAGCAGGCTGGTCGCCCTCTCCGAGGGCCAGGTCAGCTTCCGCTGGCGAGACTCCGCCCACGGCAACAGGAAGCTCGTCATGAGCCTTCCCGTCGATGAGTTCCTGCGCCGCTTTCTGCTCCACCTGCTGCCACGCGGCTTCGTGCGCATCCGTAACTTCGGCTTCCTCGCCAACCGCCAACGCGCCACATTGCTGCCGCTCTGCTTCAGTCTGCTCCAGAGCTCGGAACATCGATCGGCTCCAGCTTCTTCTTCCCTCCAACTGCCTCGATCGACGCCGCTCCCGAAGTGCCCGCTCTGCAACGGAACCATGTACGTCGTCGAACGTTTCACGCCAGCCCAACTGCTGCTTCGCTCGCCACCGCAGGCAGACAGGCGTGCTGCATGAACTCCCAACCACACCCTCGAACCGACCTCATGCTCCCGCGTGGATACCCGGCTTGCGCCTCGATCGCCTCTCACCGTTTTCGGCTGCACTTCTCCGCACGCTCAACTCACATGCTGAAGTTCGTGTGCCGCTACGGACCCGGGATTACTGCCATCTTTCCGCACCAGAACCCACCGCCCACTGACCGCCAGAACCACCCCAACCGCATTCAACTCCCATAGATCATCGGCCCCCCCCGACAAAGCGGCTTCCTTCAAGTCGTTGTATCCGAATCGCCCGCACACCGTGCGCCGCTGCCAGAAGTCGAACGCGGGCGATCCAGATACAACTCTGAGACTTTCGAGGAATCTCGACGAGGGCGCTGCTTTCTTGATAAGCGACTCGGTGAGCAGCGCTGGTCGAGTGCGAAGCTGCCCGAAGCCTGGATGGCAAGATCGCCGAACCCTGCAACGATCCGAAACGGAGATCGTTGCGCTACACTAGCAAGCAATCTGTTCAAAATCGGGCGGACGGGCTGCCCCGACCGGGCTACGCAGTCGGTCGGCAATGAAAGAGAAATCATGACGAGATTCATTGCAATACTCCTTTTTGTCGGAAGCACCTCTCTCGCCTGTAATGCGCAAGACCTTCGTCACACAGAGGCAGCAAAGGCTGCATGTGGGACATTCGACGATGCTCGATCTTCTCAAAACGCACCGGTCACCGCTAACGGCGTGGCGGATGCAACGGTTTACGTTCTACAGATAAGCAATGTCGATGGCAGCTGTTTGGGCAACTGTGGACCAAATAGCCGAATCGGGCTGGATGGAAGCTGGATCGGTTTAGCCAAAGGAAACTCTCTGGTAAAGGTCATGGTAACGCCAGGAGAACACCATCTCTGTGCGTGGGACAAGTCGAGGAATAAGAAACTTGCAGAGCTGGTCGCCCTGCACTCCCTGCAGGCCGAAGCCGGTCATTCGTACTACTTCGGCCTGGACGTTATCGAACCCACGAACCTCGGAGGAGGCTGGGTTCAGTACATACTCCGCCCACTCGACGAGGATGAGGCAAAAATGTTAATCGCTGCCTATCCTGAGGGAAGATCCAAAACTAAGCAATAGACAGAAACTCCTTCAATCGCCGTTTACATCATCCGTTTGCCGGTTATCTACTCAGATCGCCTGTAGGTGATCAAGGTAGATCAGACTCCTCGAAC
>JABBOG010000005.1 GCA_019351975.1 Acidobacteriota bacterium
CCCGCCCCCAGCTTCCTCTCCGCACCGCTCCCGCCAACGACACCCGCAGCACCATCGCAATCATCCAGCAGCGCAGCCTCCATCCAGCCGCCCACCCCCCAAACCCCTGTAGCCCCGTCGTCGACCTCCCTTCCCACAGTGGCAGCCCTCTCACTGCCGTCCATTCATAACGCCAAATCTCACGCACCACATCCCGCCGTCTACCATCCCCACATCACCGACGTCTCCCTCGCGATCTTCGCCAACCTGACGGCCACAGACGCCTCCACCACGACCTCCGGCAGCGGATCTTCCCTCATCACCCAAACGACCTCCCAGACAGCCTCACCCGCAGTCGGCGCGCTCGCATCCTTCCATCAGCAACTGCGTCCGTGGCTCGGGTATCGCATCACCGCCACCTACTTCCACCCAACCTTTGAATACACCGATAACACATCCACCTCCAACAGCATGTATGAGAGCGGGCTGGGCCTCGTCAACACACAGGTCTATGAGGTCGGTGCAACGTACGTCGTGCAAGGCCCGCATCGCCACCGCCTCACCTCTACCGTCGAGGCCGGTGCCAGCATGCTCGACTTCGCTCCGAATGCAAACCAATCGCAAACCACCTCCATTCGCCCCGCCGCCATCGTCGGCGTCGGCGCAGAGTACGCCCTCACTAAACGCCTCAGCCTGCGCGCCGGATACCGCGCCCAGATCTACAAAGGCCCAGCCTTCTCCGACACTTACATCGTAGGTGCCGACACCACCAACACCGTCTTCAGCAGCAATCCCATCCTCGGCTTTACCTACCGCCTCGGCAGAGCCAACACGGACTAACCCGGCAAGACCCATCACGAGCCTTGCCCCTCACCCCGACGCAAACGCAGCATCACCGGAGACTGTCCTTGAAACCCTTCGCATCACACAACCTTCGCAGCTCAGCTCTCGCGCTCTGCATAACCTCTGCGCTTCTCATCTCCCCCAGCTATGCGCAGACCTCACCACAGCCTACCCAATCCGCGATCACCTACTGTCCACCCGGCACAGCAAAACAACCCACGACCTCGCGGCCATCCAACCCGCCAGCGTGCGTAGCGAGACCCAAGAAGCCTGACACCTCCATCTCCCTCGGCGCATTCCCCCAACTCACCATCGACCGCACGCAAGACACCTTCGGCTTCTCGATGCAAGGCACCGCACCCTCTGTGGGCACGCTCGGCACCTTTCGCCAGACCTTCAGCACCTGGCTCGGCTACTCCGTCAATCTCGGCTACACCCGCGTCTCCGAGCAGTACCGAAACCCCGGTGCCTACTACACCTACAGCACCGACGGCCTCTTCACGGTCCAGTCCAACATGTACGAGTCCACCATCGCCTACGTCGCCCACACCCCCATCAACAAGCGCTTCTCGCTCTTCGGTGACATCGGCCCCGGCCTGCTCACTTTCCTCCCCGTTCATCGCGGCGCTACCGCCATCGATTACACCCCATACCACCTCGCCATGGGCGTACCCGGAGTCCAATTCCGCCCCGCGGGCGTCGCCGGCTCTGGCTTCGATCTCACCCTCAGCCGCCGCTTCGCCCTGCGCGCCGAGTATCGCGGACTCCTCTACAAAAACCCCGACTTCCAGACCGGCTACAACCTCTACTCCAAGCAGCTCACCCTCACCAGCGAACCCACCCTCAGCATCCTCTACCACTTCTACGCAACAAAACCCTAAAGCGCGTGTCCGAACCTTGAACGAACGCAATTACCTCGATGCACGATAGAGGAGGCCCGACCCAACCTATGCAGAACGCCAATCCCGCACCCATGGTCTATCCGCGCTACGTCAGCTCCTGGTGCATGTCCAGGAAAAAGCGCTGCTTCGATCTCGCCGCCAGCCTCTCCGCGCTCGCCCTGCTCTCCCCGCTCATGCTCCTCATCGCCTGCCTCATCAAGCTCACCTCGAAGGGCCCAGCCCTCTTCCGTCAGCAGCGAATCGGCCTGCACCAGCAGCCCTTCGTCATCCTCAAGTTCCGCACCATGAAGCACTTCACTTCAGCCACTTCCAGCGGCCCGTCCGTCACCCGCCACGGCGATCCACGCATCACCCCCCTCGGCAGCCTTCTTCGCCGCCTCAAGCTCGACGAACTCCCCCAACTCATCAACGTCGCACGCGGCGAGATGAGCTTCGTCGGCCCACGCCCCAAGCTCCCCCAGCATGAAAACCTCTGCATGCTCTGCCGCCCCGGCATCACCGGCGCAGCCACCGCCCAGTTCTCCGACGAGGAGACCCGCCTCGCCTCCATCCCGCCCGAACTCACCGAGCACCACGTCACCTCCGTCCTCAACCCCCAGAAGTGCCGCATCGACGCCCACTACATCGAAACCGCACGCCTGCGCACCGACCTCAGCATCCTCGCCTCCACCCTCTTCAAGCTCAGCATCGAACCCGCACGCATCCCTCGCCTAGCCCGCACCACCCCGCGCGCAATCCACGCCGCCAGGTTCCGCCCCACCTCCGCTGCACGACGCACCACACGGTCCAGCCCAAAGAAAAAGGCCCCGGCGCGCGCCGAAGCCTAATCCCTAATCCCTAATCCCTAATCCCTAATCCCTGCCTTTAAGCATGTCCCCGCTGCTCACGATGCACAAAGTGATACGGCGGCCACGGCCCCGAAAGCTGCATCGCGCAGTCCTTCAACTCTGCCGTCGCCGTGCTGTACTTGTTCTGGTACCGCTCCACCGTCTTCTTGTCCACCAGGTGCGCTATATCCAGCAGCATCTTCCCCGAGTCCATTCGTTTGCACGAAATCTCCTCCGCCACCGGCAAAAACATCCTGTGCATCTGCAACGACAGCGCCCGCGCCCTTGCCTGCCGCTCTCTCTGCCGCGTCGCCGACTCCCTCAGGTGCGACAGATACTCCTGTCCCGCCGCCTGAAACGTATGCCCTACGCCCTTCGTCTCCGGGCAGATATCGTCCACCACGACCTTCAAGTGCATCTCCGCCATCCCCCGCAGACGCTCCACGTTCGCCATAAAATGCCTCTGGTTCGATCGCACCGACCGCCGCAGCGCATCATCATCCTCAAACGTCGTTCCAAACCGGAACGGCAACACCGTCGACTTCGCAAAGCACCCCGAAATCACCCTCGCATGGTCCCTCGCCGCCACCTGCGCCTCAGCCGTCTGTATCCGCTCCGCCTCGTCCCGCAGATGCTCCGACACCACCACCGCCAGCTCCGCCGCAGGAAACAGGAACGTCTGGTTCCCAAACAGCCCCGTCACGCCCGTCAATGGCATCGGTCTCCGGTGCCGCCCTAACTCCTCAAATGCGCTTCTCTCCGTAATGCAGTACGCGTACCAAGCCATGGCGTTTGAACTCCTCAAAGATGTCTCTCGCCGCTGATTGGCTGCCGTCCTCGGCTGCCGTGCCCAATCATCCGGTTCCCTGCCATCGTTCCTTGCGCAGCCGCGATTTCACCGCAGCCCAGCCCAGCTAAGTCCTTCCAAACAAATATCTCTTATCCGAGCCGTGCCCGATACTATGCCCACTACAACACAATTGGCAACACCTATCTTTCACTGCCAAAAAGCACCTCGCTCCACCCGGCCATGCAGCGTCTCCAAACCCCAAACTCACCCACCCCGCCCTATCCCTGCTAAACTGAAACAATGCTTGGGCGGTGGGCTCCGGCAACCATCTCGCAGCCTCAGAAGGACGGATCGTTCGTGGACAACGCAACCAATCGCAGCTTCAAAAAGCAGGACCAGTTTCTAGAGCTCACCAACACCGGCGCAAGCTGGGCCGAAGAGAACCGCCAGAAGGCCATCGTCACCGGCGTCATCGCCGTCGTTCTCATCCTCGTCCTGGTCGGCGGCTACACCTTGTTCCAGAGCCGCTCCAACGCCGCCGACACCGCCTTCGGTGCCGCCATGGAGACCTACCAGACCCCCCTCGCCAACGCCGCACAGCCCACGCCCCCCGGCATGAAGACCTTTCCCGACTCCAAAGCACGCGCCGCCGCCGCCAACGCTGAGTTCAAGCAGGTCGCCGACAAGTACGGCTGGACCACCTCCGGCAAACTCGCCGAGTACTTCGTCGGCCTCACCTACACCGACGAAGGCCAGACCGGCCCCGCCCACGAAGCCCTTGAAAAGGTCGCCGGCAGCTGGAGCCGCGGCATCTCCGCCCTCGGCAAATCCGCCCTCGCCGCCCTCGACGCACAGTCCGGCCAGAACGCTCAGGCCGTCGACCTCTATGACCAGCTCGCCAAAGGCAACGCCACCACCGTCCCCCCGGCCCTCGCCCAGCTCCAGCTCGCCGAGCTCTATCAGTCCGAAGGCAACACCGATAAAGCCCGCCAGATCTTCGCCGAAGTCAAAGACAAGGACAAGGACGCCAAAGGCAAGCCCGGCGCAGCCTCCGAGATCGCCAACGAAAAGCTCAACCCGCGCCCCACAAGCGCTCCCGGCCTCTCTCCGCAGTAGCTCGCACCGCTACCGTCGCACCGACAACCAGCACCTCGCAAACGCCGTCGCAGACAAAATCTCGTCACGCCAAGCTCAATCTGTCACGCTGGCTTGACTCTGTCATCCTGAGCTGCGTTTGGCGCGGCTCCTCGCGCCAAACGCAGCCGAAGGACACCGAAGAACCCCACCCCGCCACACCCGCCCGCCCCTTTCTCACAACAACCTCGACCGCTTCAAACCCTGACCCGAAGCGTTCCAGCAGCCACCCGCCATCAGCAGGCGTCCATTCCAGCCTTTCCCCCGTCTCACCTTTACGCATGAAGATTCACGTCGCCGCAGCAGCGCTCTCTGTCTCCCTCGCTCTCCCCGCACAAACCCCCGCGCCCGCCACCATTCCTGCTTCGTCCGGCACCGCGCTCGACGGCCAAACCCTCACCATTCCCAGCGGCCTCACCGCCCCCGCCAACATCCTCATCCTCGGCTTCACGCGCAGCTCCTCCGACGCCACCACCGCCTGGGAGAAACCCACCCGCATCTCCCTCGCCTCCCCCACCATCCACTACCTCGACATCGCCTTCATCCAGGACGCACCCTCCTTCATCCGCCCGCTCATCGTCCGCAGCCTGAAAAAAGTCGTTCCCGATCCCGTCAAACCGCAGTTCATCCCTCTCACCGCGCAAGAGTCAGCCTGGAAGCAGACCGTCGGCTTCTCCCCCCAAGATCCCGACGCCGCCTACGTCCTCCTCGTCGACCGCTCCGGCCACGTCCGCTGGCAGACCCACGAGTCCTTCTCCACCGACCGCTTCAATCAGCTCGCCGCCGCCGCCCGCCAACTCGCAGCCTCCGGAAAGTAGCTCCCGACCACGAAACCCCGCCGCAAGTCCACTAAGCCCGCGCGCATATCCCTCAGCGCACACCAAACGTGTCTATTTAATGTCCACCGGCGATCCACCAAGCTGCGCCATCGTCGTCCGCAGATACTTGTGCGGGTTCACTGCGATCCCGCGCACCTGAACCTCATAGTGCAGATGCGACCCTGTTACGCGCCCGCTATGTCCAACGAACCCAATCACTTCGCCCTTCACTACCGTCTGACCTTCCACCACGTTATAGCCCTGCAGATGCCCATACAGCGTCTCGATCCCATTCCCATGGTCAATCTCGATCTCGCGCCCGTATCCATTGCCCATCCCCACCTTCACCACCCGCCCCCCAGCTGGTGCATGCACCGGCGTTCCATCCTTTCCGCCAATGTCCACACCCTTGTGAAACTCCCCGTCCCCATTGCCTAAAACCGGATCTTCGCGCTCTCCAAACCCGCTATTGATCGGCCCCATAATCGGCCACATATCCGGCACATTCACGCCCGCCGCCATATCAAATGACGCAAAATCCCCCAGCGCGCTCCGCACCCCAAGGTTGGGATCCACTCGCTGCTGTAGCGCAAGTCCTTCATTTGCAGTAGCTTTCAGCGCATAGAACGTATCCAGAGACTTGTAGTAGCTTGCATCGGTCAGCCCAGCCGAATCGTCCTTCAGCGGCGCCTTCGCCGTCTCCACCGCCGCCGTCGCTCCCCTTCGCGATCCATGGATGTGCGTCAGCTTGCCGGCCGTAAGTCCATAAATTGCAGACACTTCGCTCGCCAGCGACCCCAGACTCGCCGCCTGCACATCCTTCTCGTGGACCTTTTTCTCCAGCCCCGCATAGTCCTTGCGCGTCATCGCCAGCTGGTCCCGCATACTGTTCACAGATTCAGCCTTCACCAGCATCCGCGAGTACGACCCAGCCATACCCGCAAACGTGAACAGACCCATCACTGCGGCCGCCACAAACGCGTACGCATAGCCCATCGGTATCCCCGTGCGCTCGATCGCCCCGTTATCATCCTCAGTTACATAAACAATGTAGCGCTTGCGCAAATCAAATCTCTCGTTTTCTCAACTGTTTGCTCGTACCAGCCCGCATCGAACAGGGCTTTCCCTAGAAAATGCCGACCTTCGACACGAGGTTGTATCGACTGCAGCGTTCATCCCGGGCCGGACGCGATCGGCGTCTCTCCAACCCTGCCTCAATGTTAACGGACTGTGTTCCCCACAGCAAGCTTTTCCGCATCTATTCTTTGTCCGGCGCGGCAAGTTACTCTGGAATCTGTGCCTTCCCCCGCGCACCCTCGCACCCCACCAAAGCTCCTCGGCGAACGCCGCCTGATCGAGCTCATCCGCACCCGCGCCAGCAAAACCAGCTCCGCAGCCGTCCAACTCGGCATCGGCGACGACTGCGCCATCCTCAAGACTCTCCCCGGCCACGAACTCCTCGTCACCACCGACTTCTCCCTGGAAGGCCGCCACTTTCGCCGCGACTGGCACAGCTCCGCCTCCGTCGGCCATCGCACCCTCGCCCGTGGTCTCAGCGACCTCGCCGCCATGGGCGCAACCCCCATCGCCGCCTTCCTCTCCCTTGCGCTGCCTCGCTCTGCATCCCATAACTCCCACTGGATCAACAACTTTCTCGACGGCCTCCTGAGCCTCGCACGCACCTACAAACTCCCGCTCGCAGGCGGCGACACCTCCGAATCACCCTCCGAGCACATCCTCGCCGACATCCTCCTCCTCGGATCCGCACCCGCTGGCCGCGCTCTCCGTAGGTCCGGCTGCCAGCCCGGCGACCTCCTCTACTGCACCGGGTCTCTCGGCGGTGCCGCCGCCGAACTCTCCGCGCTCGCCGCCGCTCCGCTCCAGTTCCGTCGCGCGCAACCCACCGGCGACCACCCCCATCTCTTCCCGCAGCCGCGCCTCGCCGTCGGATCCGCACTCCTTCGCCGCCGCCTCGCAACCGCCTGCATCGACATCAGCGACGGCCTCTCCACCGATCTCTCCCACCTCTGCACCGCCTCCAGCGTCGCAGCCGAACTCGACACCGCCAGCCTCCCCATCCATCCGCTTGCCCAGCGCCTCACTCCCGACGCCGCCCTTCGGGCAGCACTCCACGGCGGTGAAGACTACGAACTCCTCTTCACCGCACCCGCATCCATCAGGCTCCCACGCTCCATCGCAAACGTCCGCATCACACCGATCGGCCGCATTCTGCCCGCACGCAAATCTCGCCCGCAGATCACCCTTTTCGGCCCGGACGGCCATCGCTCCGCACTTGCGCCGCAAGGCTGGGAACACCTCGCATGACCGCCACGCCCCCAACCCAGCAGTCCACCTTCCCGCAGACCTGGCGCGCGCGTATCCTCACCTCGCCGCCGCTCATCGCTCCCGCCCGCCAGTTCGTCTATCCGCTCTACGTCCCCGGCGAAGACGACGCCATGGGCCGCGGCGCTCTCCTGCTCGACATCAAACCCGCCAACGCCCCCAACTTCCTGGCGACTTGCGCCCTCGGCTTCCGCGACCCCACCCTCCCCACCGGCATCTTCCCCTGCCCGCGCCCCGACGACATCCTCGCCGTCGCCGGCGGTTACGCCTATCTCATCGACACCCTCGCGCCCGAGCGCTGCCTCCACCTGCCCGTCCGTCCTACCACGCAGGTCCTCTCCGCCCCATCCGCAGACGTCATCCTCCTCGCTGGCTTCCACAACGTCATCGCCATCGACGCCACCGGCCTGCGCTGGCAATCTGCCCGCCTCAGCTGGGAGGGTGTCACCCTGACCGAAGTCCGCGACGGCCATCTCCACGGCACCGGATGGGACCTCCACACCGACCGCGAACTCCCCTTCACTCTCGACGTCACCACCGGCCACCACACCGGTGGCGGCTTCCAGCTTTAGCCAGCATCCCCACCCTTCACCGCATAAAAGCTCAGCACCGCATCCCCCTGCTCCAGCACGCGCGTCCGCTCCAGCACCGAGTACCTCACCTCCAGCGGCTGCTTCCGCCCATGCTCCGCGACCACCACTGCCCCATCCGCGAGCACCGCAGCGTGGTTCCGCGCCAGAAACTTCAGCGTCGCCTCATACTCCTCTGCTTCGCTATACGGCGGGTCCAGAAACACAATCTCCGCCGCGCGCTGCTTCTCTGCCAGCGAGTTCAGCAGCTTCGCCACGCTGCGGTCCTCCAGCGCGAACCCGCCTGCAACCTTCAGCGCCGCAAGGTTCGCGCGGATCGCCGCCACCGCTGGCCGCGCACTCTCCGCAAACCACACAAACTCCGCTCCCCTGCTGATCGCCTCAATCCCCACCGCGCCCGAACCAGCATATAAGTCCACAAACCGCGCTCCCTCCACCCTCGGCCCGAGCACGTTGAACAGCGTCTCCCTCAGCCTGTCACTCGTCGGCCGCGTCGCATCCCCCCGCGGAGCCTGCAACAACCTCGACCGAAACTCCCCGCCAATCACTCGCATCGTTCAAGGATAACGTGCAATGTATCGTGCTCATACGCAGTCCCTCCATTCGGCCACGTCCTTACTTTCGCCGTCCGCGCAGGACCTACAATAGACGCATGCTTCGCTCGTCCATCTCCCTCGGCAGGTTCATGAACGTTGACCTCCGCGTCCACATCTCCTTCGTCCTGCTTCTCGCGCTCTCCATCGGCTTCTCCGTCGTCACCGACGGCGAGATCACCCGCGGCGTCGCTCTCTGGCTCGCCATGTGCGCTGCCGTTCTCGTTCGCGAGATCGCCCGCGCCATCGCCGCCACCTACGTCGGCCTCCGCCTTCGCGCGCTCTTTCTGTTGCCAGTCGGCGGCCTCATGGCCTTTTCCACCACCGCAAAGGGGCCCACGCCCGACGCCAGCACCCGCCTGCTGATGCTCACCGGCCCCATTGCAAACTTCGCCGTCGGCCTGCTTCTCCTCGGCACCAGCTACGCCCTGGTCCCGCAGGTCTCGCTCATCGCGCAGCCTTGGATCTCCACCACCCACATCCTCCGCAGCATGGTCTGGATGCAGCTCATCCTCGGCATGGTCAGTCTTCTGCCAATGCCCGGCCTGCCCTCGCAGACCGTCACCTCCGACCCACCCGCAAGCGCCAAGCCTTCCAAATCCGGCCTCGGCAAGTTCATGCCAGTGCCCAGCTTCAGCATCGGCACGGCGCTCGCCATCGCCATGATCATCGCCGGCTTCGTCCTCATGAATCTCTGGCTGGTCGTCCTCGGCGGCTTCATGATGCTCGGCGCGCAGCTCTCCAGCGCCCACACCGTCTCCAGTTCCGACGCTGAAACCATCCTCGTCCGCGAAGTCATGCTCACTGAGTACACCCTCCTCTCCAGCTCCGACACCCTGCAAGGCGCGCTCGACCGCTCCACGCACAGCGCGCAGGACGTCTTCCCCGTGGTCCGCGGCGACCGCCTCGTCGGCTCCATCGCCCGCCAGACCATCGCCCACCGCCTCCTCACCGACGGCGACAGCTACCTCCAGGGCATCATGACCCGCAGCCTCCAGCTCGCCAGCCCCACCGACAAGCTCGTCCAGGCCCTCAGCCGCGCCGCCTCCCTCGGCGCCAGCGAGTTCATCCCCGTCGTCGAAGACGGCGCCATGATCGGTATCCTCACGCCCCAGAGCCTCTCCCGCGCCGTCCAGCAGATCAAACTCACCCGCCTCGCTCCCACCCAATCCCGCGAGTACCCCCGTGACTGACGATCCATCCAACGCACAACCAGCACATCCGAACAGCCTGTCATCTCAACCGGAGCGCAGCGCAGTGGAGAGACCCGCAGCTCCCACCCCAGATGACCCCATCCACCCACTCGAAAAAGACTTCTCCACCGAAGAAGACTTCCTTCAGCCGGTCGTTGAGCCTCGTTTTGAAGGGGATCGGCTTCAGCCCATCCATCCCACCTACCCGGCAGCAGCGGCTTCAGCCCCGTTCGGAACCCGCTCCCACGACCGCCCGCTCGCTCCCGGCCTCTACCTCGTCGCCACACCCATCGGCAACCTCGAAGACATCACCCTCCGCGCCCTCCGCGTCCTCCGCTCCGTCGACCGCATCGCCTGCGAAGACACGCGCCAGACCTCCAAGCTCCTCGGCCACTTCGGCATCCGCACCCCCACCGTCAGCTATCACGCCCACAACGAGAACTCCCGCGCCAGCGAGCTGATCGACGCCCTCAAAGCCGGTGGCCGCATCGCCGTCGTCTCCGACGCAGGCATGCCCGGCATCGCCGACCCCGGTGCCACCATCGCCGCCGAAGCCATCGCCGCCGGCGTCACCGTCTTTCCCATCCCCGGCGCAAACGCCGCCCTCAGCGCCCTCATCGCCAGCGGCCTCAACGCCGAACGCTTCACCTTCCACGGCTTCCTCCCCTCCAAAGAAGGCCAGCGCCGCTCCACCCTCGAAGCCCTCGCACAGGCACGCGCGGCCCATAGCTCGCCTCTGAGACATGCGATCGACGCCACTCCAACCACCCACATCTTCTACGAAACCCCGCACCGCATCCTCGACGCCCTCGCCGACATCGTCGCCACCTTCGGCCCGCACCATCGCATCGCCCTCGCCCGCGAACTCACCAAGCTCCACGAAGAGTTCCTCCGCGGCACCGCCGCCGATCTCCTCGCCAGCCTCCGCGCCCGCCCCTCCATTCGCGGCGAGATGGTCCTCCTCATCGACGACGCCCCCGCCATCGCCGCGTCCGACCCCAACACCAAACCCATCACCCTCGCCGAAGAGGTCGCCACTCTCATCCGCACCGAATCCCTCTCCGAAAAAGACGCCCTGAAACGCGTCGCCAAATCCCGCAGCATCAGCAAAAGCGAAGCCTACCGCGAACTCCAACGCTCCCCTTCCCACAAACGCTGACCACGCCCCGCACCAATCCGTTTTGAAGGGTACGAGCTTCAGCTCGTACGTCCAATCGCTCAACATCGCAAGCGGCTTCAGCCGCGGAGGTAGCGCTCCCGTTCCGCACCCGCTCCGCATGACCACTGGCTATCGGCACGTCCCATTCAGCAAATCCGCGTTCGACAGAATGACATTCTTCTGTCCGCCATTGATCAAGCGATCAATCTCGCCATCTGAGAGCCCTTCAATTCGCCCAAGCATAAAGAGCGAAGGCATAGCATGTCCCAGCAAGCGCCACTGCCCCATCTCCACCAGCGACGCCAGCGCATTGCATCGCAGTTCCTCGAGCACCCTCGGACTACGAGCCTGGGTAATCTTCAGCAGCAGTAGGCTCGCCTTGTTCCGGTCTGTCCAAATGCCCGAATTCAGCATCGCAACAAACCCACCCACCGGAATCGAGGCCGCCACAGCCGGACTTGCGCTCGCAAGCACATACAACGCGCGCGTCGCATTGTTCCTTACCTCGGAGTCAGCATCCCTGGTCGCATCGTCCAGCGCGGCAATCTGATCCTTCGTTCGAAGGCAATACCCCAGCAGCTCCACCGCCGCCTGACGCTGTTCTACTGACGCGGAACGCTTCGCAACCCGGCGAATCTCCGCCCCGTGCTCAATCGCATACTGTCGCATCTGTAGCGCAATCTCTCGCACCGTGGGGTCCGTCGGCAGGGCATATCCATGCGCATCATCTTCGCTGGCATTGCCTGCCTCTACCGCAGCCTTCAGCGCTTCACCAGATCGTCGATAAAGACTTACCACCTCCTTCGGTAGAGCATCATGCCCGATCGGCGTTGTGTTGTAGATCAGGTGCCCGACCGCCGCATCTCCCAGCCCGACGTAAAACGTCCAGCGTGACTTTGCATCGCAGCAGACGAAACCCACATCCGTCGGCGGATGACCATCAATCCTCGTAAGTGCCGAGCGCATCGACGCAATCGCAGGATCGACCTGTTCTTCCGTGAACGTATCGCCCGGATCCACCGGTAGCTTCGCACGCAAGGCTTGTAAATCGGCATTGCCCGTCCCGAAAAAATCAATCCACCCTACCGTAAACTTCTGCGGCGCAGGACTCTGGGCAAGACTCACCTCGCAGTTCACCAGCCCTGTCGCCACCACCACTACAGCAAGACGGCAAAAGGTGAGCGAAACCAGCGCCTTCCCTAACCGTAGCTTCACCGTCTTGCTCTCCTCATCAAAACCCCTTTGGCCGCTCCGCAGCAACGCCAAACGCCGCCTCCATCGCGATCCCAGCGCGCGCAATCACGCCCTCGCCAAACAGCGGCCCGACCAGCGACACGCCATGCGGCACCCTCCTCGGCGTCGCATACTTCATCGCCGGATGCTCCGGGTCCGGTGCCCAATCGCTGCGTGACTCGCTCACCTCCACAAACCCCGCCCGCAGCGTCAGCGACGGCTGCCCCGTAAAGTTCGTAATCACCAGAAACTCATCCCGCAGGCTCGGCACCAGCAGCAGGTCCACGCTCGCCATCACCCGCGCCATCTCCAACGCGACCATCCGCCGCAGCCGGTCTGCCTGCACCAAATCCACCGCGCTCAAAAACCGCGACTGCCGAAACGTATTCGGCCAAGCATCCGGCGTCTGCATCTTCAACTCGTCCACCTGGTGGCTCAACGTCAGCGCCTCAAACGCCGCCGCGCTCTCCGCAAACAAAATAATATTCAGCGAGTCATACGGCCAATCCGGCAGGCTCACCGGTACCGGAACCATCCCCAGCTTCTTCACTGTCTGCAGCGCCGACCGGTCCACATCCGTCGCAGGAGCCGACTTCATCCACTCCGGAAAGTACCCCACGCGCAGCCCCGCCACACTCTTCGTCGCGTCAAAATTCAGCCCCGCTGCAACGCACGATACGTCCTTCCCGTCCGGCCCCGCGATCGCCTCCAGCACCAGCATCGTGTCCTCCACCCCACGCGCCATCGGCCCCAGCTTGTCGCACGTCCAGCTCAGCGTCATCGCACCCGTCCGCGGAACGCGCCCATACGTCGGCCGCAGCCCCGTCACGCCGCAGCGCATACTCGGACTCACAATCGACCCCTGCGTCTCGCTCCCGATCGCAAACCCCACCAGCCCTGCCGCCACCGCCGCTCCGGGCCCAGCGCTGCTGCCAGACGCCCCCTCATCCAGATTCCACGGATTCTTCGTCTGCCCGCCGAACCACACATCATTCAGCGCCAGCGCACCCAGGCTCAGCTTCGCCAGAAGCACCGCCCCGGCATCGTTCAACCGCTTCGTCACCGTCGCGTCCTCCATAGGGATGCGCTTTTCATACGGCTCCGCTCCCCACGTCGTCCGAATCCCCGCCGTATCCAGCAAATCCTTCGCACCCCACGGAATCCCATGCAGCGGCCCCCGATACTTCCCTGCCGCAATCTCCGCGTCCGCCGCGCGCGCCTGCTCCAGCGCATGGTCTGCCGTCAGCGTGATCACGCAGTTCAGCACCTTCGTATGCTTCTCCAGCCGCGCCAGATAAATCTTCGTCAGCCGCTCCGACGTAATCTGCCTCAATAAAATCCAGTCCGACAACTGCGTCACCGGCGCATAAGCAATGTCTTCGTCACTCCCAGGCAGAGGCTCAACCCCACGCGGACCCGGACCCACACTCCCCCGAAGAACTGTTCGATCGCTTGCCTCCGCCTTCGTTTCAACAGCCGTACCTTCCGCCCCCTGCGCAATCGGCATCATCGGATTCCACACCGTCGCGGGCGCAATCCCCTCTGGAATCGGCAGCTTCCTCGGCCCCACCCGCCGCTCGTATACCGCCGCCATTGATTGCCGCCAGTTCCCCGCAGCCTCCGCCATATCCTTCGGCGACATCTCAACCTGCACCAGCTTCTCGGCCTCTTTGAACGTTCCCGCCGTTACCTCAGGCCCCGTCGCTGGTGCCGTCCCAAACGCCCCCGGAGCGCCCGGCACCGCCTGCGGTCCACCCATCATCTCCGGCGCCGCCTGCGCCTGCGTTCCAGTCGAAGCTTGCTCCGCTCCCGCCACCTTCGTCGCCACCATCGCCCCCACCATCCCCATCGATCCCTTCGCCAAAAACTCCCTCCGCGAACGCGCCATTCCCATCCTCCAGTACCTAATTTCAATCAAATCCAGTGCTGCTAGATATATCACCCCGCCCGTTTCCCACCAGCGCAACGAGTCAAAAACCACACAGCAGCCACACTACTGACGCCTTAACTGCCCCACCCGCTCCACAATCTTCGCCACCTGCGCGTCGTTGCTGTAACCGTCCCGCACCGCGCGCTCTCGCCCCGCGCGCGCAACCCGCTCCCGCGCCGCCTCATCCGGCAGATACTGCCGAATCTTCGCCGCGCACTCCTCAAACCCCGTAAAGAACACGGCCTCTTCGCCATCCACAAACCGCGCATCATGGCCTGCCGACCGCTCCGCCAGCAGAAATCCACCGCACGCTGCAATCTCAAAGCTTTTATGCACAAACTCATCCTGATTCGAGTGCGTGATAAAGCTCAGGTTAATCTTCGACCGCCAGATAGCCTCGCGATACTCCCGCCCATACAGCTCCGATCCCGTATACAGCGCCCTCGCCGCCTCCGCATCCAACCGCTCCTTCCACATCCGATCCCCAGAGATCACCACAGGAAACCCACATTCTCTCCACAGCCTCGTCAAAAACGCTGGCCGGTCGTCATACGACGTCCCGATGAACGACACGCCCCGGTCTCTGTCGCGGTCGCTCCACGGCCCTTCGACCGGAAAATGGATCGTCGGCTCATACGCCGTCTGGATCTTGATCACATCCCGCGCACCACGCTCCCTATAGTCTGCGATGTTCTTGTCCCGCTGCACCACATGCAGATCGAAGTGCGGAATGTCCTTCATATACAGCCGCCAGCCCGGATCACGCCTCGGCCCAAACGCGTTGTCGATCATATAACTCACCGACGCCACACCCATCACTCGCAGCCGATCCAGCGTCTCTGGCCACAGCCCCAGCAGCTTGTCCGCCCAGAAAACATCTGGCCGCTCACGCTCCGCCACCGCCAGAATATCCCGGTTCAGCCGCACCAACCACGGCCCCATCTGCGCCCGATGCACCACCTTCCGCAGCAGCGCGCTCTCCGGCTGATACTCCAGACAGTTCAGCCGCACAACCGTATGCCCCAGCCGCTCCAGCGCCCACGCCCTGTACTGCGCCGAATCGTTCGCCGACAGCTGCGACGCATACAAGATCTTCAACCCGCCACCCCGTTCGCCCTGCCCTCGGCGCGCACCTTACTTCTCCCGCAACTGCGCAATCACCTGCTCCGCGTGGATCGCCCCCGCAACCCGTCCGTGATGGTCCACCACCGGCAGCGACCGCAGGTTGTACTTGTCAAACAGCTCCGCCACATACTTGTCATCCGCATCCAGCGAGCAGTGCACGTTATGCCCCTCCGACAGCGTCTCCAGCACCGTCGCCGGAGTCGCCAGAAGCAGCCTTGGCAGCATCACCACGCCAACCAGCTTCTCGTTCTCCCCCAGCAGATAAACCTCTGTAATCGTATCCGGATCGCCCTCAAAGCTTCGCAGCCGCTCCACAGCGTCGGCCACCGTTGCATCCTTCGGCGCGCTCACAAAATCCGTGGTCATCCGGCCAGCAGCGGAATCCGCCGAAAACTCCAGCAGCTCCTCCACATCCTGCCGCTCCTCCGGCTCCATCTCCTCCAGAATCGCCTCGGACTCCTCGTCCGTCATCTCCGACAGCACATCCGCCGCCGCGCCCGGGTCCATCTCCTCCAGAATGTCCGCCGCCCGCTCCGAGTCCAGCCCCTGCAGCAGCGCCTTCTGCATCTTCGGATCGACTTCCTCCAGCGTCTCCGCCGCCGTCTCCTCCGGCAGACTCGCAAACACCGCCTCGCGCTCACCCGGAGCCAGATCCTCCAGAATGTCCGCAATGTCCGACGGGTGCAGCTTCGCCAACCGCTGCTGCCCAATCTTCAGCCTTACCCTGCGCGCCGGATCGCGCTCAATCAGGTCCACGCACGACCACGGAATCACATGCGATTTGAACCTCTCCGCCACACCATCCACAGCCATCACCGGCAGCCCCTTCAGCAGCCGCCGCAGCGCTCCACGATTTCCAACCTCAACTTCCACCACCCGCAGTCCCGCCGCGCCCACTTCTCCGTTCCCATTCCCCGACGCCTTCTCCCACGCCAGATTCACGTCATTCACGCGCACCACCTTGCGCCCGTCCACGTCGATGATCTGCTGATCCATCAGGTCGTAATCCAGCAGCAGAAAATCGTTCTTCTCCGCATACATGCGCGGCGCAGTCTTTGCCCGCAGCGCCTTGCCTCGCTCCTCCGGCCAAATCACCTCATGTACCGGAAGCATCGCCCTGTCCGCCTTCTTTCCACCCTTCGGACGCAACACCAGCGCCGCCACATGCGTCTGGTCCTTCGACACGTCCACTGCAAACTCCTGCACCCGCCCGCAGACCTTCCCGTCCGCGTCCAGAACGCTCCGCCCCACCAGCGCAGACACGCTCGTCTCCATCGTCACCGGCACTGTCAGCAATTCATTCATGGTTTCACTTACTAACCTAACCCATTCGATGCAGATCCGCCCAAATCCATCTAGCCCACGCCAACATCGGTCCACCGCACCAGCAGCCCATCTCTCCCGCAGCGCCGTGCAGTTCCCAAGCCGCTAACTCCCCACCACCCCCGGAACCACCGCCGCCACCTGATGCAGCTGCTGCCACATCATCACCACCGTCAACCCCACCACAATCACCGTCGTCGCATACGCCACCCAATTGAACCAGTGCGAGTTCGTATGCGATCCCATCAGCGCCTTGTTATTCACCAGCCGCAGCATGAAGTACAGCACAAACGGCAGCAGCACTCCATTGAGCACCTGCGACAGAATCGTCATCGTCACCAGCGGAAAGTTCGGGATCAGCACCACCGCCGCTCCCGCCGCGATCAGCAGCGTATACAACCAGTAAAAAAACGGCGCCTGCTTGAACTTCTTGTCCACCCCACTCTCAAACCCCAACCCTTCGCACACGCTGTACGCCGTTGAGATCGGCAGCACCGACGCCGCAAAGAACGACGCATTGAACAGCCCCGCCGCGAACAGAATGTACGCAAAATCCCCCGCCAGCGGCCGCATCGCCTGCGCCGCATCCGACGGCACCGCAATATTCCGCATCCCCGCCCGGTACAGCGTCGCAGCGCACGCCACAATAATGAACCACGCCACAATATCCGTAAAAAACGACCCCACAATCACATCCAGCCGCGACGCCGAATACTGCTTGACCGTAATCCCTTTTTCCACCACCGACGACTGCAGATAAAACTGCATCCACGGCGCAATCGTCGTCCCCACCACGCCCACCACCATGTACACATAATCGTGGTCGCGCCACACGCGCCCGTCCGGCGGCCGCACCGTCTCCACCAGCGCCCTGTGCCAGTCCGGCTGCGCCATCACACCCGCAATGATGTAGCAAACATAAAACACGCTCGCCACAAGAAAGATCTTCTCCACACTCTTGTAGTCGCCCTTCACCACCAGCGCCCACACCGCCAGCGCGCACATCGGCACGCTCGCATACTTACTCACATGAAATAGCTGCAGCGACCCCGCAATCCCCGAGAACTCCGCAATCACATTGCCGAAGTTCACCACCACCAGCAGCACCATCAGCACAAACGTCATCCGCAGCCCGAACTCTTCGCGGATCAGATCGCTCAAGCCCTTGCCCGTCACCACGCCCATCCGCGCGCACATCTCCTGCACCACAATCAGCGCAATCGTGATCGGGATCATCGTCCACAGCAGCTTGTATCCAAACTGCGCGCCCGCCTGCGAATACGTCAGGATCCCGCCCGCGTCGTTATCGACGTTGGCCGTAATAAACCCCGGTCCCAGCACCGCAAAGAATAAAAAGAGGCTCGTCCTGTACCGCCGCCAGAAGCTCACACCCGCACCACCACACTCAGAATCGCCCCGTAACCCGCCGCGCTGCGTCCCATCGCCGCCCTCACACAAGCTCCGCGCTGGACCGGCATCTGCATCGTTTTCTCCTGGGCTCAATCTAGACTAACCCGTCCGCGCCCATCCCGGGTTACACAACGATCATCTCTCGCTCCACTCCTGCAAAATTCTCGTCCCACTCACCCGCCAGCCTCAATCCAGCGCCACCAGCAGCCCCTCCCCTGCCTCCACCACGACACTCCCCTCCACCCTCGATCCTGCACCATCCAGCAGCGTCGTCAGCACCACCGTCCCTGCCCCGCACGCCACCGTCGCCACCTCCGTCCCAAGATTCAGCAGCACCTGGAAGTCCGAGCTCACACCATCCTCCAGCCCCACCCTCCTGTACCGCAGCACTGACCCCTCCGCGCGCACCTCCGCAATCCCTCCCGCATGCAGCGTGTCATGCCTTCGCCGCAACGCCAGCAGCCTCCGGTACAGCATCAGCATCGACTTCGCATCCGCCGCCTCCGCCGCAGCATTCTTCGTCTCCCACCCTTCCATCAGCGGCAGCCACGGCACCGCCTCCGGCGTCGTAAACCCCGCATGGGGCGCTCCCACCCACAGCATCGGAGACCTCTCCGGGTCTCGTCCGCGCCCCTTGCCCGGCTCATTCTTCTCCGCCGGGTCCCTCACCTGGTCCGGCGCAATCGCCACATCCACCATCCCCAACTCATCCCCGTAGTACATCGTCGGCGTCCCCCTCAGCGTCAGCAGCAGCATCGCCGCCGCCCTCGCCTGCGGCACACCGATCCGCGTCGCCAGCCGCGACTGGTCATGGTTGCCCAGCACATAGTTCGGCCACGCGCCCCCCGGCAGTAGTCCTTCATACCGCGTGATCACATCGGCAATCGCGTCCGCCGCCCACCGCGTTAAAATCAGATGAAAATTGAACGGCAGGTTCGCCCCGCTCAACTGCGGCGACCCCGCACCGTAGTACCGCACCAGCTGCTCCAGCGGCAAATAAATCTCCCCAATCAGCACCCGCCCCGAGCCCTTTCCTTTCTGGCTCTCATTCCCCAGCGCAGCGAAGGAAGCTGCATCCCGGCCCGCCACGTCTCCACCCAGCGTATCCCCAAACTCCTCCATCACCGCACGCATCGCCGCCACAATCTCCATCGTCTCCGGTCGGTCCGCGTTGTACACCGGCAGTACCCGCGTCACATCATGCTGCGCCCCGTTGTACTCCGGATTCGTCGGATTGTTCCGAAACTGAGCATCCTTGATCAGCAGCCACAGCACATCCATCCGGAACCCATCCACCCCCTTCTCCAGCCAGAAACGCATCGCCGCATACATCGCCTCGCGCACCGCCGGATTCCGCCAGTTCAGGTCCGGCTGCTCCTTCAAAAACGAGTGCAGGTAGAACTGCTGCGTCCCCTCATCCCACGTCCACGCCGGCCCGCCAAAGTGCGACATCCAGTTATTCGGCACCCTCTCCCGCGCCGGCCTCCATCCACCCAGCCCACCCGCGGTGGCTGCCGCCTCTCCCGCCGCCGGTGCCGGATCGCGCCACAGATACCAGTCGCGCTTCGCATTCGTCCGCGACGACCGCGACTCCACGAACCACGGGTGCTGGTCCGAGCTGTGATTCGGAACAAAGTCCAGAATCACCCGCAGTCCCTTCGCATGCGCCGCCGCCAGCAACGCATCGAAATCCTCCATCGTCCCAAACACAGGATCGACCCCCACATAATCCGCCACGTCATACCCAAAGTCCGCCATTGGCGACGGGTAAATCGGCGATATCCACACAGCATCCACACCCAGACCCACAAGATAATCCAGCCGCGCCGTGATCCCGCGCAAGTCGCCCACGCCGTCCCCATTCGTATCCTGAAAACTCCTCGGATACACCTGGTAGATCACCCCCGTCTGCCACCACTGCGTCGCTAAAAACTCACTATCCGCCATACCCTTAGGATGCTCCAAATAGCAGGGATTAGGAAACGGGGATTAGGATTGAACTGGCAGCACCCTTACCACACAGCAAGCTTCCTATGCTTTAGTCCCTAACCCTGACCCCTAACCCCTAATCCCTAACAATGACCCTCGACACCCTCCTCCACGAAGCCGAAGTCGCCCACGGCCACCTTTGCGCCGGCCAGGTTCTCGGCGTCCGCATGGCGATGCTCGCCCTCGATCGCCTCGGCATCTCCGATCCCCGATCCCGCTATCTCAGCGACGAATCCCTCAACCCCGACCGCAAGCGCCTCGTAACCTTCGTCGAAATCGACCGCTGCGCCACCGACGCCATCGCCGTCGTCACCGGCTGCCGCGTCGGCAAGCGCGCCCTCAAGCTCCGCGACTTCGGCAAGATGGCCGCCACCTTCGTCGATCTCAACCAGCGCCTCGCCGGCACCGATGATGACAAAGCCCTTAGCCACGACTACAAGGCCCTTCGCATCGTCGCCCTCGAGACCTCCAAAGCCCTCGCCCGCTCCCTCTACCCCGAACTCGACAAAAACGCCCAGCAGATGCGCGCCTACCGAGAACTCCCCGACGCCGACCTGTTCACCGCCACGTGGGTTCGCGTCCCCCTCCCACCCAACGAATTTCCCGGCTACAAAGGCACCCGCGCCACCTGCGACGCCTGCGGCGAAGGAATCAACTTCGACCGCTTCATTGACCGCGACGGCGTCCGCCTCTGCCTCGCCTGCGCCACCCCATCCCTCCGCTACTACCACCCCTTCTAACCCCAACAAAAAGGCCGCCTTACCGGGCGGCCTTTTTGTTTACCGATGTTCGCGTCCTCCGCGGTCTCCACCCCGCCCCCATCCCCCGCGATCGTCCCCTCCCCAACCACGCCGATCATCTCCTCCCCAGCCGCGCCTGTCATCCCCTCCCCATCCGCCACGGTCGCGCCATCCATCGCTATCTCCCCACCGGTAGCCCTGCGCATACGCTCCATCATCGCCGCCATAGTACCCATATGCCGGCGCACCATAGCCGTAGCCGTACCCATTCCCATACACCGCCACCGGTGCCGGTGCGTAGTACGCCGGTCCGCCAAGCTGCACTGCTATGCCAAAACGTTGCGCCTGCGCCGCAGGAGCCGCCGCGAACACCCCAACTGCCAGCGCGGCCGTTATCACCGCACCGATCTTCATCCCGCGCAACTTCGCCATTGCGGTAAGCTTCTTCGTGACTCCAGATAGCTTCTTCATATCGTGCCTCCTGCATTGCGCTTGCTGCCGCCCTGCACTCTATACAAACGCACTTCGCCGCACCGTGTTGCGCGCAACTTCCTGCCGCCGCCGTGTTCACAGCCGATGATCCCTATACACCTCCGACACACCTTCGAGCTACCATAGAGCAGCGCCGCACTACGATCGGAGTCCGCTTGAACCGCAGACAGTTTCTACGCAATACCAGCGCCATCGCCACCGCCGCAGCCCTCAAGCATCCGCCGCTCGCCTGGGCACAAGCGCCGCCAACGCCCGCCGACCACACCATCCGCATCGCTCCGATCCACCTCGAAATTGCCCCTGGCAAGATTGTCAAAACCACCGCCTTCAATGGCCGCGTCCCTGGCGAACTCATTCGCCTGCAGGAAGGCAAAGCTGTCACCATCGACGTCATCAACGACACCAATGTTGCCGACATCATCCACTGGCATGGCCTCCACATCCCATCCAAAGAAGACGGTGCCACCGAAGAAGGCTCTCCCGCCAGCGCACCGCACGGCGGCTCCCAGCGCTTCAACTTCATCGCCAAACCCGCCGGCTTCCGCTGGTACCACTCCCACATCTACGCCGGCCACAACCTCAACCGCTCCCTCTACACCGGTGAGTTCGGCTTCCTTATGATCGACCCTGCCTCCAACCCCGCACGCTACGATCAGGAGCACTTCCTCGCTCTGCACGACTGGAACGGTTTCATCGTCCCCGGCGAGAGCTTCCAGGAGATCGCCTACAACCACTCCACCATCAACGACAAGATGCTTGGCTTCGGCGAGCCCATCCGCGTCACCCAGGGCCAACGCATCCTCCTCCACGTGCTCAACGCCAGCCCAACCCTCATGCACACGCTTGCTCTGCCCGGCCACAAGTTCCTCGTCACCGCGCTCGACGGCAATCCGGTTCCCAAGCCGACCCTCGTCAATACCCTCCGTCTAGGCCCGGCAGAGCGCGTCGACGCGATCGTCCTCATGGATCAGCCCGGCGTCTGGGTCCTCGGCGAGATCGACGACGACCTCCGCAAGGCCGGTATGGGCCTCGTCATCGAGTACGCCAACAAGACCGGCGCAGCCCAATGGTCCGCCCCCGCCAACGACGATTTCCACTACGAAACCTTCTCCGCCCCTATCCCCTCCAACACGGCTCCACCCGCCGATGAAGTCCAGATTCCGCTCGTCTTCAGGCCTAAATTCAATGGCCCCGGAGACTTTGACCACTGGACCATCAACGGTCTCTCCTGGCCCAAAGCCAAACCGATCAAGCTCACCGAAGGTACCCGCTACCGCCTCATCTTCGACAACCAGAGCAACGACATCCACCCCGTCCACCTGCACCGCCACACCTTCGAGCTCAAATCCATCAACAACAATCCCGTACAAGGCGTCATGAAAGATGTCGTTCTTACCCCCACCAACGCCAAAACCGAAGTAGCCTTCACGGCCGATAATCCCGGCCTCACGCTCTTCCACTGCCACCAGCAGGAGCACATGGACTCCGGCTTCATGATGCTCTTCGACTACGCCTGACGCGCAAGGAGAGACGATAATCGAAGCCTGAACAAACCGTCATCTTGAGCAATCTGCCGAAACGCTATCCTGTATCCATGACCAGAGCGGTTGTCGCGCGTACCCTTGCAGCACTCTGCCTCACACTCGGAGGCTTACTCTCCTGCACCCCAGCCGCCGCGCACGCGCAGGACAACTACGAGATCCAGGTCTACCCCTCCGTCACCATCCCGGCAAAGGTCCTCCTCACCGAACTCCATAGCAACTACACCGCCGAAGGCGGTACAACTGTCCAGAACGGCTTCCTCCCCACGCAGGGCCAGGAGCACGAGACCATCGAGCTCACCCAGGGCATAAAAGATTGGGCCGAAGTCGGCTTCTACATCTTCACCGAAGAGGAAAATGGCACCGGCGTTCAATGGGTTGGCGACCATATCCGCCCCCGCGTCCGCGCCCCTGACCGCTGGAACCTACCCGTCGGCCTCAGCGTCTCCAACGAGATCGGCTACGCACGCGCGCCCTACTCGAACCCCACCTGGTCCTGGCAGATTATGCCCATCATCGATAAGTCCATCGGCAAATGGTACGGCTCCGTCAACACCACCATGGTCTGGGACATCCACTCTGTCCCTCCGCCAAACACCTACACACCCATTGAGCGCCAGGCCTATTACCGCGACGTCGCCCCTAAGGGCGTCACCTTCGGCCCCGCCGCCACCCTCACCTATCAGCCCAATAAGTACTACAACTTCGGCCTCGAATACTACGGCTACTACGGCGGTCTCAACCACATCGTTTCACTGCACAACCAGCAGCAGCAGTTCTTCCCCGCCATCAACCTCTTCGTCTCCCCCAGGTGGGAGATCAACGCAGGCGTTGGCTGGGGAGCAACTGCCTCCACCGACCACCTCATCGTCAAGGTCATCCTGGGCCACTACTTCAACTGGGGTCTCCCCAAACATACCCCCCTCCCCCCATTCCTGTAGACCACAGCATACGAATGCCTGCGTAATCTACGGCTCGACTCGCCCGTCCATCGTCTCCCGCACCACACGGCCTGCGGCATTCAACCCCACCGTCCCCTCCAGCGCCGTCCGTCCCGCATCGTGCATCCACCCGCCCATAAACCGCGGGTCTCGGAACGTCACCACCTTCGCGACGTCTCCGCCTTCGCCAACGAATACGGCATCCGGGCGCACCACATCTACAATCGGCATCGGAGACCAGTCCAGATACACCCGCCCCAGCTTGCTCTCCTCGGCCGTCAAGACCGCCTTGCTCCGTCCCGGCTTCGCATACGTCGAATCCCCCATCGTCAACGTTCCTGAACCGCCCGTATCGATCTCTGCCAACTGATACATCGGCCCGAAGTCCATCACGCCCGCCCACCGAAACGGGCTTAAAGGATCAGGGCTCGCCAAGGCACGCTGCACCTGTAAATATCGCGGTACCGCCTCCCCCGCCAATAAGTCCGGTTGGCCAACGTCCGGAAGCGCTTTGTCCTGCTGTTCGCTGCTTGCTGCCTCCGTACCGCTGTCCGGTGCTGCTACACTCTGCGCCATCTCCATCCGGATCGCCTGCCCGTGTTCTACCTCCCGCAGTCCCCACCAGCCCACCACCCCGAGCAACGCCGCAATCGCCCATCCCCGCGCCGGAAATGCCTGCCGCTTCGCTCCCACCTCCGATCCCACCAGGCCAAACACCCACGGTAGCGTCAGCGCTCCCAGCAACATCGCAAACATGACCGGATCGAAGATGAACACAATCGACGCGGCGTACCACTTATCCACGAACGGGAAAAACGGCCGTAGACCATAGTTGTTCGTATAGTCCAGCAGCAGATGACTCAGCAGCGCAAGTATCGCCAACCCATACAGAACACCCCACCGAACAGGTGCCGCATTCAAAGGCTTCTTAACTCGCCTTCGATCATCGAATCCTTGGGAATGTGTGGCGGATCTTTGGCCGCTGATCTCTTTTGCGTCAGCATTGCCCCTCTCCTGATACACACGCCATCGATGCCACGCATATACGCCTGCAACGATAAAGGCTGCCTCGAAAGGCAGCCCTAGAAACGTATGCGTAATCCCGCGGTGGTGCTGAAACCCGTCGATCGGCCCACGCAGGCTCCACAACGTGTCTATATCGGGGAACTCTGCTCCAACCACCATCGTCAGAGTCGCGTAAGCCGCCGTTCTGTTGAATCCGGTCCGCGCCAGACAGCCACCTGTTAACAGATGAGTAACGGGCTCCATCGCGCCGCTATCGGGGCATGGCGATTGAGTGATACGCGAGCGTCTGCTGCTTCGCCATCGCCGCCTCTGCCTCCCACGCCTCTGCTTCTTCTGAGACCTCACGTTCACGTGCGTCGTCACGCTCTTTGGCCCACTTCGAAGCCGCAGTTAGCACCGTCAGCTCCGCCGGCGCCAACATATCCGGCGTGAACCCTGCAATAGCGACAAATCCGGGCTCGTCACCCAACGCCTCCGAAATCGCATTCCAAAGGAAATACGGCGACGTCGTCGGCAACAATACCATCTGCCGCTTAGGCTCCGGCATCGCAAAATACGTTCCCCAAACCAACAACGCGACACACGAACCCATCGCGCTGACCGCGTAAACAGGCGAATAAAGAGATTGCGCCCCTGTTGAGGATATCCATGCGGACTCAATGAGTCCCACTACCGCAAAAACGCCAAGACCAAGACTGACCCCAAAAATATGGCTCCTGTAGGTAAGTCCAAGATATCTGGTCGAAAAACACACAAATAGCAAAAGACACAGGATCAATACATTGATTGCTTGTTGCATTTGTCCTGCCAGCATTGCTCCATAAAACGGGCCCACTGCATGAGGGCCCATTGCGAGAGCAATGGAGAGAGCAACTGCAACGCCAGCGATCCAACGAAATACTATCTTACCTGCCCGGTGCAACCCTTCAAGCGGCTTCATCGCTTGCCGGAACACGCCGTAAATGACTAGTACAAGAAGTGTGCTCTCAACGAAGAAAAGAATCCAATGGGAATAAAAGTAGATATCGTAACCAAGAACCTTGGATATTCCAAGGTTCTTGCGGAAAAACAGTATCGGCGCGGAAATGACTTCCTCAAAACAGGTAATAGCTACAAAGCCTGCAAGAACCGAAAATTGACGAATCAATTTCTTCCGGGCCATGAGAATGAATAGGCATACACCGATAAGGAGTTCACCGAACATCGCATACTCTAATAACAACTTCGTACCCACGGCTATCACCTCCCTGCGCGTTCATACTATCCGAGCGTCCAGGGCGATGCAAGCAGTATCTTAGCACCGAGTACGATTCTGCAAGATTAATCCAAACCGCAGGTGCTCCCGGGCATGCATACTGGCGCGGGCGTGCAAACCATGCCAGCTTTGGGAGCCATCACTTTAGCTTCGCCGCTCTTTGCCGTGGATGCGTAGATGGAGGAGGCGCTGAAACCGACGACGGCGAGGGCGAGGACGAGGCTGCGAACGATTGTGTTTCCCATTTTGGTATTTCTCCTTAGAAGGTGTAAAAAGATTTCAAAGATTTCTCTGGACAACCAGACATTTCCAACATAAGGTTGTAATTGTTGTAAGTCCATCCTTTTCAAATACATAACTAGTTACTATTTAGTTAATATTACTGAAGTACCGTACCAAAGTGAAAACTTTTGTCTTGCTGAGGCAATCCGTTTGAGTAGCAACTGCGTACACGAATCCATCAGGCAAGTTCTGTGGCGACCCCGCTGACCTCCCCGCCTTCTGGCGCGTATGCTCGTCTTAGACCATGGCTCGGACACCTTATCCCCGCAGTGATCGTGACCTGCTCGCACGCATCTCTCGCTCCGCAGGCTCCAAAGCTGGCTATAAACAGCTCATTCGAGAGCTCGGCCTGGGCGGCGGCCGCGAACGTCGCCTCCTCCTCGAACAACTCACCTGCATGGTTGCTCGAAAGGAGCTCGTCCATCTGGGTGATGACGTATGGGCTATCCCATCATCCGATCCGGTCGCTCCGCGTACCCTCAGTTCAACTCGCGCGCGCGGTCTGTGGGATGGCATGGAGGCTGCTGCGCGCAGTGGGCGTGACCGTCTGGTAAGCGGGCGTTTGGATCTGCATCGTGATGGTTTCGGCTTCGTGCGGCCGGACGGTGCGGTGCATCAGCCACGTTCGGACGGTGCATTCCGCAATTCCGAAAAATCCAGCAGCTTGCGCCGCCAAGCCCGGCGGGAGACGCCTCAAAACGCACCAGCGGTGAGCCCAGCGGAGCAGGACATCTTTATCCCTCCCAATGAGATAAACGGTGCGATGCAAGGCGATTTAGTCCTTGTACATGAAGCACTTCCGGGCCGCGATGGACGCCGCTCCGGGCGCATTGCACGCGTTCTCACGCGACGCAACCCTACCGTGGTTGGCATCTTTCATTACGCCCGCCACAGCCATCCTCATGATTCGCAATCACTTAGAGGCAATTATGTAACGCCTCTGGACGAGCGCATCGGTGGCCCTATCACGATCGCAGACGGCGACGAGATCGTACCTGATGCGCCTGATTCGCCACACCGCATGCTTGGCAATGAGGCTCGTCGCAGGCTGCAACCTATTGATTTGAAAGATGGTAGAGCCCCCTTGGAAGGTCTGGCGGTCGATGTCGAGATCATCAGTTTCCCGACCGCTGGGCGACCCGCGTGCGGTAGGGTGATCGAGGTTCTGGGGCCGCCGGATGCATTTGGTGTCGATGTTGAAATCATCATTCGTAAACATCACATTCCACACAGCTTCCCGGCGGCAGTGCTAGCAGAGGCAGCGGACCGTGCGACGGAGACTGTGGCAAGCCTGCCGACGGATGTCATTGAAAACAGGGAGGATTTTCGTGGTCTCCCCATCGTGACCATCGACGGGGAGACGGCGCGGGACTTTGACGATGCTGTGCTGGTGCGCAGTTTGCCCAATGGAAACAATGAGTTACAGGTGCATATTGCCGATGTGAGTTGGTATGTGCGGCCAGGGTCTGCGCTCGATACGGAGGCCAGGGTACGTGGGACGAGTGTGTACTTCCCTGACCGGGCTGTGCCGATGCTGCCGCATGCGCTTTCGAGCGGGATGTGCAGTCTGCTGCCAAATGAAGACAGGCTTGTACTTAGCTGCATTATGGAGATCGATTCCGAGGGCGAAATCGTCGGTTTTCGCGTTGCTGAAGGGATCATTCGCAGCGTTCGGCGCATGACGTACACGAGCGTTCAGCATTGCATCGATGCAGCGAGCGCCGTAGCGAATAGGGGATATGCGGACGGAGTTAGTGGTTTATATGACGGCGTTAGTGGCTTTGAGGACGGGGAGGAGCGCGACCGCGTCGAAGCAGAGTGTCCGGGACTGCCCGCCGCCGTCGACGCGATGCTTGACCTCGCATTGCGGCTGAACGCGAAGCGTGTGCGTCGTGGGTCGATTGACTTTGACCTGCCGGAGCCTGTGGTGCAGTTTGATCCGGACGGCAATATGAAGGCCATCGTGCGTTCGGAGCGGGGGTGGTCGCACCGGTTGATTGAGGAGTTCATGCTGTCGGCTAACGAGTGCGTGGCGCACTGGCTGGAGTCGCAGGGAATTCCGTCGATCTACCGGATTCACGAGATGCCTGACCCGAAGCGGATTGTGGACTTCGAGGAGACAGCGGCGGGTTTTGGGCACTCGCTGGGGCTGGGGAACCTGCCGGTGCGGAAGTTGACGATGAAGGCGGATCGGCGCGACTCGAAGCAGCGGTCGGCGCGGGGGAGGGATTCGCGGACGGCGCAGCAGCACGAGGTGCCGGAGAGTATTCCGGTAACGCCGCAGATGTATCAGCGGCTGGTGCGGCGCATCAGCGGAACCCCGGAGGAGCGGATTCTTGCGTATCTGATGCTGCGGTCGCTGAAGCAGGCACGGTATGCGGAGCAGAATGAGGGGCACTTCGCGCTGGCGTCGCCGTCGTACACGCACTTTACGTCGCCAATACGTCGGTACCCAGATCTGATGGTGCATCGGCTGGTGCGGGCGATGCTGCGCGAGGGCGCGGATCCAAGGGGCGGCGCGATTCGGTCGGATGATGCGCAGCCGTGGTCGACGGAGATGGAGCGAGCACGGGGAAGGTCGTCGCCAGGCCGCGTCTCCGATGCGAGACGTGGGGCAGCCGCATTTGGGGAGGGGCCGGTTGCGGCGGAGGAGTTGAACGATATTGCGGTGGAGAGCTCGCAGGCGGAGCGGCGCGCGGCGGATGCGGAGCGCGAGCTGATTGAGTGGAAGAAGATGAAGTTCATGGCGGACAAGGTGGGCGAGGACTTCCCTGCCGTCATTCTGTCGTGCACGAAGTACGGTTTCTTCGTGGAACTGGACGATATGTTTATCGAGGGGCTGGTGCCGCTCGCGTCGCTGGTGGGCGACTTCTACAGCTTTCGGGATACCGACCGAACGATTGTGGGAGCGCGCACCGGCCATGTGTTCTCGCTGGGACAGAAGGTGCATGTGCTGCTGGACCGGATCGACCGGCAGCAGCGGCGGTTGCAGTTTGCGCTGATGCCGGGAACGGAGCCGCAGGCGAATACGGGGGCGGTGGGGCGCGGTGGCAAGAGCGAGGCGAAGAAGGCCAAGGCGAAGGAGAAGAAGGTGAGCGGGAAAGCGAAGACTCGGCAGCGGAAGGACAAGGGCAAACGGCGCCAGGGCGGTATCGACAGATAGTCTTTGCAGCGGCGATGCGGTTCTGCAGGCGTTCCACACTGTAACACCGGCAGCGACGAGTATGTCCTGGTTCAGGGCATCGTGAGAAAAGATCGGGACGGACACCTCAAGGGCTTCGAGTCCATCGAACATGCAACTCCACTAGATCCACAGGACGTAACCCTTCGGTTGGAGGAGCTTGGAAAGCTGCGAGATGGCTGGCTCGATGGTGCAGGTACCGCACCACACAAAGATTCCTTACCAAAGGTACCGTACGCGCCAAAGTGAAAGAACGCCTTACACCATAAAAAAGTAACGGCTCTTAGCAGCGAGCCATTTTCAATGGGCAACAACTCCCGGCCGTCGCCGGAGTGGAGAGTATTCGTCGATTAATTCGGCCCAGCGCTTTTTGTGACGGTCGAGTTTGTCCTGCTGACAGGCCGTGCAGGCTGATCCGCATCTATATCCGGAGAGAATTACGCGGGTTCCTTTCGCCCTGCATTTTGGGCAGTCGGCCATCGAATATAGGGGGACGACTCCACTGAGCGTGCCGGTACGATACTCCGGCCGTATAGAGGCCGCTAGCATGGCCAGATAGTTCAGCGGATAGAGACCGGGCGCAATCAAAACATTCTGCATTGCGGGCGAGGCAGAGAGTGGAAGCAAATCCCCATCTTCCGGGACGAGATTTGTTTGAATGGATTCCAGACGAGTCAGATTTCTCAACGGCGCAAACGAAGCGATACGGATGGTACGTCCCCACCCACTTGATGACAGGATGAGCGTTCGCAATTGGCTCAAATGGCCGACAGCCTGAATGGTGTGGAGGCGAAATGGCTCCAGAGTAAGATGGCGCAGATGTACCAGCTTACTGACCGCATCCAGCAACTCGATGCTGGTGTTTTCGATATCCAGACTGATGAGGTTCGGAAAGGTGGCAAGCAGATCGAGGCGCTTGGTCGACCGCGAGATTCGCAGCGCCTGCACGGAAGCTGGATTGAGTCCGTCCAGTGTGGTTGAAAGTTCCGGTATGGGCAGCCATCGCATACAACGATCCCTTCATGATCTTTACTCAGCATCTTTACGTGAACACTAGCTTCATCGGCTCCAACGCAAGGGGATCTACTGTTCGGGCGAGTAAAACAGACCCTGTATGTTGCGGCGCTTCTCTTCCGCCGTCAAGAACGTTTTCGCTTCCTCGAATTCCTGTTGGGTAGGACGAGAATCCGTTGCGGTGTTGTAGCGAAGGACCGTTTGATATGCGTGAAAATATTCAGGATCGCCCAGCAATGTGCAAATTCCGCCCATCCCTTTCAAGAAGGCGTTCACTGCCATATCGTTCTTTGCGCAGGACTCCTCGAGGTTGGCTCTGTGCGTGTATTTCCAATCGGGTTGAAAGCCGTTGTCAATCTTTCGATGCCAGCAAGCGATGCGATCCAGAATGGTTTTGAGGGTTTCGGGATCGCTACATACCTTCTGGTTGATGACGGGCCCCATCTGTTCTGAAAGGGCGGAGAATGCGACAGCGGGACTGTCCATTTGATTGTCGGGCGGAAAGCAATCCATCTCCAGCTGGGCTCGGAATTTTGCGATGTAAAACAGAAAGCCCGCACGACGAATGTTGCCCGATTGGAGCGCGGGGATGACCGCGATGAAGAGATCGCTGGCCGAACTGCGTTCTACATCGATCGTCAACGCGTCAGGGACGTGTTGGATTGTGTGATCCTGGTCCATTGCGTTTTCCTTACAAATGAAGTCATTCAGCCGATTTTTTTGGCCTGCGTCCAACGGTAGCGCCGGGCGGAATCTTCAGATTGTGTTCCGCAGCGAAGTCCGCATCGATCCAGATACTGTGTACTTTGACGTTGGGAAGAGGCTCGCCTCTACAATCGATGAGCCTATCGAGAAACTCGTCAATATTCTTTGCCAGGCGGGTATGGAGTTTGTCGCCTGCTTCGCTGCGTCCAATCAACTCCAGCTCATGGTCCCAATACCAAATGGAGCCGGACTTTGGCCGCATCAGTATGCGGTCTCCGCAAGGGCAATCCGCGATGGGTATGGAAGTTTTCATAATCCGGTCGTCCAGCATTTCCATGTGTCTCACAATGGAGTTGCTCCCGGGCAGAACCGTTAAGAACCGCTCTACAGAAATTCCCCTGCGGTCGCCGGGGAAGCGATTGTCGATGGGTCTGCCGTCACCGTATCGCAGCAGCATGCTGCAATATGCTGGCGGCAGTTGAATGCCAGTGGACTGTTCAAATGCGTCGATGTCGGCCTGCGTCGGAAGAACATTCGCGGGTTCTATTTCGATAGGCATACTGCATCAGATTCCTTTCCGAGACGAGCGACCGCGCATACATGCTGAGACGGCAACGAAGGAGAACAATGCGTCAGCAGAAAATTCACGCTCGAGGATAGACTAATCAACATGCAGTCCTTCCTGACCGTCCGGCCAGTTTTTATTTGTTCGGGAGCGACCAAAGTGGAAGGATCGTGATGGATACAAGTATGTCTCGCGGGCCTTCGCGGAATTTCGTTGCATTGATTTTGGGTATATTCGTCGCTCTCGGGTTGCTAAGTGGGTTGCTCGTGTCCAGACGCGCACAGATTGAGCGGCACGAACGAACGGCCCGCGCTTATGCGATGCTGCCTGCTCGAATGCTCTGGGTCTGGGAGCGGCCTGAGGACCTACGCAGCGTGGATCCGTCAACCGTTGGGGTTGCCGTACTTATGGAAACGATCTACCTCGGCGTTGGACAACGTAGGACGGGCATAGCAGTTCAGCCGCGTATGCAATCGTTGCAGCTGCCGAACGGCATAGCGCGGGTCGACGTCGTTCGAATGGAAACTGTAGACGGTTATCATTTGGAGGCCAGCCAGTCGGCGCTGCTTGCCGCGACCGCATCGCAACTGGTCCGCAACGCACGCACGCCGGGGATTGCCGCGCTGCAGATCGACTTCGACGCGAAAAAGTCTGAGCGAGGATTTTACCGTGCACTGCTGCAACACGTCCGGGCAGAGATGCCTCCCACCCTTCCATTAACCATCACTGCGCTGGCATCCTGGTGTTCGACGGACGACTGGATTGCGCAGCTGCCGGTAGATCAGGCCGTCCCTATGTTCTTCCGTATGGAGCCGGATCGGCGGCGCATGATGGCAACGGAAGCGAAGTATCGCGTGACGGAACCGCTTTGCATGGCCAATATCGGCGTTTCCACCCACGAGCCCTGGCCGCCTGACATTGCTGGCAAACGTGTTTACATCTTTTCCGACAAAGGCTGGGAAAGCGACCTTGCGGTGCTGCGTGGCTTGCCAAATGTGCGTCAACAAACCAATTCGGAAGTGGGTCGATGAAAACTTTGCGTCCTGGCAGGCAATTCAGACTGGCACTGTGCTTACTACTCCCTCTAACTGCCGCGTTGGCCTGTGGGCCAGACTTTTCCCCGGACGTATTTGTACGAAAGAACAGGCCGGACGTGCCTGCGGAGTACGTGGCTGGAAAGCTCGGCCTGCTGCAGCCGAGCTTCGCGCGCGCGGACCTCATCGTGGCCTATCGGTATCTGACCGGCGGGACGCTCGATCCGGCAGAGCAGAAGGGCTGGTCACCCACCTATTCAGCGCAGGAGTCGCTGTGGAGTCCCGACCCATCCTTTTTAGCAGAGGATTCGAACACTGCCGTAGATCAGTGGATGGCCGCGCGCCGACAGTACCCAGGAGCGCCGAAAGATACTATCCAGCAAGAGAAGGTAACGAGCACCCCTTCCGCCGATGGAGGAGTGGACCAAAGCTATTTCACCAACTGTCAGGACGATGCTTTCACCACGGCTGTCGCAACTCTGAAGTCGCGCGAGGCGGCATGGGGCAAAGCCAGCGCTAACCTGAAGAACTGGCTGCAAGCGCAGGACATGGTCTTCGCAAATTGCGCCGGCGGCCCTGTTACTCCGGCAGCCGCTCCGCCCGGCAGCCCCGCCTTGCTCGTCAGCGATCGCGCCTACCAGATTGCCGCTGCGCATTTTTATGAGATGTACCTGAATCGTGCGCACCGAGAATTTGTAGCGATCAGCAAAGACAAGAGTTCTCCCTGGCAGCCGATCGCCGGCTATCTGGCGGCACGCACACTTGTCCGGCAGGCATGTTTCACGGGCGCGGCAATCGGTGCGCCGTCCGGCTACAATCCGGATTTGATGGTCGCCGCCGCGGAAGAGTTGAAGGCATACCTGGCCGCAAGTCCACCGCCGGGCATGCAGCAAGCGGCAGAGGCTGAACTGGCACTCATCGACATTCGCACCTATCCAACCCAGCGAGCGGGACAATTGAGCTCGCTGCTCACCGGTCCGCAAAACGATCCGGACTACGGCCAGGATTTGAAAGACCTGCTTTGGTTCATCTCTAAAAACACGCCGGACGGCCTTCGTGCGCAGCCGGATGATGAGGGCAATCCAAGTGACCCCAAGTCAATCGAGGAAGCGGATGCAGCGAGGGTTAAAGCGTATAACGCGACGAAGTCGATCCGGCAAATTTCGCCGCTCATCGACTGGACGCTGACCTACGAGTCGCTTGATCCGGCGGCGGCAAACCATGCGCTGAACATGTGGCAGAAAACGAAGACCATGCCGTGGCTCGTCGCGGCGCTGGCGCTGATGCCGGACAATGCGACCCCGGCGCCGGCGTTGATGGCTGCCGCTGCCGACGTGCCGATGGCGTCCCCTGCCTGGACCACCGTCAGCTTCCATCGGATTCGTTTGCTTCTGGCGATCGGGCAGACGGCACAGGCGCGTGTAGCGTTGTCGAAGGCTGTGCCGTATGTTGTGGGGCAGACCTACCCGTCGTCGATCAATGCATTTCATGGGTTGGCGATGCGCAGCGCAGAAACTCTGGACCAGTTTCTCGTTTACGCTCCGCGGACGATGCTGCTCAACGATTCACAGGCATGGTATGCCGACGATCAGTGCCGTAGCATCATGAAGCAAAACAAGAAGCGTCATTACAACTGCGTCGCCGTTGATCCACAGCAGATCGATGAAGATACAGCGAAGCTCTTCAATTACCAGTTTCCGCTGTCTGTGTGGCTGGTCGCGGCTAGGTCCCCTTCGCTGTCCGCGCATGTGCGTCAGGCAATTGCAATGGATGGATGGACGCGCGCTGTCTTGCTGGGCGACAAGGAGTATGAAGCGGCCTTCCTGCTCTTGCTGCCCTCGGACCTGCAGACGCAGGCACACAACGGGTCCGGCGTAGCACCGCTGCTTGCGCTCGTTGGCAATCCCGGACTTAGTCCCTATCTGAACGGAGGGACGCAACGCAATTACTCGTACGATTTTGTTGAGAGCTATAGCGATAACTGGTGCTACGACGCGAAAGCAAGCGCACGCGGAATTGGACCCACATTTCTCGATGCGACAGAGATGAAACATGGAAAAGAAGAAGCCGCTGCGCTAGCACCGATCCACGAAAGCACGCTGGGCCGAAGGGTGCTGGACTATGTTGCCGCAAACCCAAAGGACCCCCGCGCAGCAGAAGCACTCTACCTGATTTTGCGGATGGTGAGATACGGCTGTGCTAGTCCGATTTCACCCAAGGATGCCCAGGACATTTCCTGGGAGACACAATCGCAAAGAGGCGAAGCGGTCAAGCTCTTTGAGTTGCGCAAAGAGGCGTCAAAATTGCTTCGGGAAAGATACGCCTCTTCTCCTTGGACCAAGAAGGCAGGGCCAATCGCCGGTTAGGATCCTTCGCCAGGAGGCCAGAGGGACTGCCTGACCATGCCTTACATTCAGCCACACCGAAAGGCGATTGTTACTCGTCCAGATACTTGTATTTCTCAGACGGGTTCATGCCAGGCATTTTTCGTGAGAGGAATGATTCTTGATGGTTGAGCTCGATAACGCGAGGTGGAAGAGCCTGACGCCTGCGTATGGCGGCGCGGGAAATATCCCTCCTCTATTGCTCAGCTTTGGGATCGTTGGGAATTCCTTCGCGGTGAGACGCTGAACCCATGCCACATGAGAACGCAGCCCGGGTCTTTGCGGTCGGATCACTCATCGTCGTCGTCCTTCTTCTTCGGATGCTTCACCAGCAACATTGCCGGAGGCGGCTTTGATCCCATCGCGTCCTCCCACAGAATCAGGTTGAGTTTGTCAGAGTCCGCCCTGTCCGCATGGCTGAAGTCCATCTTCAGCGCTGCCGCCGCACCCGGAGCCGTCGCCTTGTTCGCTGTATAGATCAGCCCGTTCCCACGATTCGACACATCCGCCGTAAACGCCGGCTGGTCGCCAGGCCCCGTAAACAGAGTCGAAATCATCGACGCGAACACATCATTGTTGTTCATCGGAGGCACGCCCAGCAGCGTCTCCATCGTCCTTAGCACGCTCACCGTCGAGTAGAACCGGCTGTCCACAAACGCCGGCTGCCCAGTCTTCGCGTGCGGCGCATACCTGCTCACCACAATCGCCAGCGAGCGGTGCGCATCCACATGGTCCGCACCGTTCTGCGCATCGTCTTCCAGAATAAAGAACGCCGTATCGCTCCAGTACGCAGAGTGCGAGATCGCCTCCACCGCGCGTCCAATCGCCAGATCATTGTCTGCCACCGACGACTTCGGTGACGGCCCACCAGGCCTGGTCCCCGCCGTATGGTCGTTGGGCAGCCGAAGTTGGATGAAGTTCGGCATCGTGTCGTTACCAGCCGCTCGGTCTCTCTCCCACTGCGCCAGATGCCGCAGGAAGATGTTCACGCGAATCTGGTCCGGCACCAGCAGGTTGAAATCAGGCGACTCGGGCGCGAAGTGCCCCACCAGCTCCGGCTTGGTCGCCACGTTATACGCCAGCCGAGGAATCGCCCACGGCCACAGATTCTTCCCGCCACCCCACTCCTCCGGCAGGGTCTCACCCGGTGCAATCGTCGATGTCGTGCATACCGTCACACCGCCCGACATCGCTCCCTGCTTTGGATCGATCTCGATCTTCTTCGCAGCCTTGTCCCCGCAGAAGGTCGACGAGATGTACTCCGCAAAGTGATAGATCGTCTTCCCGTGGGCGGCCAGATCGGTCCAAATGTATCCACTCTGCGGCTCGACGACATCCGGAATATGTTGTAGCAGCGGGTATCCGTCCGCTACCATCCCCTCATAGTCGTATGTTCGTTGACGACCACGATAGTTCTGCTGCCATGTGTCCTCCAGGTAGTCCGTCCCGATGGCCGCATTCGACCACACATGGCCGTCGCCCGACACCTCGGCGGAGTCGTAGAAGTTATCCAGCACACCAAACTGCAGCGCAAGCTTATGCTGATTCGGCGTCACCGCCTCGCCATACATCGTCAGCGCCGGATCGCCGTTGCCGACCTGTTTGCCGTCCTTGGACAGGTCGCCCAGCACTTGATCGTACGTGCGGTTCTCCTTGATGATGTAAATCACATGCTTGATCGGACTGACTCCGCCGGTTGCAAACCGGATCGTCTCCTTCGCCGCCTTCATGCGGTTGGACTCTAGCACCGTCTCCGTCGAAGCCCTCAGTCCTGCTTCCATCGCACTCTCATTGATCGCTGCCAGTGAACCGTACAGCAGCGTCGGGAGATACGTCGAACTTCCGCCGCGCACCCTTCCGCCCATGGTGTCGACTGGTGTCCGCTGTGGGAAGTTGTTCGGTCCTGTTCCCTTACCTTTGTCGGTCGCGATATATAACTTGCCGCCGCTCTCTACCAGCGCCAGCGGCATCCACTCCGTCGGCACAAATCCCACCGGTTCCGCCATCCCCTTGGCCTTCGCCATGCTGCGCAGCTTGTGCGGATCGAGCACGGCAACAGCATCCGATCCCATATTCGCCGCGTATACGCGTGTGCCATGGGCGTTCATTGCCAGCGAAACGGGCTCTGCTCCAAAATAGCTTTGCCCCGGCAGTCGTGTATCGAAGTACCCGCGCACCGCAAGCTGCGGTGCCCCCGTCTTGCCAATCGCCACAGCCGCAACCGCATCGCGGTTCGACAACGCCACGTATAGCACGCCCGCGCGTTCATCCAGCAGCAGCGCGCAAGGATGCGTTCCTGGAGCAATATCCGACTTCGGCTTCAGCAGCGCTACGCGCCGGAGAATCGTTCCATTCACGAGGTCCAACTCCACCACGTCGCTCGCGTTCCACAGCGCCACAAACGCGCGCCGCCCATCTTTCGTCACCGCAACAGCAATCGGATAGGTCGACGGAACATCTACACTCTCGCTCACATCGAAGCTACGCTCAATTGTCCCCGTCTTCGCGTCTATCAGTACAACCGTGTCCGAGAGGTTTTCCGCAACCAGCAGCCTCTCTTTCGTTCCGGGCACCACCGCAATTGCTGCCGGATACGAGATCCCTGTCGTACCATCGATCGTTCCGAGGTACGCCGTATGGCGCCCGCCTGTCAGGTTCACCAGCGGCAGCTTCAAGAAGTCCAGGGGTGTCAGCACCCCGTTCGCGAATCCATACACTACGATCCCGTTGCCAGTCTTCTTTCCTCCATCGCCCACCGGGTCGGTCGACGATGCAAGGCTTGCGTACACCTTCGAACCGTCCGCGCTGAATGCCAGCCCTGAGAAGAACGTCTGCGTCGCGCCTGCCGCTACGCGTGCATCCGGAAAGTCGCGAACCCTACCGCTCTCTGTGTCCATCACGGCAAGTGACTGCGCATACTTGGACTCGAACGTCCCATAGCCCGCATTGAGGCTCACTACCCAACGCCCATCCGGCGACACCGCAAGCGACATCGGCAAGCTGTTCAACCGCTGTGGATCACCTGGCGCCGGCAGCAGCAACTGCTTGCTCGTCGGTAGATTCACCACAGTAGACGCAGGCTGTTGCGCACGTATACAGCAACCCACGCACGCCACAAATCCTATCGCAAATACCGCCACTGTCTTTATCGTCGCCAATGCCTTCGTGCCTCCATCCAGAGCCTGCCCACCTTCGCGGCCTTTGTTCTCGACTGTTTCTCTGTACGATGTCGCCGTCACAACAGCCCGATACAAGCCACATTCATACAGCGAATTATCGTCAGGAATAGCAGTGAACCCGGTGCAACCAAGATAGAGCCACAACATGAATACAATATTTCACGGATTTCACGATAGACCCGCGACAGCCCACAACGCGGTTTGGGGTGCAGACCCTGTTCGCGGTTGACCGCTGGATGTGGACAACCTTGAGACGCGGGTCCGCAACAATCTGAACCATTCCAATGAAGCTGGAGGCGCCGGAATTCGGCGTTGTCCCTGAAGGGAAGCGCCGCTTGCTCCTCCGACGGATCGCTTCGCTGCATACGCGAATCATCTCGGATCAACGCTTGAACCACAAGCATTTCATGCGATCAACACCACGAGCGATTACGACGCCTTTGATCTTCTATTCACCTTGCTGACGTACGTTGGCAGTCATCATCCAGCAGGTAAAGGCACCTCTGATTTCAATCTCACTCACGCAAAGGTGAATATCACACATGAAACACCGTCTTCTCGCACCTCTGTTGCTCTTCACGGCCAGTATCATCGCACCTGCTCTCCTCCCGCTCTCTTCGACCGCCTTGTATGCCCAAGTCACCCTCGGAACGCTCAACGGCACAGTCACCGACTCCACCGGCGCGCTGGTCAAAGGCGCAACGATCACCGCCATCGACAACCAGACCGGAGCGACCCGCTCTGCCAAGGCAAATTCCAGCGGAGCCTACACGCTGAACGATCTGGCAGTCGGCACCTACGACCTAACGATCGAGGCCTCAGGCTTCAACACGGCAAAGATCGCGGGTGTCCGAATCCAGGCCGACCGCACGGCGACCCAGACCATCAAGCTGAAGCCCGGTGCAGTCTCAACCGTCACGGAAGTCCAGGCCACGCCGCAGCTCGACGCCACCGACATCACCAACGGCTATGTCCTGGATGCGTCCACCATCGAGGCCATACCGCTCGGCACCGGCAGCTTCACGCAGCTCGCCACTCTCTCGCCCGGCGTCCAAGCCGACCCGCTCGCCGACACCGGCACCAACACCGGCCTCGGCAACCAGAACATCTACGCCAACGGCCAGCGCCTCTCCTCCAACACCTTCACCATGAACTCGGTCGTCTCGAACAACCTCTTCAACGGTGCCAGCTCCTCACAGGTCGCCGAGAGCCGCGCCGTACTGAACACCGGTGAGTCCTTCCAGACCAACGGGACCATCCGCACCAACACCTCTATCTTCGACGCCATCGGCCAGGCGCTGCCCTCGCCACCGCAGCAGACCATCGGCGAAGAGCGCGTCAACACCTCGATGTTCGACGCGAGCCAGGGTGCCACCGCCGGCGCTCACATTGACGTCTCCACCAAGACCGGCTCGAACCAGTACCACGGCTCGGTCTATGGCAACTTCGAGACCTCCGCGCTCAACGCGAACCCCTTCTTCAACAAGCAGATCGGTCTGCCCACCCCAGACCTCCACCGCTATGTCATCGGCACCGAACTCGGCGGCCCCATCAAGAAGGACAAGCTCTTCTTCTACGCCAGCTACCAGCTCACCCGCGCCCGCGACCAGCTCAACTCCAGCACCTCCTACTTCGTTCCTACCGGCCTGACAGACGACCGCAGCCCAGCCGGTCTGCAGGCGGTCGTCACCGCTGCTGGCCTGCCGCCGGGCACCGCCATCGACCCCGTCGCTCTCGCCTTCTTCCAGGCCAAGCTGCCCAGCGGCCAATACCTCATCCGCTCGCCCCAGGTGCAGGATTCGCCCGTCGTCTTCAACGGTGCCTCCTCGAAGTTCGACGCCACCCAGGTCAACGGCAACCTGACCTACGTCGTCAGCAGCAAGGACACGCTCAACGGCCGCTACTACTTCCAGCATGACCCCACCGAGAGCCCCTTCTCCTCCACCTCGCTCGAAGGCTTCCCACAGAAGTTCAACGCCGGCAGCCAGGTCTCCTCAATCGAAAACACGACCATCCTCTCGCCGCACCTAAGCTGGGACCAGAAGATCGGCCTGCTCCGTATGACAGTGCAGTCCGACACCGGCCAGCCCTTCGGCCCGTCGGCGGTCGGCATCAACCTCTTCGGCAGCAACCTGCTGCCGGGCATCACGCTCAACAGCGTCGACTCAGCCGGCAACGCCCTTAGCATCGGACCAACCTCCAACTTCTCCAACACAGGCTTCGCCCAGAACACGATTGAAGGCACCACGTCGGTCACCTACATCCTCGGCAAGCACTCACTTTCGGCCGGCGGCAACTACGACTTCACCCAGCTCAACATCCTCAACCGCGCCAACCAGGTCGCTTCGCTGCAATACAACAGTGCTGCTGACTTCATCACCGGCGGCCCGCTCTACACCCAGGGCGGAAACTCCGTCTACTTCGAAGGCGCCAGCAACCGCTACTACCGTTCGCCGCAGGTCGGTGCCTACGCACAGGACCAGTGGAAGGCGACACCAGCCCTCACCGTCACCGCAGGCATCCGCTTCGACTACGATGGCGGCCTCTACGAAAAGTACGGCAACCTGGTTAACTTCGACCCCTCGAAATACAACTACGATCTGACCTCTGACACCATCACCAACTCCGGCCTCGTCATCGCAGGCAACAACCCGAACTACGCCACACCGGGCGCCTCAAAGTCCACCCTGACCGAGCGTCAGTGGGGCATTGCGCCGCGCATCGGCCTCGCCTACAGCGTCAACCCCAAGCTCGTCGTTCGCACTGGCTTCGGTATCTACTATGACCGCGGGGAGTTCTTCACCGAGTTCTCGCCCTCGGCCGGCGGCGGCTTCAACGGCCCCTTCGGCGTCACCCTGCAGCCACCCTTCGTGCAGCCTGTCTACGCGACCTCATCCAGCACCTCCGAGAATCCCTTCGGCACCACCCTGCCGACCGTCGATACCAATCCCAACACCTTCATCCAGAACCTACCCAACCAGGCCGCACTCATCAACGGAACCAGCCCGTACCTCTTCGGCTCCTACGCCGCAAACAACAAGCTGCCCTACACCGAGAACTGGTCGCTCGATGTCCAGTACCAGCTCCTCAAGAACACCGTAGCCACCGTCGGCTACACCGGCAACCACGGCGTGCACCAGACCGTACCGCTGCCCTTCAACCAGCCGCAGGTGGCAACTCCTTCGCACCCGGTCAACGGCCAGATATACAGCTATGGCTACAACGCAACGGACGCCAACGGCAACACGCTGCTCTCTGAGCCCTACAACACCTCGACCGGCGGTAACACCGACCTCCGCGTTCCCTACATCGGCTACAGCCCCAACTCGGTCGAGTGGTCCGCCATTGGCTGGTCCAACTTCGATGCGCTCGAGGTCTCCGTGCACCAGAACACCTGGCACGGTCTCGAGTATCAACTCTCCTACACATGGTCGCACTCTCTCGATACCTCGAGCGGCTTCGGCATCTTCTATAACGGCAACAACGCGCAGAACCTCCGCTCAGGCTATGCGTCGTCAGACTACGACCGCACCCACGTCACGAGCCTCAGCTTCAACTACCAGGCTCCTGGCTACACCGCCGGGTCGACCTTCGAGCGCGCGGCGACCAAGGGCTGGGGTCTCAGTGGCATCACCACCCTTGAAAGCGGCCAGCCGTACAACGTCTACGACTTCTCCGGCACCGTCGGGAGCATCTTCTTCTCTTCGAACGACTACCTCACGAACCCGGTGCTTCCGCTCGCTCCCGGCGTAACGCCCAAGCAGGCGCTCACAGGGCACAGCGGCGCGTTCGTCAACCCCAACAACCCGAATGGCTCACCCAACTACGCCGACGCGGCCTTCAAACCGACCGCCTTCGCCTATCCCTTGTTGGCTCCTGGCCAGAGTGGTGTACCGGCCTGCGGCCCGACCACAGCTGGCACCACAGCTTGCGATACGGTCGAGTCAACCTTCGCCAGCGGCGGACGCAATATCTTCCGCGGCGCATTCCAGAAGCGGGCCGATCTGTCTCTCTACAAAGAGACCGAGCTGCCGCGCAATCTGCGCCTACGCATCTCGATGGAGGTCTTCAACGTCACCAACACCGGCAGCTTTGATACACCTGGCAATAACTTCACCGGGTCAAACTTCAACAACCCACCCACCTTCCTGCCGCTTGGTCCAGGTGCCGATCCTAACACCTTCGCCAGCCAGGGAGTTGGTGCCGTCACCAACCCCATCGGCAGCCCCCGCCAGATACAGTTCTACGGCATCTTGAACTTCTAACTAAGGTCTTCTCACTGAAGCCCTCATCCAACCGCTGCAAACAAGACGCCTCACTCCGCAAACCAGCGAAGTGGGGCGTCTTCGTGAATGCAACAGAATGATCCATCTCCGCAATGCCGTCCGGCGGTGAGTTGTAGCTCCCTTTGGTCGCGGGGCTCACGGAACGATTAAGTATTAGCAGGACAAATGCGGCTGGTGGTGAGTCAGATGACGAAGTCGGGGGTGTAGTCGGCGAAGAGGCCGCTGGCGGGCTGGATGATGCGGACGGGACGGTCGGTGTCGTGGGGATGCATGCGGACCCAGTGCCATGCGTGGGTGAGCTCGTCGGAGCGGTAGTAGCGGGCTTCGGCCTGCAGGCCGCCAGCGGTGACGACGGCCATCTCGGCGGCCTCTTCCCACTGCTCGTCGCAGACGATGGCGAGGCGCGCGATGGAGGCGGTGTGTTCACGGAGGAAGTGCATCTCGTCCCAGCGTGCGAGCCAGGTTGCGCCGTGCATGTCGGTGAGGTCGGCGAGGACGCCCATGGGCTTGTTGCCGTTTGCGGCGGTGGCGCGGTCGAGTTCGAGTGTGAGTGCAGCGATGTCGTCTGCGGTGAGCTTGCCGACGACTTTGAAGCCGAATGCGGGGCCGTTACTTTCTTTCAGTGCTTCGATCATGTGGTGAAAACCCTCCGTTCTATTTGACCATTGAATCGGAGGGTTGTGTAGGTTGAGGGTGTCAAAGCGACTCTCCTCATTGAACTGGCGTGCAGCGTCGAACAAGCAGATGTTGAGGTGCTTCTCGATAATCTCTAGAACTTTTGGAATTTTACATCGATGTACAAATTTGAACTGACGGGGTTTCCCGCCAACGTCGCAGGTTTGAATCTGTACTGCTTCACGGCTTCGAGAGCACTTTGATCGAAATCAGAGCCAAGACTCTTCTTGACGGAGACGTTGGTCGGTAGGCCATCTGTGTTGACCGTCAGTGCAACTACGACGGTGCCGTCGAAAGCCCCCTTGTTCTTCTCAGCGGGTGGAAAGATCGGACCCGTACCTTGATGGATTAAGGCCGGGCGAGTTGCGCCTGACGCGGACTGGCCAACTCCAGGGGATGCATGATCTGGAGCGGCTGAACCGTTAGTGTCCAGTGAGAAGTTCACCGTGATTGTGGTGTCGACCTCGGTGGGTTGGCCGTTGTGCATGAACGGGGCATAGGTCCACTGCTTGACCGCTGCCCATGCTGCCTTGGTCAGTTCTGGTGGACCGGACAGCACCTTCAGGCTTGCGATCTGGCCGTCTTTGCCGATGGTTGCGCTAAGCACCACCTTACCCTGGATACCGGCGGCCTTCGCTTCTTTTGGATAGATGGGCTGAACAAAACTCAGGCGTGTGCCAGCAATGACTTTTGCTGATACGTATTGAGCCGAGTCAACCTGCGCTGACGTTGATTCCTGACTCAGCGAGTCTGACGGCGCCACGTTCATGTGCAGGGCGAGGGCGGAGGCGCAGGTTCCGCAGGCGATGGCGAGGCACGCAGCGAGGGTGGCAAGGCGGCGTGCGAGGCGTGGCTGGGTGGGATTCTGTGTGAGGTTCATGACTCTCCTCTCGAAGATGTTGGCATCGAAGATACCGATGGCGTGGAGGGTTTTATCGGGCGGGCGCTGCGCGAAGATGGCTGCCAGACGAAGGAGTGAGCGGGCGAAGCGGTGGGAACCGTCGAGCGCGTCGGCGGCCATGGTGTCGCAAACCATCTCGCGGGATTGTTCGAGGCGGGAGCGGGTGAGCCAGAGGAGCGGATGATAGGCGATGGGGAGCGTAAGCGCGGCGTAGGCGAGGTTCTTTGCGAAGTCGTTGCGATGCATGTGGGCGCACTCGTGGGCGAGCGCGGCGTTGAGGTCTTCGGCGAGGAGTTCCGACGGCAGAGCGACGGGGAGCAGCAGCAGGCGGTGGCGAATGCCGATGGTTACAGGAGATGCGGTGTGCAGCGATGCGGCAACGCGGACGTTGCACAGGTGGAAGTGGTTGCAGCAGCGGGCCCAGGTGATGGCGGCAGCGCCGGTGAGGTGGAAAGGTGCTGCGTTGCGCTGCATGGCGCGGGTTCGAGTGAGACTCCAGAGCAGGCGCGCGGCGAAGTATGCGGTGGCGAAGAGATAGACGGCGGCGACGGCCGATAGGAGATGCGGCGAAACGTGCGAAGATCTGGACGCGAAGCCCGGGCCTGCGAGGATGGTAATGTGGGCGTCTGCGCGCGCCGCGCCGGAGAGGAGGTTCCATGGCAGGCAGCGAAGGAGGGTGTCGATGGCGGCGCGAGAGGGTGTGGGACGGGCGGGAAGGAGGGTTTCGGCGAGGAGAGCGGCGACCCAGATGCTGTGCTCGACCGCAGGGCCGCTGCTGCGGGCGATACGGGACGCAAGCCATGCGGCGGCGAAGACCAGCGGCACCTGCCAGAGAGAGTTGAGGAGATAGGTGAGGATGAGGGCCTGTGCGGTATTCATGCGTCGCGCTCCTCTTCTTTGAGGCGTTTGCTGAGTTTGGCGAGCCTTTTGGGGTCGATCTGGCGGCTTTTGACGAGGCTCATGACGAGGTCTTCGGCAGAGCCGCCGAACATGCGGTCGATGAGGTCGCGGAGGGCGTGGCTGCTGGCTTTGGCCTCGGTGACGGCGGCGGCGTACTGGAAGGCGCGGCCGTGGCGAGCGCGGGTGAGCTTTCCTTTGCGGACGAGGATGTTGAGCATGGTCTGGACGGTGGTGTAGGCGAGCTGCTGCTCCAGACCGGTTTGGACGTCGGTGACGCTGCTGGATTCGCGCTTCCAGACGACCTGCATGATCTGGAGTTCGAGCTTGGTGAGGGTGGATTTTTCGGGCTTTGGCAAGGGGCGAACTCCTATTTGATTAGGACGATAGACGGGGATGGCTTGGGTGTCAACTAAATTCTTAGGAGTCTGGTTTATGGGCTTTGGGTAGCGGGTATGCAGGCCGTCGAAAGATTGTTGAAAAAAGTTTGTTCGCTCTACAATATCCGGCCTTGCGGAACGCTAACCCCTGTAGATAACGGGCTCCGGTGATGCATGCAGGACAAGGAGCGATGGGCAGAATGCCAGGTCCGCAGTGGACAGTGAGCGAGCAGAACGAGTTCATCGCGGAGGCGATGGAGCGGGATGGGTCGCGCTTACGGAGGTTTATCCGCAGGCGGGTGCTGGATACGGGCGACGCTGAGGATGTGCTGCAGGACGTGTTTTATGAACTGATTGAGGCGTACCGCCTGATGAAGCCAGCGGAGCAGATGACGGCGTGGCTGTATCGTGTGGCGCGCAACCGGATTACGGATCTGTTTCGGAGGCAGAAGGCAGCGTCACTGCAGGAGACGGTTTCGGGCGAAGAAGATGCGGCGACGCTGGAGGACCTGCTGCCGTCTTTGGAGGCAGGGCCAGATGCGGTGTTTGCAAGGAACGTGATGCTGGACGAGTTGGACGAGGCGTTAGAGGATCTGCCGGCAGAGCAGCGCGAGGTGTTTGTCGCCCACGAGATTGTGGGGCGCAGCTTCAAGGAGTTGGCAGAGGAGACGGGCGTGAGTGTGAATACGCTGCTGTCGCGGAAGAGATATGCGGTATTAGCCCTGCGGAGGCGTTTGCAGGAGATTCATGAAGATTTAGGAAGATGAGGAGAGCGATGAGGAACTTTCGTGTTCTGAAGGCGTTAAAGGTTGTCGTGATCGTCGCGCTGGCGCTGCTGGTGTTCGGGTTGGTGACAATGCGGCTGTGGAATTGGCTGATGCCGTCGATCTTTGACCTGACGAGGATCACGTTTGCACAGGCGCTGGGCCTGGTGGTGCTGAGCAAGATTTTATTTGGCGGATTTCATCGCCATGGCGGAGGCGGCGGAAGGGAGTGGAGGCGGCGGATGGAGCAGCGCTGGGCGGAGATGAGTCCGGAGGAGCGCGAGCGGCTGCGTGGAGGGATGCGCGGGCGCTGGGGATGCAAACCATCAGCGTGCGTTAAGCCGGGCGAAGAGCAAGGATCGATCTAGCGGAGGGCGGCGTGCGAGAGGAAAGAAATATGGGGACGGAGTTCAAGTTTGGGCCGGATGCTGCCGATGATGCAAATAGAGGTACCCGAGGTGAGACATTGCTTCCAACTTTGCGTGACAGTACAGCATCAGATCGATTATTCGTACGAATAAGTAACTGTGCAGAAGAGCTTGCAGCGATGTCGCTGCCGCATTTGCTGTACTACGTGCTGATGGGAGAGGGAGGGTTTACCGATGAGACTGCGTAATCAAACAGCGGACATGCGTCTTGATTGGGGCCATTGGGTCGTGATTTCCCTGGTGGGTCTTGCGTTTCTGCTGACATAGCTGCGGGATGTACGGGCGGATGCGGCGATGCCCTGACGTTTGCGGGCTGCGCGGACGCTACTGCAATTTGGAGATGACGAGAAGCTGCTCGATCTTGCCATCGGGCTTGAGGTAGACGTCGACGGCGAGACGTGTGCCGTTGGAGAAGCCCACTTTGTAGAGGCCGAAGGTCATGCCGCCGCGCAGGCTGGTGTGGACAGGCGTAATGGTGGTGATGGCGCCGAGCGGAGCGAGGGTGGATTGGAAGTCAGCGAGGGTGTCGGCGTCGAAGTAGGCGTTGGTATCGGCGGTGAAGAGCGAGCGGTCGATCTGGCTGCGCTGGAGGCCGGTGAGGATTGTTTTGAGCTGGGGCGCGAAGGCTGCAATGGTGGCGTCGGCCGTGGAGGCTCCGGCAGGTACGGGAGGAAAGAGTAGCGGCTCGATGGCGGCGGCAATCTCGGACGCAGCTTCGCTGGCGACCTCGTTGGTGAGGACGACGACTGCTGCGTGATCGTCGGGATAGACGACGTTCTCTGAGACGTAGCCGCCGACTTCGCCGGAGTGCTCGAATTTAAGCCGGCCGTCCTCGTGGGTGATGAAGATCCCCAGGCCATAGTGCGAGTCTTTGCCGTCGGCGAGGATGAAGGGCGTTTCGAACTGCTTGTAACTTTCGGCGGAGAGCAGCGAGTGGTTGATGATACCGAGGTCCCACTTGAGCAGCGTTGTGGCGGGCATGGCGAGGTCGCCGTCGGCAAAGTACCAGCCGGTGGCTTCGAGCGGGAGAACGCGGGGTGGCGCGAGCGCGTGCGAGACGTAGCCGGTGACTTCTAGCTTTTCGCGTTGCGTGTAGGTGTTGAAGACGTCGTCGAGGTGCAGCGGAGCGAGGACGCGCTCGTGGATGAACTTGTCGAGTGGCTCGCCGGCGACCTTCTGCACGATGAGGCCGAGCAGAACGTAGTTGGTGTTCGAGTACTGCCACTTGGTGCCGGGATCGAAGTCGAGCGGCTTTTCGGCCCAGATGTTGATGTTGTCGAGCGGGGCGATGGGGTGATACCAGGCTGGGATGAGGTAGTCCTGCGGAGCGAAGTCCTCGTAGCCGGAGGTCATGGTCATGAGGTTGCGGAGGGTGACCTGGTTGGCGCGAGTGAGTTCGGGAAAGTATTTGGCGACGTGGTCGTCGAGGGAGAGCTTGCCCTGCTGCTGGAGGAGAAGCGCGGCCTGCGCGGTGAACTGCTTGGAGATCGAGCCGATGGGGTAAGCCATGGAAGCGGTGGCGGGCTTTGGCGGCGTGATGGTGGCGAGTCCGAAGGCTTGCGCGTAGACGATCTGGCCGTGCTGCACGATGCCGACCGATGCAGAGGGTACGCCGGTGTCGTGGAGGATCTTGTTCGCGAGGGCTGCGACTTTGGCGGCGGTTTCTGGCGCGAGCGAAGGTGAGACCTGCTGCGCTGATGCGAAGGTTGCGGCGGCGAGTGTGGCGGCGATGACGATGGTGCGCATGTTGCGAAAGGATAGCATCTGCAGCATCCCGGGCGTGCGGAAGACAGCCGCGCGCTGGTTGCGCTAGGATGGTCGCATCTATTGTTGGGGTGGCAAATGAAATTTGCAGCGGTGATGTGTTTCGGGTTGATGTCGAGCTACTGTGTTGCGCAGAGTATGGGTGCGGGCGGTGATTCCGGGCATTGGGTAGGGACGTGGGCTACGTCGCAGCAGGCGGTCGATCCGCCGAATCAGCCGGGCGTCGCGGATGCGTTGCTGACGGACACGACCGTGCGACAGGTGGTACATGTGTCGCTGGGCGGAGATGAACTGCGCCTGGAGATTTCGAATACGTTCGGAAGCAAGCCGCTGACTCTGGATGCGGTGCATCTGGCGCTGCCTGCGGGCGGCGCTCCGAACAGCGCGATTGATCCTGCAACGGACCACGCTGTCACGTTCGCGGGCGAAAACTCGGTCACGATACCCGCCGGAGCGGTGTACTTCTCCGATCCTGTGGCGATGAGCGTACCCGCCGTGGGGAATGTGACGATCAGCTTCCATATGCCGGAGGCACCGGTTGGGCAGACCGCGCACCCGGGGTCGCGAACGAACTCCTGGCTACTCCATGGAGAGCACTCCGGCGAGGCTGATCTGAAGGGAGCCACCAAGATTGAACGCTGGTTCCAGATTGCGTCGATCGATGTGGCTGCACCGAAGAAGGCGCGTGCTGTGGTCGCGTTTGGCGATTCGATTACGGATGGTCACGCGTCCACCACGGACGGGAATGACCGCTGGCCGGATGTGCTGGCGCGCAGGCTGCACGATGCGAAGATGCCAGTGGGTGTGCTCAACGAGGGCATCGGCGGAAATCATCTGCTAACCGATGGGTTGGGGGAGAATGCGCTGGCGCGCATGGATCGCGATGTACTGGCGCAGAACGGTGTGAAGTACGTGATGCTGTTTGAGGGCATCAACGATGTGGGGATGCTGGCGCGTAGAAAGACCGGAACACCGGAGCAACACAAAGCGCTGGTGGCGAAGATGATCGCAGCAGATGAGCAGATCGTCTTCCGGGCACACGCGCACGGGCTGAAGGTGATCGGATGCACCATCACCCCGTTCGTGGGGTCGGACTACTATGCACCTACGGCCGCAGATGAAGCCGTCAGGGTTGCGGTGAATGACTGGATCCGCGAGCCGGGTCACTTCGATGCTGTTGTGGACTTCGACAAAGTCGTGCGCAATCCGGCGGACCCCTCGCGACTGCTGCCGGCGGATGACAGCGGCGATCACCTCCATCCTGGGCCAAAGGGCTACGAAGCGATGGGCGACGCGATTCCGCTGGCCTTGTTTCGGTGAGGTAATTCTTGTGGCAAACGAAATGGCCGCCAAACTGGCGGCCATTTCGTTTGGAAGGATGGATCGGTTATACGCTGGCGGCCTCTGCTTCGTTTTTGGCAGTATCGGCTGCGGCGCGGGCCACTTCGTTTTCACGGTCCTTGGCTTCCTTGAGAGCAGCGACATCGCGCTCTTTTTTGGCCTCGGCTGAGTTGCGGCCGAGTTCATCGGCCATCTTCTCCGTTGTGAAGGCTTCGATGACATCGCCTGCTTTGATGTCCTTGAAGCCGGCGAGGTCGATACCGCACTCGACACCCTGACGGACTTCGCTGACGTCGTCCTTGAAGCGCTTGAGTGAGGCGATCTTGCCCTTCCAGACCTCGACGCCGTCGCGCGTGACGCGCACCTGATTCTCGCGCTTGATAAGTCCGTCGAGCACCTGGCAACCGGCGATCTGGCCGACCTTGGTGATCTTGAAGACGTTGAGCACGGTGGCGCGACCAGCGTAGTTCTCCTTGAAGACCGGCTCGAGAAGGCCGTACATGGCCTTCGTGATCTGGTCCTGGAGCTCGTAGATGATCGAGTGGAGACGGATCTCGACGTTTTCGCGCTCGGAGACCTCGGTGGCTTTGCGGTCGGGCCGAACGTTGAAGCCGATGACGACTGCGTTCGATGCGGATGCAAGGAGGATGTCGGACTCGGTTATGGCACCGACGCCGGAGTGGAGCACCTTGACGCGAACCTTCTCGGTAGACATGCGCTGGAGCGAGTCGGCGAGAACTTCGACCGATCCCTGCACGTCGCCCTTGAGGATGAGGTTGAGGTCTTTGACGCCAGCCTGCTTGATCTGCTCGGCGAGGCCTTCGAGCGAGACGCGCGAGGACTTGGCGAGCTGGGCTTCGCGCTCCTTCATCTTGCGATACTGCGCGATGCCCTTGGCCTTGTCGCGGTCGGCCATGACGAGGAAGGTGTCGCCAGCGTCGGGGATCGATTCGAGGCCAAGAATCTCGACGGGTGTCGAGGGACCGGCTTCCTTGATCTCCTGTCCGCGATCGTTGAACATGGCGCGGACTTTACCGAAGGTGTTGCCGACGATGTAGCTGTCACCGGTGCGGAGGGTTCCGTTCTGCACCAGGATGCTGGCGACAGCGCCGCGACCGCGGTCGAGCTTGGCTTCGATGACCGTACCGACTGCGGGACGCTCGGGCGTAGCCTTCTGCTCATTGACGTCTGCGACGAGGCAGATCATCTCCTCGAGCTGGTCGAGGTTGAGGCGCTTCTTGGCTGAGACTTCGACGAACTCGGTGTCTCCGCCCATCGATGTAGCCTGTACGCCGCGCGCGGCGAGCTGGTTCATGACACGGCTGGGATCGGCCTCGGGCTTGTCGATCTTGTTGACGGCAACGATGATGGGAACCTTCGCTGCGCGGGCGTGATCGATGGCTTCGAGGGTCTGCGGCATGACGCCGTCGTCGGCTGCAACAACGATGACAACAATGTCGGTGATCTTCGCACCGCGAGCACGCATGCGGGTGAAGGCCTCGTGACCGGGGGTGTCGAGGAAGACGATCTCGCGACCGAACGCGGGAGAATCTGGCTTAGTGACGTGCACTTTGTACGCACCGATGTGCTGGGTGATGCCGCCGGCTTCGCCACCTGCGACGTCGGTGGAACGGATGGCGTCGAGCAGCGATGTTTTACCGTGATCGACGTGCCCCATGATGGTGACGACGGGAGCGCGGACGACTTCGACGAGACCCGTGGTGTCTTCGAGAAGACCTTCGATGGCCTCGTTTTCAAGCTGCTCTTCGACCGAGATGACGGTTGCATCGGCGCCGAACTGGCGGGCGACGTCCTTGACGAGTTCACCGTCGAGCGACTGGTTGACGGTGACCATGACGCCGCGCATGAGGAGGGTGGCGATGAGATCTTTACCGCGGACATCCAGCTTCTCGGCGAGGTCCTTTACCGAGATACCTTCAGTGACGGTGATCGACTTGGTGATGGGGACCTCACCCATCGGAATCTGAGCGGCACCGGCGCGGGGTGTGTAGCCTTTGAGGGCTACTTCCTTGTTCTTCTCATAACGCGGTGCACCGCGGCCGCGCTGTCCTGGGCGAGCCGGACGCGCTGGGGCAGCGGCTTCGGTTGGCGGCAGGAGACCGCCGCCTGGGGAGGCGGGTCCTGGACGCGCGCCAAAGCCGGGGCGACCTGCTCCGAAGCCGGGACGTGGAGCGAAACCGGGTGCGCCGGGACCGCCTGTGCCTGTCGGGAAGGTGCGCGTCGGGTGCATGGGGCGTCGTGCACCTGGTGGAAGCGGGCGGGATCCGGGACCGCTGGGAGCATTGCCACCGGGGCCGCCGGGACCGCCCTGATAGCCGGGACGCGGACGCTGAAAGATGGGTGTGCGAGGGCTGCCCGGAGGCGGTGGGGGAGCCACATACGAAGGCCGGGGGCCGGTTTGCGGCATGACGACGCGCCGCGGTGGTGTAACCGGCGCCGAAGGAGCCGGTGGCGCAGCCGCAACGGGCTGGGATGCTGGCTGTTCGGGCTCCGGCGTTGGCGGCGGTGCAGAAACTGCAACCGGAGTTGGCGCTGTGGCGGCCGGAGGCGCGGGAAGGTTCGCGGGATTTACGGCGACGGGTGCTTGCGGCGGGGTCGATGCAACGGCAGGCGCAGGGGCGACGACTGGTGGACGCGTCCCTACAGGAGCTGCAGCAGGCCGAGGCGTGTTGACGGGGGAGACGATATACGTGGACGCAGCTGGACGCGGGATGGGAACGATGCGTCGTGGCGCTGGCGCTGCGGGAGCAGGAACGGGGCTGCTCGGCGAGGGCGCGGCCGGCGCGGTTGCCACGACGTGCGGAGGTGCAGACACGCTGGGTGCCTGTAGACTCGGCGTCGCGGGCCGCACAGCCACAGGAGGTCTGTTGGCCGGAGGTGCGACGGTAACGGCAGGCCGTGGCGGCGGAGCGGAACGAGCTGCATTCTCTGCTTGTTTCCGCTCCAGAATAGCCTTGAGCGCATCTCCGGGCTTGGAGACGTGCGAGAGATCGAACTTAGGCCTGATCTCCGTCGATCCAGAGCGGGGCGCGGCGCTGCGGACGCCGCGATTGAAGTAGCCGCGCACCTTCTCCGCTTCATCCTCTTCGATGGAGCTGGAGTGCGTCTTTTTCTCGGTGACGCCGACCGCTGTCAAGGCGTCCAGGATGGACCTGCTCTTGACTTCCAACTCACGTGCAAGATCGTTGATGCGAACTTTGCTCATCAAATCCTTTTCAATCGCTGGTTATCAGGGCCAGCCCCTTGTTCAATCCACTGCGTACTTAGCTGTTCATATCAGCCTCAATCGAAGTAGGAGTTCGTTCAAAGGTATTATCCTCTGAAACTGTTAAGTTTTCAGCCGATTGGCTGGGATTTCTCGATACACTGCTGCAAAACTGATGCAGATCAACCACGATCTGACCTGTCGCTGTCGATACCTTCGTCAGAAAATTCCTGGGCCTGATCGACAAGTTCGTCGACGGTGTCGTTATCGAGTTCGATCCCGGCCTCGCGAGCGTCGTTGGCGTCGTTGGCATCGCTGTCGGAAAGTGCGTCTTCGGCGGCGGCGATGTCTTCGGTTGAAAATTCGCTGATCTCTTCGGCGGAGCCGGCATCTGCAGCCTGATTTGCCAGGATTTCTTCGGGCGTGTTTGTCATGGAATGCACCTCATCTCCAGCAACATCGGATGCAGCCGCAGCGGCGATGGCTTCTTCACCCTTGAGCAAAACCGGTTCGGTGGGCGCGGAGGCGGGGCGAGCTTCGCCTTCTTCGTACTGGCCGAAGTAATGGCGGACGGCGACGGCGATCTTCTCGACGGTTTTTTCGCCGATGCCTGGAATCTCGCTGAGCTCCTCGGCAGTCATGTCGGCGAGCGACTCGACGGTGGTGATGCCAGCGGCGATGAGCTTCTCCATGACAGCGTCGCCGAGCTCGACAACCTGCTCGATGGGGGTGGAGGGTCCGCCGCCCATGGCCTGCATCTGCTGCTCGACCTCCTGGCGCTTCTCCTCTTCGCTCTTGATGTCAATCTTCCACTGAAGGAGCTTGGCTGCCAGGCGAACGTTCTGGCCTTTCTTGCCGATGGCAAGCGATAGCTGGGTGTCGTCGACGATGACTTCGAGCTGCTTTTCGGCGAGATCTGTGATGCTGACACGGGAGACCTTGGCGGGCTGCAGGGCTTTCTCGGCGAAGGTGGTGATCTCGTCGGAGTACTCGATGATGTCGATCTTTTCGCCGCGCAGCTCGCGGATGATGGACTGCACGCGCATGCCCTTCATACCGACGCAGGCGCCGACGGGATCGACGTCCTTGTCGCGGCTCATGACGGCGATCTTGCTGCGCTCGCCGGCTTCGCGGGCGATGGCGCGGATGGTGACGGTGCCGTCGTAGATCTCGGGAACTTCGGACTGGAAGAGCGACTGGACCAGCGCGGGAGCGGCGCGGGAGACGATCACCTGCGGGCCCTTGGCGGCGCGGTCGACGCGCAGCAGCACCACGCGAATGCGCTCGCCGACGGCAAACTGCTCCAGGCGGGACTGCTCGCGCTTGGGCATGCGAGCTTCGGTCTTGCCGAGGTCGAAGATGACGTCCATGGGCTCCAGGCGCTTGACGGTCGCGGTGAGGATTTCGCCGGCGCGGGTGCCGTACTCGTTGAAGACCGTGTCGCGCTCGGCCTCGCGGACCTTCTGGAAGATAACCTGCTTGGCCATCTGGGCGGCGATGCGTCCGAGCGGCGTGGTGTCTTTGTAGAAGCGCAGTTCGCCGCCGACTTCAACCTCGGGGGCGAGTTCGCGGGCCTGCTCCAGGGTGAGCTGGTTGTCGGGGTCTTCGATAAGTTCAGGCGTCTCGACGACAGTTTTGTAGACATAGGCGCGTATCTCGCCGGTCTCACGGTCCATCTCGCCGCGCATATTTTCGACTGTCTTGTAGTACTTGCGGGTCGCGAGGGCGATTGCGTCTTCGACGGCACTCACAACGATCTGTGGATCAATGCCCTTCTCGCGGCCCAAAATCTCAATCGACTGATACAGGGGACTTGCCATCTCGTCTCACTCTTTTCAACCGGCGATGTTCGGCGCCAGTGGTTCTCATGCTGTTGCGTATGAATCTTTCTGATGCGGTGTGGGCTAAATTTCTGCCACAAGACTTGCTTTTTCGACGTTCTCCAGCGGAATTGCGACGGTTTGCACGGAGAGCGTCTTTTTTGCCTTTCCCTTCTGCTTTACGGCAGAGAGATCCAGCGTGATGGTCTTACCATCAAAGGACGCCAGTCTTCCGGTGAAGTGGCGATTGCTCTCGATGGCCGTAAATGTCTGAATTTTGGCCAGACTGCCTTTGAAACGCTCGTAATCGGACGGCTTGAGCAGCTTGCGTTCGAGCCCTGGCGAGCTAACCTCCAGCGTGTACTCCGCGCCGGGGATCAGATCTTCGACGTCCAGCACGGTGCCGAAGTCGCTGGCGAAGATGGCGCAATCTTCGTGGGTAACACCCGAGAGCGTCTCGACGGGGACGCCTTTGGGGAGTCCAGCTGCTTCATTGGATGCAGCGTCGGCGGCGAGTTGAGCGCGTGCCGCCGCATCCTTTTCGAGGAAGACGCGGAGGATGCGGTGTTTTGCACCGCCTGTGAACTCGAGATCGACGACATCGAGGTGGTGCGAGGCCGCGACGCGGTCGGCTGTAGCGCGGATTGTCTCGATCTGTAGGGCCATAGCAAAAAACATGAAACAAAGGCTGAATGAGGCGGGCATATGGGATCGCCGCTCAAACGGTATTTGAAGCAAACAAAAAGTGGGCTCTCGCCCACTCCTCTCTTCCGCCACTGCCGGTATGCGCACGGCGACTGACCGTTTGCGAAACGGCTGCGTTCAGCGGCAGAACAAATTCGTCTGCTTGAACGATGTTAGGCCAACTGGAACGAAAGTTCAACCCTGCGGTGGGGTTGCAATCGGCGCAGGCGGTGCAACAATAGAGAAGTATGATTCAAACTGAGATTCCCGAAGCGCTCACGTTCGACGACGTGCTGCTAGTTCCCGCGTACTCTGAGGTTGTTCCGGCACAGGTAAGCACGGCTGTGCGGCTGACCAAGAAGATTACGCTGGCGACCCCCTTGATGTCCGCTGCGATGGATACCGTGACGGAGTCGCGGCTGGCGATTGCGATGGCGCAGCAGGGCGGCCTTGGCGTCGTGCACCGCAACCTGACGATCGACCAGCAGGCTGGAGAGATCGACAAGGTGAAGCGATCCGAGAGCGGAATGATCGTGGATCCGGTGACGATTGAGCCGGAGCGCCCGATCTCTGACGCGCTGGAGGTGATGCGGCGGTTCAAGATCTCGGGCGTGCCGGTGACGAAGAAGGGCAAGCTGGTTGGGATTCTGACGAACCGCGACCTGCGCTTCGTTTCGCGCACGGATATCCCCATCGGGGACGTAATGACGAAGACCAACCTGATCACGGTGCCGGTGGGGACTACGCTCGAGCAGGCGGAGCAGATCCTGCATCAGCATCGCGTGGAAAAGCTGCTGGTGGTCAACGACGAGTATGAGCTGAAAGGGCTGATTACCGTCAAGGACATTCAGAAGAAGCTGAAGTATCCAAATGCAAGCAAGGACGAGCAGGGCCGGCTGCGGGTGGCGGGTGCTATCGGGGCAACGGGCGATTTTCTGGAGCGGGCCGCCGAGCTGGTGAAGTATCGCGTGGATGCGCTTGCGATTGACTCAGCACATGGACATTCGTCGCGCGTGCTGGAGGCGGTCGCAGAGGTGAAAAAGGCATTTCCGGAGGTTGCGCTGCTGGCTGGAAATGTGGCGACGTATGAGGGGACGCTGGCCCTGATTGAAGCTGGTGCGGATGCGGTAAAGGTAGGCATTGGGCCGGGTTCGATTTGCACGACGCGCATGGTGACGGGCGCGGGTATGCCGCAGATCACGGCCATCTCGGAGGCATACCGCGCGGGTAAGGAGCGCGGCGTCGCAATTATTGCAGACGGTGGCATCAAGTACTCGGGCGACATCACGAAAGCCATTGCGGCGGGTGCGAGCGTGTGCATGATGGGTTCGCTGTTTGCGGGTGTGGATGAAAGCCCGGGTGAGACGATTCTGTATCAGGGCCGCAGCTTCAAAACGTATCGCGGTATGGGCAGCCTGAGCGCGATGGCGCAGGGCTCCGGCGAGCGGTACTTCCAAGGCAAGGATGACATGGATGGGGAGCAGGGACGAACGTCCATCACGGCGCGCGAAGGCAGCGGAAACCGGCTGGCTAAGTTTGTGCCGGAGGGCATTGAAGGGCGCGTCCCCCACCGCGGACCGCTGGAGGCGATGGTGTATCAGTTGGTCGGCGGTCTGAAGTCGGGGATGGGATATCTGGGCTGCGGCACGATCGAGGAGCTGCAGGAGAATGCGCGCTTCATCCGCATCTCCGGCGCTGGACTACGCGAGAGCCATGTGCACGATGTGGTGATTACGCGCGAGGCTCCGAACTACCACGTGGAAGAGTAGCGGAGCGATTGAGGCGCAAGAGCACGAGGCGAAAGGTGGCGGGCTGAGATGAAGATCATGCGTTGGATGGGGCGTTCTCGTGCGGCATGCACGGGGATTGCGGCGATTGCAGGTTTGATGGTGCTTCTGGCCGTAAGCGCGGAGAGGAAGGTTGTGTTTGCAAAACAGCAAGCGGCGGCCGCCACGCTGCAGACGACGCGCGCTCAGATCGTGGGGCACCTGAATGCGGTGATCCAGTTCTACCGCTGGAGCACAGAGCCGATTCAGAAGGCCGGAGAGCCGAACGATGTTGTGTATCGCGACCAGGCAAAGGCGCTGGCCGGGCAGGTTGCGGGGTTTGCATTTCAATCGGCCAAGGCGCAGGCAGCGTTGATTGCCGGCGATCGCGTGAAGTCACCGGCAGAGGACGATGATGGGGACGGTGATCAGGAGCAGCGGATTCAGGCAGCCATCAAGACAAACGAACAGCAGGTTCAGGAACTGAAGATTCGGGAGTCTGCGCTGGATGCGCAGATGGAGCGGGCGAATTCAAGGGATATTGCAGCGCTCGAGGCAGAGAAGAAGCAACTGGAGGAGTCTCTCACGCTTGCAACATCCATCCGAGAGGCGCTGCAAAAGATCATTAGTATTACGGGAGCCGCAGGCAGCACGGGTTTGGAGGCGGACGTAGAACGGCTTCGAAGTTCGGTGCCAGAATTGGACAGCAACAACAAGATCGCTTCTTCCCTTCTGGTGACAATCGATTCCGCGCAGTCAGCGGGTGTCACAACGCAGGGATCGGTTTTGATCGACTTGCTGGGAACGCGCCGCTCGCTGGACAATCTGCTGCGCGAGAACACGCGACTGCAAGCGCAAGTGACGAATCTGCGCCTGCCGCTGCTGACAGTTTTGCGGAGCCTTGTTCAACAGGGACAGCAGATCTCGCAGCAGGAGATCGCTGCTGTGCCTGCACCCGCTGCACCGGTTGCGGTACAGATCAAAGGGAAGAAAGTGCTCGCATCAAAGCCAGCTTCGGCGGGGGCAACGCCAGCCGCAGCGACTCCAACGGCTCCCCCTCCTCCGAACATTGAAGCGATTACGTTACGGTTTAAAGCCCTCTCCGCAACTACGGTGCCGCTGAGTCAGGAGATCATCGTTCTGGAGCAGAGCCGGGCGAATCTGCTCGCGTGGCAGGCGTCGGTCGACCAGGAGTATGACAGCATTCTTCACACACTGCTGTGGCGGCTGATCGTTATTATTGTTGCGCTGGCGTTGATCTTTGGCGGGGGCGAAGTGTGGCGTCATGCGACCAGCAAGTACGTTGCCGATATCCGCCGGCGGCGTCAATTGCTCATCGTGCGCAGAGTTGTCGTTGGATTTCTGTCTGTGATTGTGGTGCTCTTCGGGTTTGTGACGCAGTTCAACTCGCTCGCAACCTTCGCCGGGTTTATCACGGCTGGCATCGCTGTTGGCCTGCAGACAATTCTGCTCTCTGTCGCGGCGTACTTCTTCATTATCGGAAGATACGGAATTAAAGTTGGGGATCGCATCACCATCGCAACCGTAACGGGCGATGTGATCGACGTGGGTCTGGTTCGCTTTTACATGATGGAGCTGGCCGGGCTTGGCACCGAACTCAATCCGACGGGCAGGGTCGCGGTGTTTTCAAATGCTGTGCTGTTTCAGGCGGGAACGCCGCTGTACAAGCAGATTCCAGGTACGGAGTATGCGTGGCGAGAGCTGATTGTGAAGCTCGCCGACAACGCGAACTACAAGCTCATTACCGACGCGGTGATGCATGAAGTCACGGTAGCGTACGAATCGCATCGCGTGGAGATCGAGGCACAGCATCGCAGCGTTGAGCAGAAGATGCAGATTCCCATCAATCTGCCGGGCGTGGAGTCGCGTGTGCAATACAGCGGAGGAGCGTTTCAGCTCTGGGCGCGCTTCCCTGTGATGATCACAAGGGCGGCCGAGATGGAAGAACAACTGACCGAGGCGCTCGTGACACTGCTGGAGAATAACCCCGAGGTGAAGAGCGGCGTTGCTGCCACGCCGGTGATACAGGCATCTGTAAAGGGTTAGAAAAGGTTTAGACAGAGTTGCGGAAAGCGTCCCAGACTTTGGCCTCGAAGCGATGCAGTAGCGTGAAGCCGTTGCGTTCGTAGAGCTGTAGTGCAGCGAGGTTTGCCTCGGTTACGGTCAACGAAAGATAGTGTATCTTGCGCTCCAGGCTCTCTTTGGCGCAGTGGGCCAATAGAGATTGGCCGAGACCATGACCCTGCAACGATGGGCTAACGCATAGTTGCGTGATGTGATTCACGTCGGACCGAACGCGCGAACATAGCAGGATGGCCTCCGTGTTAAGGGTGTGCGGATCGCGCAGTACCCATGAGTTTTCCGCGTCGAAGACACCGCAGCCCGGGAAGCGGATGATGTTGTGCAGGAAGCGCTGAGCGCCGTGCAGCGTGCGGTACTGATCGTTGATGTCAGCGTCCGTGTGGCCGGAGTAGCAGCGATGAATGAGAGCGGCTGCGGACTCATAAAATTCAGGCTGCCAAGACTGCAGCAGCATACCAGGCGCCGAGGATGGGCGCCGATGCCATGGCTGGACGCCACCGCAAAGGTCCGATGAAGGGTTAAGGTTGCGCATCATGAACAGCCGGGAGAAACTTCGGAAATCGCCTGCACGAAACGGGCCGCACAGTGCGCCGGGAGGAAACATGAGCAACTGCGATTCAATCCGGTCGATGCCAGGGGTGGCGTGCAAGAGTTCGAGAAGATGATGGAGCAGCGTATCGCAGATGGGGTTCGACGTAGCCTCAGTTTCGCCGTACGCGTAGATGTCGCCGATAACAGCCTTCGCGCCCTCGAAGACGCAGAAGGCATAGCCGACGATATGGCCCGCTTGAAGGGCGACATACCCGGGAAGGATGCGGCTATCGAGGTAGTCCAGGAGCATGTTGGAGGCGCGCGTGTAGTCCCAGTGCAGGCGAAGCTGCCACCTCGCAGCTTCATCGCGGAGCAGGGGGCGAAGCTGTGCACCGGAGAAGTGGCGGATATCCAGTATCTCCAACGGTGGTGCTGCGATCTGAGGGGTGTAACTCAACGTTAGGCTCGTCCTTCAGTTGCGTGGATAAACCTTATACACGGAGAGACCCTGCGCTGGATAGAGGAAGAGTTGCTGCGCCACCCGACCATGGAGCCACTGGTTGAGCTTCTCAGCGTCGCGGGTTGGGACGACAACGAGGTGCGCTTGATTCGGCACACCGTCGTCTGCGTAGTTGAGAATCTTCTGGTCGCGATAAAAAGCTAAACCGTACACGAGGTCGCGACGCACGTCGAGTTCCGCGACGGTCTTCGCGCCGGGGTCGAGGTTCTGGATCTCGCGCGCAAGCGGACGCGCTGAGTAGTTGAGATCCAGCAATCTCCCATTGAGACCAAGAAGAAAGTAGAGCAGACACACCAGAGGAATCAGCGTGACCAACCGGATGCGGCGCACACCAAAGCGCCGAACCACGCCGATGACCAGAGCAGCGGCTGCGAGACCAAGCAGCACCGCCCAGAGGAAGATGCGAGGCGCGGGAATGATGCGCTGATACCGCATGTACTGCGGGCAGAGGATGAGCACGAACGTGAGCAGCCCGGTCAACGCAGCATGCGCGTACAGCAGCCAATGGGGTATTCCCGAACGACGGATGCGGAAAAGATAGTCGCCGGTAAGGATCGCAAGCGGTGGAATCGAGGGGAGGATGTAGCCGGGAAGCTTGGAGCCTGAGAACGAGAAGAAGATGATGGGGAAGAGTGCCCAGAGAACAAGAAACTCGGGAAAGGCGTCGCCCGCGCGGGTGTGGCCGACATAACGCTGTGGCTTGAACCGGACCTTCCACTCGGCGATGGAGGTTTGCAGGCCATCCACCAAGGCGCGGAAGGAGAGTGCCGTCCATGGCATGAGACCGAGGATGAGAACAATCAGGTAATAGTAAAACGGCTGATGGTGCTTGTAGAGATTCGAGGTGTAACGCTCAAGATTGTGCTGCCAGAAAAACTCGTGAAAGAAGGTGGGATTGCGGCGCTGGACGGCGATGTACCAGGGTAGAACCATGACGAGATAGAGCAGAACGCCTGGAATCCAGATTGTGCGCCTAAGTGCGGACCACTCGCGGCGCAGCCCAAGAAAGAGGCAGATGATGAACAGCGCCATGAAGGGCGCGACAGGGCCCTTCGCAAGCGTCGCTGCGGCGCCGAAGAAGTACAGATCAAAGAGCCAGAACTTTTTGCCCGTCTCATACCACGCATACCAGCCCAGCATGCCGATGCAGAATGGCGCTGCAAGCTGCATGTCGGTGGATGCGCCGCGGGAGAACGCGAACATGGCTGCGGCGGACACCATGATGAGCGCAGCGTCGAGATGGCCCCCGGGACGGAACCGCTTGAGGTGCAAAAATGCGAGAATGATGAGCGCGAGCGCACCTGTGGCTGAGGCCAGCCGCGCGGTCCAGTCGTAGACGCCTAGTTCTTTGTAATAGCCCATGGCGCGCCAGTAAAACAAGGCTGGCTTTTCGAGCCATGGCTTCCCGTACAGAATCGGCGTAACAGTGCCGCCCATGAGACATACGGCGGAGGCGTGCAAATCGGCTAGATGAAGGCTGTGCGGAACAATGCGCGCATGCATCTGGTGGCAGATGTCTGAGTGCTCCGCCAGCATCTCGCGTGCAATCTGCGAGTAGCGCGGCTCATCGGCGCCAACCAGGCCAAGCTGATCGCCTCCGAAGATGGGCACCAGACCATAGAAGAGGAAGTAGCAGGAGAAGACGAGCAGCACGGTGAATTCGGAGACCGAGCATCCGAGTTGATCGAAGCGCAGCCAACGGAGCAACCGCGCAACAGGTGAAGAAGGCTTGGCAAGTCCGCCGACTGGCGCAGCATGTGCTGGCACGGATTGTTGAGGTTCCGTCAAAGGTGTCACAGATAAATCTACACGTTGTGGCACGGGAGCTAAAGCCGCGCAGCGCGATCCTCTCTCGATCCCTTTGCTGATATTTGATAGCGCGAAACTTAGGCTAACAGACTCAGCGGCTGTATTGGAGCTTCGGAGCCGTCGGGTTCATGCGTTGGCAAGCGGATCGCAGCTCCTCCACGATGTCTTTGGTGACCTTTGCCAGCGTTCCATCCATGGTGCATCCGCTGGCGCTCTGATGACCACCACCGCCAAAGTGCTCTGCGATTTTGGAGACATCGAGTGCGCCACGGCTGCGCAGGCTCAAGCGAAACTGTGTTTTTCCCGGCAATTCGCGGAGAAAGGCCGCGCCTTCGATCCCTGCGATGCCAATCAGGTGATTGGCGACGCCTTCGCAGTCCTCGACGCTGGCACCAACGCTCTCCATCTCCGCCAAGGTCACGTAGCTCCAGGAGACTGGGCCTTCGATCTGCAAGTTACTGAGTGCAATACCGAGAAGCCGCACCTTGCTGGCCGGGTTGCAGAAGTAAATGGCGCGCGCCAGCCGGTTCGCGTTCGCTCCGCTGTGGATCAGATGCTCCGCCATGGCGAAGGTGGAGGCGACGGTGCCGGGATAGTTGAACGAGCCCGTATCGGTGAGAATCGCTGCGTAGAGACACTCGGCCATGTCCGCCGTGACCTTGATTCCGGCAGCGATTGCGAGGTCATACACCATCGTTCCGACGGCGGCAGCCTCAGCGTCGATCCAGTTGAAGTCGGCGAATGGGCGACCGCTGCGGTGATGGTCGATGTTGATAATGAGCGCGGGTCTGTGTGCGTCGAACTCCGAACGGTCGATGCTGCTGCGCTCGATGCTGTCACACTCCAGAAGAATCAGTGCCTCAGCCTCAGGAAAGTGCCTGGAGATGCGGTCTGCGCCTGACAGAAAGTGGAAGTTTGGCGGAATGGAATCGACGAAGACTACAGTTGCCTGCTTGCCTAGCGCTTCGAGCAGGTGCATCATTCCGAGTGCAGAGCCGATGGCATCTCCGTCCGGGCGGACATGCGAACTGATCGCGAAGACGTCGTGTATCCGGATGAGATTGAGCAAAGCTACGATAGAGTCTGAATTGTTCATGATGGCGGGGCTTCGAGCGGAGCTATTGGGTCGGCTCTGAGGTCACGGGTCTCTCCTTAGCTGCCTTATCGGCAAGTTTGCTCCGTCTCTTCTCCATGCGTCCAAGCAGTTCATCCATGCGGGAGTTAATCTTCTCGGAACGATCAATCGCGAAGGTGATCTCAGGCACGTGGCGGACGTTCATCCGATAGCGGATCTCCGTGCGAATAAAGCCGCGGGCTGTCATCAGACCTTCCAGCGTCTCTTCTTCTTCCTTGGGCGTTCCTGTGACTGCGATGAAGACGCGGCACGACTTACCACCGGGCGCGAGTACGACCTCTGTGACATGACACGGAGCGATGCGTGGATCCGAGAGCTCGCCTTCAAGCATGGCGGTGATCTCTTCGGCGAAGGTGTTGACGACGCGTCCACGGTGGTACGTTCTGGCTCGTTGTTCGGGCATAACTGACTCTTTAGGGTAGCACTTCGCGGTGTATTACGTTGAATGTCGTTGATCGCCGATCAATCGCTCAGAGATAGATCCATCTCAATGAAACTGTCGAGGATCTCGCAGCCCAGGCCAACGCAGAGGCGGCGGGCTGCCGCCTCGACCTCACGCAATTGGCCTTCCAGGTAGGACCTCGAGCTGGAAATTGCGGCGACGCCGATCGTAGCGCGATTCCAGAGGAGAGCGTCGTCTATCTCAGCGACGGATATGTTGAAGCTATGACGCAACTTATCTTTGAGCGACCGCACCGCCTGTCGCCTGTCCTTGAGCGACTGCGCGTGTTCGATGGCAAGTTCAAGTGTGAGCGTGGCGATGGGCATCGGCGTTTCCAATCAGCGCATTCCCGGAGCAGGCGCGGTAGAGTTACGCTCCACAAATGTTGGCAGGACAAGGATAGAATGCCGGTTCTCAGGCTGGGGTTCGTTGGACCGATGCGCATCGATCCGCTGCAGCAATGCTGTCGCAGCGGCGCGGCCCATCTCCTGCATGGGTTGGCGCACCGTCGTCAGTGGAGGATGATTGGTCGATGCACCTAGGATGTCGTCGAACCCGACCACGGAGACCTGCATAGGTACGTCGAGACCGGCCTCGCGCAGCGCGACGATGGCGCCCATCGCAGACAGGTCGTTGAAGGCAAAGACGGCGGTGAATGAAGCTCCAGTGGAGAGCAGCTTGTGGGTTGCGACGCGTCCGGGCTCCAGCGTCGGATTATCGCCTTCAAGTGCGATGACTAACTTCGGATGTATCGGAACGCCGATCTCGGCAGCTACCTTGACGATAGCGGCCCAGCGGGCCTGGGTGTCCGAGCTGAAGCTCTGACCCTTGATGAACGCAATGTTGCGATGGCCAAGGCGGAACAGGTGCTCCAGCGCATAGCGTGCAGCGAGCGTGTGGTCCAGCTCAATGTTGAGGATGGAATCGCTGCGTCGGTGACCGGACACTGCGACTACAGGCACGGTCAGTTCGACATCGAGCGCAGAGTCGACCGCGATGATGCCCTCGACCGCGCGCGAGAGCAGCAGCGTCGGATAATCGCGCAGCAACTCACTGCGGTGATGATGGCTGACGACAAAGTAAAAATAGCCACTCAACAGAAGTACATCTTCAATGCCACTCAAGACTGTCGCAGCGTATCCTCCGCTGATCTCCGGCACCATCACTCCGATGGTTTGCGAACGCCGACTGCGCAGGCCGCGCGCCAGCGGACTTGCCTTGTAGTTCATCTCCGCTGCGGCTGCGAGGACCCGCTTCTGCGTTGCTACCGAGATGCGGTGGGTATGACCCGAGTTGTTGATGACACGCGAGACTGTGGTCTGCGAGAGCCCCAGATGTGCGGCCAGGTCCTTAAGGCTACCGCCAGCGCCCATTCGTTGTACCGCGTCGATCTTGTGTTCGTTCGCCATGGAGAGGTTCTATCCAGAGTAACCGCAAAAGACCGAGGGCACGTTGCTCCGCCCTCGGTCTCTTGCGTCAGTTGGTTCAGATCTTCAGAATGAGAAGCGTCCCTGAAAGCTGATGGTACGAGCACCCAGAAGCAGGATGTCCTGGCCGAAGTTTGGTGAATTGATATTGTTCGCAATTCCAGTGACATTCAGGTTTGAGTTGTTGAACAGATTGAACGCCTGCGCACTGATCTCAAACTGAGCGTTCTCGCCAAGCACAGGTATCTTTGGAAGGCCGAAGATCTTGCTCAACGTGCCGTCTACGTCCTTATACCCCGGGCCATTGAACGAGTTACGCGAAAGCCCAGGCGCAGGCGGCAGCGATGCATTCACTCCAGGGTACGTACCGGTCATCGCGGAGGCGAAGTTCGGCACGTTGAAGTACTTGTTTGAGTACGCGACCACAGTATTCTTATTGCCATTGATAGTCGCGGTCGGAGCAGTTTGCCCGGTCAAAATACCGGCGTAGTTGCTGCCGGCTTCGAACGCGCTGTTGCTGGTCGATTTGCCTCCGCCGCCAAGGTAGTAAGGACGCAGATTTTCGTAGTTGCCCGAGTTCTGGCAATTGGAGCAGTACAGCGACTGCGCAATGCCATAGTTCGGCGTCCATCCGTAGCCGGTGTGGATGTTGAAGATTCCGCTGAGCGTCCATCCTCCCACCGTCTTCTCCAACCAGCCATTTTTTCCGTGGAAGATGACAGGTTGCCACATGCCGAAGGCTTTGAAGGACTTGCCTACGTTGAAGTCGGAGCGCCCCCAGGCATAGCGTGGACTATCGGGATAGTAAGGATCCTCCTCGTAAGGACCAGAGCCGTTATCCATGCTCTTGGCCCACATAAACTGTGCGTCCAAAGAATAGTGGTGTGAGAACGGATGCTTCAGCTCCGCGATCATGGCGTTGTTGTTGGACGCGCCAGTGTTGGCGTAATAGTCCACCGCCGTGACCAGCGGGTTCAAAGGAACGCCGAGGCGTAGCGCATTCGCGTTCGCGTTCTCCTGCGTGATCAGATGGTGCGACGAGCTTCCCTGATATCCAAGCGACGCGATGAGCTGACTTCCGATGTTGTACTCCGTATCGAGCGAGTAGTGCTCGGAGTATGCCGTTGGAAGTCCACCGGTGGTGTTGCCCACTGCTGTAATCGTTGCATTACCTGCTGTGGGAAGATTCTGCGCGTTGTACGCCGTAACGGTGTTGGGATTGGAAGCAAAGCCATTCAGCGATGTTGGGCTGCTGGAGATGCCGTATAGAATCGCCGGGTTGATGCTGGAGGGGGACGCGCTCGTGAAGCTGTAGTACCCCTGCGCGGGTGGGTTATACGCTACGTTTGAGGAGATCGCGATCTCCTGCTGGTTGTAGTTGAGGCCATAGCCACCGCGTACGACTGCCTTATCGTGAAATACCGCCGGACTCCAGTTGAAGCCAAGTTGCGGTCCGAAGTTGGTCTTCTGCGGCGTCCATACGTTCCCACCCTGCCTCATATTGATGCCCGTGTACAAGCTGGAACCAGTGCCGAACTGCACGGTGCTTATGTTGTTCTGTTTGTCATAGAGCGATCCGAAGTAGGTATAGCGAACCCCGGCGTGCAGCGTCAGATTGGGGCGAACTTTCCAGTCATCCTGGAAGAAGAAGCCGAGCAGATTTTGACGCTGGTCCTGACGATTTCCGCCCGGAGTGCCGGTCTTTGTATTGAAGTTGCCAGCCTCCGTGCTGGGCGCATCGTTCAGGAAGTCCCAGATGTTGTAGAACCCGTAGGTCGGCCGGCCGATAGGATCAGACAGGTAGTGCAGGTTGGTGTAGTCGCCGCCGAACTTGATGGTGTTCTGCCCGATAATCTTCGTTGCGACATCCTTGTATCCGTACGTCCACTGATTCAGGATCGCACCGAGAGGCGTGCCAAATTGATTGACGGTGATCGATCCGATCTGGTCAATCGTATCTGCAGGCAGGCCGACGGGTTCCTGCGGATTCGATGCGATCTCGTTATATCTCCAACCGGCGGCATTGGCGCGCGCTTCGTTCAGGAAGTTCGGCGAAAACGTGTGATTCCAGATCACGGAGAACGCGTCGTTGATCTGGCTATGGTGAAAGAGGTTGTACGCGCGTGAACCGCCGTTGTAGTCCGTGGAACCCTGCGGCACCCAGTAGATCGCAAAGGCCACGTGATCGATCTTCGTCACGTCTGCGTCGAGGCGTCCGTTGTACTGCGTGTAGTACGAAGAGAATGGGCTGCTCACCGCAAAGTCGGCAATGTCCGCGACATTGGTCAGACCGCTGCCCACACCGGGATTGACCGAAGTTCCCGTCTCTGTAGGGTCCTGCGTGCCGAGCGGCGAGGTCAGCGGCGATCCGATGTTCAATCCCTGACCCGCAATCGTTCTGCAGTTCACGCCTTCTACAAGGCCGATCGATTGGCAGTTCGCCGTGATAATCCCGGTCGATGTAACGCCCGACCCGGGGAACGTGAGAAACGTAGAAGCGATGCTTCCCTTCGGTCCCAGGGCGTCGAATGCGGAGGTGTCATACCATCCAGTTCCTGTCGCAGTCGAGTTATCGGGAGACGTCTCATAGTCGAAGAAGAAGAAGATTCTGTTCTTGATAATCGGGCCGCCGATGCTCCCGCCATATTGGTTGAAGCGCGACGTATCCTTGATCGGATGCGTGATGATTCCCGGCTCGACAATCGTGTGCTGATACGCATTCAGGCCCGGTCGATGCAGGCCGAAGAACAGGCTTCCATGCAGCGTATTGGTTCCGCTCTTGGACGTGACCATGGTCTGCGCACCGCTGAAACGGCCATTCTCCGCGTCATAGTCGTTGGTCACGACGCGGATATTGGCGATCGAATCTTCATCCGGTGTGATGACCGTCGTTCCGCCCCAGACGGCGCTCGCAGTGCTGATGCCGTCGATCGAGATGCCGTTGGTCTCATACTGGCCGCCATTGGCATTCGCCTGCGGACCATTCTCTGTGGGCGCCTGGCCGCCCGATCCAGAGCCGCCCGGCCCCTGCGTTCCCGGATTGCTATTGACGCCGCCGCCTGCGCTCTGCGATCCGTCGCTTACGGTGCCCGGGACCAGCTGCGTCAGCGTAAACGGATCGCGGTTCCAGGATGGCAACTGCTGCAAGTCTTTCGACGTGATCGTTCCGCCGATGTTTGCGGTCTCGGTGTCCATGGCAGGATGATCTGACGCGTCCACCGTTACCTGTTGCGTTGTCCCAGCCAAGGGGAGCTTCACCGTGAGCGAGTTTGCCTGCTCTGGAATGAACTGAAGATTATTGAGCGTCGTCTGCTGAAATCCCGCGTGATCTGCAGTCAACGTGAAGACGTCCGATGGCAGCGCGTTGAAGTTGAAGACGCCAGCGCCATCGCTCTTGTGCACCAGCGTTGCGTTGGTTGCGTTGTCTTTGAGCGTAACGGTCGCGCCAGGAATCACAGCCCCCGTGGTGTCGGTAACCACGCCCTGAACCGAGGTGCGGAACTGCGCGTGGGCAAGAGACGCCGTGAAGAATGCCGCGCAGAGTACGAGCGCAGAGAAAGCAGAGCGGGTCACGCTGTGACGTGACGCACGTGCGCATGGGAGAGAGGGTATTCCCCTGCTGGAGATGGAGCGTATGTACAACATGGTGCCTCCGAAGGCGGTACGGTATCTGTGTTGTCTTATGGTCTTATCGGTCTTGTCTGGGAGCATGAGCGCAAACGATTGCTCAATGAGCGCAAGCGATTGTGCAACCGTTTGTTTGTAACAGTCCAAAAGCACGAATGTCAAACCGAAGTCGCATCCATTGCCGTCAAAATCGAGTGACTGCGGCCACAAACTCTTACGGGTGCCGCGTCACTTCGCGGGGGTCGTCGTCGCAGCCAGTAGCTGGATGATCGCCGCGCCGCTGGGGCTGCCCTGCCCCGAACACGCGTCCCACCCCGGGCCAGCGGAGAACCCGCCGTTCGTACCCTGCGTAATGTCGTGAAACGCGCTGCCCGCGTTGTTGCCGTAGAGCGTCGGATTCACGAACCCCGCCGTTCCACCATTCTGCTCATTGGAGAGTGCGATCAGCGCAGCCCAGAGCGGAGCTACAGCGCTCGTGCCTCCGATGACCTGCGTCTGTCCGTCCACATCAACCGTGTACCCGGTGGAAGGATCGGCGTCCCCCGCGACGTCCGGCACACCCCGACCCCCACCCGAGGTCGTCGGCGCTGGAACATTCGAGTTCTGCTGCCAGCTTGGCAGCGGAAAGAGGTCGCTCACGCCACCACCAGTTGCGCCTTCACCCAAAGCCAGCTCGTTCCAGACGACCTCGCTCTCGATGGTCGAGCCGGAGCCCACGAGCTTTGTTCCGCCGCACGCCAGCACATGCGGTGAGGATGCAGGGAAATCCACGTAATTCGTCGTTCCGCTCACGCCGTCGGTCGATCCGTTGTCGCCGCACGCGACCACGATGGTGACGCCAAGAGCGGCGGCGGCCTCACACGCTGCATTCATTGCGGTGGTAGCCTGCGTCGTCCAATCGGGCTCAGGGCCGCCCCAGCTGATCGAAATGACACTAGGCTTGTTGACGGTGTCGTGCACCGCTGTAGAGATCGCATCGGTGAAGCCCTGGTCTGTGTTCGGCGTAAAGTACACCACCACCTTCGCGCCTGTAGCGACCGAGGCCGCCACCTCGATGTCCAGCATCACCTCGCCGTCCGCCGACGTTCCCGGTGCGTTTGTACCTCCATCGACAGAGACGGTGGTGACGGTAGGCGCGGGCAGGCCGAGGCTCTGAAAGTATGTAGCGAGGTCCGCGGTGCTGTAGCCTCCGCCGAGTTCGATCAAGCCAATCGTCTGTCTACTGGCGGTCGCGCCTGCCGGAAACCCATACAGTTGTGCAACCTGCAACGGCGTATACGAGACGTTGGTTGCACGCGGATGCGCGATGCGAAAGTGAGGCTGCGCCTGCGGCCTGTCGTCCAACCCAAGCACGGCGACGACATGGCCGTTGAGGCTCTCAGGGATGGTAATCGCGCCTTCCCGCACGCGAAAACTTTTGCCGCTAGCGGTCGTATGCACGGCCAGCGATACACCGAACGCCTGCTGCATCGCGTCCACGCTTCCGGTAAGGTGTACCGTGCATCGGCCCGGTTGTTCGGTGGGTTCGGCGGAGAGACCGTACTCGGTTGCGAACGACTGCAACAACTCCACCGACGCGGGATTCGCTCCGTGGCGCTCCGCGTATGTGGCACGCGAAAGTCGCTCCTGTGGGCCTTCTTTCATCTTGTACGGAGCCTTCGGCGGTACAACGACGGAGACGGTAATATCTTTGCCCGTCGGCGCGGTCGCTGTCGTTCCCCGTCCCGCTACCCCAAGAGTCCGCTCCGACTCTCCCGGATAGGGCTTTCGTTCGCTTCCAGTAAGTGAAACTCTGCGCTGCGATGCAAACCGGTTGGAACCTGCCATGAAGATACTCCTCCGAAGTTATCTAGAGTTGGATGCGTGTCAGCTCGTCCGCGCAATGCACAGCTTTGCCTGCACAACATACCGGCTACAAACGCTAAGATGATACCCATGGATCTCGACGCAATTCAGAACGCGCTGCGCGAGCAGCAGCTCGATGGCTGGCTCTTCTACGACCATCACCACCGCGACCCCATCGCCTATCGCATTTTAGGGCTGGACGAGAACAGCTTTGTCTCGCGGCGCTGGTACTACTTCGTTCCCGCCCATGGAGAGCCACGCAAGCTCGTCCATCGCATCGAGTCCGGCAAGCTTGACGCGCTGCCCGGCAAGCGCGACGCCTACTCCTCATGGCAGGAGCTCGAACATAAGCTCGAAGCCATGCTGTCTGATGCGCACAAGATCGCCATGCAGTACTCCCCGCGCAACGCCATCATGTATGTCTCGATGGTGGACGCTGGGACGGTGGAGCTGCTGCGTTCGATCGGCAAAGATGTTGTCAGCTCCGCCGATATGGTAAGCCTCTTCGAGGCTGTCCTTACGCCTCAACAGATCGCAACGCACTTCGAGGCTCAGCGCCGCCTCGACGCCGTCCTTGCCTCCGGATGGAAGTACATCGGCGAAGGCGTGCGCGCAGGATCGGCGATCACGGAGTTCGATGTCGTCTCCTTTCTCAACGCAGCGATCACCGCCGCCGGCCTGTGGACCGACCATGGACCCAACTGCAGCGCCGGGCCCAACTCCGCCGACTCGCACTACGAACCGACACGCGAGAGTGCGCGCGCCCTCCGCAGCGGCGACTTCATCCTCATCGATATCTGGGCGAAACTGGCATCGACGGAAGACCCAACCCAGCCCGACCCAACCGCCATCTGGTACGACATCACCTGGACCGGCGTCATCGTCCGTGTGCCAACCAACCGCGAGCAACTCATCTTCAACACTGTGCGCGACGCGCGCGATGCCGCCGTCGCTGCCGTGCAGCTGGCATACGCCGAGGGTCGCCCCATCGCTGGATGGGAGGCCGATGACGCAGCACGCAACGTGATCCAGGCGGCAGGCTTCGGCGAGTGGTTTACGCATCGCACCGGCCACAACATCGCCCTCACGCTGCATGGTAACGGCGCTCACCTCGACAACCTCGAGACCCACGACGAGCGCATCCTTCTGCCCGGCACATGCTTCTCCGTCGAGCCCGGTATCTACTTCCCCGGCGAGTTTGGCGTGCGCAGCGAGGTGAATATGATCACGCTGCCCGCCAGCAGCGGCGCTCCCGCACGCGCAGTCGTCACCGGCCCGCTTCAGCGTGAGCTGTTACAGATTTGAAAGCTGTAGCCTGCCGCGCGCTGATAGAATCGACAGCGATGGCATCCTCCACGCAGCAGACGCAGATCGCGCAACGCACACCGGCAGCGAAGTCGAATCTCCCTATACTTGTTCTCCTTGCGGGATGGCTGGTTCCCGGCGCAGGGCACCTGATGCTCGGCAAATGGGTGCGCGCACTGCTGCTCTTCGTCTCGATCCTCGGCATGTATGTGGTGGGGCTCGGCCTGGCTGGAAAGATCTACACGCCAAACACCGGCGACGTTCTGGACATGCTCGGATTTGCTGGACAGCTCGGCTCAGGGCTGCTGTATGTTCTGGCACGGATCTTTGGCTGGGGTGCGACCTCGGTCGTCAACACACTGGCCGACTACGGCACCAAGTTTCTAGTCGTTGCCGGCCTGCTGAATGTGATCGCTGCCATCGACGCGCACTCCCTCGCGAACGGAAGAAAGGCCTCGCTCTAATGCTGACCCAGTTCTCCGCCGTTCTCGTCTTCGCCCTCTTCGCATCCACCGTCTTCGGCATCACGCAACGCGCGCAGCCAAAGATGATGATCCGCTTCGGCATCCTGTGCTTCTCGCTCTTCGTCGGATCGGTAATCATCGCAAGCTGGATCATGTACGCCATCAAGCGATAGCGCGAACAACTCAGACCTGACTCCACCCTAAAACGGGTTCGGCGTGGATGAGTTCGGGTTCGCGGTGCTCGATGATCCCGAACTGCTCGATCCCGGCCCGGACGATCCAAAGCTCGACCCGGAGTTTGAACCTGAGCCAAAGCTGGATCCTGAGCCAAAGCTGGATCCCGAGCCAAAGCCTGACCCCGATGTACCGCCCGGACCGTTCGTACCGCCAGCGCCCGAGTTCGACTGGCCCGTAACGGCGTTCTGACCGAAGCCGCTGGCCGACTGCGATGTCATTCCGCCGCCTGTCATTCCACCGCCCGTCAGGCTCACCGACTGCCGCAGCGACTCGATCGCCGGGTCATACCAGAACTCCCACGTCTGATACGTCGATTGGCCGTTGGGGTCAGTAACCGAGTTGCCGCTGCGCGACGTTCCCACACCCACAATCACACTGCCCGTACTACTGTCTCCGAACATGCCGGTGGACGAACCTGTACTGGCGGTCGTCGTCGTTCCCGGCGCTCCTGAAGTTCCAGGCGATCCGCTCGTGCCGGTGCTTCCACCGCTGCCAGAGGTCGAACTCGACCCAAAGCCGCCACTTGTCCCTGAGGATCCCGAGGTTCCAGCACCACCGCTGGCGATCGAGGTGCCGCCGCCTGTCGTCGACCCGCTGCTGTCTGAACTTCCGCTCGATCCAAACGAGCTATCTGTCCCGCTCGATCCAATCCCGCTCGACATGCCGGAGCCTCCCGGTGATGTCGATCCACCTGACCCACCAATGGTTGAGCCCCCAAACCCTGCGTTCAGCGCATTCGTCGATGTGACGCTGGTTGGAGCTCCGCCGCCTACGGGCGCTCCCATGCCGCCACTGGACTGCATCCCTGCCGCAGACCCAAGGCTCGCCGCCATGCTATCAAGCTCCTGCCCGAAGAAGACATGGATCTTCGTCTTCTGCTCGCCCTGGTGAATGAGCCGATAATCCTTCTTGCCCGTCAGCGGATCGACATACTGATGCCGTAAGAATCGGACATTGTTGGAGTTCTCCAGCACCTTGATCGACGCCGGATACTGCCCCGGAAACTGCCGTTGATAGAGCTGAATCGCGCGCACATACTGCTCCATGCGGTGCTGGCTCTCCACTTCCTTGTCCCGTCGAAGCTGGTGCGCGACCACCGGCGCCGCCACCGCCAGCGCAATCAGCACCAGAAACACCATCATCACCACGAACAGCAGCATAAAGCCTTCCTCACCAGCACGATACGATGCGATGGTGGCGGAAGTGCATACTGGTTCGTTCTGACGGCGTACGTCCATAGATATTTGACGCGCCTGACGGCGTGGCAGCGTCATCGGCGGTGAAAACTCTTCCCTAACGCTGCTGCAGCGGCAGGCTCTGCGTATTGTTGTCCTGCAGATCTTCCACCTGGATGCTGGTCGTCCCTATGCTGATGATCTTGTACTTGCGAGCGACGATATCGCCGGTCGATGCCAGGTAGACGTCGTCTCCGTGCAACAGAAATGCCTGACGCAGGCCATTGGCACGAATGGCATCTCCAAAAAACTTCAGATCGATCGGAGGCGGAGGCGGTGGTGCCGATGCCGCCGCGGCCGCCGCAGCGATGGCTGCTGCAGACGGCCGCGCGCTGGGCACGTTCTTAGGAATCACCACCGGCGGCGTGTACGTTGCTGAAAAAATATTACGGCCGGTGCCGGAGTACACCAGGCTCTCGGTCCGCAGCATCGCAGATTCATGTAGCGTCGGGTCAAGGCTGGCCGATGTGCGCGCCATCTTCGTAGCGGCGATTCCTGGAGCAACGCCCATCCCAGCCGCGCCACTCCCTCCGCTACGCGATGAACTCCTGGATCTCACGGGGCTGGTTGGGCCGGACTCCGCTGGCGTGTTCACCGCGACAGGAGGCTGCACGGCGGCGGGATTGCTCGTCCCGCCAAAGAATGCGTTGTACGCGTACAGCACAAACAATAACAGGAGCGCGCCGAAGACCGAGACAACGATGATCGTCTTTTTATCCTTCGCTGGAGCCGCCTTCATGGCTTACCTCCCGTCTCGCCAGCCGCATCCGGGGCCGTCAACGCGGTGCTCGCCGCTGCTTCGTTCTCGTTCGGCGGTCGCAGGTAGGTCGTCATGCGTATACGCAGATTCACCTGACCACTCTGCTGCCCGGTCAGGTTGATTCCGTTGATCACAAAAAACATCTTGTCGCGCTCAATCGAATTAATAAACTGCACGATGGGGCGATAATCACCCGAGACGCTCGCATCGATGCTCATCTCGGTGAGCGCATCCTTGCCAGAGAGGACCGGCGCATACGCGTACTGTGCGCGTGTCCAACGCACCCCCTCCTTGTGCGCGACCGCACCCACCTCTGCAACAACCTGCGACGTCGCATAAGGCAGTCGCGTCTGGTAAAACGCATTCGCGTCTTCCGTGGATTTCACCAGCTTCTTGTCCAGCCCGCGCAAAGGCTTTGCAGCCAGTCGCGCTGCAGTCAACTGAACTCGCTGCTGATCGATCGCATCCGCATTATTGGAGTTCAATCCCTGCCATACAAATACCAGATGCAGGATCAGGTACAGATCCAGCAGCACCAGAAGCGCAACGCCCGCGAAGTGTATGTTCATCGCCGTCATCCTTGCGCGTCCGCGCACCATTAACCGGGGCAGAGAACGCTTGGATCGATTCGGCTGTGGCACCGGAGATGTGCTCATCGCGGTCCTCCCACTGCCTGCCTGGGGTGCGATGTTCCATACGGCTTCAAAACGATACCGTCGTTCCCGGCCCTCCTGCGGGCCCCGGAAAGATGCTTCCGGGATGGAACAGCGGTCGTAACCTCCGCAGCCGTCCGATCCTTCGGCAGCTTATCCTTCGGATACATCTCGCCTTCAGGCAGAGGATTGTAATCCGCCAGAATCTCAAACTCCACACCGGGCGGTGCAATGCTGCTGTTGTTGGCGTTGTTGTTCCCCTGCGAGCCCGGTTCTTTGGCCTGCACCGACTCTCCCGTCAAGCGCGGTGCAAGAAACCGCTTCGAGCGCTCCAGATTCCGCACCAACTGCACAGCGCGGTCGCGGTCACCCGACACCCGCAGCCGGATGATCACGTCTCCGTCCGCCGAGATCTCCGGCTCAATCGACGTCACCTGCACTCCCGCCGGAAGCACCGTCTCCAGGTCCATCATCACAGCGGTCCAGGAAAAGCTCTTGCGCAAAAACAACGCGTTCAAAAAGTGTGCCCGAGCCAGGACTGCAGCGTTCGCAGGCTCACGCATGCGCCGCTCATTTCCCTGCTTCTCCTGCTGCACTGCAACAACCTTTTCGTGTACCTGATTCAGTTGTCCAGCAGCGATGTCCAGCTTCTTTTGCAAAACATGGGCAACGATGATCGCGAGAAGTCCCACGGCCAGCAGGACGCCCATCAAGATGCGCAGTCGCAGAAAGAAGGGCCGAAGCTCGACGAAAGGTCGCGTCGCCAGATTGACAGAGATGCGCATCAGCCTCGCAGCGCCCCCACAACCCCGGACAGCCACGAACGCGGCGTCGATGCATGTACCGCCTCCGCCGACAGCTCCGAAGTCTCTACCATCTCGCGCACCCGCAGTCCCTCTGCGTCACTCACACCCGACACAATCAGTATCTGCCGCAGGCGGTCCGCACCGATCGACCCAGCGCTCACAATCTGCGCTGGCGGCTCACCCAGTGTGTCCTCAAAATACGCCGCAGCTACACTAACGGCCTGCGCAATCTCTGCCGATAACGGCACCGGATGCAGATCCGCAAAGTGCTCGTTCGCCTCCGTACCCGTGTGATTGAGCTGAGCATCGCCTCCCGCAGGACGCAGCGCAGCCTCCGCTTCCACCTGATTCGCATAAGGATTTCTGCCATGCTCAGGCAGCGGCTCTTGTGCGGCCCACTCGCCCGCGGTCTCGTGCACATCCACAAGCGGCAAACCTTCCACCACCGGAACTCCGGCAGCCAGCGGCGTTGCCGTTGTCACCGAATGTTCCTGCAGATCGACACTGCGGTGCAGCAGCAGAACTCCAGCGCGAACGATCGCCGCCGTCACACCAGTAGGGTTCGCATTCACCAGCAACACTGGCTCAGCATCGTCCACTGCGGCGAGACATGCAAGCGTGCTCGACAGCACCGTACCCGGCTCGAATCCCGCCTCGCGCACCACCGATTCATACTCACCCAAAACGTCGCGCGGTATCGCGACCGCGAGCACGCGCACGATTCCCTTGCCTGTGCTCATCACCTGATAGCTCACCATCGCATCGTCGGCGTCGAACGGAAGCAGCTTCTTCAATCGGAAGCGAACCAGTGGCAACGCCTCGTTGATGCGGCTGGGTAGGGACTCGAAGTCAAGCAACAGCACCCGCACCGCAGCATCCGGAATCACCAGCGACAAGGCAGCTTCGCGCGTGCTCGACTTGTCCCCAATCTGCTCCACCGCCTGCCGAATCGCTGCGACCACAGCTGCGCGATCCACAACATTGCCCGGCTTCAATCCCGGTGCCACCGCACCGTCCGTCAAGCTCACACGGGCCGCCGCTGCCAGCGGTGCCGACGTATCCGTCGACCGCGCAGCCACGACGCCGCGTGGCATGATCTCGCATGCCACACGCGGACGGGTTCCGGATGCTTGAGGAAGAAAATTCATGGGCTTAACTTAGAGTACCTTGTAGCACGGGTGGATGACAGTTCTGAGACGTAGACGCTCCCAAATTTGTGCCGTTGGCCGATAGTACACAATTTCTTATCGGCCCTGCTCAATAAACGTCACCTTGTTAATCTCACGCAGCGTCGTGATGCCGGCGCGCACTCGTTCCAGCGCTGAATCGCGCAGGAATGACATACCCTTATCCTTGGCTTTCTTCCGAATCTCCGATCCCGGACGCTTCTCCAACAGCATCTCGCGAATCTCGTCATCCAGTTCCAGCAACTCGTGGATCGCCGACCGGCCGCGATACCCCGTGCCGCCGCACTCGATGCACCCCGGCCCTTCCTTGAACACCACGCCGCGCCACTCCTCAGGCCGCAGTCCGTTCAACTCCAGCTCGGCATCCGTGTAATACACATCCTGCACGCAGAACTCGCAGACCTGCCGCACCAGCCGCTGGGCCAGAATGCAGTTCAGCGCGGAGACGAAGTTATACGGCTCCACACCCATGTTCAAAAAGCGCCCCAGCACGTCGACCACGTTGTTCGCGTGGACCGTCGTAAACACCAGATGCCCCGTCAGCGCCGAGTTGATCGCAATCTGTGCCGTCTCCGCATCGCGGATCTCTCCCACCAGAATCTTGTCAGGATCATGGCGCAGAATCGAGCGCAATCCGCGCGCGAACGTCAGACCCTTCTTCTCATTCACCGGAATCTGCGTTATGCCGCGAATCTGATACTCGACCGGGTCTTCAATCGTGATGATCTTATCTTCCTCGCTCTTGATCTCGTTCAGCGCGGCATAGAGCGTGGTCGTCTTGCCCGAACCCGTCGGTCCGGTCACCAGCACCATGCCGTACGGTTCTTTGATGTAACGTCGAAAGCGCGTCAGGTCCTTCTCTGCGAACCCCACCACGTCCAGCGAGAGCTTGGTGAACTTTTCCGACATCGACTCTTTATCCAGCACACGCAGCACAGCATTTTCACCATGCACCGTAGGCATGATGCTCACCCGAAAGTCAATCAGCCGTCCCTTGTACCGCACCCGGAAACGGCCGTCCTGGGGAACGCGGCGCTCCGCGATATCCAGCTCGCTCATGACCTTGATACGCGAGAGGATTGTCTGATGATGCTCGCGCGCGATCGGCGCCATCGCCTGCTGTAGCACGCCGTCGATACGATACTTCACCAGCAGCGAATCATCGAAGGTCTCCAGGTGGATATCCGACGCACGCCGCTCCAATGCCGTGAAGATCGTCGTATCCACCAGCCGGATGATCGGCGAAATATCGTCATCGGCTGTCAGCTTCTCAATAGAGATATTTTCTTCGGCGTTCTCCTCGCTCGACAGCACATCGAACGCCAGCCCCTCGCTGGCCTCATCCAGCACGCGCTGGCTCTGCTCGTTCTTCTTCAGCAGGTCGGTGATCTGGCTCAGCGTCGCTACGCGCGTCACAATCCGCGCGCCCAGCAGCCCCGCAATCTCGTCGATCACCATCAGCTTTGATGGGTCCGCAACAGCAATCGCCAGCCGACCTTCGCTCTGCTCCAACGGCACGAAGTTGTATCGGAACATCATGTCCACGGGTACCGACTTGAACAGCTCTACCTGGATCTTGAAGTTCTTCAGGTCGACGAACTCTGCATGATAGCGCCGCGCAAGTGCCTGCGCCCGCTCCACCTCGGAAAGCGCCTCATTACTATATGGAACCGCGACTGGAATTGTTGCCATAACTCTTTGACTCCTGTGGAACTCAACGGTCTACCAGATATAACGAACCTCTCCGGAAGTCTGGATCTTTTCGCCAGTCGTACAAGCCCCCAACCGCGGATCATTAGCCGCCGACGCCATTCAAACTGAATATCGGCAGATACAGCGCGATCAATACAATCACCACCACAACGCCCATCACAATCAGGATCACCGGCTCAATCAGGCTCATAATCGCCGCCAGCGACGTCTGCACATCTTCCTCGAAGAACTCCGCCACAGAGTTCAGCATCTGCGGCAGCGCGCCCGTGCTCTCGCCCACCTCAATCATCTCGATCGACAACTCCGGAAACACCCCTGTCTTGTCCAAACTCACCGACAGCCCCTTGCCCTCGCGCACCGTCTCCACCGACACATACACGGCCTTCGCAATCTGCCGCGACTCGATCGAACGCGCCGCCGTCTCCAGGCTCGGCACCAACGGCAAACCGCCGGTCAGCAACGTCGCCAGCGTCCGCGAAAACAGCCCCACCTGATACTTCAGCCACACCGTACCGAGAATCGGCGTTTTAATCCGCACGCGATCGATCAGATCCGCACCCGCCTCACTCTTGCTCCAGCGCACAATCAGATACCCAATCAGCACCAGCAGCGGTGCAATATACAGTCCATAGTGCTGCACATTCTGCCCCAGCTGTAGCAACAGCACTGTAAGCGTCGGCAGCTTCGTCCCCAGCTGGTCATAGAGCGACGCAAACCGCGGCACCACAAACGTGATGAGAAACGTAAACAGCCCTATCACCATCACAATCAGAAACGCCGGATAGATCAGCGACGCCCGTAGCTTCTTCCTGAACGTCAGCGAAACCCGCTGGAAGTCCAGATACCGCTGCAGCACCTCTTCCAAATTTCCCGACCGCTCGCCCGCTAACAGCGTCGTGGTGTACACCAGCGGCACCGTTCCCTGCGCCTCAAATGCCGCTGAAATCGACTCGCCCGTCTTCACGCGATTGCCAACATCCTCCAACTGCGCGCGGAAACTCGGGTCCTTTTGCCGCTTCGCCAGCAGATCCAGAGAGCTCAAAATCGGCAACCCTGCGCGGATCAAGGTCAAAAACTGCTGATTAAAGATCAAAAACGCATCCAGTTTGATCTTTTTCTTCGCCGAACGCCCTATCGTCGAACGCGGCTTGACCGAATAAACAAGATAGCCCGCCTGCGTAAACCGCGCCCGCAACTCCTCTGCCGTCGCCGCAGCGTGCGTCTGCTCTTGCACACGTCCACGCTCATCCGCGAGTTTTACGATAAATTCGTTCATTCAGCTACTTAATCTTCACTTGGCGGCTCTCACCCATCTTAGACGCTCCAAGCTGTATTTCGCCGTCCGAAGTACGAACAACTCAAGCAAAGGCCCTAAGGCTCGGATACTCCGCATAAATCAACCGCTGGTCCGCAGGGTCGAACTGCCCGAGCCTCCTCGGTACATCCTGCGATCGCGTCCCCTTTTGATTCAGCACATTCATCAGGCTCCACTCGCGGCGCAGATCACGCGGCTCTTCAGCCTTAACGTCGTACCGCGTGAAATCGATCGCCATGTACGGACTCTTCGTCACCCAGTTGCGCAATAGCGCGAGCCGGAACTTGCGGTTCATAAACCACTCAATTTGAAGGTCTTTCTCGGATCCAGGAGCACCTGACCCTTTCTCTTCGAACCGATAGTTGAGTCCTCCATTGTTTGGGTGATGCCTTCTCCACTCCAGCCCGAAGGCCCCTTCCGTCATCGCCTGCGTATCCGGCCACCGTTCACGCGCAGCTTGCAGCCAGTATGTCAGGTCGTCGTCATGGCCGATGGAGACCTCCCAGATTGCCGTCACCCAGCCAAACCCGTTCAGTTCCACGCCGCGGTCAAAGTGGATCGCCGTCGTCGCCATCATCTCATTCCGTCCGACGGCCTGCCCCAGATCTCCCACCGTCTCAATCGGCCCAACTCCCATCCGGCTATTAAAGCCGCCCTGAAATCCCTCCCGCCGTGCCGCCAGAAAATCGCATGTCCATCCGTCAAGGCACACACAATCGATAAAATCCGCCACGCCCTGCGCAGGCTTCAGATAGTGCTCGCGGCTCGGATAATACGGATAGCAGATCCCTCCATCGCCATCGCCATGGTCAATGCCGTGCTGGCTCCAAATCTGCCCCTGGCAGACGTGAATACCTTCGTCCCGCGCCAGATCCTGCTGATTTGCAGCGTCCATGAATCCGGCAACCACGCACTCTGGACGGTATCCTCCGCCAACCATCCTAGATACCACTCCCAGCGCCGTGTGCATCGTCTTCCGTATGTCCTCTCGCGCTGCGTACATCGGCGCGAAGTAGCCGCCCGGAATAAACGTAATCTCGTCGCCATATCGGTCGTGGAACGACGCGAGCAGCCGCCTGGCCTCCTGATACTGTTTGCGCTGATCGTGAAGCGCCAACTAATCGCCCACGTCATCCGCCCATCAGGGCAGCCTCTTGCAAACGCTTCACGCCGCGAACGGATGCGGGCTGGGCTGTTATCAGCGGATTCATCCAGTCCGATGGAACGCTCCGGAGTTACCTCAATCTGATTAACCCGCACAACCGACACATGCGTCAAAAACCTACCGCGAAGCGGCGGCGCACTTGTTGACGACGCCTCAAGGTGCCCTGGCCGCCCGTTCAATACCAACGCCGCCGCTGACCCAGCGACCGTTCCTAGCACCTTGCGCCTCGTCCAATGCTGCATCGACTTTTACCCCCTGAACTGCTGTCCGGCCATGATACTAAAGACCGCTCCAATCTGGCCGGGGGTGCCATAAACGAAGAAAGCCCCGCCAGGACGGCGGAGCTTTCAACACATCTACATCCGACAGTTACACGCTGAAGCTTGATCCACACCCGCATGTTGACTTTACCTGCGGATTCTCAAACTTGAAGCCGGCCGCTTCCAGTGTTTCCACATAATCCACCGTGCATCCATTCAAATACATAGCGCTTGTAGCATCGACAAACACCTTCAGGTCGTCCACGCGAACAATCTTATCCATCATTCCAGCGGCGTTCTCAAATGACATCGAATATTGGAATCCGGAACACCCGCCACCGACCACACCGATGCGCAGACCCGCAGGCACCGGATCCTGAGTCGCCATAATCTCTTTTACCTTTGTAACCGCCGCGGGCGTAAGCACCACAGGGGCAGACGCCGTAGCTGGCGCATTCACGACTTCAACAGTAGGGTTTACGGCAGCAGTTGCCATGGTAGGTTCTCCTTTGTAGCAGCATCCGGCGGAGCCATGGATGCTTGTTTTAGTCTATGCCCCAGCGACACGGGCGGCAAGCCCGATCTGTCCTATGCTGTTGGATGCCTGGAACCTGTTCAGGATGCTGCAAATGTGCCCCTGCCCCACGCTAGCCATCCTTGACATGAAATCAACGGCGTATCCTATAGTTATGCGCATTCTTGAGATACTGGCGATGGCCTTTTTCAGGACCTTCGGCATTACTGAACCTTCTGACCGGAAGCTGCGCAGCGCTGTCTGGTTCCTTCTGGCGATGTTTACCGCAATTATCCTGTGTTTTATTATCGGGGCTGCCATCCTTTTCCACACGGCATGAATCACACTATACAACCTGAAGTGCTCACAGCGGTCAAGCAAACGGCGTATGCTTCGTTCATAAGTTGTTCGCAGAACCACACTGGCCACACAACCGTGGACCGGTAGGCACAAGGGATCGCACCTTATTGCACCAAAATTTTTCTTCTGGGGAATACAATCATGGATACACTTTCGGTAATGGCCACCGTCTGGGGCATCATCGTAACTGCCTTCGTTGCAATCATGGTCTATCGTGGCCAACTCACTCAGCATGAGACTGATCAGCTTTTTCTCAGCGAAAACGCCCTTCCTGACGCTCAGGAAGAAAATGAGAAAATCATTCGTCGCGTGAACAAGATCCAGCCCTTCTGCGCAGGCATCGGAGGAGCAGCTGCAGTGCTCACGGTCCTGATCTTCGGCGTCTGGGTAGCTCAACTTGTTGCAAAATCTCGCTCTTAGGCCCCTCGTCGGCAGGCAATCATCCTGCTATACGCCGACTTCCACCGGGCCCTGCACCATCTCCCTCGTTGTACCGAGCCTACCCTCCGGGGTAGGCTCTTCACATTTCCATACAAATTTCCTGCGACGATCAGCCATCTTCTCGTGAATTTGCAGTACATTGAACACAAGCTCCACCACAATCCAGCTGTTGCAGGAGACCGCCATGCCGTCGTCCCCTCTCTTTCCATCCATTGAAACCTCCCGCCGGTCGTTTCTCCGTCTGGCCGGTCTCGCTGCAACGGCCCCACTTATGACGGAAGGGCACCTGGCCTGGGCCGCGCAAAAAGCGGCTGCGAAGAGCACCTTCCCCAAGCTCCCTCACCCTTCCAATCCCAACGCCGTCATGATCGATGCCAATGAGAATCCCCTCGGCCCCTGCGACGCTGCGCTCTCCGCCATCACCGCGATCGCCAAAACCGGCGGACGCTACGACGCCACCGGATGCCAGGACGAACTCACGGACCTCCTCACAAAGGAGTACGCAGTTCCCGCCGATCACATCTGGATCTACGCAGGCTCCAGCGAACCCCTCCAGTTCACAGCTCTGGCCTTCACCTCACCTGAGCACTCCTATGTCGCCGCCGATCCCACCTATGAATCCGGCTGGGGAGCGGCCATCAGCAACGGTGCCAGCGTCCACAAGGTTCCGCTCACGCCCACCTACGCCCACGACGTAAAAGCAATGGTTGCCGCCGATCCGAACGCCGGCCTCCTCTATATATGTAACCCCAATAACCCGACCGGCACCCTGACACCCACACAGGACATTCTCTGGGCCTTGGAGAACAAACCAAAGGGCTCCGTCCTCGTCGTCGACGAAGCCTACATCCACATCGCGGGCTGTCCCTCGGTCATCGATCAGGTCGCCGCTGGAAAGGACATCATCGTCCTGCGCACCTTCTCCAAGATCTACGGCATGGCGGGCATCCGCTGCGGCGTCGCCATCGGACGTCCCGACCTCCTCGCCAAAATGATGGTCTATGGCCTCAACCCTCTGCCCGTCACCGGTGTTGCTGCAGCCTGCGCCAGCCTCAAGCAGCCGGATCTCGTCCCCACACGCCGCAAAATCATCGCCGACACGCGCAACTCGACCTTCGCCTGGCTCGACGCAAAGGGTTACAAGTACATCCCTTCTGTCTCCAACTGTTTCATGATTGACACTGGTCGTCCAGGCCGTCAAGTCATGGCCGCCATGCAGCAGCAGGATGTCTATATCGGACGCAGCTGGCCCATCTGGCCCACCTACGTCCGCATCACAGTCGGAACTCCCCACGAGATGCAGGTCTTCCAGACGGCCTTTGAAAAAGTGATGAACTCCCCTGTTACGGCCTAAATCTGTGCCGCCGCGGTATACCGCCCTAACTCTTTGACCATGCTGCAGTGCGGAGCAAGCGCCCGCACCGCAGCATCTGCCATGGCCTCGCCCTCAAATCTCAGCTCAACGTAAAACACATACTCCCACGGCTTTCCCGGCACTGGCCGTGACTCAATCTTCGTCAAATCGACACCCGCATCTCGTAGCTGTTCCAGCGCAGCGACGAGCGTTCCCGGCCTGTGCTCCACCGCGAACGCTACGCTCAGCTTATTCGGCGCTTGCATGAGAAGCGCCCTTTCGACGCTCCGCCGCAGCAGATGAAACCGCGTGTAATTCTGCGCGTGATCCTCGATACCCGCGACCAGCACCTGGCCACCGTACTCCTTCGCCGCTAGCTCGGGTGCCACACCGGCCGTGTCGCGCAATCCAGCCTCCATCACATGCTTCACACTTCCCGCTGTGTCATAAAACGGCATGGCCCGCGCCTGTCCGAAGCGATCCAAAAACCGCCTGCATTGCGACAGCGCCACCGGATGCGACAGAACTTGACGCACATCCTCCAGCCTCACGCCCGGCGCCGCGATCAGGTTGTGCCGTATCCGCAGCAGGCTCTCGCCATCGATCCGTACCGCATGCGTCAGCAACAGATCGTAGTGCTCCGCAACCGAACCATGCAGACTATTCTCAATCGGCAGCATCGCCGCATCCACTCTCCCTGCCAGCAGCGCATCGATCACATCCGCCGACACGCTGCACGGCACTACCTCCGCCGCGCCCATCTTCTCGACGGCAGCCATGTGGCTGTTTGATCCTCGCTCCCCCTGGATCGCGACACGCTCCGCGGCGGCGCTGCTACCACTTTTGGGCTGCGATCCACCGCTGTTTTCGGAATTAGATATGTCTTCGCGCATCAATCTCCTATCTTCCATAAGATTCTCATATCCATAGGACAACCCAGCCTCCCAGACCCGCACCTTACCATAACGAACGCCTGCACCTACGGCGGGACTAAAGTGAGGCGCTCATCAAAGGCCACACTATTTGATCGGAGTATCAAACTATGCTTTGGACGATTATTGTTGTTCTCCTCATCTTGTGGCTTCTCGGGCTGGTTACGAGTCATACATTCGGCGGCTTGATCTACATCCTTTTGGTTGTAGCTCTCATCATCCTCCTCTTCAACCTGTTGTCTGGAAGACGCGGACTCTAGGTCAGCATATCTACCCGGTAGATCGCAGGGCGCCCAACATAGGTTGGGTGTCCTGCACAAAAGTGAAACCATACTATTGGAAGGAACATGGGCTATGAGCACTGGAACTGAAAACACCCTCGCAGGAAAGTTCAACGAAGTCGCTGGAAAAGTGAAGCAATCCATTGGCGAGACCACGAACGATGACAGACTGGCCAATGAAGGCACTGCGCAACAAATCAAAGGTCATGCTCAGCAAGCCGTAGGTTCCGTACAGTCCGCAACCCACGATGTGGCTGAGAGTCACCGCGAACGTGTTGAAGACATACACGAGCAAAAGGCTCACAACGTTCGCGAATCGATGACATCTACCGCACAGAACGTAAAAGAGAGCATCCAGAACAAAGCAGATAACTTTCGGGCTGAACACGAAAGCTAATATCTCCGAGTCCTCCCGAAGCCGCCTCCTCGCGTGGCCGGGAAATGAACGAAATGAAATGTGTCCCCCAGGCACATGGACTGCGACAAGGCCCGCTCTATGCGGGCTTTGTCGCACCTGCCGATGACTGACCCCACTACCGGCGATGCAGGACATCTGACGCAACAGACACAAAAAACACCACCGAAATGATACCGTTCAGCGTGAAAAAGGCAGCATTCATGCGACTCAGATCTCTCGGGCTGACCAGCGCATGCTCATACGCCAGAAGTAGGAGCACGATGCACATCCCGATCAGCGCAATCGTCCCCAAACCAAATACATGCAGCATGACGAAGAGCAGCACGACCATCGCCAGGTGCATGGATCGCGCAATCCAGAAGGCGCGATCCAAACCGAATGCGGCGGGCACGCTGAACAGCCCCACCTTCCTGTCATGTTCGAAATCCTGACATGCATATAGCACATCGAAACCGCCAACCCAGAGGATCACGATTGCGGTCAGCAGAGCAGCTCTTGGTGCAAACGTCCCGCGCACAGCGATCCACGCCGCCGCCGGAGCGATTCCCAGCGCCAACCCCAGCACCAAGTGCGACCACCTCGTCACCCGCTTCATATAGCTGTACGCAAGCACCACCGCCAGCGCTACCGGTGAGCACTCCAAGGTCAACCGGTTCAGCAACGCCGCTCCGATGACAAAAACGACCGATGCGGCAATCGTAAATGCCAGTACAAAGCCCTCAGACAGTTGCCCGGCGGGAATTGCACGCATCGCGGTTCGCGGGTTGGCAGCGTCAAGTTTCGCATCCACCAGCCGATTGAATGCCATCGCTGCCGACCGCGCCGCAACCATACAAAGCACGATCAGACCTAGCACCCGCAGCGTCGGCCATCCATTCGCAGCCAGCACCGCGCCGGTCAGCGCAAATGGCAGCGCAAAGATCGAGTGCTCCCACTTGATCATCTCCAGCGTCACACGCGTGTTTCGCAGCACATTTTCCATCAGATCTATCGTAAACCGCTCAGCCGATCAGCGGTCGTCCCCAGACCAAAACTAGTGATAGCGCTTCCGAATCTTATACACGATCGAAAACACGCCGGATTCATCACGCGTTGCTACAAGCGAATCATGATCGTTCAGCTGATACTGGACCTGAATCAACTGCTCAGCTGTCTCGTTTACGTTCGTCGCATACACAAGCGTCAGTTGTTTCGTCAGCGGTTCGGTCACCGTGATGCGCGCCGACGAATTACCCAGCGTACCAATGAACGCAGGATCAATCTTCACCGATCCCGCACCGAAAAACTTGCCCACACTGCTCGACAGCGTTGCGTTCAGCGCTCCACCGAGCAGCGCATTCGTTGTAGGATCAGACCCAGCCTGAGACTGCTGCTCCTGATACAACTGCGCCTCCTCCTGCGTTCGCCCCAACGCCAGCAGATTGAAGATATCGGCCTCTGTCAGCGGTGGTTCCGACCTGTACGTCGGCTTTAGATTCTCCGCAGTGCCATGCACGCCAATCGTAAGATCGTAGTTCTCTACCCGCGCCGTCGCATCCAGATCGATCGTCGGATCAATTCGCACTGGATTCGTGAAGTAGATGCTTCCACGCTCCAGCTCATACTTCGTTCCCGCGTACGTTGCGCTGCCCTCGGTGATCAGAATCCGGCCCAGAATGCTCGGCGTCTCCAGCGTGCCCCGCACCGTAAGATCGACCGTCCCAGCAAGCTTCGCAAATGAGTTCTGGAAGTCCAACTGCGGCGCGCTGATCACATGAATATCCAGCCTCACCTTATTCAGGGGCGAGTTTGGATCCGGCGGTGCCTGCACGCCCCCGCCTGAAGAAAACGCAGCAAAATCCACATCCGGCCCAACCCCAAATCGCGTCACCAGCACATTTCCGGAGAGCAACAGCGACTGCGGATTTCCCTGCAGCCTGAAGCTCGCATTCGCCGTCGCGCTCACGCCGTTATAGCGGACACGCACGGTCTCACCGGTTGCGGTCAGGTCCGCAAATAACCCCTTTTCGTACGCGAGAAAACCGCCGAGCTTCAACTCGCCGCCGCCCGTCCGCGCCGTCATATCTTTTACGTCCAGCCTGTTCTCATTGAACTCGAGCGTCCCATTCAGATTACTGAGCCCATTCGCAATGCCCTCCATCGCAACGTTTACTTTCTCAAACATCACATCTCCAGAAAGCGCGGGCTTCTTCAATCGTCCTCCAGCCGCAATCTTGAATGTGACCTTACCCGACGTAATCAAATCAGGATCGAACGTATGCGCCAGCGCCATGCTCACGCTTCCATCCGAGTTCAAATGGATGCGCCCACCCAATGGGTTCGCATCGCCGAAAACCACTGCCGTTCCAGACGCTCGCATGTCGGTATCCTCACCCACGATATGCACTTGATCCAGCGTCACCAACCCCTTGCTCAAACTGGCACGCAGCGGCTGTTCGGCTTTCAACTCCACGCCCTGTAGCTTCATATCAAACTCGTCGAACACAGCATTGCCCGACATCTGCTCCGGTGTCTTCGCAGGTCCCACAACCGAAATCGTGCCTGCGATCGCCGAACTTCCCTTGATCGTATCTGAGCCAATCAGATGCATCACATTCGCTATATCGAATGCACTCAGCGTAAGCTTTGCCTGGGTTTGCATGTCACCCACCAACGACGTCTCACCCGACGCGATGACCTTCGCCCCAACGATCTGCGAGCTCAGCTCATACGTCACATTTGTTCCCGCACTGTTCGCCGTGGCGTGCAGTGCACCAACCGGTTCACCACGCAAGGTCATCTTCGCCAACGAAATATTGGCATGAAGATCCGGTTGCTCCATCGTGCCGTTTGCTCTCGCGTCGAACGACAGCACACCGTCCACATCAGGATTCATCCGCCGTACCGCATCGATCTTCGATAGCACCAGATCATTGCCTCTGACCTGCGCTGTGATTTTCTTGCTCGCGAGGTTGTAACCGCCGCTCCCTGTCACCGAAAGACCGTGCGCCTCCACCAGCATACTTGTCGCATTCAACTGCTCCCCTTGCATCGCAAGGTTCAGCGCAATCTTCTGGTAGCTCTCGCCATATGCGACGCCATTGGTCAGCGTCAACGCACCCTGCCCGGTGAGATCGCGCACCGCACCCCTCGCATGCGCACCCAGATTCACCGTCCCCGTCACCGGGTACTTCTTCTCCTGCCCCGCGATCTGCAGCAGGTCGGACGCTTGCGCGTCGGCTAGCTTCACCGACGCATCCACCACCACACTCTCATCCCATGGATACGTTGCAACGTGGTGCACCATGACTTTCTGCGGCCGGAACGTTCCCATCACATTCAGCACTGCCGTACCACGCTTGATCGTCGACGTTGCCACGGCCACACCCTCGTTCGGCGAATACTCTCCATCCCCTACCACCGAATCGATGTGCACATCCGCCATGCTTCCAAGCTGAAGAGCAAGGTCATCGCCCGTCAGATGACCCCTCACATCCAGATCCGCCACCGCGCCGCGCGCCACTCCCGCAAAGTCCATCGACCCATGCAGCACAATTGGAATTGCCGCGCGGCCTTTCTTCCCGTTCGCCTTAAAATCCAGCGTCTGCAGCAGCTGGTCGTACTCACCCAGGTCTCTCACTTGCAGATTCACATTCAGCTTCGTCAGCGGATCTCCAAGATTCACGCCTACGATGCCATTTGCCACCAGCGAACTTGCCGGCGTTTGCAGATTCAAATGCGCAATCTTCACCACCTCCGTCAGTCCGTCATAGTGCGCCACAGCCTCGCCCGTCACTGGGATATTCGAAAGCGCGGTCTTCCGCACTACGCGTGTTGGCGTAAACTTCAAGTCCGCCTGCACCTGCACGGTGTCCGCAATATCGGCCGCCGGTCCGCCCCACTCCACCGTCGTTGGCCCTGTAATCGCTGTGTCAAAACCGAGATCACCATAGTGATTCAACTCCGTCGCAACCATGATCGAACGCAGCGGAAGCCGGTCAATCGTCACCGTTAGATACGCATGCGCACGCTGCACCGGGGTCGATAGCAGCGACTTCACTGGAGCCTTCGCTCCAACGCTCTTTGCTCCAGTATTCGCTGTCGTCGCCGCCGCCACGGTCGTTGGCGAGCTCGCAGCGGTATTCGCCGGTACCTCGCCCAGCCAGTTGTCGATCTTCAACTCACCCTTCGCGCTACCCCCGCCCGGCAGCGAGCCGCTCAGTGCCGTCAGCAGCAGTTGCGTCGGCGTGATATGCAACTGCGCACCACCGTCCACGCCATCCAACGCCACATACTCATTACTGTACGCAATCTTGTGCGCCTGCATCGACCCCACCAGCAGATACCCAGCCGTGCAGTCAGGATCAGGCGGCAACACCTTCGCCCCCGCAGGCAGGCGTGCCTTATTGTGTCGCTGCCAAAAGTGCGGGTGCCGCTGTGCCGTCTGCGGCGACACAACACAGTTGTGCCCCTGCACATTCAGATCAACCACGCCCGCATTCAGTCCAGCCACATCCGCAAGATATCCCAACTGCCGCGCATCCACGCTTCCATGCACCGTCGCCTTCCACTGCGGCTTTGCAAAGTGCGACAGCTCAGCCGTAGCGATCAGCTTCGTTCCATCGCCGCCCAGCTTGCGCGGAGCGGCCGTCTCGAAGTTAAAGCTCTTCAGCGCGATCATGTCACGCCCGAGCTCTGCGGTCAGGCTTAGCTTCGATTGCATCTCCGGCTGCTGCCCCATCTTCGTCTGCAGATCCGCAAGCTCTACCGACGCTCCATAGCGATCCGTCTTGCGTATATAGTGCACCTCCGCCATCAAATCCATCGCCGACAGATCAAATGGAATCGCCCGGTCGTTCAGCATCACCAGCCCATCTTCAAGCCTCACCTGCTTCGCCTGTAGATTCAACAGCGTATCTTGAATCGGCGTCTTGCTCGTGCTCGGATGCTTCGGCGTCGGCTGGTTTGTGTGCCCGTCTTTGTACACGATCAGATGAACCTTCGGCTGCTCCACGCCTAGATAGCGAAGGCTGATCCTAGACTGCGGACCATACCCGCGGATGTGCGTCAAAATCATGTTGAGATGCAGTCGCACAAAAATCTTTGCGGCGGAAAGATAGGGCATCTGCCCGGGTCCTTCCGTTCCGTGAATCACGAGACCGTCTGCCTCAATTGCAAGATGCCACAAGCTGAACGAGATGTGCTGCAACTCCACGCGGCCGCCCGTCGCGTTCTCCAGCACGCTCACCACCTCGCCCCCCACGCGCCGCTGAAAGTCCGCCGTCCGCGTGTACCACGTCGCTGCAGCAGCCAGCAAAATCATGAGCAGCATGAGCGACGCTGCAACCCACGCCATCACCCGCAGCGCTCGCCTCCGCTTCTTCGGACTCTCCGTCCCTGATGTTTCCGTCCCCTCGATACGGCCCCTCGTGAAATTGTCCCTCACGGTGCCTCCTTGCTCGGATGCAGCACCACCACGCTGCCCTGCGCGCGCAAACTCTGCAACCAGTCACCCAAAAGCTTCGACACCTGTTGCTGTAACAACACCTCGCGTATTCTGCTCGAAATCGTAGCCACCGGCGGCGGCGTTGCGTGCATCGCAGCATACTCTGGAAGCATCGTCTTCTCGTAGTACGTCTGTACCACCTGCGGAGAGATCGTTACGCCCATACGGAAACGCTCCTCGATGAACGCGAGTACCTCCATCCGCTGCCGCCACAGCTTCGTCAGGCTTGTCTCCGTAAACCCTTGCGTCGCTAGAAACTTCTTCCATCCCGCGTCGGTGTCGCAGTGAAACTGCTTGCATTGGGGAATCGTGCTTCGCAGCTTCTCCAAATCCTCCTGCGCAGCCTTCTCGCTCACATCGCTTCCCGGTTGTAGCTGCACCTGTTGCAGAATCAAATCGCGATTGATCAGCCGTTCCACCGCACCTGCGCGACTCTCCCTTACGCCCACAACACCATACGGCAGCAACGCCGTGAAACGCTGCTCCTGGTCCACGTCGCTGTCAAGGATCAGCTCGCCGTTTACGATCGCGACCAGCCGATCGATCATCGTCCCTTGCACAACCGGCATCCCCGGCAGGTTCGGCTGCACAATCACTGTCGCAGGCGAGTCCGATGTCGCCGCAGAAGTCGATGATGCAGGTGGCGTCGGCAGCGGAGGTGCCGCAGTCGTACTTGGTATCGTGCTCCCGCTCTGCCCACGCGCCGAACAGATGCCACCCATCAGCACCACGATGGCCACGACGAACCCGCGCAGCCATGCGCTACATCCATCCGTCCTGCGCCCGTGTTGGATCGCTTGCACCATCGTTAGAAACTCTGTCCAATGCTGAAGAAAAAGTTGAAGTGACTCGCCAGCCCGACATAAGGCAACACACCCGTATAGTCGTCGAACACCGGGTAAATCGTCGGATCAAGGTTATAGCTGAAGTCCACACGGATCGGTCCAACAGGCGTTGCGTACCTCAACCCCAATCCGATCGCGTGCGAATAATAGTTGAAATCGCATGTTCCTATAGCATTCGACGGCTGCTCTCCAGCAGCGATCAGCGGCCCCGAAAGGTTCTTGCACGTCGACGCATGCGGCTGGTTGAAGTGCACGATGCTTGTAAACATCTTCGAGGGATACTCGAACGCGTTGCCCATATCGTGAAAGAGCACGAACGACAAATTACTTCCTACATACGGTAGCGTCGCAGGCGGGAACCTTAGCTCCAGTTGATTCACCACAGCCGCCGATCCGCCCACCGGAAATCCTGTCGTCAAATCGCGCGGTCCGCCGTCATTGATGCCAAACCCGCGGTCCGACGACTCTCCACCCACATACAGCCTCTCCGGTAGCGGCACAGGATCGCACGTCGGATTCGTCTCCAGCAGCGTTCCCGAGCACGCCGTTGATGCCACGCCGATTTGATCGCCTGCGTTGTACGCATTCGGATTCGGCCCCCAAGACTTCTCGAACGCGATCCGTGTGTTCCTCGCGAATACGTACTTCCGCCTCCCAAACGTGTAGTACGTCGAATATGAAGTGTCCAACTTGTTGAAGTTCGATTGTGATCCAAACTTCGATGACGCCACGAATTCCTGGGCCGAAAAATACATTCCTTTCCCTGCATTCAAAGGACTAGGATCCCGCGTGTCATGGAAATACGTCACCTGCGGACCGCCCACCACCACTGGCTCAGACAACTGCGGAATCAGGTTCGGCGTGATCTCGAGCGAATTCGGATTCACTGAAACCCTGCGGTACTGAAAGTCATAAATGAAAGTGTCCGCCCGCTTCACCTTCTGCGTGACGCGCACATCTCCCTGCAGCGTGGACGACGCAAACGTCGTGATGTCCTGCACGTTCGAGTAGCCTCCGCCAATCGTTCCCGTTAGGTTCTTGCGCGAAAACAGCTGCGGGATATTCAGGCTCAGCGTTGCGACCTCTTCCAGCAAACCATACGTCGTGTGCAGCGTCAGCGAGTCCTGCGTTCCCCTCAAATTAATCCGCGATATATCCACGGAAACATCCGGGCTCACTCCGGCCTGTCCATTCTGCGCCGCAGTCGATCCTCGCGTCTGCCCAGTTGTAATGCCAGGCGTTCCCGTCTGCGCTTCAAAGCCGAACCCATACGTCACATCCCACCGTCTCGCCTCCGTCAACTGCAGCAGCACGTTCTTGTCCGGTGCATCGCCTTTCGGGTCCTGCACCGCCGCATTGACCTCGCTGAACAGCGCCAGGTTATACAGGTTCCGCTGTGTTTGTAGCAACGCAGCCTGGTCCAGCGGATCGCCTGCATGCACCAGGATCTGGCTGTCCACCACCTTCGGCCGCGTATGTACGATCCCTGAAAGCAGCACGTGATCGATGAAGACCTGCTGCCCTTCCATCACATTCAGCGCCACATCCGTGCGCAATTTGTCCTTGCTGTCCACCTTCTGCGTAATCTCTACGCGCGCATGCTCAAACCCATGCGCAAGATAGTTATTCAGAATCGCATCACGATCGCTCGACAATGTAATCAATGAAAACGGCTGTCCCGGAGCCGAGTTCATCAGTGCACGAATCGCCTTCTCCCTGTCCGCCGCGACACCCGTCAGCGCAACCGTCCCGAACTTCTGTTGCGGCCCTTCCACCACCGTGTACAGCACCCGAATATGCGGTTCCTTCAACGGCTTTCCATTCGCCGCGTCATCCATATCCTGGACCTTCGCTGTCACCTTTACATCGCTAAACCCGTTCGCTCGATACAGCGATTCGATTGCATTCACATCGTCCGTCACGAGCTCAGCGCTATATCGGCCGCTGCTCTGGTACAAGTCTGCCTTCTTCACCTTCATCAAATCTTCCAGCGTCGAGCGGTCAAAGTACTTGTTGCCCACGATGTTCACCGCAGTTACCTTGTGCCGCCGTCCCGTGTCCACCGTGTACTGCACGACAACGTTGTTCGTCCCCTTGCCGATCAACTCCACTTTATCCTTCACATCAAAGTAGCCTTTCTGCTGCATATAGTCCTTGATGTTGAACGCCCCCTCGTTCAGCAGATCGTTGTCCACCGCTCCCTCTTGATACACAGGCACCAGCAGCTTCGTACGCGACTTGGACAGCTTCGTGCCGTCCACAATCACCTTCACCTCAGGCCCCTGATTCGCCGAAAAGTCATAGTCCACCTGCTCCTTCGGCTGCATATACGTGGATTGCTGCAGGCTGATCGTACCTTCCAGATGATTCAGCTTTTCGTAGTACGACCGCACACCGGACAACGCATTGCTCGTCGTCTCCCGCGTCACCTTCTCCACGCAATCCCGATGGATCGCCTTGTCGAACTCCTCCGAGAGCCACGAGCAGTCCATCTTTCCCTTCTTGCGAAACATCGCCGCATCCATGCCCGGATCCGTTCCGCCCAGCGCCACCGTTCCAATCACCGCCTGTGGTCCCGTCGCAATCGTGAACGTCGCATTCACCTGATGGCCCAGCGTATCCACCGCCGTCGATAGTGCTACCTTCGGCACGTAAAACCCATTCTCCGCAAGCGCTTCCTTCACCGCCTCCACCGCAGTCGGCAGCGCATCCGCCGAATACGCTTCGCCCGGATTCATCCGCGTCGCGAACTCCAGCAGCGACGCCAGGCGCTCCTGCTTCACTCCCGCAATCGTCACCCGCCCTACAAAGTACCGCGGTTCGCCCGCGTACACCAAATCCACGCCGCCTTCCGCCTTCTCCGCGTACACGCTGATATTCCGGTACCGTCCGGTCGCAAACAGTGTCCGCAAATCCCCTCGCACCTTGCTGGGATCCAGTGGTTCTCCAGCCTTCTGCTTCAACTCCGCGATGATCGCTTCCTTCTCGCCGAACGTCACGCCCTCAAACCGCACCGCCGTAACCTTCGTCCCCTCCAGCGACCACTCCGTCTCCGGCAGCGCCGGAAGCACATTTGCGATCATCGACGCATCCGGCCCCGCACTCTGCGCGGGCTGGCCCATCGCCGACGCAGCACTACCTGTCTGCGCCCAGACCGGCCCCCCTACAACACAGCACAGCAGCATCGCAACCCACAAAAATCCCCAACGTACCGCGCAGCACGGAGCCGCCGCACACACTCCGCGGCTTCGCCTCTCGCGCTCTCTCATTCCCATGGACCGCGCCACTGCAGCTTTCCTCTCACCCATCAATTTCGAAAGCCGCAATCCGTATCGTCCGGCGTCCTGAACTCGTCTACCCAGCTTCGTATGCCTGAACTCCTGCACCCAGCAGCGCGTACCACCGCAGACTCCCAGCATTCAAGCTCTCTGCGATCACCTATAGGTTTATTTTACAGATGCAGGAAGCCGCTTCCGAGTTCACTACGCTTTCCACCTTCATTCCCAGCCGTCACAAACGTATACTTCCATCCATGCCTGCGTTCTATCCTGATGACGCCAAAGACATACCGTCATCCCCATCCACCGCATCCCCATCCACCATCGCCGACGCCGACCGTTACTCCCGCCAGATCCTCTTTCCCGGCATCGGCGAGTCCGGCCAGAAACGCCTCCGCCACGCCCACGCCGTTGTCGTCGGCGTCGGTGCCACCGGTGCCGCCACCGCCAGCCTGCTCGCCCGCGCCGGCGTCGGCCATCTCACCCTCATCGACCGCGATTTCGTCGAGCCCTCCAACCTCCAGCGCCAGATGCTCTTCGACGAAGACGACGCTCGCGCTTCCCTGCCGAAGGCCGAAGCCGCGCGCCTCCACCTCGCGCGCATCAACTCCAGCGTTCACGTCACCGCGCACACCGCCGATCTCGTCCCCCACAACGCCTCCGAGCTCCTCTCCGACGCACACATCGTTCTCGACTGCACCGACAACTTCGAAACCCGCTACCTCATCAACGATCTCTGCGTCCGCGACGCTCGCCCTTGGATCTACGCCGCCGCCGTCGGCGCCTACGCCGCCACCATGAACATTCTTCCTCCCGGCGCTTCAACGCTCGCCGACACCTTCGCCTACGCGCCCACCGCCTGCCTCGCCTGCATCTTCCCGTCCCCTCCCTCCGGCAACGTCGAAACCTGCGACACCGCCGGTATCCTCTCCACCGCCGTCAACCTCGCCGCCTCCATCCAGGTCACCGAAGCCCTCAAATTCCTCACCGCGCAGCCTCACCTCATGCGCCGCACTTTGCTCTCCTTCGATCTCTGGAGCACCGAAGCCAACAACGCCCTCGCACGTTCCGAGATCTCTACCACCAAACCCCGCCCCGACTGTGAAGTCTGCGGCCAGCGTATCTTCCGCGCCCTCTCCGGCGACCAGCGCCCCCACATCACCCTCTGTGGCCGCAACTCCGTCCAGATCCACGAGCACCACCGCCCCCTCAACCTCACCGACCTCAAAGCCCGCCTGCAACCCCTCGGTCAGGTCCGCTCCAACGGCCATCTCATTCGCTTCCACTACCCTCCATACACCATCACCGCCTTCCCCGACGGCCGCGCCCTCATCCAGGGCACCACCAACGTCGGCCTTGCCCGCTCCCTCTACGCCCGCTTCATCGGCAGCTGACATGCACCTTCCGGCCTCCATAGTGCATACTCAATATGTACCGAAACACGGCACCCCAGCTTTCCACATACCGTCGCGGACAACCATCCGCCCATTGCTTTCAATCCAACCTTCTGAAACCTCTGCCCGTCACGCACCGTCTTTCGTCATGAAGACGATCTTCCGCGATGATCGATCCTGAGGTCAGGAGCGGATAAACTTACGTATGGATCTTCAAGGCCTACCTACAATGCAGACGAAACCGAACCCCGGCTTCTTCAAGCGGAATCCTCCTATCGCTGGCGAAGCTGAAGCCATCGAGGCTGCCAAAAACGGCGACCCCGAGGCATTTTCACGGCTCTACGCACTCCACAAACGCCGCGTCTACACCCTCTGCCTGCGCATGCTCGGCAACGTCTCCGAAGCCGAAGACATGACGCAGGAAGCCTTCCTTCACCTCTATCGCAAACTCGGCAGCTTCCGCGGTGAAAGCGCCTTTTCCACCTGGCTGCACCGCCTCACCGTCAACCTTGTTCTCATGCACTTGCGCAAAAAAGGGCTGCAGCTCGTCTCTCTCGAAGAGACCATCAACCCCTCCGAAGAAGACGCTCCAAAGCGCGACTTCGGCTCCCGCGACAACATGCTCACCGGCTCCGTCGACCGTGTCACCCTCGAACGCGCCGTCGCCTCTCTGCCACCCGGCTACCGCATGGTCTTCGTCCTTCACGACGTCGAAGGTTTCGAGCATAATGAGATTGCCTCTATGCTCGAATGTTCCACCGGAAACAGCAAATCCCAACTTCACAAAGCGCGTCTCAAGCTGCGCGAACTCCTGCGCCAACCGCAGGATCTTCCTCCCGTCGCCGGGTTGACGGAGGTGTCACGATGAAAGATCTCGCAACCCGTAATCTCGACAACATGACCCCCTCAGAGTTCGAAGCGTATCTCCCCGAGCTCTTCGAAAACGGCGGCGGCAAGATCAGCGAAGACCCGCGCTTCGTCAACTTCTTCCACTCCAATCCCAACTGCGCCGCCCTCGTCCGCGACCTCGAAACCATCGCCGAGCAGGCACGTAGCCTCTTCGAACCCACCGAAGAACCCAGCGACAACGTCTGGTCCAACATCGCCAACAAGCTCAAGGACGAACCACGCGTCGAAGAGTAGTCAGCGTCACCACCCAAAATACCCTTTGCATGGAAGCAGCGCATCATCCTGCACGCCTGCAAAGGGTTTCTTGCGCCAACTCCCGCAGCATCCTCTTGGCCGTCACGCAGCGCTTCAATCCGCACCCCCACCAACCAGATCAATCAGCTTCCCTCACGTTTTCCACAGTTTTCCCGCACTTCATGCAGAACGCCTGCGTCGCCCCCCTGCGTGTCGGCTATAGTGCACATTTTCGATGTTTTTTTGCCCGTTCGAAGTGATTCAATCAATGCATACATGACAACCTGTATGGACTTCTGAGCATCACGGGCCATCAATCCAATTCAGAACGCCGAGATTCATTGAGGCCATCGAAATGCCAGCCACATCCGCATCACCCAAATCTTCCCCAGCCCTACCCTGCGTCGAAGTTATCGACCTCCGCAGCGACGCTGCGTTCGCTGCCAGGGCCGCACGCCCGCAAAATCTCGATCAGCAAATGGAAGGCATGCAGCGCATCGCGCGCTCCTTCGTCCAAAGCCCCGAGTCTGTCCTGCAAGAGCTCGTCGACACCGCCCTCAAACTCTGCAACGCCGACAGCGCCGTCATCAGCATCGAGAAAGAAGACGGCACCGACAGCGACTTCTACCAGTGGATCGCCGCCGCCGGGCAGTACGCCCCCTTGCGCAACAGCACGTTCCCCCGCCATCCCAGCGCCTGCACCGCAGCCCTCGATCGCGGAGCACCGCAACTCTTTCGCCTCGGCAAATCCTTCTTCGACACCCTCGGCATCGACGCCGCCCCCGTCACCGACGGCATCCTTCTCCCCTGGCAGATCGTCAACATGCGCGGCACCATCTGCATCATGGCGCACGGCCGCACTGCGGCCTTTACCGAGGCCGACTGCCGCATCATGCAGATGCTGGCCGACTTCGCCTCCATCGGCATCCAGATGCTCCGCAAGCAAAAACTCCTCGTCGAGCAGGCCCGCATCTCCGGTGCCGCCCAAATGGCCAACCATCTCGCCCACCGCGTCAACAATCCCCTCCAGAGCCTCACCAATCTCCTCTATCTCGCCGCCGACGGCCACCACGGCGCAGCCGCAAAGATCGTCGGCCAGCAGGCCCTCGCCGAGGTCGCTGCCCTCTCCGCACTGGTCAGCAAGCTCCTCAGCCTGCCCGGACGCAAAGGCCACTGCACCTCCCGCTTCGCCCCCCGCAGCGTCCAGCTCCTGCAACAAAACCCAAAAGCCTTCGGCAACCTCGGCCGCACCTAGGCCGTCATCGGCGCTGATCATCCCAACAATTCACTTGCCACCAGCCTGACTCAGCGCTACCATCTACCCCATGAAGCATCTCCCCACCTCCGCCCGATTTACCTTCTGCTACTGGTATCCACCAGCGGCACGGCGGAGTTCTGCGCTTCTCTGATCCACGTATAGAGAACCAGCCAATCCCCGAGCCGCAACCCAAAAGGTTGCGGCTTTCTCTTGCTCCCAACATCTTTCCTTTCCACCAAGCCTCACCGGAGACGACAATGATTCCAGCAGCGCTTCTTCCCGACCTCCAGCACATGCCACCCAACGCCCCATCCCGCATCCAACCCGCGCCCGCACCCCGAGCGCTCCCCCACATCGATCGCATCGTCCTCACCGGATTCATGGGTTCCGGCAAAACCACCGCCGGCGCTCTCCTCGCCAACCTCCTCGGCTGGCGCTTCCTCGATCTCGACCACGAGATCGAACGCCGCGACGGTCGCTCCGTTCCGGAGATCTTCGCCGCACCCGGCGCCACCGGCGGCGAGCCTCACTTCCGCCGCCTCGAAACCTCCGCCCTCGCCTCACTCCTCGGCCAGCGCAACATCGTCCTCGCCCTCGGTGGCGGCGCACCCGAGCACCTTGGCAACCGTCTCCTCCTCGAACAAACTCCACGCACCGCCGTCGTCTACCTCGCCGCTCCCTTCCAAACCCTCCTCGACCGCTGCGCAGCGCAGGCTGCTGACCCCACATCTACCGCCCGCCCCGTCCTCGCAGACATCGCACTCGCCGAGCAGCGCTTCCGCCTCCGTCAACCTCACTACCAGCGCATCGCCTCCCACACCCTCGACACCTCCACCCTCGCGCCCACTCAAATCTCCGACGCCATCCTCAACCTCCTCCAAGCCCGTAACGCATGAAATCACGCCAACCTTTCCTCCCTGCCATTCGCTCCATCGCCACAGCGCTGGCGATCTCCCTCTGCGCGCTCGCCCCGGCCCTTCGCGCGCAGTCGCACCTCACCCCTCTCCAGCAGCAGATCCGGTCCATCGCCGCCCATGCACACGGCAGCGTCTCCGTCGCCTGTTCACTCCCGCACACCACCCTCAACTGCGACCTCGACCCCCACGCCCATCCCCCCATGCAGTCCGTCTTCAAGCTTCCCCTCGCCCTCCTCGTCCTTCATCGAGTCGAGCAGCACAAGCTCGCCCTCGACCAGCCCATCCGCTTCCTTCCCTCCGACCGCATCCTCCCTCACGCCTACAGCCCCCTGCAAGATCACTACCCCGCCGCCAACGTCGACATCCCCCTCCGCGAGCTCCTTCGCCTCACCGTCTCCCTCAGCGACAACACCGCCGCCGACATTCTCCTCCGCCTCGTCGGTGGCCCTCCCGCCGTCAACCGCTACATGGCCTCCCTCGGCATCACCGGCTTCCATCTTCAGGACAACGAAAACGCCCTCCACCACAGCATTCCCGCCCAATACAACAACTGGTTCGAGCCCTCCGCTGCCGTTCATCTCCTCCGTCGCATCGCCGACAACTCGCCCCTCACACCCGCGCACACCGCTCTCCTCCTGCGCTGGATGCAGCCCTCCGGCATCACCAACCGCCTCCAGTCTGACCTTCCTCCCGGCACCGCCGTCGCGCACAAATCCGGCACCTCCGACGTGGACAACGGCATCGCCCACGCCACCAACGACATCGGCCTCATCACCCTCCCCTCCGGCCAGCGGCTCGCCATCGCCGTCTTCATCACCGACGCTACAGCCGACCAGGCCACCCGCGAGCACGTCATCGCCGCCATCGCCCGTGCCGCCTACGACGCCTCCCTCATTTCATCCAATTCCCCAAAATAGCGCTTCCCCGGAAACCCCCGCTTCTCGCGCATGCATCATAGCCGAAGCACCCGAACAAGGAGCTTCTCCCTGTCTCTTCCGCCATATCGCTCGAACCCCGCAAACGAGAAGTCGATGCAGATCAGCGCCGTCCGCGGCTATATCCTCTTCGCCTTTGCCGTTGCGCTCGCCCTCGCACTCGCATGGCGTCTGCGCACGGTTCTCGAACTTATATACGTCAGCGCCCTCTTCGCAGTCGTCCTCATGCCGCTGGTCGAATCCATCATGCGGCTCAAAATTCGCAAATGGTCGCCCTCGCGTCCGGTCGCGGTCATCTTTCTCGTTGCCGCCGTCTTTGCTGCCTTCGCGCTTCTTATCATCTTTGCCCTCCCTCCGGTCATTCACGACGTCCAACGCTTCACCGCCAATCTTCCCTCTCGCGTAACCCAAGTCGTCTCCAAGCTCAAACGCATCCCGCTGGCCGACAAATTCGGCGTAGACAGCCTCGCCCAGAAGAGTGAAAGCACCATCGCGGCCACTGCCCAGTACATCCTCGCGTCCGCGCCCATGTGGCTCTCTCACCTCCTGGACCTCGCCGCCGCCCTCGTCCTCTGCATCTACTTCATGCTCGAAGGCGAGTTCGCCTACTTCTATCTCCTCTCCTTCTTCTCCGAAAAATCCCGCACTCGCCTCGCCAAAACCATGATCGTGGCCGAAGTCCGCGTCAGCAAATGGCTGGTCGGACAGGCCATGCTCATGCTCATCCTCGGCGTCTGCAGCACCATCGCCTTTGCCGTGCTGCACGTTCACTACTTCTTTGTCCTCGGCCTCATCATGGGCCTCTTCAACATCATCCCCGTCGCCGGTGGCGTCATCTCCATCCTGCTTGCAGGCGCTATCGCAGCCACAGAGTCCTGGTCGAAGATGGCCGGCGTCTTCATCTTTTATGCCATCTACGTCCAGATCGAAAACGGCTACCTCATCCCCCGCATCATGCGCAGCAGCGTCAACCTCATGGGTCTCTCCGTGCTCATCGCTCTGCTCGCAGGCTCAGAGCTCGCAGGCGTCGTCGGCGCCCTCGTCGCTGTTCCCTCCGCTGCCCTCGTCGCCGTCGTGATGGACGAATACTTCGTACAGGCCGACGCCGACGCTCTCGCCGAAGAACAGCAGCTCCGCCCTCCAGAAGCCGGCGGACAGCAACCCGACAGCGAAACCAAAACCACCGAACAATCCACCACGCCCGTCGGCCCGTCCGATGCTCAGGCCGCTGCCGCCGCCCGCACGCAGGCCGCCAAAGCAGGTGCCGAACCCGGAATTCCACCCCAGGGCAGCTAGCCAGCGCCTCTTCACCCCATCTCGCTCCACGGCGCCCATCCACCCCCAACCACCCTCCCATCAGCGACGACGGCACCCAATGTCACAAAAGATGCCTCAACGTACGCAAACGCTCAAGCCATGTCACATCAAGCGCTTAGGCCACAGAGCATCAAGCCCTTGCAACTCTTTCTCGGAAGGTTCATCCTACGTATGTACGGCATGTAACCCTTTCCGTTGAAAGGTACGTCTCCATCCATATGCAGCAGCTTGCTCTCAACGCTTCTCTCGCGAGTGTCACCGCTGCCGAACAGCCCGTCACCGAGCTGGACGACATCGAAGCCTTGGTTCGCAACTACCGTCCACGCCTCCTCCGCTTCGTCGCTTTTTCCATCGGAGACGCAGACCTCGCCGAATCCATCACGCAGGACTGCCTCCTCAAGGCGTACAACGGCCGCGCTCACTTCCGCGGCGACTGTTCCATCAACACCTGGCTCACCAGCATCGCCGTCAATCTCGTTCGCGATCAGCAGCGCCTCCAAAAGTTCCGTTTCTGGCGTCAGGCCCACGCCACCGCCATCGATGTCGCCGACGCCGCCAACTTCCTTCCCAGCAGCGCTCGCTCCCCCGAGTCCCACATCCTCGTCAGGGAAAAGGCCACGCAGGTCATGGCCGCCCTCCAGACCCTCTCTGCCAATCAGCGCTCCGTCTTCCTCATGCGCTTCTCCGAAGAGATGGACCTCTCCGAAATCGCAGCCATCACGAAAATGCCGCTCAATACCGTCAAGACACACCTCCATCGCGCGCTCAAGTCCATCCGCGCTCAAGTCAGCGTCGCTCAGGCGAACCTCCACGAGGCGCTACCGCCTCCACCCGGAAAGTCACTCCATAGATCCGCCGATGCCTCTCTATCAACCTCCAGCAGAAAAACTCGGGCCTCCGAAGCAAAATCCGGCACGTCCCGCAACAAAAGGCGCACATCTCGAAACACGTTGACTGCCGGAGACAGATAATGAGCACACATCCCAAGGCATCACCCCCAGCTATCTCAAACATGGCGCTCAAATCTCAGCCCTCTGAAATGCACCTGTCCGAGACCCAGATCGACGACTTCATCATCGGCGATCTCGAGCCACAAGCCGCAGCTCATCTCGCGACCTGTTCCCTGTGCACGGAACGCCTCGCATCCGCCTCTTCCTCGCTCAGCAGCTTCCAAACCCTCACCACCACCTGGAGCGAGCGCCTGTCCGCATCCCTCCCCGCGCCCCTGCCCACTCCGCAACGACCGCTCTGGCAGCGACACCTCGTTCTCGCCGCTCCCTGCCTCGTTCTGATCGTCGGTCTCAACGCCATCCACACCACGTACCTGAATAACGCTGCAACACAAACATTGCGCACTGCCCAGGCACATTACGGCACATCGGTTGTCTCGCAGCACAGTGGCGTCTCCGCCGATGACAAGATGCTCAACGCCATCGAGTCGGACCTGAATCCAGACTCCGATAGCCCGGCCGACCTCGGTCTACGCCCCGTCAGCGCCTCCATCTCATCGTCTGGCCCATCGTCCGTTCGGGATTAAAGGAAGCTCCACCCTTGACACTGAATCCCTCATTTCGACGCCGCTCGGGCGTGGGTCCAAACCTTCTGCGCCTCGGTCTCCTCGCAGCTGGAGCCCTCTCGCTCATACTGCCGTTGCCCCGCATCCTTAGCGCCCAGCGCCCCGTCGCCGGCAACTCCGTCCGCTCAGGCGCATCCCCCCTGCGTGCCTCCATGCCTTCCGATCACGCCCAGCCTCATTCTTCCGCCAGCGTTCCAACGCCACAGCCCCACCTTCGCTCTCACATCGGACTCAATCTCGGCCTGGGCGGCCGCTGGTGGGACGAGTCCTCCACCATCAAACAGCTCAATCTCACCCCCGAGCAGCAGCGCCGCATGGACAGCATCTTCGAAGCCAATAAACCCGCCCTCATGTCCCTCTATCTCAACATGCAGCGCGAACAAACACACCTCTCAACCCTCCCGCCCGCCGAACTGCAGGATCAATCCAAGGTCTTCGCCGCCATCGACCGCGTCTCCCAGGCCCGCTGCGACCTCGAAAAAGAAAACGCCCACATCCTCATCCAGATCCGCCAGCAGCTGGACGCCCACCAGCTCCAAACCCTCGACCACGAGATCGCCGCCCTCCAGTAACCGGGCGCCGCGCAATCCCCACTCCCACCGAATCTGCAGTTAACATTGCACTTGCAGCCGCCATTCCAGCTACAAGTACACTTGCTTTTCTTTTTGTCATCCCGAAGGGAATCTGCTTCTCCTCCGCCAACGCAACCCGCTCATCAGCCGGGAAAACTTGCCAGCCTTCGACGCAGGCCGAGGATCCGCTGCCTCATCCCCTCCTACCGAGCCGTGAATCTCCACGTCGTCACCGACTCATACACCTCGCCCGGCTTCAGCTCCGTACTCGGAAAATTCGCATGGTTCGGAGCATCCGGGTACGCTTGCGTCTCCAGGCAGAACCCGCTCCGCTGCATATACGCAACCCCGCTCTTGCCCACCAAAGTCCCATCCAGAAAATTACCGGAGTAAAACTGCACCGCAGGCTCCGTGGTTGCGACCGTCAGCACGCGCCCGCTCTTCGGCGCAAACACCTCCGCCGCCTGGCGCAGCGTTCCCGCCGCTCCACGCACCACAAAGTTATGGTCGTACCCACGCCCAAACGTCAGCTGCTCGTTCTTCTCCTCGATACGGGCACCGATCACCGTCGGCTTCCTGAAGTCAAACGGCGTTCCCTCTACCGTCACAATCTCTCCTGTAGGAATCGCACCCGCGCTCGCCACCGGCGTGTACGCGTCCGCCTCCAGCAGCAACTCCTCATCCAGAATCGTTCCGCTCGCCTCACCCGCCAGGTTGAAGTACGTGTGGTTGGTCAGATTCACCACCGTCAGCTTGTCCGTCGTCGCCGAATACGCAATCCGCACCGTATCCCCCTCCAGCGTATACGTCACGCGCGCCGTCAAAATCCCCGGAAATCCCTGGTCGCCATCTCCGCTCACCAGCGTAAACTGCACCCCGCCCGCGACCTCTTCCGCGATCCAGTTATGTCGGTCAAATCCCACCAGGCCGCCGTGCAGCATGTTCACGCCATCATTGATCGTCGTTTGTACAGTCTCTCCGCCCAGATCGAACCGACCCAGCGCAATCCGATTGGCGAACCTTCCCGGCACCGTCCCAAAGTACGCATTCTTGTTGTTCACATAAGGATCCAGCGATGCATATCCGAGCGCCACATCGCCCATCTCACCCGCGCGGTCCGTGGTCCGCAGCGACACCACGCGAGCACCATACCCAATCACTCGCAGCTCGATCGCCTCACTCTTCAGCGTATACACATCCACAACGCTGCCATCAGCCATCGTTCCGAACAAGCCTGCACTCACCGACACACCCGCAATCTCATTTGCCATAGCCTCCAGCATAAACCCGCTCGCCCCCCACAGCACGCCCTCCATCCATTCACACCCCCGCAGACGCTTTCGCGCGGCATCCTCATTACCGCCGCCCCGATTTCCTTTGCCACCAAAACCAGAGGCGTGATTTGCCAAGAAATTAACGGTTATGTATTCTGGGTTTGATTTCCTTTTCACAATTTTCAAGGTTGCGAATGTTACACCTGCTGATCCGATCTCAGATTCTCTGACCTTCCGGACGTAGCATCGTTGTAAGTTCCGGAGGCCATGTCCACCATCGTTCAACTTGGACGACGCGGGAATTCCGTGTCTTCCGGAGGCGTAACCATGAAACATCTCCGCATCTGCCTTTCCTTCTTTCTCCTCTTCATCCTGCTTTGTCCCACCACAAGCCTCCGCGCCCAGAACTTCCGCGGCAGCCTCAATGGCACCGTCACCGATTCCACCGGTGCCACGCTCGCCAACGCCTCCGTCGTCGCAACGAACGTGGACACCGGCGTCTCCCGCACGACCGTCAGTTCCTCTGCCGGTGAGTTCGCATTCCAGGATCTTCCCCTTGGCAACTACACTGTCACCGTCACTGATCCGGGCTTTGCCACCGGCAAATACGAAAAAATCACCGTCTCCGCCGGTCAGGCCTACACGCTGCCCGTAAGCCTCACCGTCTCCAGCTCCCTTCAGACCGTCGAAGTCATCGCATCCGGCGTCTCGCTGGACACGACCTCCTCCGTTCAAACCACAGACATCCCCAGCCTCGTCGTCAACGACGCCCCCACCAACGGCCGCGACTTCACGCAGTTCCTCCAGTACACCCCAGGTTTCGCCGGCTACTCCATCGCTGGCGGCGCAGGCGTCGCGTCCATCAACGGCACGCGCTCCAACCAGGTCAACTGGCAGATTGAAGGCACCGACAACAACGACCTCTGGTGGAACATCCCCGCCGTCAACCAGGGCGGAGTCTCCGGCATCGCCGGCGTCGTCATTCCACTTGACGCCATCGACCAGTTCTCCTTCGTCACCAGCGGCATGCCCGAGACCGGACGCAACGCCGGCGGCACCGTAAACCTCTCCATCAAATCCGGCACCAACGTCGTCCACGGCACCGCCTACTACTACAACCGCAATGAAGCCTTCGCCGCCAACACCCCGTTCGCCGCTCCCGGCTCCAAGAAAAACGAAACCCGCGACATCGACTACGGCGCATCCGTCGGCGGAAGCATCATCAAAGACAAGCTCTTCTACTTCGTCAGCTACGAGCACCAGAACTTCGTCATCGGCGCCGCCGCCGGTGCCACCGAGCCCTCGCAGGCCTATCAGGCCTTCGCCACCGACGTCCTCAACTACTACGGCATCCCCGTCAGTCCCGTATCCACCGCCTTGCTCGCCAATCTCTGGCCAGCCTCCGCACTCAACGGCCCCGCACAGCCTGACAACTACTTCAACCCCGGCACCGAAAACGGCCACAGCTTCAATCCCCTCGTCAAGATCGACTACGACATCAACCCCTCCAACACTCTCAGCGTCAAGGGCTACATGGGCGATGGCAACCAGACCGCTCCCGTCGGTTCCGAGCTCTCGCCCTACTTCGAAGTCGCTCCCATCCACGTCGACAACTACTCCGTCATCTACAACCACATCTTCTCGCCCAAGTTCGCCAACCAGGCCTTCTTCGGCGTCAGCTACTTCGACCAGGTCTTCTCCGACGCCGTCCACTCCTACAATCCCGTCGCACTTGGCCTTAACACCGGCGTCACTGATCCCACACTCTCCGGCGCTCCGCACCTCAGCATCGCACCCTCCGCTGCCGCCTCCGGCCTCACCGGCGGCTCCACCGGCTTCGACCTCATCGGTGCCACCGCCCCCGAAGGCCGCCAGGACATCACCGGCCAGTTCGATGACGTCGTCTCCTACACCGTCGGCAAACATGAGATCCGCGCTGGCGGCGAGTTCCGCAAAGCCCAGGTCGATGACTTCTACCAGACCGGAGCCCGCGGCAACTTCGTCTTCGACGGCTCTCAGGGCCCCTACGCCTCCGCCTACGGCCTCGGCAACGGTTCCCCGGCCTGCGAAGCCCTCGGCAATCCCGCCCTCGTCGGTCAACCCTACAACGGTGCCGCAGCCCTTCCCCAGATCAACGGAAAAACCGACAGCAACGTCTTCCTCCTCGCCGACTTCATGGCCGGCTGCATCTCCCAATCCACCATCGCCGAAGGCAACCAGAAGCGTATGGTCTACGAAAACACCTGGGACATCTTCGCCCAGGATGCATGGCAGATTACACAGAGGCTCAACCTCAACTACGGCGTTCGTTACGACTACGCACAGGCCGTCCACAACTCCGACAAAAATCTCACCAGCTTCGACGCCGCCTTCCCCTCCGGCTTCGCCATCCAGGGCGAAAACGTCTCCAACATCTACACGCCGTATAAAGGCTCCATCAGCCCCCGCGTCGGCGGCTCCTTCGCTGCCACCAACAAGATGACCGTCCGCGGCGGCTTCGGCGTCTACTTCGACACCGTCTACATGCTCTCCCTCCTGAATCTGCGCGGCACCACGGACAATGGCGCGCTCGGCCTGGGCAACAACCTCGCCGGTGCCGATCCCGTCGTCACCGCGCAGGTAAACAGCGCCGTCATCGTCTCCGGTCAGCCCATCTTCCCAACGTTGGCGCAGGCGCAAGCCGGAGCCGGCGTCACCAATGCCTACTCCGTCAACCCCAACTACCGCCCCTCCTACACCTATAGCTACAACCTCAACGTCGAGCAGCAGTTCGGCTCCAAAGTCGTTGCACAGCTCGGCTATCTCGGCACCCTCTCCCGCAAACTCACCGGCGTCCTCGACATCAACCCTGAGGCCGTCGGCAGCAACGAAAATCAGACAACCCGCCCCTACTATGCGCAGTTCCCCAACATCGGTAACGTCAACCAGCTTGAGAGCAACCTCAACGCAAACTACAACTCACTGCAGGCGTCCGTGCGTACCGAGAGCTTCTATGGCCTCACATCTCAGTTCGACTACACCTGGAGCCACGCCCTCGACTACGAGACCGGCCTCATCCCCTACCTCCCGCAGAACAGCCTCGACGTGAAGGCCGAGTACGGCAACAGCGACTTCGACACTCGCAACACCTTCGCCGCGCTGCTCAACTACAAGCTCCCTACCAACAACTTCAAGTTCCCTCGCCTCTCCAACGGCTGGGAGTTCAATAGCTCCTTCGCCATGCACGGTGGCCAGCCCTTCAGCGTCGTCGCAAGCTACGACGCCAGCGGCAACGGCGACGGTGCCGATCGTGCCGACATCGTACCCGGCGTGCCTGTCTTTGCTGGCGTCTCCCACGCGATCACCTACGCCAACGGCGGCTCCGGATCAGTCACATGGTTCAACTCCAACGCCTTCACCGACCCCGCTCCCGGCACCTTCGGCAACGAGCGTCGCAACCAGTACTACAACCCCGGCTTCTCGGACATTGACTTCTCCGTCGTCAAGAACACCAGGATCACCGGTCGCGTCACCCTCCAGCTCCGCGCCGAGATGTTCAACATCGTCAACCACATCAACCTCGCTCCTGTCGGCGCTCCGCAGACCGGAGCGGGCGGCACCATCGGATCAACCATCGGCACCTTCTTCGGCGCCCCAGGCATCGGTCCTGGTGAGCCATTCAACACCCAGTTCGCTGGCAAGATCATCTTCTAGCAACTGCGGCATAAAAGCCCTGTCCACATGGACAGGGCTTTTATGCCGTAACCACCACACGAAACAATCACTCACTACGAAGGGACGAACATGGGTTTCAGCAGACGTGACTTTATCTACGGTGTCGGACGTGCAGGCGGTTATGGAGCAGCATTCCTCACCATGCGTGGTATGGGCCTTCTGGACGCTCACACTGCTTTAGCCGAACCCCTACACGCCGCGCCCGGCTCCGGCGCTGGCGTCAAAGTCGTCATCCTCGGCGGCGGCATCGCCGGCCTCGTCTCCGCCTACGAGCTCCGCGCACTCGGTTACGATCCCATAATCCTCGAAGCCCGCACCCGCCCCGGCGGACGCAACTGGACCGTTCGCGGCGGCGACACCGTCACCTTCCTCGATGGCACCAAACAGGACTGCACCTGGGACCCCGGCCACTACCAGAACTTCGGCCCCGCACGCCTTCCCTCCATCCACAAAACCATGCTCGGCTACTGTCAAAAGCTCGGCGTTCCATTGCAGGTTGAAGTCAACATGACCAACTCCGCCTATCTGCAAAACGACAACGCCAACAGCGGCAAACCCGTCGTCATGCGTCAGGCGCTCAACGACACCCGCGGCCACGTCAGCGAGCTCCTCATGAAGTGCGTCAATCAGGGCGCGCTCGATCAGGAGATCTCCGCCGCCGACAAAGACCGAATGCTCAGCTTCCTCCGCATCTACGGCCCACTCGACGACGCAGGCAAGTACACCGGCTCTGACCGCTCCGGCTACACCACAACCCCCGGCGCGGGTAATCAGGTCGGCGTCCTCAGCTCCCCCATCGACATGCACACCCTCCTCGACGAAGACTTCTGGCAGGGCATGCTCTTCGCCGACGCCTTCGACATGCAGGCCACCATGTTCCAACCCGTCGGCGGCATGGACCGCATCCCCTACGCCTTCGCTAAATCCCTCGGCGACATCATCACCTACGAGGCCGTCGTCACCTCCCTTAACAAAACTCCCACCGGCGTCAAAGTTGGCTACACCGAAAAAGGTCAGCCCAAAGAGATCGAAGCGCCCTACTGCATCTGCGCCCTTCCCCTCACCACCCTCAAAACCACACCCAACGACCTCAGCGCCCCCTACAAAAAAGTCATCGCCGAGTGCGTCTACGCCAGCGCCTACAAGATCGCCTGGGAGAGCCGCCGCTTCTGGGAGCAGGACTACAACATCTACGGCGGCCTCGAGTTCGCCAGCGTCGGCTGCAGCCCCATCTGGTTTCCCTCCGCCGACATGTTCACCCCACGCGGCATCGTCGTCAGCGGCTACACCGACGAGTACAACTCCCCCTTCGGCAAGCTCAGCATTCCCCAGAAGCTCGACGAAAGCCGCAAATCCATCGAGCGCCTCCATCCCGGCCACGGCAAGGAACTCGAAAAACCCATGTACGTCACCTGGGGAAAGATCCAGTACAACAAAGGCTCGTGGATTCGTAGCTACGGCCCCGGCCAGGACCGCTACCCCGGCATGGCGCTCACCCGCCAGACCGGTGCAGGCCGCCATCCCGACGCGCGCGCCACACAAACCAACCCCGGCTACCAGACCCTCATCGAGCCCGACGGCCGCATCTTCTTCGCCGGCGACCACGTCAGCCACATCGTAGGCTGGCAGGAAGGCGCCGCCCTCAGCGCACTCCGCGCCGTCAACCAGATCACCGCCATGACCAAACAAGCCCGCCTCACGTCCCTCAACGCCGTCGCCACAACCCCTGCGTAGCGCAACATCATTCAGCGCAGCACCTCGCTTGCCCTTTGTTCGTCATTCCCGAGGGGATCTGCGTTATGTTCTCTCACCCCGACATTCGAGCAGCGCTGTCACCGCCAACCAACACATCCCCAACGCTTTAGGAGAGATTCATGCGCATCGTCAAAGCATCTGTTCTAGCCCTGTCCCTCGCCGCCGCAGCATCCGCGCTGCCCGCCCAAACCGTCGTCAAACACATCCAGACCGACGCCTCTCCCATCGCCACCGGCGTCTGGGCCGGTGACACCCTCTACCTCAGCGGTCAGCTAGCCTCGCCCGTCACGCCCGCCGACCCCGCCAAAGGCACACCCGCCGTCTACGGCGACACCAAAACCCAGGCCGCCAGCGTCTTCGCCAAGATTCAAAAGGCTCTCCAGTCGCAAGGTCTCGACATGAAAGACGTCGTCAAGATGACTGTCTTCATGGGTCCCGACCCCGCCACCGGTAAGCTCGACTTCGCCGGGATGCAATCTGAGTATGTAAAGTTCTTCGGCACACCCGCCCAGCCCAACAAGCCCGCCCGCTCGGCCTTTCAGGTTGCAGCCCTGGCCGCCCCGTGGGCTCTATTGGAAATCGAAGTCATCGCCGTCCGCACAAAGTAGCTTCACCAACCCCTTGCAATTTCAGAGGTCGAATGTATGATCACACTCAACCTCTTTCAACCGCACTTCAAAGTTCACGTTCACACATCACTGACCGAATCCATTCACCTTTAAGCACATCGTTCCATCGCTCAGAGATACAGCAACCAGGACAAACGCGTCTGCTGATGCAGGCAGATGCGTCGAAGTTTAAGCAAGTACAGTGGCTCACAGCCGCTGCCGACAAGCTCTTGAGGAGAACCACATGGCAGAGATCCCCGCCGTCGAAATGAAGAAGACCCTTGGCCTCACAGGTCTAACCAGCAACGCGATGGCGCTCATCGCTCCTGGCGCATTCCTCTGGCTCACCTTCTTCATCCAATCCACCACCGGCATCACCGGTCCCTCCATGTGGATGGGTGTCATCGGAGCTCTCGTCCTCTGCCTTTCCACCGCCGTCTGCTATGCGGAAATGGCCAAGCTCTACCCCGGCACCGGCAGCTCGTACTACTTCGCCGAGCAGGCCTTCCTCAACCGAGACCGCGCCTGGAAGTACGCCCGCATCTCTAAGTTCGTGGTCGGCTGGGCCTCGCACCTCTACTACTGGATCTACCCTGGCGTCATGGTCGGCACCATGGGCATCGTCAGCGGCTATCTCGTCGGCACGCTCTATCCCAACTTCATGAGCGCCTCCAACCCCGGCATGCTCTTCATGATGAGCGTCGCCGTCCTCTTCTCCTTCGCCGTCGCCTACATCGCCTACCGCGGTGCCAACGCCTCCACATCCATCAATCTCGGCATCAACGCCATCCAGATCACCGCCCTGATGATCTTCAGCGTCCTCGCGCTTGGCTATCGCATGAACCATCCCCCCGGCTCGGTCGCCTACCAGTTCGACGCCGTCAGCGGCGAAGCCTACACCTACGAATTCAAAACCACCACCACCGTTGCCGCCGGCGTCTCCACCGATACCATCGTCCGCGACACCACCGGCGTCCCCCTCCCCAGGCTTGGCCCCGACGGCAAACCCGTTCCCTTCCACATCAGCTACCCCGAGCACGACGCCTCCGGCAACTTCCTATCCCATCCCACCGCAAAATCCGTCATCAGCCCCCACCACTGGAGCTGGGTCTTCATCCAGGCCACCGTTGCCATCCTCATCCTCGTCGGCTTCGAGTCCGTCACCGCCATGGGCGGCGAAGCCAAAAATGCCAAGCGCGACGTTCCCATCGCTGTCCTCACCTCTCTCCTCGTGCAGGGCGTCGTCTTCTACTGCTTCGAGTACTTTGCCGCCAACTACTTCCTCAACAGCGGTTACAGCATGCAAAACGCCTCCGCCTCCGCCGCTCCCATCGGCGACATGATGATCGTCGTCGGCGACGCTCTCTTCGGCCCCGGTCACGGCCGCGCCTTCATGCTCTGCGAAGCCGCCACCGTCGTCCTCGCGCTGATCGGCACAACTCTCTCCTGCATGAACACCGGCGCTCGCGTCACCTACGCCATGGGCAAAGACCGCGAGGTCTCCAACCGCTTCGGCTTGCTGCACAAAAACAACCTCACCCCGCACCGCGCCGTATGGTCGCTCGCCGCCATCTCCGCCGTCATCGGCTGCATCGCCGTCGTGCTCGTCTTCGGCGACGCTGGCGCGCCCTCCGCAGCCGCCATCGCCTCCATCCCCCACGGCATCTTCTCCAGCTTCGGCTACACCACCCACGACAAGATGGCCGCACTCCCCAACAGCCTTCTCACCGTCACCCTCGCCTCCAACTTCGGCACCTTTCTCCTCTACGCACTGAGCTGCACTCTCTGCATGGTCGCCTATCACAAGCATCCCAAGTTCAGCCTCGTTCGCCATCTCTTCATCCCTCTCTTCGGCCTCTGTGCAAACCTCGCCTGCATGGGCTTCTACCTCGTCGGCCCATTCATGGGCTATGGCACCAAGATGGAGCCGCTTCTGGCCCTCGCCATCGCCGCCGTCTGGGGCATCTACGGCAGCTTCCACTTCCTCAAAACCGGCAAAGCCACTGGCCGCCCCGTCCTTATCGAATCTCGTCCAACTTCGGCGTAAACTGATTGCGCACGCACAGCCTCGCTTCCTTACGGCAAACATCTATGCTTGATCTGGAATTCGCAGAACGTTCCGACACAGGTCGGGTGCGCACCAATAACGAGGACGCCCTCGGTCACGTCCTTCCACTTAACGCCGCTCAGGTCCAATCGCAGGGCTGGTTCTTCGCCACAGCCGACGGCATGGGCGGCCACGACGCTGGCGAGGTCGCCTCCAACCTCGCCATCATCACCGCACTCGAAGGCTTTCGCAAGATCCCCAAAGGCGTCATGCACGTCTCCCTCCTCCCTCGTCTGCTGCAGGAGGCCAACGCCGCCGTCTACGAAGCCGGACACGCTACAGCGCCTCACCGCGCTCGCATGGGCACCACCTTCGTCGCCTGCGCTCTCCGCTTCGACTCCGCCGTCGTCTCCCACGTCGGCGACTCCCGCTGTTATCTCCTCCGCAACGGCCGCTGCACCCAGCTCACCCGCGATCACACCATGGCCGACGAGCACGTCAAGCTCGGCATCCTCTCCCGCCAGGACGCCGCCACCGACAACGGCCGCCACATCCTCACCCGCTCCCTCGGTAGCGATATGTTCGTCGCCGCCGACACCCTCACCGTCAACATCATCCCCGGCGACATCCTCGTCCTCTGCACCGACGGCCTCCACGGTGCCGTCTCCGATCTCGCCATGCAGCAGATCATCCAGCAGCACCCCAACCTCGAACAAGCCGCTCAAGCCCTCGTCGACGCCGCCAACAACGCAGGCGGCAACGACAACATCAGCGTGCAACTCATCCGCATCCGCAGCGTCGAGCGCATGGGCCTCTACCGCGGGCGGCCCTACAGGTTGCTCTAAATGATCGCTCCCAACCTCACCCTGCATCCCGGCGACCGCCTCGACGATTACGAACTCCAGGAGATCGTCGCCACCAGCGGCATGGCCACCGTCTTCCGCGCCCGCAACCTCAGCACCGCCCAACAAGTCGCCATCAAAGTACCACACCCCGAGATCGAAAGCGACCCTGTCCTCTTTGATCGCTTCCGCCGCGAAGAAGAGATCGGTCTCCGCATCAACCACGCCAGCGTCATGAAGGTCTTTGCCACGCCCAACCGCACCCAGATCTACATGGTCATGGAGTGGCTCGACGGACGTCTGCTGCGCCAGATTCTCAGCGAAGAAAAAAAACTCCCCATCGCCCGTGCGACCAGCCTGATGATCGGCATCTGCGCAGCCCTTGAAGTCGTCCACGCCAACGGCGTCGTCCACCGCGACCTAAAACCTGAAAATATCATGGTCGGCCCCAGCGACGACATCCACCTCATCGACTTCGGTATCGCCGGCAATGCCGGCGCGCGCCGCCTCACCTTCGCCCACTTCTCCCAAAGCATGGGCACGCCCGACTACATCTCACCCGAACAAGTGCGTGGCAAGCGCGGCGACGCTCGCAGCGACGTCTTCGCCCTCGGCGTCATGCTCTACGAGATGCTCACCGGCACCGTTCCCTTCTCCGGCCCAAACCCCTTCGCCGTCATGAACGACCGCCTCCTCAACCTTCCCGCTCCACCCACGCAGCTCGAACCCTCCATCCCACCGCAACTGCAGGAGATCCTCTACCGCGCCCTTGAACGCGAACCCAAAAACCGCTACGCCAGCGCCCGCGAACTCGCCCACGACCTCACCCACCAGAACGAAGTCGGCATCGCGCCCCGCCCCAACGCCGACCAGTGGAACAAGCGCCGCTCACCAGAGAAACGCCGCCTTCTCCTCTACGTCGGCCTGGTTCTGATCCCCCTCCTGCTCTTCGCCCTACTGCTTTTGGTCTCCCGCCACACCTGAAGCAACGTAGCGATGCGTGTAGCGTCGGCATTGCCTTTTTTTGCCATTCCCAAAGAGAATCTGCGTCTCCGTTCCAGCACACAAACAACAAGCTGCTCTATAGCAACGCAGCCGTTAGCTTATAGCCAAATGTTGTCATCTCGACCGGAGCCAAACGGCTTCATCGTTTGGCGCAGTGGAGAGACCTGCAGCTTCTGCGTGCAACGAAACCACCACACCCTTAGCGAATTTGTTTTGGGGAATCCCTGAAAGAAGTCGTCGTTTTGAAGGGGACGGGCTGAACAGGCTGCGGAAAAACTCTATGTATGAAGGGGGCAGAAGTTTTAAACAGGGATTTGCTGTATCCAGGAAATATGCGTGGAAACGATCAGCGGCAGGCAGCGA
>JABBOG010000118.1 GCA_019351975.1 Acidobacteriota bacterium
TCACCTTCGACGGCCTCACCGAATCCACCAACGCCATCGACCGCCTCCGCACCTTTAGCCAGAGGCTGTCCGAATCGGCTTTCAACACAACCATACCTCTCGATGAAGAACTCGCCAGTGAAACAACAAAAGCAGAAGCCGCCTTCGTTGGGTCTCTAAGCAAAGACCTCAACACAGCTGAAGCTCGTGCAGCCATTTTTGATTTCGTTCGCTTTGCTAACACGCGTCTAGATGAACGCGCCGCAGGTGGCCGCCCGATTGGCTCGGCCAATCGTGATCAGATCCGAGCACTACTCGATAAATTCGACTCCATCTTCGCCGTCCTCGAAGACCGCGACGCCGACCTCACCCGCGACGCCCTCGCCTGGGCCGAAGCCGAAGGCCGCATGTCCCAGGTCTCCCCCGAGGTCCTCGAAAAATTCGGCAGCACAAGCCTCACCGACGCCGCCATCGAAGCCCTCATCGCCGATCGCACCCTCGCCAAAAAGCAGCGCAACTTCCCCCGCGCCGACGCCATCCGCAAAGACCTCCTCGAAAAAGGCATCCTCCTCGAAGACTCCAAAGACGGCGTCCGCTGGAAACGCACCTAACCATCCTTCGCGCTCCAAATAAAATCTTCCATCCCGAGAATCTCCACAAACGCTGTCACCCCGAGAATCTCCACAAATCTGTCACCTGGAGTAGCTCCAAAAATCCGTCATCCTGAGCGAAGCGATCGCGCTCCTTGCAATCGCGCAGCCGAAGGACCTGCCACACTCTAAAAAGCGCCATACGTTTCAAACGCTTTCTGCCACAGCAGCTTCACCCGCACCACCTCCACCTACGGTGCATCCAGCCCACCCACCGGCTTCATCCCCAGCGGATTCGCCTCCGCCCGCGCCAGCGCCGCACTCCCATTCCGCAGCAGCAGCTTATACCCCAATGAGCCCGGCAACTCCGACCCCCGCCGCTCCACCACCTCCGTATAATTCGCCTCCAGATACCGCTTATACGCCGGCCACATATCCACACGTTCATACGCATTGTTGCTCGGCACGTACCACTCCTTGCCGAGCACCACAACCTCCGCCGGGTCTCTCTCCTGCAGCCCAAGAAACTCATCCCGATAATGCCGCACCAGTGGTGTCTCCACCGGCGCAAACAGCAGCATATCCCCCGTATACGACGTATTCTCGAGCATCCTCAACCGATAAAGACCATTCAGGCATCCGTTCAGCGAATCTAAACACACGACCCGACCCTGTAGCGAATTCCCACCAATCGACTCAAGGTCCCGATCCTGCATCACCGCAGTTCCGATATGCGCCAGTCCCTCAGGCCCACTGCGATAAACGCCTCTTCTGTCGCGCAGCACCACGCGCACATAGTGCGGCAGGGCCACCAGAAACACAAGGACACCCACCACACCCGTCACACGCAGGCCAACCCTTGCGACTCTCAACGCTTCGTTCAGCTCCATGCCAATCCACAGCGCAATAAAGTACGCAAATTCGTAGCGATGATAGTTGTACCCCTTTCCCTGCACGACGAACGACAGCACCCCCACTCCCGCGCAGAGCAGCGTAGCCCACTCCTCCCACTCCATGCGCCCCCGCCGCATCACCGCAACACCGCCCGCCAACAAGAACGGCAGCAGCAGCCCCGACGGCAGCGACTCCTTCAGCAGCTCTCGCAGCCCCAAGCGATTCGTCGCCGCATACATCGGCAACACCTTTCTCAGGATGAACACAAACGGCCCGACAGCCCGATAATGCACCATCCACGCCAGCACCAGAACGCCCACAAACATCTGTCCCGCAATCCCCCACAGAAGATACCGCCGTATCCTCTCCCCGCGTCGCACCACCGCCGTCATCGCAACGCCCAGCAGCGCAACATCCAGCAGCAACCCCGTGGGCTTGATCGAGATCGCCAGGCCTACCGCCAAGCCAAAGACTACGGCTGCAGACGGAAGCCGCCGCCGAACCGCAGTTGCCAAAGCGGCAAACGCCACCGCCGTAAAGATCGTCAGCATCTCATCCCGCTCGACGGCAAAGGGCGGTCCATCCGCCGCATGCAACGCAATAAAAAACGCTCCCGCCAGCACCCCGCCCATCCAACGCCTTCGTCCGGCAATCACCACGCCGCTCGCCGTCAGCACCAGCATCAGAAAGAACTCATAGCAACGCCACGCCACGTCGCCCCACCCGAACACCGCCATCGCCAGCCACTCGCACAGATACGTCCCCGGCATATTCATGTCCGTAATCTGCGCATACGGCGTCCTCCCATGCCGTATCAGAAACACGATGTAGTGCATCTCCGCCGTATCGCCCGTCACATTCCACCGCCACGACATCCCTGCAAAAAACGCAAACACTCCCACAAACACCGCCGCCACCACCCACCGCAGCCGCGCCATCCACGCATCTGAAACCATCGTCTCGATAACCGCCAGTCCCCTCATCGTGATTCTTCCAGCAGCCTACCATCGTCTACAGCCACAGCACCGCCGCCGCCCTTGCTGCGGTCCACCCGGCTGTACACCACCATCGCCACCGCGCACACAATCACGCCCATCCCCATCACCTCCGTCTTCGCCAGATGCTCATGCAGAAACGCCACCCCAATCAACACCGCAATCATCGGATTCACAAACGCATACGTCGACACCTTCGTCACCGCCACATTCTGTAGCAGGTACGTAAACGCCACCAGCCCAAACAACGACCCGAAGATCGCCAGGTACACAATCGCCCCCACCCCAGACCACGTCCACACCGCCCGATGCAGCCCGCCGCTCCCCACCGCCACCACCGCATTGAAGATTCCCGCTGCCCCAATCTGCCATCCCGTCGCCACAAACGTATCTGCCTTGAAGTGAAACCGCCGCGACAGCACCGACCCAATCGCAAACGCCAGCGCCGCCGTCAGCAGAATCCCCACAGCCAGCAACGGCCTCGCCGCTCCCGCCGTCACCGCTCCCCCATGCAACGAAGGCCACACCAGCACCCCAATCCCCGCCGTCCCCAGAATCGTCCCCGCCCATCCCCGCTTGTTCAGCGCGTCCCCGCCCGGTATCCCCATCTCAATCAGAGCAATCATGATCGGCGTCATCGACACCACCAGCGACGCAAATCCCGACGCCACCAGCTTCTCCCCCCACGTCAGCATCATGTTATTGCACGACATGAACAGCAGCCCCACCAGCACCAGCTTCCACCCCTCCCCCTTCGGCACCCGCAGGCTCTTCCCCCGCACCACGCAGATTCCCGCAATCAGCGTCGCCGAAATCAGCGACCGCGTCGCCGACACCACCGGCACCGGCAGATGCTCCCCCGCCACATGGATCGC
>JABBOG010000119.1 GCA_019351975.1 Acidobacteriota bacterium
ATTCCAGATGGAGCAGCACCGGTGCGTGTGTTTGCGTGGGGGGACTGGGGCGACCATGATGCGTTGGCGCGGCGGCTGTTCGATGGGCTGCGCACGCTGGATGGTGCTGGAGTTTCGGTGATCGCGTGCCCGGTGCCGGAGGGTGAGGATGTGGCAGCGGCAATCCGGGATCGGCTGGAGAAGGCGGCACGGGCGAGTTGAGAACAGCGGCGGTTCTGCCTGGTTAAGGATCGGTCAACCGGGCAGAACCGATGTGGTGTGGATTTAGCCAGCGCTAGATGACTCGAAGCAGAAGCAGGATGAGGACGATGAGCAGGATGAGGCTGAGGCCGCCGCCGCCATAGTAGCCGAGGCCCGGGCCCATGCGATAACCGCCAAAGCCGAAGACCAGAATAAGTACGACGAGAAGAATGAGCATGAGAGGTCTCCTGGTTGATGCATGAAGTTGAAGTACAGATGAAGATGGGGTGAATTGGACGACACCGCATCGAGTGTGATGCTGTTTTCATGGCATGCGAAAGAAACTACCGAGATTTTTAAGTCAAAGGACGACAGGGTACGACCGAAAGGAGTCGATGGTTGCTGATGCGAACTCTGGGACATTGTGCGGCTGGAGCCATTCTGCTGAGCATCTCGGCGTGCCCGGTCGGTGTCGTTAAGGGAGCCGCGCATCAGGTCGGAGGAAGTCAGGAGCCATATCGGCTGGGGGTGAGCGTCGATGAGGTGAGCCTGTCGGTGACTGCGGTCGACTCGAAGGGGCGTGCGGTGGACGATCTGGAGCTGGTCGATCTGCGGCTTCGCGACAACGGCAAGAAGCCGAATCGAATTCTCGACTTCGAGCACAGGCAGGATGTGCCGATCCGGGCTGGGATCGTAATGGATACGAGCCGATCGATGCTCTGGACGCTGGCTCGAAACCGTCGTCTCGCTGCTGAGCTTGTCGATGAGCTTCTGGATATGGGGATCGATCAGTCATTCCTGCTTCGTTTTGACTTTGAGACGCAGCTGCGGCAGGGCTGGACGGATAACAAGGTGGCGTTGCAGCACGGGCTGGCGCACGTAGCAGATGGCTCGGAGAGCCGGCTGGGTGGAACGGCGGTCTTCGATGCTCTGTATACGGCCTGCCACCAGGAGTTCGCCAGTCAGCTGCAGGCAGGGCGATTTGGCGTGAGCGAAACGAGTAACCTCATGCTGCTGTTTACCGATGGCGAGGACAATGCGAGCCACGCTCGAATACGCGATGTGGCCGAGGCTTGTCAGCAGGCGCAGGTGACCATTGTTGCGTTCAGTGCGGCGCCGAGACCTTCGCGTAGCGCTGGTTCCATGGCGCTCGAGGAGATGGCCCAAGAGAGCGGCGGGGTCGTGTTCTACGACAGAGGAGACGATGAGGCCCTGCTTGAACTGCAGGGGGTCGTAGCCGGGTTGAGGGATAAGCATGTCCTTGTGTATGAGCCATCCTCATTGAAGATGAATGGAGCGTTTCATCGTGTGACGCTGGACTGCCCGACACGGGATGCGAACGTCCGGACGCAGGCTGGTTACTACGCTCCAGAGCATTAGGCGCTGCCTGAAGGATCTCTCCAATGGGCTGCTCTGGATGGTGGCTTCGTTACGATTCATCGTATGTTCGCAATTGGTGGGTAGCTTTGCGCTAGTCTAAGCACGGAGCGAAAGGACTTAGCGCCTGAACGCTGCCCATGAGAGCCAAGAAACGAGGGCCAGGATTTGAGTCAGACCGTGTTTGTCTTGGAAGACGAGGCCGATATCTCAAGGCTGGTGCAGTACAATCTGGAGGCGGCTGGATTTACTGTGCGTCCGTATATGGCGATCGCGCAGATCGTCTCCGATGCCGAGCGGCAGCCGCCGGCGCTGTTTCTGCTGGACATCATGGTGCCGGGTGGCGATGGGCTCGACCTGTGCCGCCGGCTGCGGCAGAACCCGAGCCTGAGCTCGATCCCGATCATCTTTCTGACGGCGCGGGCGGCGGAGAACGATCGCGTGCATGGCCTGGAGCTCGGCGCGGACGACTATATTACAAAGCCGTTCGCCACGCGCGAGTTGGTAGCGAGGGTGAAGGCTGTGCTGCGGCGGTTCGAGCGGCCGACGGTGCCCACGCTCGTCAAGTTCGATGCCATCGAGATCGATGCCAACGCGATGCAGCTTCGCGTGCATGGTGAGCTGGTGACGACGACGGCGACTGAGTTTCGCCTGCTGGACTATCTGGCGCGGCACCCGGGACGCGTCTTCAGCCGCGACCACCTGCTTGATGCGGTGTGGGGGGATGCGCGCTTTGTGACGCCGCGCTCGGTGGACGTGTATGTGCGGCGGATTCGCGAGAAGATTGAGGTGGATGCCGAGGAGCCGCGCTACCTGAAGACGATGCGCGGAGCCGGGTATCGGTTTGAGATTCCGAAGGGGATGGCTTGAGGCGGAGTTTTTTCTGGCGTGTATCGCTGCGGCTGATGCTGGTGGCGGGCCTCGGCGTTTCGGTGGTGCTGGCTCTGCCGAAGCGGCCTTGGCTGATTGAGCTGGCGGTGGTGCTGGTCGGCTGCGGGGTGGCTGCGGCCTGGGTCGCGTACTCGGTGCGTGGGGAGCTTCGGCAGCTCGAAGAGGCTGCGGCAAAGATTCATGCGGCAGAAGATGCTGCGGTTCATCTGCGCTTCGATGACTTTGAAGGGCTGGCGTATGTGCTGGCTAAGAGCTCTGCTGAGGTGCAGCGGCGGCTGGGAGATGCGGCCGAGAGTCGGCGCGAGTTGGAAGGGCTGCTCGACAGCATGCAGGACGCCGTGATCGCGGTGGATGCGGCCGGGCGTATTCAGTGGACGAATCAGAGGATGCAGCGGCTGTTGCAGCCGAGTGCCAGTACGAGCTCGGTGGGCGGGTCGGTGCGGCTTGGGCACGCGCTGGTGCAGACGATTCGCGACCCTGAGGTGCTGGCCTGTGTGGGCGTTGCGCTCGATACGCGGGTGTTTTGCGAGCGAAGGACGACGACGCTGGTGCCGGGAAGAATCTTTGAGGTGAACAGTTCGCCGATGCCTGGCGGCGGCGCGGTGGCGGTGCTGCACGATGTGACACAGATGGAGGAGATGGAGCGGACGCAGCGGGACTTCGTCGCCAATGTCTCGCATGAGCTTAGGACGCCGCTGACCTCGATCACGGGGTATGTGGAGACGCTGCTTGATCACGAAAAGGAGTTAAGCACGACGGCGCGGGAGTTTCTGTCGACGATTCTGAAGAATGCGACACGGATGAATCGGCTGACCG
>JABBOG010000006.1:0-29601 GCA_019351975.1 Acidobacteriota bacterium
GCTTTGCGGTGGGTTGCGCGCTGGATTGTAGACGTGGCGCGGCTAGAAGGTGGGTGAGTGGGAGGAGGATGAGGTCCTGGAAGAGTACGCGGAGGAGGTTGACGGGGGCGAGCCAGGGCCAGAGGGGATAGCGGTGGTCTTGAGGGATGCAAGGGCGGATGGGCGCGGGTTGGGGCTGCTGGGTGGCTGTGGGGCGGGGTGCGGAGGTTTGGTCGCCGATGGTTGGAGGCACGGCGGCGGAAGCGGGAACGGGTGAGCTGGCGGGGGTATGGAGGAGGGTGCGGAGGTCGCCGAGGGTGGTGGCGTGGGCGATCTGGTCGTCGGAGAGGTCGAGGCCGAAGCGCTGTTCGAGGAGGGACTGGAGCTGGACGAGGCCGAGGCTGTCGAGGTGGAGGTCTTCGGTGAGGCGGGCGGTGTCGGCGGTGTTGGAAGGGGTTTGGCGTGTGATGGAGGCGATGGCGTCGAGGAGGGGGTCGGTGCGGGTGGAGGTGGGTGCGGCCGGGCTGGAAGCGATCTGCTGGCATGCCCATTCGGCGATGGAGCGGCGGAGGAGTTTGCCGGTGGAGGTGAAGGGGAAGGAGGGCTCGGGCCAGGGGAGGGCGCGGCGAAGGTGCTGATAAGGGGCGAGGTGCTGGTTGGCGGTGTGGAGGATTTGGCCGAGGTCGGCGTCGGCGGTATTGGTGAGGAGGACGGCGATGGGTTCGGGGCCGGTGGGAGTGGGGCAGGGGATGACGGCGGCGGCGCGGACGGAGGGGTGCTGGAGGAGGGCGGCTTCGAGGTCGGAGGGGTGGATGTTGAGGCCGGCGGAGGTGACGATGGCGTCGCCGAGGCGGCCGGTGAAGCGGAGGTCGCCGGAGGTGTCCTGGGTGGCGAGGTCGCCGGTGGCGAGCCAGTCGGAGGAGCTGGGCTGGAGGCGGCCGTTGGTCCATGTGGCGGTGGAGACGACGTCGCCACGGACGAGGATTTCGCCGTCGGGGCTGAGGCGGACTTCGCGGCCGGGGAGAGGCTTGCCGAGGGTGCCGCGGCCGAGGTGGAAGGGGTGGTTGAGGGTGATGAGGGCGGCGGTTTCGGTCATGCCGTAGCCCTGGATGAGGGCGAAGCCGAGGCGTCCCCAGAAGAGTTCGAGGTCGGGCGGAAGGGTGGCACCACCGGAGATGAGGGCCCAGAACTTCCAGCCGGTGAGGCGGTGGACACGGCGGAAGCGGAAGATGCGCCTGGCGATGGTGAGGCCGGTGGCGGCGGCTAGTTGGGTGTCGAGGCCGGGGAAGCGGTTGAGGAGATGGGAGCGAAGGAGATCGAGGGTGCGGGGGACGGCGACGAGGACGGAGATGCGGTTGAGGCGGATGCGATCGAGGAGACGCGCGGGTTCGAGCTGGGACTCCAAGTGGAGTTCGGCGGCGAGGATGGGTGGAATCCAGAGACCCATGAACTGTCCGAAGACGTGGCTGAGAGGGAGGCTGTGGAGGAAACGGAGGGGATGAAAGGGACGCTCGTAGCGGCGATATTTGGCGATCTCGCGCTCGATGGGGTCGAGGCTGGCGAGAACGTTGCGATGGGTGTGGACGATGCCTTTGGGGGTTCCGGTGGTGCCGGAGGTGAAGACGATCTGGAAGGGGCTGTCGAGGGTAACGGCGGTGGAGACGCCGAAGTTGGGTCGGGTGGTGGCGAGAGTTTCGGCGAGGGTATTGAGGGAGAGTTGGGGGATGGCGGAAGGGAGGGAGGGGAGGTGGGCTGTGTCGGCGAGGATGAGCCTGGGGGCGGTGTCGGCGATGACGCGGGCGGCAAAGTCGGGTGAGCCGGCGGCGTCGAGTGGGACGACGAGGACGCCGCGAAGGAGGCAGCCGAAGAAGGCGGCGATCCAGGGGGCGGAATTTTCGCCCCAAAGGATGACGCGGTCGCCGGGAAGGATGGAGCGGCGGTCGAGCTCGGCGGCGAAGCGGGCGGCGAGTTCGGCGAGCTGGGCGTAGGTGGTGGCGTGGCGGCGGACGCCGGGGTAAGTGACGACGGCGGTCTGAGGTCCGTGGCGACGGAGGTCTTTGACGAGGCTGGCGAGGTGTGGGCGGATTGGAGGGCTCCTACAGTTGAGATGTGGGCGGTGCGAGCGGCGACTATCGGACGGAGGTTGCGTGGTGGGTTTGACAGGAGCGATACTGGAGTGTCCGCAATACTGGAAATTTGAACGACAGAAGGGTATCTACCGAAAATGTCTACACCCAACGCTGGGCCACTGAGCGCAGCGAGCATTAAGCCAGCTACTGGAAAACTTGGAATCATGATTCCCGGCATGGGAGCTGTTGCGACCACGCTCATCGCCGGAGTTGAGGCAGTTCGCAGAGGATTTGCAAAGCCGATCGGGTCGACGAGCCAGATGGCGACGATCCGGCTGGGAAAGCGCACGGACGACCGGACGCCGCTGATCAAGGACTGGGCGCCGATTGCGCAGCTGGACGACCTGGTGTTCACCGGGTGGGATATCTTTGGCGGAAACCTGTATGACGCTGCGAAGACGGCGGGCGTTCTGGATCGCGATCAACTGGAGAGCATGAAAGATTTTCTGCAGAGCATCGAGCCGATGCCTGCGGCGTTCGACCAGCGTTGGGTGAAGCGCCTGGACCCGAAGGTGCAGAAGGTTGGGAAAAACAAGTGCGATCTGGCGAACCAGATTCGCAACGATATTGCGGAGTTTAAGACGAAGACCGACCGCCAGGTGATGATCTGGTGTGGATCGACGGAGATTTACATCGAGCAGAAGCCGGTGCACCAGACGCTGGAAGCGTTTGAGAAGGGCCTGGTGGCGGACGATCCGGACATCTCGCCGTCGATGCTGTATGCATGGGCTGCGCTGAAGGAAGGGATTCCGTTTGCGAATGGAGCACCGAATCTCACGGTGGATATCCCTGCACTGCAGGAGCTTTCGAAGAAGATGAATGCTCCGATCTGCGGCAAGGATTTCAAGACAGGGCAGACGTTCATCAAGACGGTGCTGGCACCGGCGTTCAAAGCCCGGCAGCTAGGTGTGAGCGGATGGTATTCGACGAACATTCTGGGCAACCGGGATGGCGAGGTGCTGGACGATCCGGACAACTTCAAGACCAAGGAAGTGTCGAAGCTGGGCGTGCTGGAGCATATCTTCCAGCCGGAGAAGAACCCGGACCTGTATGGCGATGTGTTCCATAAAGTACGGATCAACTACTACCCGCCGCGCGGGGACAACAAAGAAGGCTGGGACAACATTGATATCTTCGGATGGCTTGGCTATCCGATGCAGATCAAGGTGGACTTCCTTTGCCGTGATTCGATTCTGGCGGCTCCGCTGGCGCTGGATCTTTGCTTGTTCATGGATCTGGCGGCGCGTACACCGGCCCTGAGCGGGCTGGGGATTCAGGAGTGGCTGAGCTTCTACTTCAAGGATCCGGATACGGCACCGGGAGTGTATCCGGAGCACGATCTGTTCATTCAGCAGATGAAGCTGAAGAATACGCTGCGGCACATTATGGGTGAGGATCTGATTACGCACCTGGGGTTGGAGTATTACGGCGAGTAGTCGGTTTCAAGCGTGATGGCGATGCCCTGCTGATGCAGGGCATCGCTGTTTTTTGGGGGAAGGGGCGCTCGCTGCGTGAGCGAGAGGCGGATTCCTAGAGTTACTCGGAATGACAAGCGGAGGGACAAGAGTTTACGCAGGTTCCCTGCGTGGATGAGAAGTTTGTCGTCTCGACACAAGTTCTGCACAGCTTTGTGGAGCCAACCGTTGGCACTTACGGGAATCTGGAGCGCAATCAGGTGTACGGGGCGGGCTTCGGGGATGTGGATCTGTCGTTGGTGAAGACAACACCGATTTACAAGGAGCGGGTGAGCGCGCAGTTCCGTGTTGATCCGGCGACGTTTGGACAGAGCACATCGACGATTGGCATACAGGAGGGCGCGCCCGGTATTGGTTCGGCCGCGCCGTACAAAACACGGCTTGCGATGAAGATTCTGTTCTGACGCGTGATGACCGGGCAGGAAGCTGATCGCTCAAACACGAAGGAAAATGCCGCGACGCCATAGAGCCCAGACTGGCAGAAAGCACAGAATGACATAGCAGATTGCATAGGCAAGGGAGGTGTTTGCTGAAGCTCCCCAGTGCTCGAAGCCATGTTTATTGATCCATCCGAGAGGCGAGATGATGTGGCCTGCTTCGTGAATCTGGATGAAGCCAAAGAGCTTGCCCCATAGAGAGGAGATGACATACGCGGTGATGGCATTTGAGCCGAATACGAGGCATGGCCAGGAGAGGACGCGCACCAGATGTGAGGTCTTCTGTTGCTGACGCACATCGTAGATCCAGTAGCAGCAGCCGAGGAGGATGCCGGCGATGCCGGCACTGAGAAGAACGTATGAGCTGGTCCACATATTTTTGTTGATGGGGAACCAAATGCTCCAGAGATAACCGAGAGCGATGCCGGCGGCGCCGCCTGCGAAGAGCCAGTAGCAGACTTTTGTGGCGGGCTGCTCGGAGCGGATGAGTTTGCCGGCGAGGATGCCGAGGAGACAAGTCGCGATAGAAGGAAGGGTGCTGAGCAGACCTTCGGGATCACGATATTTTTCGTAGAGAAGACCGGTGTGGAGGTGTGATTGGGTCCACGCATTGAAGCCGCGGTCGATGTAGGCTGTGAGGTTGTTGTACTGGTCCATGAAGGGAAAGTTGACGCCGGGCATACCTGCGCCGGGGATCGGGATGAATCGCAGCATGATGTAGTAGCCGATAAGAAGTACGACAATGGCGATGACCAGACTGGGTACACGCTGAGTGAGGAGATAGAAGATGGACGCGCAGAAGTAGACAAGAGCAATGCGGGTGAGGACGCCGAAAAGGCGGACGTGATGCAGATCCTTGAAGTCGGGAAGAAGGCGAATGGCGAAGTTGATAACGAGGATCCAGAAGGTTCGCTTGGTGGCCTGGCACGCAATGGTTCGCCGAGGTGTGCCGCGTTTGAGGCGCGAGCCAAGGGAGAAGACGATGGAGCAGCCGATGAGGAAGAGGAAGGTCGGGAAGACGAGGTCGGTGGGGGTCCATCCGTTCCAATGTGCGTGCTCGAGGGGCCAGTAGCTGACTTTGGAGTTGCCGGGATCGTTGACGAGAATCATAAAGGCGATGGTCAGACCACGGAGTACGTCGATGGACATGATCCGTTGCGTGGGAGCAGCGACAGAAGGAGAGGAGGACATGCAATGCATCGTCTCACAAGTTTTCGTTTGGATCTTCATAAACTTTGCGAAATTTGGGAAATTATGCACGAGTAAACCGTAAACAATCATTATTTTTGTTTAAATTACGGGACTGTTACGTTTTTCTGCTTGACAGGCATGAGGAATGTGCCTAGGCTCTTCTCTAAGTCAAGCCTTTATCCCATCATTACAACGATTGAATAGTACATATTCAAGAGAAACGAGAGGTCTACCGTGAATCTCTGGCATCGCTGCAATCTTCTATTAAATGTACTTTTTAGCTGTGCTGTGCTGGCTGCAATGTCGGGGGGGCTGGCTGTTGCGCAGGCGGGGCGGGGGGGCATCAGCGGGACCGTGACGGATGCGTCGGGTGCGGTGATTCCGAAGGTGAAGATTACGGCGCTCAATCAGGCGACTGGGGTTCGGCAGCAGAGCGTGTCGAGTGCTGCTGGATTGTACTCGTTTGTGTCATTGAACCCTGGAGTCTACGAGGTGACGGCGACGGTGGCTGGGTTTGAGTCTCTGGCGAAGAAGAATCTCACGGTCAATGTGGATCAAGTGAGCACGGTCAACTTCAGTCTGCAGGTGGGCAGCGCGAAGGACGTGGTGACAGTGCTGGCGCCGAATGATCTTGTGGATGTGAGTAATTCCACGGTGGGACAGTTGATCTCGGCGGCAACGATCGATCGCGTGCCTTTACTGACGAGGAACGTGTATGACCTGGTGCAGTTGAGTGCCGGGGTGACGCCGGCGAATGGTTCGCCGAATTCCTCCAGTTCGGTTGCGATTACGAATATATCGAGCGGTCGACCCAATATTGATGTTTCGTCGTACACGGTGAATGGGTCGATTGAAGGATCGGTGTACTACATGGTGGATGGCAGCCCGCTGGGAGTGGCGGAGAACAATGCTGGAGCAATTCTTCCGGCGCTGGATCTACCTGAGGACGCAGTGGATGAGTTTCGAGTTGAGACGCAGAATACGCCGGCGTCATATCAGAGCGGAGGCGCGGGTGTAATCAGCCTGGCGAGTAAGTCGGGTGGCAACCACTTCCATGGCGACGGGTTTGTTTATCTTCGGCCCGATGTCCTTGCGGCGAATGACTACTTCAACAAGGAGAGTCAGGTGGCGAGTGGAGCGACGAACCAGGCGCCGTCGTTCCATCGGTATCAAGAGGGAGGATCGATTGGAGGACCGATCCTGCATGACAAACTTTTCTTCTTTGCCGACTATGAGGCGACGCAACAGGAGCAGTTTGACGGGTCAAATATTTTTACGGTGCCGACCACGGCTGAGAGAACGGGCGACTTCTCCGCAGACAGCTTTACGATTTACAACCCGATGGTGCCGGATAATCCTGACGGGACGCGCCAGCCGTATGCAGGGAATAAGATTACCGATCCGAACCCGATCGCTGTGAAGTTTCTGTCGATGTTTCCGAAGTGTAATTATCCGAATCCGGGGACGTGCGATGCAGCCACCAACGGGGCTGTCAATAATCTGTATGTCCCTGGACTGGACCCGACGACGGCGCAACGGTTTGACATTCGTGTGGACTATAACCTGAATGCACAGCAGCGATTATTCGGCCGCTTTTCTTTTGATCGGCTGTTCACTTCGGGGGTGAATGCGTTCAACAACGATTGGGACCCGAACTACGCGCAGAATGTGACGAATGGGCGCAATATTCTGGTGGGCTATGACAACACGCTGAGCGCGACGACGGTGTTGCAGCTGCGGTACTCGTTTACGCGCCACTACGAGAATCAAGGTGGTGATCCGCAACAGGATGGGTTCGATATTACGACGCTCGGGTTTCCTGCGTCGCTGGCAGCACAAGAGGTGTATAAGACGCTGCCGTATGCGTTGTTTTCCGATGTAGGCGGCGGAGTTGGGGGAACTGCGAACTATAACACCTTCATCTATGCAAGTGAGAACAGCGACTTCAACGCGACGCTGACAAAGGTTCTTGGCAAGCATGAAATCAGCGTGGGAGCGGAGTATATGAAGCGCTTTCTCAACGCAGGACAGCCACCGGCACCGTCAGGCAATTACGACTTTGACATTTCGGCGACAGATCAGCAAACCAGCAGCGGTATTGGTGGGAGTGACTTTGCGTCGTTCCTGACTGGCATGGGGGAATCTCCGGGTGTGGAGAATACAAATTTCACAAAGGATTTGTTCGTTGCTGAATCGAGCCCGTACTATGCAGGGTTTTTGCAAGACACATACCATCCGTCACGGAAGATTACGATTACTGCAGGCGTTCGGTGGGACATCTTCGGCGGTCGTACGGAGCGGCACAACCGGCTGGAGTACTTCGATCCAAGTGCAAGCAGCAGCAGCGGAGGTGTGTCGTTTACGGGAGCAGAGGTTTATGTGCATAACGGAGCGCGGTCACCTTTCACGACGAATATGACGAACTTCGGACCGCGGCTTGGCGTATCCTGGCAGCCAGTAAAAGATCTGGTCATTCACGGTGGTGCGGGAATTTACTACGGACCAAGCGTGGCGATGGTTGCAGGTGCGGCGCAGGACAGCGACGGCTATTCTTCGACGACGAACTGGAACTCCACCTGCTACAACGCGGATGGCAATACGGTGCTGAACGGATCCAATCTTTGCGCTGGAGCGGGGGCGGGAAGTGCTGCAGCCAGCACAACGGGAGCGTATTCGCTGAGCAACCCATTTCCGCAGGGAGTGGTGCAGTTGATCAGCGCTCCGAGTGGCTTGAACAACAATCTTGGGACGACGCTGAACACAGTGCTGCACCATCAACGGACGGTTACGACGTATAACTTCAATCTGGGCTTTGAGTACCAATTGCCGCGGGAGTATGTTGTCAGTGTTGGTTATGTAGGAAGCAGGGGTTTGTTTCTTCCGTTTGCCAGCGTGGATTTAAACCAACTCGATTTGGGTACGATCGGGCAATATCAATCAGCGTTGCTCAATAATACGGTGGTGAATCAGTGGGCAAATACGCAACCGACAACCAACGCCAATTACGGATCTCCGACGGTGCCGCTGTTTGTTTCGCTGCAGGAGTTTCCGCAGTTTGGCAATGGCAGCTATGGTAACGGCAACGGTGTCATCGTGCATGGATATCCAGCTGGAGACTCGGAGTACAGTTCGTTGCAGACGAAGTTGCAGAAGCGGCTGACGCACCACTTTACAGCGCTCGTATCGTATACGTGGGCGAAGCTGATGACGGACGATGGCAATCCACCGTTGGACTTCGTCGGATCGCACGCGGGGTCGCCTCAGGATTGGAAGAACCTGAAGCTTGAATACTCCGTGAGCCCGCAAGATGTGAAATATCAGTTCACAGCGCAGGCTTCGTATGATCTGCCCATTGGGAAGGACAGGGCGATCTCATTGAGCGGGCCCGCGAACGTGATTCTTGGCGCTTGGACGGTAAACGCGATTGGTTATGTGAGCAGCGGTATTCCTATCGCTTCGCCGCTTTCGGGGATACAGCCGACGTATTTCAATCAGCGCGCGGATATGATCTGCGATCCTGGAAAGGGCGCGCCGCATACGGCTACGCAATGGATTCGCCCCGACTGCTTTGCGCTGCCTGCGAGCCCGTTTGTCGCGGGTACGGCGCCGGCGTACCTGGATCATGCTCGTACGATGGGAGCACGGGACGTGGATGTGACGTTATCCAAAAATATTCCATTGAAGAGAGATATGAACCTGCGCTTCGAGATTTCTTCCTACAATGTTTTCAATAAGGCACAGTTTGGTGGACCCGGGCTCACATCGATTCAGAACCTGGTGAGCAACCCGAGTACGTATGCATCGCAGTTTGGGCTTATCACGGCTGATGTCAATACGCCGCGTCAGTTTCAGTTTGCTTCACGGTTCACGTTTTAAAGCAGCGTAGTTTGACTTGGATAAGGAGATGTTATGGGATGGTCCGCTAAAGTTTCTCCGTGTACAGTACTGCTGTGCGTTATTTCCAGTCTTCTGCTGAGCGGCGTTCCTATTGGCGCTCAAGCGCAACTATCAACTCTACCGTTGCCGGAACATGTGACGCTGGGCAGCGGAGATCTGGTGATCGATCAAGGCCTGAAGGTATCGTTGGAGGGCTTCACGGACCCTCGACTCGACAAGGCAAAAGAACGGTTCCTCAAGCGTTTGAGCGAGGAGACCGGAATTCTGCATTGGCCTGAGGCTACGGCAGGGCAGCCTGATTTTGTCATTCGGACGGGACATGCCAGCGCCCCAGTGGAGGCGTTAGGAGAGGATGAGTCCTATCATCTCGAGGTAACTCCGGGTAGAGTTCTGCTACAGGCTCCTAACCCATTAGGAGTGATGCATGGATTGCAGACATTTCTGCAGATGGTGGAGGTGACGGACCACGGTTTTGTCGTTCCTTCTATGACGATCGACGACAAGCCGCGATTTCCATGGCGTGGGTTGATGATCGACACCGGCCGCCACTTCATTCCGCTGGACGTACTGCGCCAGAACATTGATTTGATGGAGGCGGCGAAGCTCAACGTCTTTCACTGGCACTTGTCGGAGGACCAGGGTTTTCGGATGGAGAGCAAGGTCTACCCGCTGCTACAGGAAAAGGGATCGGATGGTCTGTATTACACGCAGGAGCAGGCGCATGAGCTGATTGCGTATGCTCGCGATCGCGGAATCCGCGTAGTGCCGGAGTTTGATATGCCGGGACATGCGGCTTCGTGGTTTGTCGGATATCCGGAGCTGGCGAGCGGGAATGGGCCGTACTCAATTATTCGCAAGTGGGGAATCTTTGATCCGGCGATGGATCCGACGCGGGAGAGTACGTATCAGTTTCTCGATCGGTTTATCGGCGAGATGACGGGGATCTTTCCGGACGCATACTTCCACATTGGCGGCGACGAGGTGAATGGCAAGGAGTGGGACGCGAACCCTCGTATCCAGGCGTTTATGCGTGAGCACCACTTGAAGAATAATGCAGCGCTGCAGGCATATTTTACGAGCCGCGTGGAGAAGTTGGTCACGAAGTATCACAAGATTACGGTGGGATGGGATGAGGTATTACAGCCCGATACGCCGCGCGATGTGGTGATTCAATCGTGGCGGGGGCAGGAGTCGCTGGCAGTGGCGGCGCGCCAAGGCAATCGCGGTATTCTGTCGTGGGGCTATTATCTCGACTTGAATCAGCCTGCGTCGCAGCATTATGGCGTTGATCCATTGGCAGGAGCAGCGGCTGAGTTGACGCCCGAGGAGCAGAAGTTGATCCTCGGCGGCGAGTCTGCGATGTGGAGCGAGTTCATGACGCCGGAGATTATTACCGGACGGATATGGCCGCGTGCAGCAGCCGTTGCGGAACGTTTGTGGTCGCCGAAGGACGTGACGGATACGGCTTCGATGTACCGGCGTCTGGCGATTTTTTCAGAACGTATGCCCTGGTATGGCGGAGCTACGGCGGGGATCAACCGGGCGATGATTCAGCGGATGGTTGGGAACGCGGATCCATCATCTCTGCTTGTACTGGCAAGCGTTGTGGAGCCGCCGAAGGAGTACACGCGAGAATCCTTGGCGACGTATGGGAGCTATTCACCGCTGAACAAGTTGGTGGACGCTGTGCCTGCGGAGAGCGATACGGCGCGAGAGTTCAATGAACTCGCTGCGAGGATTGCAGCGGGGAAAGCGTCCAGGGAAGACTTTGAGCAAGCCGAGCGGTGGCTCCAGATATGGCGGGACAACAACGCTGTGTTGCAGCCGCTGCTAACGGGTTCCTCAGTGACCAAAGATCTGGCACCGATGTCGGTGAACCTCAAGGAGACGGCGACGATTGGGCTTGAGGCGCTTTCTAGGATTGGGCAGCACCATTCGTTTTCAACCTCGGAGGAAGAGAAGCAGGTTGCTGCGTTGGACAGGCTGAAGGCTCCGGAAGCTGTGCTGATCGATGCAGTTGTGCCAGGAGTTGCGCTGCTGGTGCAGAAGGCTCGAAACTGAGGCGCTGGCTCGCTAGCCGCTGTGGGAAGGGACGGCGAGCGAATGCGCACATTATGAACGCCGTGGTCGCCGGTGAGCAGCTTTGTGATGCCTTCGATGGAGACTATCGCTTCGAAATATAGGCCGAAGATGCGTGAATGCAAGGTTTGACGAGTGGATCTCGGACACGCGGACTAGCGATTCGGACAAGTGATGGGTTGGGTTAATTTTAGGTAATGCTCTTTTAAGGTATCTCAGACGCTAAAGATGACTATTTGTGGCAGTAGTGATCAATTTTGTTTGACTTTTAATGTCGTATGCCCTATTGTTTTGCCATTGCCATACTTTTATGTACTGCTGCTACTCGATCATGACTTCGGAGGACGAGCTGTTTCCATGATGGGGTAGGAGAACCAGATCTGCACGCAGGCGCTTGTGAGGGTTGTTGTCGCACCTTTGTACTACTTTGGGAGGCACATGATGCAGCAGAATGAAGGACCAGATTTAAAGGCAGAACCGCAATCAACATCTCTCCAACCGTTTTGTTTGCCATCGCCAGCTTCAGTCCGCAATTGTCCTAACCATTTTCGCGCGAAACGTTCACAGAGCAAACACCGCACCCCATGGTTTCCGAGTTCATTCGTTCATGCAAACCAATGTATGAACCTTCACAGAATTTCGATGAAAGGTGCGATGGCAATGATTGATTCAATACAAAATACAAAGCGATTGAGCCTGCTCTGGCTGTTGATGGTCGTAGTGTTGATTGCGGCTGGTCCTCGAGTGCTGGTTGGGCAGGAGATGGCTGGTACGTTTACCGGCGTCATTACAGACACGAGTGGGGCTGTCGTTCCTAACGCTAAGATCACGATCAGGCTTGATGGAGTTGGCGCGGAAGATCGAGTGGTGATGTCGAATGGGTCCGGCAACTATACGGCAACGAATCTGCCGGCTGGATCATACACGATCATTATTACCGCGCCGGGCTTTCAGGTTTCTTCGAATCTGAACGTTATTTTGAACGTGGCTCAGACGCGGACCCAGAATGCGCAGCTGCGTGTTGGATCAGAGAACCAAACGGTCACTGTAGAGGAGAATGCAGTCGCGGTTGATACATCGAGTAGCGCGCAGGCTGGAACCATCTCCGGAACGCAGCTACGCGAGTTGGAACTTGTGAATCGCAATTTTCAGCAGTTGGTCACGCTGCAACCTGGGGTTGTGGATCTGCTTGGCGATTCTCCTGGTTTTGGAGGTATCAACAGCGTGTCGGCAATCTCGGTGAACGGTGCGCGAACTACGGCGAATAACTGGTCAGTAGACGGTGCGGACATCAACGACAGTGGATCGAATGCGACGCTGCTGAATATTCCCAGCGTAGATGCGATTCAGGAGTTCACGTTGGAGCGTAGTTCGTACGATGCGAGCTTTGGACGGAGCGGAGGCGGCCAGATCCTTGTAGCCACGCGTTCTGGTACAAGCTCCTTCCACGGTTCGGCGTACGAGTTTGTGCGAACGGCGCAGACGGATGCGAACACCTACTTCAACAATCTGGAAGGGCTGGTGCGGCCTCCGGATCACTACAACAACTTCGGCTTCACGTTGGGTGGACCGCTGTACATTCCGCATTTTTACAATACGAACAAGAAGAAGACGTTCTTTTTCTGGTCGGAGGAGTGGCGCAAGATCACGAGTCCCTCATCGAACAATGTTGCAGCGCCAACTGCGGCAGAACTGTCGGGAACATTTTATGAAACACCGACGCAGTATGCCGCTACGACTGCGGCTGTGGGAGCTTCGTGCATAAGCTCCTACGATCCTGCAACAGGTGTTGCCGTAGCGAATCAGGCTTGTTACAGCGCCAACTCGAAGGTGTATCTGTCGCAGATATTCAGTAAGAATCAGGCTAACTACACTACCGTGAATGCAAATAACAACTTCACGTATGGCGGCCAGCAGACGTCCTTCTCGACGCTGAACAATTTCCGACAAGACCTGGTTCGTGTGGACCACTACTTCAATGACAAGTTGCATTTCTTTGCTCGAGGGATGGAGGATGATGCTCCGAGCAATCTTCCTACCGGGCTGTGGGGGGGAGCGAACTATCCAGGAGTTGTAAACGTGGCAATCAATGCACCTGGAAAGAATGTGGTGGCCAATCTGACGTGGACGATCTCTCCGAGGATGGTAAACGAGGTGGAGTTCGCCTACTCGCAGGGGACGATCAGTGGAGTGCTTTCGGGACCAGCGAATTCGCCTTCGGTGTTGTCGTCGCTGACCAACAAGCTGGCCAATCCTGACCCATACGGGCGTATTCCTAGCGTGACGATTCTGGACGGGTCGGTCACGGGAGTGTCGCAGGGAAGTGCGCCTTACTTTGAGCGTAATCTGGATCGCAATATCTTCGATAACTTCTCGGTTACGCTGGGAAATCACACGTTGCGGGCTGGTGTTACGGCACAGCAGATGCTGAAGACGGAGGATGCGTCCGAGGGCAATGCAACGTTTGATTTCAATACGTGGGGTGATTTTCTGCTGGGCAATGCGTCTCAGTATGCACAGGCAAGTCGCGATATCATCCCGGACCTGCGGTTCTGGAATATCGAGGCGTTTGTGCAGGACGATTGGAAGGCAAGTCAAAAGCTGAATGTCAACCTTGGGCTTCGCTGGACCCGGTTCCCTTCGCCTACGGATGCAAAGAATACGCTGACGAACTTCGACCCACAGGTCTATCAGGCAAAGCTGGCTCCCGCTCTCGACAGTAATGGAAATTTTGTTCCGGGTCAGAGCTTTCCACCTGCAACGTATGCGAATGGATTGATCTTTCCGCAGGGCGCAGCGTGCACACAAGCGCAGGCGATCTCTGCGGAAGTTACATGCTCTCCTTTTGGAAGCACCGTGAATCCGAACTATAACTTGAACTTCGGTCCACGCATAGGATTTGCCTATACGCCGTTTGCGCAAGGCAAGACGGTTGTCCGAGGTGGATTCGGCATCTTCTTCGACCGCACGTTGGACGGTATATGGGAGCAGAACGCATTTGGTGATCCGCCCCTGGTGCAGACCACGACGATTGTGAATACGTCGTTTGACAATCCGCTTGGGGCTGGAACTGCGGCTCCTCCAGCGCTCGGACCGAACCAGCTAACGACTACGGGAGATCCAGCGTTCAAGGTGCCTTCGTATGCGGACTTCAATCTTTCGATGGAGCAGCAGTTAGCGCCATCGACGGTGCTAGAGGTAGCTTATGTCGGATCCATTTCCCGTCATATGCTTGGTGAATTGGATTTGAATATGCCGACGCTGGCGACGCGCGAGTCTAATCCGAGCGCTGCTCTCAATACGATTCGCCCGTATCTTGGATACACGGACTTTCATACCAGGCTGCCTGTATTCACAGCAAACTATAGTTCATTGCAGGTATCGATCAATCACACATCGCAGGATGTGACATTGGGTATTTCGTATACCTGGTCGAAAAACTTGACGGACCAGTCTTCGGATCGCGGCACGGCGAACACGTACACGTATGATCCGAAGCTGGATTATGGAAACTCGACGCTGAATGAGCCGCAGATTTTCATCGCCAACTTTGTCTACAAGGAGCCATTCCTGCGCGAGCAGCACGGTTTGACGGGACATGTGTTGGGAGGCTGGGAGCTGTCTGGTATTACCAGCTTCAACTCTGGATTATCTGTGAGCGTGACGCAGGTTCCTGACCCGTTCGGCTGCGTTACTGACGCGACGACAGCCAATGGATGCGCAGCTGGAACATATCCAGGAGGACTTGGAATACAGGGGCCGAACTTTGACATTGTCGCTCGCGCCGATCAAATCGCCCCTGTTTCGTTTCCCAAGACACGGACCCAGTGGTTCTCAACTCAGTCGTTCGCAGCGGCGCATGGGCACTTTGGTACTTCTTCCGCTGGAAGCTTCCTCGGGCCTGGTGTGGAGAGGGTCGATCTGGGTTTGTTGAAGAACTTCAGGTTCAGCCAGTATGCCAGTTTGCAGATGAGGGCTGAGGCGTTCAATGTGTTCAATCACACTAACTTTGCTTATGTAGATACTGGTATCGCAGATGGTACCTTCGGTCAGCTCACAAGTGCTCACATACCTCGTACGATGCAGTTCAGTGCGAAGCTTTACTTTTAGTACATGGAACTTCTTTCCTGGGTGAGGTTCCTAGGGAAGAAGTTCTTGCTGAGGATGGTTTGTAGAAGATGAGTTGAGGCCGGGGCCAGCGCTCCGGCCTTTCTTTGCTATTCGACAGATGCGCTTGTCGCGGAAGCTTTGTTTGATTGAGACGTGCTGTTAAGTACGTGGCTTAGACCTTCGTCGGTCGCGCGGTTCAGGCCTCTGGCAACGTTGAATTCCTGCTGCGCATCTGCAGTCTTTCCCATCGAACGATACAAACGTCCAAGGCGCATGTGCGCATTTACTTCGTCAGGCTTGAGGAGGGTCGCGGCTTTGAACTCACGCAAAGCATGTTGAGTGTGGCCCAGACTTTGGAAGACAATACCCAGGTCTAGCCTTCCCATGTAGATATTTGGGTCTGTTTTGACGACTTTTTCGAGGATTGATTTGGCGTCGTTTAGGTTGTCCATGCGAAGGTAGGTATCGGCAAGGTAGAGATTTGCTTGAGTGTATTGCGGGTTGTTCGCGAGCTCGGCCTGGAACTGTTGTGCGGCTTCGGAATACTGCACCTGCTTCCAGAGGAGGTAACCCAAGCCGAAGTGTACGTTTGGCTCTTTGGGATTGGCTTCGACAGCGGCGCGAAACTCTTTGGTTGCTCCGGTCATGTCTTTCATTTCGTCCAAGGCTTCGCCGACAAGCATGTCAGCCTCAGCAGACTTGGGGTTGAGTACAACCATGCGATGATACGTGTCCACGACGCAAGCATATTGCTGCGAGAGAAGGCAGCTATGGGCCAGCGTCAGGAGCAGTGGAAGATTCTGAGGGTCGTTGTCAGCGGATTGCTGAAGATCCAGAGCAGCAGCCTTGAACTCCCCTAATCCGTAATGTGACATTCCCATCAGGAATGTGAGACGCTGCATCTCGGCTGGAGAGGTGGAGGGAGATTTGAGCAAAGGTGTAAGTGTTCGAATCGCCTCTTCGAACTGACTATCTTTGAAGTACGCGAGACCCATGTTCAGACGGAGGCCGGGCAGCGACGGCTGGAGTGCCATTGCCTTTCGGTACAAGACGATGGCTTGCGGATAATGACCTTGGCGAGCTTCGAGCAGACCTAGATTTGCGAGGGGAATGGGGTCGAGAGGATGAGCCTTTGCAGCGTTGCTCCAGGCTTCTGCAGCATGGGTCGAGTGCGGCTGCTGAGTGCCGGACTGTAGTGCCTGCGATTGGTTCTCCATCGACCAGGAGGGAATACTCCAACTGGCGAAGGTCAATAGCAGCAGCATAACGCGCGTCTGATTCGTAACTTGCTTCATAGGTATCTCAAGTATGTTCTTCGGCTGCGGGATATGTCATGAGTTTTGTGAGAGAAGAGAGATCTTTGAAGGTGCCATTGCCCCTACCGAAGAACCAGCGATAACGCCTCGGTGAGGCCTAGCGCAGTGATAGAGATTATGGTCTCGCAGACGGACCAGGTTTGGAGCGTCTGAGCGACGGTCATATCGAAGTATTCCTTTACGAGCCAGAATCCGCCGTCGTTGACGTTGGAGAAGATGAGCGATCCAGCACCTGTCGCGATGACGAGTAGCTCCGGACGAACACCTGTAGCATGAAGGGCTATCGGGGCGACGATGCTGGCTGCTGTGGTCATTGCGACGGTCGCAGAGCCTGTTGCAAGACGCATGGAGGCGGCGAGAAGCCACGCCAGCAGAAGCAAGGAGATGTGGGTGTGAAGTGCGACAAGGATGATCGCATGTGAGACGCCGCTGTCCTGAAGAATACGACCGAAGCCACCGCCAGCACCGACCAGGAGTGTGATCGTTGCGGTGGGAGCTAGACACTCATTGCTGAAGCGAAGGATGGTTGTGCGGGAGAACCCACGCATGCGACCGAGGGTTATAAAGCTGAGCAGTACGCCAATGAGCAATGCGACATCGTCATTGCCGATGAAGTGCAGCAGCTGGTTCAGACCGCTGTTTTGAGGGGAGATTGCATCCGCCCATGTGCCCACGAGCATAAGCAGTACAGGGAAGAGGATCGTAAGCAGGGCGAGCCAAAAACCCGGAAGGCTGCGTTCGGCACCATGATCGACGAACTGTGCGGCCATGGGATTTTCGGGGGCAAGGTGAATTCTTGGTGCGATCAGTTTTGCATAGAGAGGGCCGGCAAGGATTGTGGTGGGAATGCCGACGAGGAGTGCGTAAAAGATGGTGCGGCCTACATCGGCCTTGAAGATGGATACAGCCAGCATGGCGGCGGGATGGGGAGGGACCATGCCGTGCACTACGGAGAGACCAGCGACCATGGGAAGACCGACAAGAAGCAGCGATGTGCGTGTGCGCCGAGCCACGGTGAAGGCAATCGGGATCAGCAGAACGAAGCCTACTTCAAAAAAAACAGGAAGACCAACGACGAGGCCGATAACGGCCATGGCCCAGTGGACTTTCTTAGGGCCGAAGACGTGGATCAGGGTGTGAGCGATTTTATCCGCCGCACCCGATTCGGCCATCATCTTGCCCAGCATGGTGCCCAGCGCCACCACGATGACGATGTGGCCGAGGGTGGCTCCGACGCCCGCCTCAAAGGAGTGAATCACGGTTGCCAAGGACATGCTTGTCGCTACGGCCAGTGACAGCGAGGCGAGAAAGATGCTGATGAATGGATTAAGCTTGAATACAGCAATCAGCAGGATCAGGCCGACGACGGATGCTAGTGCTGCAGCAAGCAGGAAGATACTGTGGGGATCGATCATAGCTAGATGATGGCTACTACAGGGGATCGGTTGAAGTCTGAGCGAAGATACATGGCGTCACGCGTGTGGATTCTTCCAGGCTACGCAGTCGATCTCTACTTTGCAATCTACAACCATCGCAGAGACAACGCAGGCACGAGCTGGAGGATGCTCGCCAAAATACTGCTTGAAAACCAGATTGAAGGCAGGAAAGTCGCGGGGATCGTCGAGCCAGACACCGCAGCGCACGACATGCTCGGACGTGTATCCGGCCTCGGTGAGTATAGCGAAAAGATTGCGAATTGCCTGATGCGATTGAGCGACGATGTTGCCTTCGATCACCGCGCCGTCGACCATGGGCACCTGACCTGAGATAAAGAGCCATCCATCGGCCTGCACCGCCCGCGCAAAGGGAAGATGCTGTCCACCTGTTCCTTTGCCGCCCTCTACGCCATATCGGGTTATGCTCATCGTGGTTTATTCCTCGTCGAATGATCTATTGAAGCCAGGTGGTTCTGCCGCGAGATACGAAGCGACCTGCGCGTTTGCTGGTCGCTCCGCGCGCGGTATAAGAGAGGATTCCGTTGACCCATACGGCTTCGATGCCCTGAGCCGGCTGCACCGGATCTGCGTAAGTAGCGATGTCGATAATCTGCTCTGGATCGAACAAGGTGAGGTCGGCGCTGTATCCTTCGCGGATCAGGCCACGACCCTCAAGGCCAAATCGCTGGGCTGGCATGCATGTCATCTTGTGCACGGCTTCGGTCAGCGAAAACAGTTTTTCTTCGCGGCTATAGCGGCCAAGCACGCGCGGAAATGTTCCCCAGAGACGAGGGTGAGGACGGGGGTCGTTGGGTAGGCCATCAGAGCCGATCATGGTTGCAGGATGTTGCAGAATGCGGCGCATATCCTGCTCCGAAATGCTGTGATAGATCGCCCCGGCGGGTTGCACGCGCCGCGCTGCTTCGATCTGCGTTGTGTTCCATGCGGTCGCGATCCACGCCAGGGATCGGCCAGCGATTTCTGGATGTGAGGTGCTCCAAGTGATGGAAATTTCAACGCGCTCATCGACCTGACGCAGATCGAGAGTGCTGGAACCTGCCGCGTAAGGGTAGCAATCGCAGCCGACACTATGCGTGATGCGTGCGGTTTCCAAAGCATGAAGGACCTCAGAGCTTCGGCCCCAGTTTGCGATGCCGGCGCACTTCAGGTGCGAGACGATAACGGGCGTGTTGGAGGCTCTGCCGATGTCGAATGCTTCCTGCATTGCGTCAAGAATGGCTTCAGTCTCTGAGCGTAGATGCGTTGTGTAGACACCGCCGACCGACGCCAGAGGCTGAGCCAGTGTGAGTAGCTCATCCGTGCTCGCGGAGTTAGCTGAGAGATAGGCGAGACCTGAGCTCAGCCCTAAGGCACCGGCGTCGAGTGAGTCTTGCAGCTGGAAGCGCATCGCATCCAGCTCTGCGCGGGTGGCTGTGCGGTCAAGCCGGTCCATGTGATTATTGCGCAACGCGGTGTGGCCGACGAGGGCGGCGACGTTCACAGCGGGTTGCGCGCTTGCGACGGCCGCCCTGTATGCTGCAAAGGACGGGTAGCGAAAGTCGTCCGCTTGGCCAAGCAAGTTCATTGGATCAGGAGGTTCGCCGCTAAGGCAAACTGGGGACGCACTAATTCCACAGTTGCCGACGATAACGGTTGTAACACCCTGCGACAGCTTTGGGAGCATCGCCGGGCTCTTGATTACTGCGAGATCATCATGCGTGTGAACATCGATGAAGCCAGGAGCCAGCGTTAATCCCTGAACGTCCATTACAATTTGCGTGTGACACTTGAGCCCTGACCCGATCGCGCAGATAAGGCCATCACGAACCGCAACATCGAGTACTTCAGAGGGGCAGCCGCTGCCATCCAGCACCGAGGCGTTGCGAATGATGGTGTCACAGCTGAACATAAGCCATAAGTATATATGCCAAGAGCAGCGCGGGTTCGATAGCGTCGCGCGATAACTATGAGCTCGACGGGAGAAGCTTACTTGAATGACCAAAGACAAATAGAAATGTGGCGTCAAGGCCCAATTGATTTACTCAACAAGGGGCTGGGGTTTGCGACTCATCCTGTTCAGCGCAGTGAGGTTGTTGCTCTCGGATGGAACTTATTGCGAGAAGATCTGAGCCTGCCATCTGCCGTGCTGTATGACGATAAGTTGCAGCACAACCTGGATTGGATGCAGCGATTCATCGCAGCATATGGAGTGAAGCTCGCACCCCACGGTAAAACTACTATGGCTCCACGGTTGTTCGATCTCCAGCTTCGGGCTGGAGCATGGGGCATTACGCTGGCTACAGCACATCAGACTCTGGTTGCCTACACCCATGGGGTGCGCCGTGTTCTTATGGCGAATCAGCTCGTTGGCAAAGAGAATATGTCGATCATTGGGCGATTGCTGTGCGATCCAGAGTTTGAATACTACTGCCTTATTGATTCTGTGGAACAGATCGATCAACTCGGCGCATTCTACTCGCAACCATCCTGGACGCAGCGGGGGCAGTGCCTCCGCGTCTTGATTGAGTTGGGAGTTGCAGGCGGACGTGCAGGGATTCGAACTGAGGAGCAACTGCAGGCGGCTCTTGCTGCGCTCTCTCGTTGGAAAGGAGCAATTGTATTGTGCGGCGTCGAGATCTATGAAGGAGTGCTTGATAACGAGGCTTCGATTCGGGCTTTCCTGCAGCACGCCGTAGAGCTTACACGAAGGCTCGCAACGGAGGGGCAATTCGGACGCAGCCCCGTTCTTCTTTCCGGTGCCGGTTCGGCGTGGTACGACGTCGTCGCAGATGTATTTTCTGCCGCGAACTTTGGCGATATGGTTGAGGTTATTCTGCGGCCGGGATGCTATCTGACTCACGACGTTGGCGCTTATCGTCGGGCGCAGATGAACATCGTTGAACGTAATCCGATCGCAGTACGTATGCATTCAAGCCTATTGCCGGCGCTGCAGGTGTGGGCGTATGTGCAATCGGTCCCGGAGCCCGGCAAGGCTATCATAGCTATGGGGAAGCGCGATGCCGCTTTTGACGCAGGGCTGCCGGAGCCGTCGCTCCATTACAGGCCAGGCGAAGTCGCACCGCGTGCGACGCCTGAACATTGGGTGATTACAAAAATGATGGATCAACATTCTTACCTGCAGTTGGCGGTGGAAGATGATCTTCGCGTCGGCGATATGATCGGCTTCGACATTTCGCATCCTTGCCTGACCTTCGATAAATGGCGCACTTTGCCGGTGCTAAATTCGAGATACGACGTGGTCGATATTATCGATACCTTTTTTTGAGGGACTGGCCATGCGGTAGCACGCATGGTTTCCCTGCAAGTATGTGCCGATCAGGTCATCAAGCGTGGGTGGAGAAGATTGTGGTTCAAGGTGGATGACGTGATCTTTGAATGGCCAAGGTGCATTTAGCTATTGAGTGATGCCGCGTCCCGTCTTTGCGAGAATCTTCCGGGTAGAATCTCGTTGAACGAGTTCTGGTGGCATTGTGTGCAGGAGATCTGTGATTGTAGACCCAACTTTGGGGCTCGCCAGAGCTTCCAGAACCAGCTTGGTTGCGAGTTTGCCCATATCCATCATGGGCTGCCGAATGGTCGTGATTCCCGGTGTGGTGACGCTGGCGAGCGGAATGTCGTCGAAGCCTATGACGGAGCAATCTTCCGGTACTCGGCGTCCGGACTTCCACAAGGCACGCATTGCACCGAGCGCGGTGAAGTCATCGAAGGCCAGAATTGCACTGAACTTTAGTCTCGTCTCAATGAACCCTTTGGTCAAATTGAGTCCACCGTCAAAGCTGGACTCGGGATCCATGGCGGAGAGAAGTTGTGAAGTTAGCCTAGGTTCTAGGTGCAGGCCGACTTCGGAGGCGAACCTCTGGATGCCCAACCAACGGCGCATACTATCGTTCATTTCTTCAGGTCCACGTAATACTGCGATGCGTCGATGGCCGAGAGCATGGAGGTGCTGCATCGCTAGAAAGCCGCCCTGTTCGTTATCGACGACTACCGATTGGATCAAGTTTTGCGTGAGGTCACGACCTACGACAACAGTTGGAATGATGTTGTTGGCAATTTTGGAGAGAGGATCGATGTCGGCAAATAGCCAGTTGGCTACGACCACCAGCCCCTCTACGCGACGTTCGATCAACATTTCGAGATAGCGTTCGAACTGATCACGGCGATTATCCGCGTCGATAATGATTGGGAGATAGGCGGTCTGATAGAGAGCGTGCTCGATACCGCGCAGTAAAGAGATGCAAAATGGATCGGAGATATCAAAGACGAGAACGCCAATCGTGTCGCTGCGGCGGCGACGGAGTGAGCGCGCAAAGGCGTCGGGATGGTAGCCCATCTCTTGGGCGGTCTTCCGGATATGATTTTTGGTATCAACTGCGACGTAGCGTGAGAGTGGTGCTTCATTCAAAACGATAGAGACTGACGATGTTGAGAAGCCGCTGGCGCGCGCGACGTCCTGAAGTGTCACGCGTGTGAACGGAGAAGTTTTCTTTGCCACGATATTGCCTCGATGTGGGTCTGAAGCCGGCTATCAGTATGAATGTCTGCGCTGGATAAAGCCAGCGAAAGGCACCCTGGAAATGGTGATACGGCATAGATGATCGAATTGGGGAGAGAGTCCATGAGTTTGAGTTGCAGGACCAAAAGAAGGGCGAGCATATGGTTTGCCTAGCAGTGATTTGACATATGCGCAGTTGTGCTTCCGAGGTAACGCCGGGTCGAGAATGAAGGTGCGCGATGGGCGCAGGTTGACTTTGGACGGTCTAAGTGAATATGTTATTCCAACGATTGAATAGTCTCAAGGAGATAAATTGTGCGCTTGACCCTGTCTCTGCACCCCTGCATGAAAATGGCGATTCTGGCAGCGCAACGTCGCTTGTTATTTAGCAATTACACCCTGCTTTGCTGGCTGTTCGATACCGTTGTGAGGAGCGTTCGAGTGGCGGATCGCAGCGCAGCGCTTTTTGTGGCTGGTCATGGCCGGACGGAGGCGCGAGAGAGGCCCTCAGCCGAGAGCCATAGGGTGCGAGGCCTTGCGCTGCTGGTCTGTGCTTCGTTTTTGTCGGGGGTGCTGTGCGCGCAGACGATTCGAGTGGATATCACGCCTTCGCATGTGACGAACAGCTTTGTTCCGAAGGAGTCGCTGGGTGCGGGGATCGATCGCATTCCTGTAGGAGCGATTGATGCTGATTTCACACCTGCGACCCTGGACCGAGTGTTTGCTGCTGGTTGGCAGCCTGTAACATATCGTCAGAATACCGATCTGGCGGTAGAGGCCTGGCATTGGAACGGTGCAGGGACGTGGAGTGACGCTGGAAGGCAAGGCTACTTCACGGGATCGACGGACTCTACGCAACCCATTCGCTATTCGTACGGATTCGCGTTGCCCCATCGTGGAGTTACGCACAATGACGGTACCGGCAACGTAGGGTATTCGCGACTTACAGATGGCGATGAGAACACGTACTGGAAGAGTAATCCATATCTGACGAGTCGATTTACGGGCGAGGACGATGCGCTGCATCCACAGTGGGTCATTGTTGATCTGAACGACGAAGAACTGGTGGACACGATCAAGATTGCCTGGGCGGCGCCGTATGCCACCCAATTCCTGGTGCAGTACTGGAGTGGTCCGCTGGATCCTGACGGTAAGCTTTTTGGCGATCCTATCCACTTTCCGACCAAAGGCACATGGAGTACGTTTGCACAGGGGGTTGTCTCCTCAGGCACTGGAGGAAGCGTGCCATTGCGGCTTTCTCATCTGGAGGTACGCACACGATACATCCGCGTATGGATGACGCATTCGTCCAATACATGCGATACGCATGATGCGGCTGACCAACGCAACTGCGTAGGATATGCAATTCGAGAAATCTGTGTGGGCACTACATCCTCGGATGGAGCGTTCCATGATTTGCTGCGCCATACCCCGGATCAGGAGCAGGCACCCACCTACGCATCGTCGACTGATCCGTGGCATGACGCAAAGAGTTCAGTGAATGAGCGGGAAGCGCAGGTTGGTTTCGATCTGTTCTTCCAGAGTGGCGTGACGCAGAAGTTGTCGGCGGTGATTCCGATCGCGATGCTCTATGACAATCCTGACAATGCGGCCGCTGAGATTCGCTATCTGGAAGAGCATAAATACCCGATTGCATACGTCGAGATGGGAGAGGAGGCAGATGGGCAGTATATGTTGCCGGAAGATTATGCTGCACTTTATCTGCAATATGCAGACGCCGTACATCGTGTCGACCCAACGCTCAAGCTAGGCGGCCCCTCGTTTCAGGGGGTCAACCAAGATATAGAAACGTGGCCTGACAGTCAGGGGCGAACATCCTGGGTTGAGCGCTTTCTTGATTACCTGAAGCAGCATGGGCGCATGCAGGATCTCCAGTTCTTTTCGTTTGAGCACTATCCGTTTGAGCCATGCAGAACCAGCTGGGCAACACTCTACGAAGAGCCAGAGACGATTCGCCACATCATGGACGTGTGGCATAACGATGGCGTCCCACGTAGTCTTCCAATGTTTATCACGGAGACGAATTTATCTTCCGCCACCTCTGAGCCTTATATGGATACATTTGGAGGCTTGTGGCTTGCTGATTTCGTAGGCTCGTTTCTGAACGCAGGAGGGAGTGCTGTCTATTACTTCCACTATCTGCCATTACAGATGGAGCACGGGTGTAATGGATCGCTGGGCACGTATGGCATGTTTACTGTCGACGCTGACTACAAGATCAGGCAGCCACTGGCGCAATTCTTTGCAAGTCAGATGATCAATGAAGAATGGCTTGACCGAGCAGGAGGTATGCATCGCATCTTTCCTGCTGTTTCAGATATGCATGACGACGCCGGTCATACCTTCGTCACTGCGTACGCCGTCAAGAGGCCCAATGGGGCGTGGTCGGTCATGCTGATCAACAAGTCTCAAACGATGAAACAACCGGTGCGCGTTGTGTTTGATGGCCAAGACGGTAGCGCAGAACAATATTTTTCTGGAGATGTGTATGAATCCGTCTTTGGAAGTAAACAGTACCATTGGAACCCTGGCCATCAGAACTTCAACGCGCATCTTCCAATATCGGAGGCTGTGTCCCAAGACACATCCATACAAGGGTACGCAGATCCTGATGGACCTATTGTCAAAACTACGTTGCATGCTGGGAAAGACACGACCTTCGAGATCCCGGCTGCTTCGATCGTTGTGCTTCGGGGCAAGCTTGCCGCTCACTGAGCATGACGTGGTTTCCAATAAACCAGCTACATGTTCTCTCACGATGCAGAAGATGGAGATTGCCAAGATGAACGGTTTCATCCGGTGGGCGGCTCGAGTGACATGTGTCGCTGTACTGCTCTGCACTTCGATCTGCGAACGGGCACAAGATGTCGGGACACATGTTGTCGTGTTGTCGGATGGATGGGAGCTTCAGTCGTCAGCGAAGGCACAGGCGGCTGGCGATGTGTTATCCAGCAGCACATACAGACCGCAGGGATGGACTGCGGTTCGTGTACCGACAACAGTCGTTGGGGCGCTGGTCAAGGCGAAGATCCTTCCTGATCCTACTGTAGGGATGAACTTCCGAAAACTTCCAGGCGTAGATTATCCAATTGGTGTAAATTTCGGACTCCTCGCGATGCCAGCGTCGAGTCCATTCGCCGTGTCGTGGTGGTACCGCAGGTCATTTGATCTGCCTGTACCAACCGCTAGGCATCATGTCGAACTGCACTTTGAAGGCATCAACTACCGCGCCAACATCTGGCTGAACGGGATACGCATCGCAGATACGTCGTCGATTACAGGAGCGTGGAGAAGCTATTCGCTCGATATCACGGAGCATCTTTCCAAAGACGGTAAAAATGCGCTGGCTGTTGAGGTCTTTCCTCCGAGTGAGAAGGATCTCGCGTTTACCTATGCAGATTGGAATCCCATGCCTCCGGATAAAGATATGGGAATTTTTCGGAAGGTGTATCTCACCTTCAGCGGACCGGTGAAGCTGAGTGATCCGTCGATAGTGTCGGAGGTAAATTCTCCGGCCAACGATGCCGCGAAGGTAAGTGTCACTGTGCGAGCGAAGAACATGACGAGCGGTCCTGTAGCGGGTATTCTACGAGGCAGTATCGGAAAGGTGTCTTTTCAGCAGGCGGTCGACCTGGCTCCCGGGGAGATCAAAGACGTGACCTTCGAGACACGAGAGTACCCTCAACTCGTTGTGACCCATCCTGATTTATGGTGGCCGGCGCAGATGGGAGTGCCGCACCTGTATGCGCTGCATCTACAATTTGAGGTCGCGGGTAGCGTCTCTGATGCGACAGATACACGCGTGGGTATCCGCCAGATTACATCCGAGATCACCAGTCCGACGCGGAGGATCTTTCGCATTAACGGTAAGCCTCTGCTGATTCGTGGGGGTGGATGGTCGACAGATTTTCTGCTGCGGGAAGATCCGAAGCGATTGAAGGCACAACTTACGTACGTGCAGGACATGGGGCTTAACACGCTCCGTCTTGAGGGTCGACCGGAGACGCAGGATTTCTATCAGGAGATGGACCGGCGCGGCATTTTGGTGATGGCTGGATGGAGCTGCTGCGACTTCTGGGAGCAGTGGAATCGATGGACTCCGGAGGATCACCGGATAGCAACGGAGTCTCTTCGAGCGCAGATGTATCGGCTACGCGGACATCCGAGCATGCTCGTGTGGCTCAACGGAAGTGATAACCCGCCGCCGCCCGAGGAAGAGCAGGTGTATCTCGGAATTGAACGGCAGCTTCGATGGCCAAATCCAACCCAATCGTCGGCTACGGCCAAGCTCGCTACGGGCAATGCGAAGAACGGGGTACGCATGACGGGCCCTTACGACATCATTGCACCGTCGTACTGGCTGGAGGATTCCCAAGAGAATGAACCGGGCCACAAGTGCGATCTGGGAGGGTGCGGGGGCGCGCATGGATTCAACATGGAGACCAGTGCGGGACCTGCGATTCCACCTGTTGAGAGTCTGCGAAGGATGATGGGTCCTGACCACCTGTGGCCCATCGACGAAACATGGAAGTTCCACGCAGGTGGAGGGGTATTCCATGAGCTTGACCACTATAATCAGGCGCTTGACGAGCGTTTTGGACATGCATCAACGGTGGAAGCGTATGCGCAGAAATCTCAGTGGATGGCGTACGAGAGCACCCGTGCCATGTTTGAGTCCTTCAGTCGTAATAAATACGACGCAACAGGCGTCATTCAATGGATGGTGAACAATGCATGGCCGTCGATCATCTGGCACCTGTATGACTACTATTTGTGTCCTGGAGGAGGGTATTTTGGTGCGAAGATTGCGATGCAGCCATTGCACCCGATGTACTCTCCGACGGATCGCTCTATCTGGGTTATCAGCAGTCAGTATAAGGATGCGCCGCCGCTGCATTTGCAGGTGAGAGTGTTCAACCTTGATATGACGATGAAGTTCTCGCGTACAGATGTCGTGCATGCCGGTGCCGACAGCACTCAGCGAATCTTTACGCTGCCTGAACTCCGTGGTCTGTCCTCTGTCTACTTCCTCAAGCTAGTGCTCAGTGATGGGAATAGAAAGGTCGTCGGTTCCAACTTCTACTGGCTATCGACCTCGCCCGACCTGATTGATTGGAAAAAGTCGAACTGGTATTTCACGCCGTCTCTTTCTTCAGCCAATTACACTACGCTGACTCGCTTGCCAAAGGTGCATTTGCTGGTTTCTACAATAACGCGTCGAGAGGGCACACAAAACGTTACACGCGTTACGCTTCGCAATCCCAGTGATACGCTCGCGTTTGGTATCCGACTAAAACTAGATGCGGGAGCGCACGGAACAGAGATTCTGCCTGTGGTCTGGCAAGATAACTACATCTTTCTTTTGCCTCATGAACGCCGCGAGGTCAGCGCCACGTATGCAACCGACAGCCTCCGATCGGCCAAACCCACAGTTGAGGCCATCGGCTTGAATACCAGGTAGTTGATGTTCAAGAGAGACGGATGGAGGCAGATCGCAGATCAATACCGTTCGTTCAAGAACTTCTTGTTCCTGGGCCGTGGCGTTCACGATCCGATCGCTCGCGAGGATGCTCTTAGGCTCAAGGAGTCGGCGTATCTGCATGCGGAGGGTATCCGAGCAGCGAACTGCAGCATGGCCCCAATGTGCTCGTAGCCGAAGGGACGCCGCTGGTGACGCTTGCCACGGTTGCATTGCCTGCAACGTTGCTGCACACCCGACATCAACCTAATTAGCTCATTTCCTGACGGTCTTTCTGGTAGAGGATTGAACCAACAGGAATGACAAACCAAAGGGATTAACTGGTTTGTGGTTGAGGTAGCGGTTGCGCCTATGGTTGGAGGTGGTGGTTGGGTGGTGGTCTAGCTCTGGATGACGCTCAGGATTTCGGGCCAGAGGAATTTTACGCCGGCGGGGGTTTTGGAGGAGACGGGGAGGACGCGGTCGACGTTGTGGGCGGCTTTGAGGGCGGCTATGGATTTGGTGAGCTGGTTGCCGCCAAGGCGGTCGGATTTGGTGCCGACGACGAGGTAGGGGCGGTGCATGGACTGGAGGGCGTGGATGAGCTGGGTGTCGCTGTCCTGGGGCGGGATGTTGGTGTCGACGAGGCAGATGCAGAGGGCAAGCTGCTGGCGTTCGCCGAGGTAGGGCTCGATGAAGCTGGGCCAGTCGGCGGAGATGGATTTGGAGATCTTAGCGTAGCCGTAGCCGGGGAGGTCCGCGAAAATGAGGGTGGGGCGGACGTTGAATTTGGCTTCTGTGCCTTCGTGGAGGGCGAAGAAGTTGATGGCGCGGGTGCGGCCTGGGGTGGAGGAGACTTTAGCTTCTTTGGAGCCGAGGAGCGTGTTGATAAGAGAGGACTTGCCGACATTGGAGCGGCCGAGGAAGGCGACTTCGGGGGCGTCGAAGGTGCGGGAGGCGTTGGGGAAGTGGTCGGGGCTCATGGCGGAGAGCAGGAATTTGGGGACAAAGCGCATGGTTTCAGCATATAGGTTCAGGCTCCGTTGGCAGTTGTGGGGTGTCAGCTGTGGGGTGGGGTGGTTTCGTGGTTTTGGGTGGAGTGCGATAGGATGGGGCGAATCCGTTACTTGCGTGAAGTGTTTGCGGCGCATTGCTGAGGAGGATTCTTGCGCGGTAAAGGTGCTGCGGAAAATGCGCGAGGCAGGAGCGTCTGTGGGTGGCTTTGGATGGCTGCTGCGCTGGTGATTGGGGTTTGGTGCGGGTTGGGGGTTTTGCGGTGTGGTGCGCAGGGGGTGGCGATGCCGCTGCTGCCAAGCAGTGTGGCGTATGACGCGGCGGGGAATCTTTACTTTGCGGATGCGAACCGGCACGAGGTGTACGAGTCGTCGTTGGCGGGGGTTTTGACGGTGGTGGTGGGGGACGGCGTGCAGGGTTTTGCGGGTGATGGCGGAGCGGCGACGGCGGCGGAGTTGAACTCGCCGGAGGGTGTGGCGGTAGGTGCGGACGGAACGCTGTACATCGCAGACACGGGGAATGCACGGATAAGCGCGGTACGTG
>JABBOG010000006.1:29678-113700 GCA_019351975.1 Acidobacteriota bacterium
GGGGCGGCGGTGGATGCGCTGTTCCGGATGACGGAGGCGCTGGCAGTGGATGGGAGCGGGGCGCTGCTGGTGTGCGATACGGGCAATGAGAGGGTGCGGAGGATCAGCGGCGGGCAAATTACGACGGTGGTGGGGGATGGGGTGCAGGGGTTTGCGGGCGATGGAGGTGCGGCGACGGCGGCGGAGCTGGATGCGCCGATGGGAGTGGCGGTGGGTGCGGATGGAAGGGTGTTTGTGGCGGACTCGCATAATCAAAGGATCAGGGTGGTGGGGACGAATGGGGTGATTACGACGTTTGCGGGGAATGGAGTGAGGGGATTTGCGGGGGATGGAGGTGCGGCGACGGCGGCGGAGTTGTCGCTGCCGATGGGTTTGGTGGTGACGGCGGGGGGCGGGGTGATCTTTGCGGACTCGGATAATCAGCGTATACGGATGGTGACGGCGGGGGGTGTGATCTCGACGATTGTGGGAACGGGGGTGCAGGGAACGGCGGCGAACGGGACGGCGGCGCTGACGGCGGAGGTGAATACGCCGCGGGGGGTGACGGTTTCGGGGTTTGGGTCGCCGGTATATGCGGATGCGCTGAACCGCCTGGTGCGGGAGAGCGTGGGGAGCGGGAGGGTATATACGGCGGGTGGCATGGCCGGAGGGAGTTCGAGTGTGACGCTGACGGGCAGCCAGGGAGCGGGTGGGGCGGTGAGCGCGTCGGCTACAGTGGCCGGGCCGACGGGTTTTGTGCAAGGTACGGTGGAGTTAGTGGACGGGACGAATGTGTTAGCGCAGACCTCGGTGAGCGGAGGTGTGGCGACGTTTCCGGCGGTGGTGATGGCGGCGGGTGAGCACTCGTTGAGCGCGGTGTATCTGGGGGATGGGGTGAATCCGGGGGCGGTGAGTGCGGCGTGGCGGGTGAGCGTTGGCTCGACTGTGGCGACGGCGACGGCGAATGGGGCGAGTATGGCGTATGGCGGCCAGATGCCGGTGCTGAAGGGAACGCTGAGCGGGGTGCAAGCGGCGGATGTGGGGCAGGTGACGGCCGTATTTACGAGCGCAGCGGGAGCGTTATCTCCGGTAGGGAGTTATCCGATTGTGGCGACGCTGACGGGGCCGGCGGCTGGACGGTACAGCGTGGAGATGAGTGCGGCTTCGGGCGAGTTGCAGGTCATGCAGGCGGAGAGTACGACGGTGGAGGAGCCTCTGGCGCAGGGGTCGTATGCCGGGCTGCCGCTGATGTTGACGGCGCAGGTGACGGCGGCGGGAGCGGGGACGCCGACGGGGATGGTGAAGTTTGTCGCGGGAGGAACGGTGGTGGCGACGGGTGCGGTGGTGAGTGGCGTGGCGACGGCAATGTACCTGGCGCCGCCCGCGGGTGCGTTGGCGGTGACGGCGCTGTATGGGGGTGATGCAAACTTTGTGGGAAGCACGTCGGCGGCGGAGACGGCGACGGTGGGGGTCGTGCCGGACTTCACGTTGGCGACGACGGGAAGCACGACGCAGACGATTGGATCGGGCGGCGTGGGGAACTTTGGGATGATGGTGGGTGCGGCGTCGGGTACGTTTACCGGAGCGGTGGACATGAGTGCGAGCGGTCTTCCTACGGGAGCGACGGTGTCGTTTTCGCCGCCGCAGGTGGTTCCAGGAACGGGGACGGTAGCGGTAACGATGAGCGTCCAGACGAGCTCGACGCTGACGACACTGACGATGGTAAAGCAGTACGGGGGTATGGTAATGGCCGCGATGCTTTTGCCGTGGATGTTGGCGGGACGGAGGAGGCGCGGCGGACTGCGGGGACTGGCTGCGTGCGGGATGATGGCGATGCTGATGGTGGTTGCGGGGTGTGGGGCGCGCACGGCGTCGACGACCGCGCTGGGGGCGCAGACGTATGCGCTGACGGTGAAGGGGACGGCGACAAATCTGGCGGGAGCGGTGGTGAGCCACTCGGTTGCGGTGACGTTGGTGGTGGAGTAGGGGTTTGGGCGATGAAGCCGAGTTCGCGGGGCGCGGGTGGCTCGCGCTGAGAATTTTGCATCTATTGGATTGACACGGCTTGCGGATTGCGTCGCGACGATGCGGATGCGGCGAGTGAACTTCGATGGAAATGAGAGCTATGCAACGTACATTACTGCCAGGAAAACCTTACCCTCTAGGAGCGACCGTAACGTCGCTAGGGACGAATTTTGCGCTGTACTCGGAGAACGCGACGGCGGTGCATGTGTGCCTGTTCGACGATGCGGGGAAGCAGGTGGACTGCGTTGAACTGAAAGAGGTCACGGGGTTTGTGTGGCACGGGCTGCTGCGCGATATCAAGCCAGGACAGCGGTATGGGTACCGCGTGGATGGGCCGTGGGACCCTTCGAAGGGGCTGCGGTTCAACAAGAACAAGCTGCTGGTGGATCCGTATGCGAAGGCGATTGCGGGGGAGGTAGACCACAAGGGACCGATCATGCCTTACGACGTGCAGTCGGGTGATGACATGAAGATATGCACGATCAACGATGCGGATTCGGTGCCGAAGAGTGTCGTGGTGGATTCGAAGTTCGACTGGACGGGGGATTGCCCGCCGGAGACGCCAATGTCGGACTCGATTATCTATGAGGTGCACGTGCGCGGGTTTTCGATGCGTAATCCGGACGTGCCGGAGAAGTTGCGTGGGACCTATGCGGGGTTGGCGAGCGATGCGAGCATTGCATACCTGAAGAAGCTGGGTGTGACAGCGGTGGAGTTACTGCCGGTGCATCACTTTATCGACGAAGGGCATTTGCTGGACCGAGATTTGCGCGACTACTGGGGCTACAACACGCTGGGATACTTTGCGCCGATGTCGCGGTACAGCTCGAGTGGCGATGATGGGCAGCAGGTGGTTGAGTTCAAGGAGATGGTGAAGCGGCTGCATGGGGAGGGGATCGAGGTGATCCTGGATGTGGTGTACAACCACACGTGCGAAGGCAATGAGAAGGGCCCGATGCTGTCGCTGAAGGGCGCGGACAATACGACATACTACAGGACGCTGGCGGATGATCCGCGATTCTATATGGATTACACGGGCACGGGGAACACGCTGAACGTGTATAACCCGCAGACGCTGAAGCTGATCATGGACAGCCTGCGGTACTGGGTGACGGAGATGCATGTGGACGGGTTCCGGTTCGATCTGGCATCGACGCTGGCGCGTGAGCTGCATGATGTCAATAAGCTGGGAGCGTTCTTCGATACGATTCATCAGGATCCGACGCTGGCGGATGTGAAGCTGATAGCGGAGCCATGGGATGTGGGCGACGGCGGATACCAGGTGGGCAACTTTCCTGTGTTGTGGGCGGAGTGGAATGGAAAATATCGCGATACGGTGAGGCGATTCTGGAAGGGTGACAGCGGGCAGTTGTCGGACTTCGCGTATCGACTGACGGGGTCGAGCGATCTGTATCAAAATGATGGGCGCAGGCCGTCGGCTTCGATCAACTTTATTACGGCGCATGATGGGTTTACGCTGTGCGATCTGGTGAGCTACGACCAGAAGCATAATGAAGCCAATGGCGACGACAATAACGACGGCGCAGACGATAACGACAGCTGGAACATGGGGGCTGAAGGGCCGACCGACGATGAGGCCATCAATACGCTGCGTGAGCGGCAGATGCGGAATCTGTTGACGACGCTGATGCTGAGTCAGGGCGTTCCGATGCTGGCCGGGGGCGATGAGATTTCGAGATCGCAGCGGGGGAACAATAACTGCTACTGCCAGGACAACGAACTGACGTGGCATGACTGGAAGCTGGACGATTCGCGAAAGCGGCTGCTGGAGTTTACGTCGAAACTGATCGACTTCAGGAAGAGCCATCCTAATCTGCACCGCCGGAGATTCTTCCAGGACCGCCAGATTCGTGGGTCTGTGGTGCGGGATGTTTCGTGGCACGGGACGGACGGAAAGGAGATTTCGGACGAAGCGTGGGGCGAGACATGGAACAGGTCGATTGCGCTGATGCTGAACGGAAAGACGCTGGGTGTTATGGATGATGAGGGCATGCCGGTTGTGGACGACAGCTTTCTGATTCTGGTGAACGCGGCGGCGGAGGGAGTGGAGTATGTGCTGCCCGATCCGCCGAACGATACGCCGTGGAGGCAGGTGCTGGATACGGAGAGTATCGAGAACCCGTTCTGTCAGGCTGATTCGACGGAGAAGGCGATCGTTGGCGGGAGGTCGGTGCGGCTATACAGCGATGGGACGGTGACGACAGCCGATACTCCGACGCGGCACAAACCTACGAAGACGCTGTAGGGCTGGTGAGGCAAGGGGCGGCGCTGCATGCGTCGCCCCTTTGTGCGTTCGGAGTATGCGGAGGGCTCTCGCCTTTGGGAAGGCGGACGAGGCATTTAGGTTCGGGCGACGACAGGGCGAGTGACTTTGCGAAGCGAGGGTTATTGGCTGACTTGTTCGATGGCTTGCTGGACGAGCTGCTGGTAGAGGGCGAGGTCCTTGAGGTTGATGCGCTCATCGTTGCCGTGGACGCCTTCGTTTTCGTCGAAGGTGCGGGGGATGCGGATGCCGTAGGCGTCGACGCCGCGGGCGCGGAGGAAGGCGGAGTCGGTGGCACCGGTGGTCATCATGGGGATGGTGATGGCTGTGGGGATGAGTTTTTGCTGTGCGGCTTCGAGAGCGCGGAACATAGCGGTGTGGAGAGAGCTGGAGGGTGCGGCGGGCATGTTGTCGACGGTGTCGAGGGGTTTGATGGTGATGGAGGGATCGTTAACGATGGAAGCCATGTGGGCGTAGAGGGCGGGCATGGCTTCGTCGGGGAGGGCGCGGATGTCGATGACGGCTTCGGCGTCGGAGGGGACGACGTTGGATTTAAAGCCGCCTTTGAGGATGGTGGGGACGAGGGTGGTATGCATCATGGAGTAGAACTGGGGCATGGTGGCGTGGAGCTGCGCCTGCGTCGCGGGGGAGTCGAGATTGCGGAAGAGAGCGGCCTGATCTGGGGGTGAGATGGTGGCGAGGCGGGAGAAGAAGGTGCGGGTGGTGTCGTTGAGGTGGGTGGGGGTGTCCCATGTGCGAGGCGGGCGACGGCCTGGGCGAGATGGGTGATGGGGTTATCGAGGACGGGAACAGAGGCGTGGCCGCTGTGGCCGGTGGCGGTGAGGCGGACGGCGCGGGGGAGTTTTTCGCCAGTTGCGATGCCGATGTAGGGGATCTTGCCGTTGGTAACTTCGGCGGCACCGCCTTCGTTGAGGGCGAACTCGCAGGCGATCTTGGGCCAGTAGCGGTCGACGATGGTCTGCATGCCGGCGGGGGAGCTGGTCTCTTCGCTGGCTTCGGCGAGGAAGATGATGTCGCGGGAGAGATGCTGGTGGCTGCGGTGGAGCTGGAGCATGGTTTCGATGTGGGCGGCGAGGGGGCCTTTATCGTCGGAGGCACCGCGGCCGTAGAGGACTTCGCCGTGGAGTTCAGCGGCGAAAGGATCGACGGTCCAGTGGGAGCGGTCGACGGGAACGACGTCCTCGTGGGCGAGGAGGAGGATGGGCTTCTGCGCGCCGGTGCCTTGGAGACGGGCGACGATGCTGGCGCGCCCGGGGACCGGTTCGAGGATGTCGTAGGGTATGGATTCGCGCTGGAAGATGGATGCGATGTAGGTGGCGACCTTGGACTCGTTGCCGGGAGGGTCCTGGGTGTCGATCTTGATGAGGTCGGAGAGGATGGAAGCGGTTTCGGCGGCGGCTTTGTCGGGCGGAAGGATGGCGGAGGTCTGGGCGCGGGCGGCGGCGAGGCCGGCGGTGCAGCAGAGCAGGATGGTGGCGGCTTGCAGCTTCATCGTTGGAGGCTCCGGTGGGGTGGGTTTTCTATGGACTATACGCGCGGTGGTTGTGGGAGTTGGATTTCAGGGGGCGAGGCGGCAGACTTTGATCGTGCCGTTGTTGTAGGGGCAGGGGAAGGCGGTGTTGGCGTTGGCGTGGAGGACGAGCCATGTGACGCCGAGAGGATGGAGGAGGGCGTAGCGGGTGGTGTCGGGCTCGGAGGAGAGGTTGCGCTGGGCGTTCTCACCTTGGAGCCACTGGTCGGCGAGTTGGGGCGTGATGGCTGCTTCGCCGCCGTCTTTGGAGAAGTCGGGGACGGCGCTGCGGAGGGCGGTGGGGCGGAAGGTCTGGGCGTCTTCGCCGTCTTCGTTGACGTACTTTGTGTCGAGGGCGAAGAGGGCGTCGGGGGGTGTGTTGTTGCGTGCCCAGAGGAAGGCCTGGACCCAGGGGTTGGGGTTGCTGTGGGCGAGCCAGGGGAGTTCGAGGTGTTCGGATGCGGGGAAGGTCTGGCGCTGGACGTAGAACATTGTCGCGGAGAGAGCGAGGAGGATGAGGATGGGGGCGGATGCGAGTGCGGCGCGGGTGGTGGTGGAGCGGGAACGGGCGCGGGCTTCAAGGGCAAGCTGGGTGAGGACGGCACCGAGCAGGAGGGTCATGACGACGTAGAGCAGAAGGAAGACGCGGAGGGGCTGCATGCGCGCGACGAGGTGGGCGCGGCTGGATTCGTGGGCGAAGAGGAGGACGACGAGGGTGGCGATGCAGCCGATGGCGATGTTGGCGCGACAGAGGGTGGCGGCGGCGATGTCGAAGGTGGTGGAGCGGGCGCGGAAGCGGCGGAGGAGAGCGTAGAGGACGGCGATGGGGCCGAGAATGCCGAGGAGCTCGAACCACTGCCACTGGGAGAGGAACCAGTAGTAGCGGGAAGCTTCGGCGGCGACGATGGCAGGGGATTCGGTGGGGGCGAGATGTTGGAGGACGGCGGCGAGGATGAGGGCGGAAGCGGCGAGGATGGCCCAGGCGAGGTGGCGCTGGCGGAGGTAGGTGAGCCGCAGGACGAGGACGAGACCGAAGGCATAGGCGGCCATGAGCGGGTGAAAGGCTGCAGCGACGATGAGGCATGAGGCCGCGTAGAGGAGTGGGCGGATGTCGGAGTGTGGTAGAAGGACATGGCGTTGGCGGGGTGAACTGCGGGTCTCTCCACTGCGCCGCGCTTCGGTCGAGAAGACAGAGTTGTCGCTGGTGGGTGGGACCTCCAGCGCGAAGGCGACGGCGAGAAGCGAGAGCGGGGTGGAGAGGCTGCGGCCGGTGACGTAGGGGTCCATGAGGAGGAGTGAGGTGCCAGCGATGGGAATGCTCCAGAAGGCGGCGAGAAGGAAGAGGCCGGCGAGCTGCGCGATGGGGTTGGCGATGGTGCGCTGGAGGATCTTGTGGGCGGCGAAGAAGGTGAGCCAGAGGCTGAAGAGGTTGGTGAGGAGGAGAATCCATGCGAGGGGGAGATGGGTGAGGTGGACCAGGAAGGCGAGGGTGGGAGCGAAGACGGAGAAGCGGAGGTGCTCTGTGACGAAGATGGTGTAGTGGGGGAAGAGCGTGGGGTTGAGGGTGTATTGGACGCCAGCGACGTAGAGGCCGCCGTCTTCGGCGAGCGGGTGGTAGCCATTGAGGAGCAGGGTGAGGATGGCGAGGGCGGGGATGATGCTTGCCCAGAGATGGCGCGGCCAGGGTTGTTGGCCTGGAGAGTGGACGGAGGGCGCAGTGGCGGAGTATTGCATCGCGAGTAGTGTACCGGGCGCGGACGATACAATACTTCGATAGGGATGCGAGAGATGAATGTGAGGCAGTTGGGGATGGATGGTGATGTTCGGGCGAGGCGGGAGCGGTGACGCGAGAGCATCGGATGAACATGGCGAAGACGCTGCCAGGGGTGCTGATCAGTGCGTTCTTTCTTTGGTACACGTTCAGAGGATTCAAGCTGGCGGAGTTTCGTGCGCTGCGGCTGGTGGCTCCGATATGGATCGTGGGGCTGGTGGCGGGGACGTGCGCGAGCTATGGGCTGCGGTCGTACCGCTGGTGGAGGATGATGCGCAGTTGGGGGTCGAAGCTGAGCAGCTGTTTTCGGGTGCTGATTGTGTCGCTGGCGGCGAATAATATTCTGCCGTTGCGGATTGGCGATGTGATGCGGATCTTCACGTATGCACCGGACCTGAATGCGTCGCCGTCGGTGATTTTGAGCACCGTGATTCTGGAGAAGCTGCTGGACATTTTTACGCTGGTGCTGCTGCTGGTGGTGACGATCCACACGGGCAAGGGGCTGCCGCCGAAGACGCGGGTGCTGGTGAAGGTGCTGCTGGGGATCTCGGGCGGTGGATTGATTGTGATGATTGCGGGAGCCCGGGCGCTTGTGAAGCCGATCAAGGTAGTGTTTGCAAAGTTGCCGCCGAAGCTGGGAAAGGTGGAGCACTGGTTGCTGCTGGCGCTGGACGCGATTCGGCATATTGGGATTCTGGGGATGGTGTGGCTGTTTCTGCTAAGCCTAGTGATCTGGCTGTGTGAGGGGCTGCTGTATTTTTCGGCGATGGAGATGATTGGGCTACGTACGTCGTGGGGCGCGCCGCTGGGATGGGGAGCGCCACTGCAGACGGTGGCGCTGGCGAACTTTGCGTTCCTGGTGCCGAGTGCGCCGGGAGGCATTGGGCCGTTTGAGTGGGCGTGCAAGAATGCGCTGCAGCTGCACTATGTTGCGCCGTCAGCTGCGGGGCTGTTTGGGCTGCTGATTCATCTGTGGCTGCTGGTAACGATTACGGGTGTGGGTGGAGCAATGTTCCTGGTGCATCGGATGCGGCGTGTGCCAAGGGAGCCGCTGATTGAGGAAATTGATATGCTGCCGGAGCAGATGCCGTAAGGGTAAGGAACAGGGATTAGGGAACAGGGATTAGGGATTGGGAAGGTGATGGGATGTATCGGACGTTGCAGATGCAGTTGCAGGAGCGGATTGAGGGGTCATTGCAGGAGCGCTATGGTGTGGCGCTGACGAACCTTGCGGTGGAGTTGCCGCCGAAGATCGCGTTTGGAGAGATGGCGCTGCCGGTGGCGTTTGAGCTGGCGAAGCGGCTGAAGAAGGCTCCGCGGGCGATTGCGATGGAGCTGCAGGCGGAGCTGGCGCAGATGCCGGGCGTTGCGGGGGTGGATGTTGCGGGGGCGGGATATTTAAATGTACGGCTGGACCGCGCGGCGATGGTGAAGCGCATGGCTGCGGATGAACATGCGGTGGTGGGCGGGGGCGGATTCAGGCTGGTGGAGCATACGAGCATCAATCCGAACAAGGCTGCGCATGTGGGACATTTGCGGAATGCGATTCTGGGCGACAGCTTTGCGCGGATGCTGAAGAAGGATGAGTACAAGCCGGGATGGGAGACCGGTGTGCAGAACTACATCGACAATACGGGCGTTCAGGTGGCGGATATTGTGGTCGCGGTGACGGTGTTGCGGGACATGTCGCTGGCGGATGTGCAACGGTGGATCGCGGAGCTGCGGGCGGCGGGGACGCGGCTGGATTATGTGTGCTGGGATCTGTACGCGGCGGTGTCACAGTGGTATGAGGCGGAGCCGGAGAAGGCAGCGGAGCGGAAGAAGATTCGGCTGGATACGCTGCATGCGATTGAGGCGGGTGGGAATGATACGGCGGCGATTGCGGAGCTGATTGCGACGGGGGTGCTGCGGCGGCATCTGGAGACGATGGAGCGGCTGGGGATTGAGTATGATTTTCTGCCTCGGGAGAGTGAGATTCTGCACCTGCACTTCTGGGAGGCTGCGCGCGCGCTGATGGTGGAGAAGGGCGTGCTGTATCTGGAGACGGAGGGTAAGAACAGGGGATGCTGGGTGATGCGGCGAGCAATCTCGCAGGCTGCTGGTGTGGAGCTCGCGGAGACTGGGCCGGATGAGGATGCGAAGATCATTATCCGATCCAACGGGACGGTGACGTATGTGGGTAAGGACATTGCGTATCACCTGTGGAAGTATGGGTTGCTGGGGAAGGATTTCGGGTACACGACGTTTCGGGAGTATGCGACGCATACGTGCTGGATCTCGGCGGTGGAGGGGGAAGATCCGCACCCGAGTTATGCGCATGCGGATGCGATTTATAACGTGATTGATTCGCGGCAGGATGATCCGCAGACGCAGGTGAAGGAGGCGCTGCGGGCGCTGGGATATGCGGCGGAAGCGGACCGTTACACGCATTTGAACTATGCGTTTGTGGGGCTGACAGCGCGGACTGCGGAGGACTTGGGATATGTGCTGAGCGATGAGGACAAGGCGAAGAATTTTATTGAGGTGAGCGGGCGCAAGGGCTTTGGCGTGAAGGCGGATGATCTGATTGACCGGATGATTGCGGCAGCGCGTGCGGAGGTGGACGCGCGGCACCCGGAGCTTGAAGATCGGGAGCGTGCGGAGATTGCGGAGGCGATCGGCGTGGGCGCGCTGCGGTTCTTTCTGCTGCGGTTTACGCGGAATACGGTGATTGCATTTGATTATCAGGACGCGTTGGCATTCGACGGCGAGACGGGGCCGTATGCGCAGTATGCGGCGGTGCGGGCGGCAAATATCTTTCGCAAGGCCGGGGTGAGCGCGGAGGCTGCGCTGGCGGCTGTTGAGGGTCTGGATCTGGCTGCGATGCTGGAGGGCGACGAGGGTACGAGCGTGTGGGAGGTTTGGCTGACGGCGTCAAGGCTGTCACTGGTGCTGGAGCAGGCGATCGCGGCGGCGGAGCCAGCGATGCTGGGGCGATATGCGTTTGTGCTGGCGCAGCAGTTCAATAATTTTTATCATCGGCACCACATTTTGACGGAGACGGATGAGGCTCGGAAGATGCTGTTGCTGGCGACGGCGGCGGTGGCGCGGAGGGAGCTGGTGCGCGTGCTGGGATGGTTGGGGATTGCGGTGCCGAGTGCGATGTAGGTGAATTTGTCGTGCACGTGTGGCGGGTTACTTGTTATCGTTATCTGGATTGAACAGCGGTGAAGAATTGAGAGTGAAGACGATGCGGACGACGGCGGTTGTGCTGGGTGCGTTGGTTGGATTGGTTGGACTGTCGTCGGGGATGTTGGCGCAATCGGGCGGTGGTGGTGCGGTGGAGAACGCTGCGCTGGAGCGGAATGGAAGCACGGTGACCATTGAGCCGTATGCGCCGAATATTGTGCGGGTGACGATCAGCACGATTGCAAAAGAAGCTGAGGCGGGGCCGGGATATGGCTTCATTGCGAAGGAAGACGGCGCTGGGTGGAAGCATGATGTGGGCAAGGACGGTGCGGATGTTTACAGAAGCGACCGGATGGTGGTGACGGTTGCGCCGGGATATCACCGCAGTAAGAACCAGGTATTGCCGGACACGGCGAAGTTCTTTTCGGGGTCTGTGGGTGGGGTGAATGTGACGTTCGCGCTGCCGGATGGGACGCCGCTGACGGCGATGGATGGGTGGACGATGGCGGAGCTGAACCAGAAGGATGACACGCTGCGGAATGCGCGTGGGATCAAGCCGGAGGACCTGCCGCTATATACGGTGGGGGCGAACTTTGTGGCGCCTGATGATGAGCATTACTGGGGGATGGGGCAGAACCAGGAGGGGTATCTGGACCATAGGCAGCGGCCGATTACGTGCGCGGCGAATTACATTGCGCCGGGGTCGCCGAGCTGGTGTGTGCCGTTTGCGGTGACGAACAAGGGATATGGGTTGCTATGGGACAATCCATCGTCGACGACGATCTATCCTGCGTTCGATGGGCAGACGCGATGGACGTCGCAACTGGGCCGGCGGGTGAGTTATTTTGTGATCGCTGGAAGCACGTCGGATGAGATTTATGCGGGATATCGGTTGCTGACGGGGACGACGCCGATGCTGCCGAAGGCGGCTTATGGATTCATCCAATGCAAGCAGCGGTATAAGACGCAAGCTGAGGTGCTGGCTGTGGCGAAGGGCTACAGGGAGCGCCATCTGCCGATCGACATGATCGTAGTGGATTGGTTTTACTACACGAAGATGGGGCAGTACGACTTCAAGCCGAAGGACTGGCCGGACCCGGCGGCGATGAACAAGGAGCTGCATGCGGAGAATATCGAGAGCATGATCTCGGTGTGGCCGAGGTTTGAGCCGGGGTCGAGGTATTACGACGAGATTCTTTCGCATGGGTGGTTTGAGCATTATGCGACGGGGATTCCGGTGAGCGCAGATGAACCGACGCCGGGAGTGCCGGTAAACGGGCTGCCGTATGACAAGGCGGGGTCGGATATCGATACGACGAACCCGGAGGCGGCGAAGTGGTGGTGGAATCTGATTCACACGAATATTGCTTCGAAGGGGTTTGACTACTTCTGGGCGGATGAGACGGAGCCGGACCTGCCACCGGATGGGGCGTATCTGCATGTGGGGCCGGGGGCGGAGTTCTTCAATGTGTATCCGCTGTTTCATACGGCGGCGATCTACGACGGGATGCGCGAGCAGGCGGCGAAGGGGGACGGCGGGCGTGCGCTGATTCTTTCGCGAGATGCGTATACGGGGATTCAGAAGAATAGCGTGCTGGTTTGGACTTCAGATATTTCGCCGACGTGGGATACGTTTCGGCGGCAGGTGCCGACGCTGCTGAATGATGCAGCTTCGGGGATTCCGTATGTGGGAAGCGATATCGGAGGGTGGCAGGACTTGCCGTACCGTCATATTCCTGCGCATGCGCCGCTGATTGATCCTTCGGGTGCGCGAGAGAATGTGCACTTTGATGATGACTATCCGGAACTGTATGTGCGGTGGTTCGAGATGGGCGTGTTCGAGCCGACGATGCGGACGCATGGGACGCGAGAGCACAACGAGGTTTGGAGCTATGGACCGCAGGCAGAGCCGATTCTGGAGAAGTATTTGAAGCTGCGGTACACGCTGATGCCTTATATCTACTCACTGGGATGGAAGGTGCATGAGACGGGTGCGCCGCTGATGCGGTCGCTGTGGATGGATTTCCCGAAGGATTCGCATGTGTACAACATGTCGGATGAGTATATGTTCGGGCCGTCGTTGCTGGTGGCCCCGGTGATGGAGCAGGGAGCGACGACGCGTGCGGTGTATCTGCCGGAAGGTACGGACTGGTACAACTATTGGACGAACGAAAAGGTGCATGGCGGGCAGACGATTACGGTGCATGCGGGGATCGATACGATTCCTTTGTTTGTACGCGCGGGTGCGATTCTGCCGCTAGGTGTGCCGGTAGAGAGCACTCACGGGAAGCAGCCGCTGGAGAAGGTCAAGGTGTATGCGGGGGCAGATGGATCGTTCGCGCTGTACAGCGATGATGGTACGACGTATGCGTATGAGAAGGGCGACAGGGAGGTCACGACGCTAACGTGGAACGATAAGGCGGGGACGCTCAGCCATGCGGGGCCTAAGGAGTGGGAGAAGAGCGAGAAAGAGTTGGTGGAAGTCGTGCGGTAGCGTGTTGCTGCGGCTGGGGGATGGTGGGCGCGGACGGAGCGCAGTCGCGGAGAAGGGTCGAGCTGTTTGATACATGACCTGAGGTTCCACGCAGCCAGATGCAGCGTGCGGCTTCGCTGCACGACAACGATCGCTGTACTATGAAGCGCCTTGGCATCAGAACTTCTGAAAGCCTGCTGCAAACATCTAGAATGAGGTGACGAAGTAATCTTGAGCGGGGCACCGTTTGGTCAGCACGCCTCTCTGGGATGTGCGTGGAGAATTCCATGATGCAGGGTGAGAACGAGCCGCAGGTAAAGGTCCTAGTGGTCGATGACGAGCCGCAGATAACGCGTGTGCTGCGGATGGCGTTGACGTCGCAGGGATACAGCGTGAAAGTTGCTGGGAACGGGGCGGAGGGGTTGGCGATTGTAAGAGCGTGGAAGCCCGATCTGGTCGTTACAGACCTCGCGATGCCACAGATGAACGGGGTGGAGTTGTGCGAGACGATTCGCGTTTTTTCTCAGGTACCGATCATCATATTGTCCGTGCGGGATCAGGAGAAGATGAAGGTTGAGGCGCTGGATGCGGGTGCGAACGATTACGTTACGAAGCCGTTCGGCATGCAGGAGTTGCAGGCGAGAATTCGTGTGCAGCTAAGGGGTGCTTTGGAAGGAGAACCTCAGCCGGCAGCCCCTTACGACATCGGAGATTTTCATGTTGACGTTGCGAATCGGCACATTGCAGTGCGTGGACAACATGTCCATCTCACCCCGAAACAATTTGAGCTGCTCATGTATTTTCTGGAACACGCAGACCGAGTGCTAACGCATCGAACGCTGTTGCACGCGGTGTGGGGAAGTGACGTTGCTCAGCCGGAATATCTGCGCGTGCACATCGGGCAACTGCGGAAGAAGATCGAGCTTGGCGAGCAGCCGAGGTATATCTTGACAGAGCCATGGGTGGGCTACAGGTTTTTGCCGACGGGTGCTGAGGCAGTATCTTTATAAAGTCTTTATGACTTCCATGCGGCTTTTTTACATCAATATTGTTTGAATGAATCTTGCCACGGCTTTTCCGTGTGTCGAGGTTTAGTAACGATGTCGCTTTTCAGAAAATGTTTTATTCCAATATTCGTTGTTCTCGTTAACATCGCATCAGGCATAACGATCTGCCAAGGGCAGACTGTGTCTGCATCAGACGTAGCACCGACAATGGCAGCGCAGCAGCAGGCCAGCGTGCTGACGACATTTCCAGCGCTGGATCTATTTCCAGCGCGTCTGCAACAGGGCTCTGCGGAGACTCAGGATCCGGCAACTGTAAATGTCCCGGTGGCCGCTTCGAGTGGTATACCGCTTGCGCCTCTGCCAGGAGAGGGCTTCTTTGACCGCTGGGGTAGGGCCTATCTTTCCGACTGGACGGGCAATTCGCCTGTGACTGAGGTTCCGCAATTGCCGCGCCGCGGGACGCCGGCACCGATTCCGTCGCCGCCGTATCCAGCGTCCGACTGGCCGATAGGCGGAACGCCTGTGATTGGAGCACCAGATACGCAGAGCTATCCGTTGATGCAGGCTATCAATGGAAACACTGGCAGAAACAAGATTTACGGCTGGCTTGAGGTTGGCGGGAATGGCTCTACGAATAACAAAACCAATGCGCAGAAGGGCATTGCGGCCAGTGCTCCTGCGGCCTACGATGTCTATTCGAATCAAATACAACTCGATCAGGCGGCTCTGTATTTTTCGAAGTTAGAAGACACAGTTCAGACCGATCACTTCGATTGGGGATATCAACTTACGTTGCTATACGGCGTGGATTATCGTTTCACTACGTCGCACGGCATTCTCAGTCAGCAGTTGCTAGTCAAGAATGCGGAATATGGTTTTGATCCAGTGATGTTTTATGTTGACGGATACTTTCCGCATCTAGGAAAGGGAAGTGTGTTGCGCGTGGGGCGTTACATCTCGCTGCCTGATATCGAGGCGCAACTTGCACCGAATAACTACACATATTCGCACTCCATTCTTTATACCTATGACTGCTACACGATGGTTGGAGCGAATCTAACTACGAAGATTGACGATCACTGGACTGTTCAGGGCGGCATCTCGCCAGGATGTGATACGGCACCGTGGACAACGGATGCCAAGCTTACAGGTAATGTATGTGTGATTTATACGTGGTCTAACGGTGGTAATGCTTTGAATACATGCGATAACACCATTAATGACGGTAAGTATGCGTACAACAATCTAACTGCATATTATGAGACGTTTTATCACCGCATTAATGCACACTGGCATACAGCTACGGAGGGTTGGTATCAGTATATGAAGCAGACCCCGAATATGTATTGGTATAACTCGGGAGGGATGTATGGCAAGAGTTCTGCCACGCCTTTTCCTGAGACGAATGGAGCGGGAGGGGCTCTTAACTTCGGTGCTGTGTGCGAAGATCCACGCCTGCCCGCGGCACAGCAAGCTGCACGGTGTTACGCACCTGAGTGGGCAATTACGAATTATCTGGAGCATAATTTCTGGAATAACCGCGCGTCGCTCAATATTCGCAATGAGTTTGTCGATGACATCAAGGGTCAACGCACGGGCACTCCTGCAAAGTATGAGGAGCACTTAGTAGGTGTGGATCTTTGGACAGGATCTACGGTGACGTTTCGTCCAGAGTTGAGTTACATGAAGTGCTATAGCACATATAAATCACTCGATGGACGACCTGTATCCTGCACGGACATCTCCGCAGGATCTTCAATCGCAAGTGACGAGGCCACGTGGCTGAACGGGCCCGGAGGTGCTATGCCAACTGGACTAGGCAAGACGCAGTATCTTACGCTTGCAGCGGACATTATTTGGCACTTCTAAAGCGGAGGTAGGGTAGCTACTTTTTAAGCGGTAGCTATATGGATTGCAGTGAACTGGATGAAGGAAGCAGGAATCTATGTGGGATATAGGCATGGTTGTTATAACGGTCGGGTTCTTTGTCGTGGCATGGGCTTACACGGATGGATGTGGGCGGCTCAGCGGAAGGGAGGATAAGTAGATGCTGGAAAATGTGCTGCTAGGTATCGTCTCGCTCGCTCTACTGGTTTATCTCGTTTACGCGCTCTTGCGTCCAGAAAAATTTTAGAAGGAAGTAACTCAACGTTATGACTGCCAATGGATGGTTTCAGATCTTCTTGTTTTTTGCGCTCGTACTTGTGTGTGCCAAACCACTCGGCGTATATATGGCGCGCGTGTTCGAGCGAGAGAAGACATATGCGGATGTTGTCTTTCGGCCTGTGGAACGGGTCATCTACCGACTCACTGGCATTGACGAGACACATGAGATGCGCTGGACGGAGTATGCAGTTACGATGCTGCTCTTTAGCGCAGTGACGATGGTGATGACGTATGCGGTAGAGAGACTCCAGCAATTTTTACCGTTGAATCCGCAGCACTTCTCCGGTGTAACGCCTGATCTGGCATTCAACACGGCCGCCTCGTTTACGTCAAATACGAACTGGCAGTCCTATGTTCCGGAGACGACGATGAGCTATCTCACGCAGATGCTCACGCTGGCGTACCATAATTTCTTTTCTGCTGCGGTTGGGATTGCGCTTGCGATTGCGTTGATTCGCGGCATCTCGAGGCGTGAATCAAAGACGCTGGGAAACTTCTGGGTGGACACGACGAGAGCGTCTTTGTGGGTGCTTCTGCCGATGTCTATCGTCGTGGCGCTGTTGCTGGTGTCGCAGGGTGTTGTCCAGAATTTTCGCCCATACGATCATGCCAGGCTCGTGCAGGCGCAGACAGTAACGGCCACCAGTGCGGATGGCAAAAGTTCGACACAGACGATTACAACGCAGAACATTGCGCAGGGACCGGTGGCTTCGCAGGAGGCTATCAAGATGTTGGGGACGAATGGTGGTGGATTTTTTGAGGCGAACAGCGCTCATCCGTTTGAGAATCCTACACCTTTTTCAAACTTGATTGAGATGTTCTTGATCTTTGCGATTCCAGGAGCGTTGACGGTGACGCTTGGGCGAATGACTCGCGCACCGAAGCATGGTTGGGCTGTCTTTGCAGCGATGACGGTGCTGTTCTTTGCCGGAGTTCTGGTTGCGTACCATGCCGAGGCGCAGGGCAATCCGCTGCTGCACGGCGTGAATCAGCAGGCGAGTGCGTTGCAGTCGGGCGGGAATATGGAGGGCAAGGAGGTCCGCTTCGGGATTGCGAACTCAGCACTGTTTGCGACGGTGACGACGGATGCGAGCTGCGGTGCTGTGAACGGAGTGTTGGACTCGTTTATGCCGCTTGGCGGTCTGGTGCCGCTGGTGAATATGATGCTCGGCGAGGTGATCTTCGGCGGCGTCGGTGCTGGGCTGTATGGGATGTTGATCTTTGTGATTCTTGCGGTGTTTATCGCGGGACTGATGGTGGGACGCACTCCCGAGTATCTGGGTAAGAAGATTGAGTCGTTCGATGTGAAGATGGCGATGCTGTTTGTGCTCATCTTTCCGCTTTCGATTCTTGGCTTCTCGGCAGTGGCGCTAATGATGCCTAGTGCGGGGCTGTCTGCGTTGGGGAACTCCGGGCCGCATGGGCTGACGGAAATTATCTACGCGTATACATCGACTACGGCAAATAACGGATCGGCGTTCGCGGGGCTAAGTGCGAATACGCATTGGTACAACATGTCGTTGGGTCTCGCGATGCTCATTGGGCGGTTCTTCATGATTGTGCCAATGTTGGCGATCGCGGGAAATCTAGCGAGGAAGAAGCTAGTACCACCTTCGGCGGGAACGTTCCCCGTAACGACACCTCTGTTTACGGTGTTGCTGGTCGGAGTGGTTGTAATTGTCGGGGCACTTACATTTTTTCCAGCGGTTACGTTGGGACCCATACTCGAGCACCTTCTGCTGCAGGCTGGCAAAAGCTTCTAACCAGGAAAGAAAAGTACAATGGCAAATACACGTAAACGCTCTCTATGGGATGGCAAGATCTTTCGCCGGGCATTTCTCGACGCATTCGTGAAGTTGAATCCTCGCACGATGATGAAGAATCCGGTGATGTTTGTGGTGGAGATCGGTAGTTTCATTACAACGGTCTATGTGTTCCGGAACTTCGCTGCGCATCATCATTCACTGCGATTCGATATACAGATCACACTTTGGCTATGGTTCACGGTGCTGTTTGCAAACTTTGCGGAGGCCATGGCGGAGGGCAGGGGCAAGGCTCAGGCGGATGCGTTGCGGCGCGCGAAGTCAGACACTGTCGCTGTGCGCGTGTTGCCGAACGGCAGCACAGAAGAGGTCTCCAGTGCGCTGCTGCGGTCGGGCGATGTGGTTCTGGTGGTTGCAGGAAATATGATTCCGGGGGATGGCGAGATCATCGAGGGTGTTGCGTCGGTGGACGAGTCAGCGATCACGGGAGAGTCTGCGCCTGTGATCCGTGAGGCTGGCGGCGACAGGTCTGCGGTGACGGGGGGCACGCGGGTTTTGTCGGATCAGATTAAAGTACGCATTACATCGAACCCTGGTGAGACGTTTCTGGATCGCATGATTGCCCTGGTCGAAGGTGCGGAGAGGCAGAAGACGCCGAATGAGATTGCGCTGAACATTCTTCTGGCAGGGCTGACGATTATATTTCTGCTGGCTGTTGTGACGTTGCAGCCGATCGCGCTGTACTCGTCTGCGCCACAGTCTATTTTCGTGCTGATATCGCTGCTGGTTTGTCTGATACCGACGACGATTGGCGGGCTGCTTTCGGCGATAGGAATTGCGGGTATGGATCGGCTGGTGCAGCACAATGTGCTTGCGATGTCGGGACGCGCGGTTGAGGCTGCGGGGGATGTGAACACGCTGCTGCTGGATAAGACAGGGACGATTACGTTGGGAAATCGGCAGGCTTCCGAGTTCATTCCGGCTCCGGGAATCACGAAGGAGCAACTGGCAGATGCAGCGCAGATATCGTCGTTGCCAGATGAGACTCCGGAGGGACGCTCGATCGTGGTACTTGCGAAAGAGATGTACGGCCTGCGTGGGCGTGAGCTGAGTGAGATGCAGGCTGAGTTTGTTCCCTTCAGTGCCGTGACGCGGATGTCGGGTGTGAATCTTGATGGAAGGATCATTCGCAAGGGCTCAACGGATGCGATTGCCGCGTTTTTGAAGGAGAATGGCAGCAGTCTTCCGGAAGAGGTGCGCGCTGTAGTGGAGACCGTGGCCCGCAGTGGAGGCACGCCGCTGGTAGTGGCGGAGAACCGCCGTGCGCTGGGCGTGATTCATCTCAAAGACATTGTGAAGGGCGGGATGAAGGAACGTTTTGCGCAGTTGCGAGCGATGGGCATACGCACGATTATGATTACGGGCGACAACCCTCTGACGGCTGCGGCGATTGCGCGTGAAGCTGGTGTTGATGATTTTCTGGCCGAAGCGAAACCGAAGGACAAGATGGACCTGATTCGCAGAGAGCAGGCGGAGGGCAAGCTGGTGGCGATGACCGGCGATGGTACAAACGACGCACCGGCGCTCGCGCAGGCAGATGTAGGCGTCGCGATGAACACAGGCACGCAGGCTGCGAAGGAAGCAGGCAACATGGTTGATCTGGATTCAAATCCAACGAAGCTGATTGAGATTGTCGAGATCGGGAAACAGCTTTTAATGACGCGAGGCGCGTTGACGACGTTTTCTATTGCGAACGATGTTGCGAAGTACTTTGCGATTCTGCCGGCAATGTTTGTGGCGACCTTTCCTGTGCTGGCGGTGCTCAATATTATGCATTTGAAGACGCCGGAGTCCGCGATTCTGTCTGCTGTCATCTTCAATGCACTGATCATTGTGGGACTGATTCCGCTCGCTCTGCGTGGCGTTGGCTATAAGGCTCTGTCTGCGGAGTCCCTGCTGCGCCGCAACCTGATTATCTATGGACTGGGTGGGATCGTTGCACCGTTCATCGGAATCAAGCTCATCGACATGATCCTCACCGCAGTACACCTGGCATAAAGGAGTTCAGCTATGCGTCGTAACGTTATCACCGCGATTCTTTACACTGCAGTTACCACCGTTTTATTCGGGCTCATCTACCCGCTGGTGATCACCGGGCTTGCGCAGGTTTTCTTCAAGGACCAGGCTAATGGACAGCTGATATATCAGGGTGGACAACTGGTGGGCTCACGAATTATCGGGCAGGGCTTTACCGGGGACGATTATTTTCACTCGCGCCCGTCGGCGGCAGGCGCGGGCTATGATGCGGCGAATTCGAGTGGATCCAACTATGGCCCAACGAGCAAGAAGCTTGTGGATCGCGTGTCCAGCGATGTGGCTGCGTTCAAGCGCGATCATCCTGACAGAGATGTGCCGATCGATCTGGTTACGTCATCGGGTTCGGGGCTTGATCCGGATATTACGCCTGCGGGGGCGGAGTTTCAGGTTGCGCGCGTGGCGCGAGGCCGTCACCTGAGCGAGGACAAGGTTCGGCAACTCGTTGCAAAGAATACACTTGGGCGTCAGTTTGGATTGTTGGGGGAGCCGCGGGTGAATGTGCTCCAGCTCAATCTTGACCTGGATCGCGTTGCGCCCGTTGCGACACGGTGATTTAAAGGCGGAGTTAGTGGTTTTGCCGCAGGGTTTGGAGCGCTATTACGCTGCGAGAGGGTGAGCCGTGTTCTCCATAGCGAAAGGACCGCACACTCTATATGGTGTGCGGTCCGGATTCTCTCGGATGGGTCGCAGCGATGCGATCCACCAGCCTTAGTTCTTGGGCAGTACGACGAACGGCTGGTTGTCTGGTGGCATGCCTGCGTTTAGTGCGCTGCGGAGCATGGAGGACGTCGAGGGAAGGGCCCAGACGGGTGATTGAAGCTCGGGCATGGGAGCGGAGCGGAAGATTCTGCTGGTCTGCTTGACGAGCCAGCGAGCGGACTTCTTGGCCTTCTTGCGCCGCGCGCTATCGGTGGAGATACCTGTTCCGGCGTACATCTGGCGATAGAGCTTGGAGAGCATGAAGAAGGCGATACGCGCCTTGCCGTTGGGAACGCAGGCGGAGCGCTTCCAGATGGCTACGTTGCTGTAGAACTTGTCCCAGACCTTCTGCGTGCGGTCGCTGATCTCTTCTGACGACATGGTGGGATGCGGTGTAAACATCTTGGGGCGAATGGCGGTGGGGATGAGCCAGTAGCGTGTGATGGGCACGTCGCCGACCAGGGTAGGGGCTTTGGCTTGCTCTTTTTCCCAGCGGTTGAAGTCGACGGTGCCGGGGAAGGGGGTCATCATGACGAACTGAGCGAAGGTGACGCCGGCTTTGAGGGCCATTTCCACGGTTGCGTCGAAGGTTGCGGGGCGGTCTGTGGGAAGGCCGAAGATGAAGGAGCCGAGGACGTGAACGCCGTGTTTCTTGAATGTTTGCAACTGTTTCGCGAGAGCTTCGCCGGAGTAATTCCAGTCTTTGTAGACGGCTTTCAGGCCTTCTGGGGTGACGGCTTCGACGCCGACGAGCGCTCCTTTGATGTTTGCGCGGCGCATGGCGTCGAGATATTCGCCATCCTCGCCGGCTTCCATGGTGATCTGGGTGAAGAAGACCATGTCTTTGGGGAGCTTGGAGAGTTCATCCATGAGCTGGAAGCGCTCGGTGCGGATGGCCATCAGCTCTTCGAGCTTGGCGGTGTTGTTCTGCTCGCGCGCGAGGCGGAGGTCGGTGAGAGTGACGGGATAGAAGTTGTCGTCGGCGAGTGCTATGAAACGGAAGCCGATACGGCGAAGGCTGATGATCTCGTCGATGACGCTTTGGAACTTGCGTTGGCGTGGAGCCTGACCATCGGTGCGCCAGACACTGCAGAAGGAGCAGTGCTTCGGGCATCCGCGAATGGTCTGGACGGAGGCCCACATATATTTTTCGGGGGGCATGAGGTCCCAGCGCGCGGCAAGGAACTGCGTGCCTTCGATGCGGCCGCCTTCGTAGATACGTTGGAGCGAGCCAGCGATGCAGTCGCGGACGGCTTTGCCCCAGGCGATGTCGCCGTCGCCCTTAACTACGGCATGTGCCTGGCCCTGCTCGAGGACTTCTTCGGGGAAGAGGGTTGCGTGGATGCCACCGTAGATGACGGTTGCGCCGCGCTGGCGGGCCATGCGGCCGACCTCGTAGCCACGGAGGGCGTTGCCTGTGTGGACGCTGATACCGACGATGTCGCCGGCAGAGATCGTCTCGGGGACGATTTGTTCGAGGGATTCATCGACGAGGATGGGGTCGCCGACGACGTCCGGGGTAGCTGCGGCGAGCACGAACAGCCAGCGTGGTGTGATGACGGCTGTACCGAAGGAGTTATCACTTGGGTTGACGAGATGTACTTTCATGGGACGACCTTTCCGCGTGCACTCGCACCATCACGGGCGCGTTTCAACCTACATAGATGCCGTTAGACCGAGACAGGCCCGCATCGCGATTTCTCGCAAGGTAACGTCACTCATCATACATACCGAAGGAAGGCTCTGGCCGATATGGGTCGCATCACGGTATGAACTTTCAGTCATTTGGACGCAGCTTGGAGACGTTTGTTCATGTGAACGATAATCAGGCCTTCGCTGTTGGGCAGGGCAATGGTGCTTCTGTTGCACTCGCGGTAGCCACGCAGGGTGTACAGAGGGACGCCGGTGAGGGTTGAACCCATTTCGACTGTGTGGAAGCCGGCAGCGTAGGCTTGCTGCTCGCAGTGGGCGAGGATCATGGTGCCGAGACCTCTTCGTGACCAATGCGGATGCACGTAGATGGCGCGAATCTTTGCTGCGTCATGGGCAGGATCGAGCGCGGTGAGTTGACGTCCGGGAAGATGATCGCCGCCGCATAGGGTGCTTCGGAAGCTCCAACCGCCGCAGGCTATGATGATGCGGCCGTGGGTCTCGGCCACGAAGTAGGTTTGGTCGGCGATGAGCTGCGAGTCGAGACCGAGGGCATGGCCGAGAGCACCTTCGATCTGGGCCGGGGTGTAGTCGTTGGCTTGCAGGCCGCGCACGGAGGCTTCGATGAGGGCGTGGAGCGCGGGAATGTCGGCGGAGGTAGCTGTCCTGATGGAGATGGATTCGAGGTTTGGCATGGGTGTACCTCTCTTGATGAAACGCTATAGCGTGAGGAGAACCTTGCCTGTGGTTTTGCGTGCGGCGAGGTCGCGATGGGCCTGCTGTGCCTGATCGAGCGGGTAGCGCGCGCCGATGCGGACGTTGAGATCGCCGCTGGCGACCCAGTTGAAGATGGTGTGGGCGCGGTGCTCGAGCTCGGTGCGTGATTGGACGTAGTCTTTGAGTGTGGGACGGGTGACGTAGAGCGAACCGAGGGTGGAGAGGCGGATGAGATCGAAGGGTGGAACGGCTCCGCTGGAGGCTCCGTAGAGGGCGAGAAGGCCGCGAGGGCGCAGGCAGCGCAGTGAATCTTCGAAGGTGGTCTTGCCGACGGAGTCGTAGACGACGGGAAGTTTTTGGCCGCTGGTGAAGGAGGTGACGGCGTCCGCAAAGCTGGTCTGTGTATAGAGGATGGTGTGGTCTGCACCGGCGGTGCGGGAGAGCTGCGCCTTCTCTTGTGTGGAGACGGTGGTGAGGACTGTGGCGCCGAGATGTTTGGCGATCTGGGTGAGGAGGAGACCGACGCCGCCTGCTCCAGCATGGATGAGGACGGTGTCGCCGGAGCGGATGGGGTAGGTGTCGAAGGCGAGATAGTGGGCGGTGAGACCCTGAAGGAGAACGGCGGCAGCCTGTTCGAAGCTCATGGCGTCGGGGATTTTGAGGAGGTCGTCGGCGGGAGCGCAGGCGAATTCGGCGTAGGTTCCGCGGGTGCCGTTCCAGGCGACGCGGTCGCCGATGGCAAAGCCGGTGACGCCTGAACCCAGCGATGCGACGGTGCCGGAGGCCTCCTGACCGGGGATGAAGGGAAGTTGGGCGGGATATCGGCCTTCGCGCAGGTAGGTGTCGATGAAGTTGACGCCAGCGGCTTCGATTTTGACGAGCACCTGGCCTGCCTGAGGCGTGGGGACGGGAAGGTCGATGGATTCGAGAACCTCGGGGCCGCCTGTGCTGCGAATCTGTATCGCTTTCATGGGGAGATCCTTTATAGGAGTGAGGTGAGTGAGAGCGGGATCAGCGGCTCATGCTCTCTTCGGAGGGCCGGATGCGAACGAGGCGATCTACCGCGTAAGGTGTGTTCTGCGACTGGGTGAAGAAGTGGCGCACCTGGAGTTCGGCGAGCAGGCCGACGCCGATGAGTTGGATGCCAGCGAGAATAAGCACGGCGGCGATGATGAACCAGGGAGCGTGTTCGCCTAGGACGTCATGTTCCGTGAGCAGTTTGCGCACGAGTAGCCAGACGGCGATGCCACCGCCGGAGAAGACGCCAAGGCTGCCGAGCGTGCCGAAGAAGTGCAGCGGCCGGGTCATGTACTTCAGGAGGAAGCGGATGGTGAGGAGATCAAAGAAGACGCGGAGGGTGCGCGAGATGCCGTAGTGACTCTGGCCGGCTTCACGCGCGGGGTTGGTGATGGGGATTTCGCAGATGCTGGCGCCGTACCAACTGGCGAGGGCAGGGATGAAGCGATGCATTTCGCCGTAGAGGGGGATGTTGTGGATGACCTCGCGACGGTAGGCTTTGAAGGTGGTGCCGAAGTCGTGGATGTTGACGCCGGAGAGCTTGGCCATGATCCAGTTGGCGGCACGTGATGGGATGCGGCGGAGGACTATGTTGTCGGCACGCTGGGCGCGCCAGCCGCTGACGACGTCGTAGCCTTCTTCGAGTTTGGCGAGGAAGTTGGGGATCTCGGATGGGTCGTGCTGGAGGTCGCCGTCCATGGCGAGGATGAAGTCGCCGGAGGAGTGATCGAAGCCGGCGGCGAGGGCGGAGGTCTGGCCGAAGTTGCGGCGGAGCTTGACGACGAGGACGCGCGAATCGACAGCAGCGATCTCTTCAAGGAGGCGGTAGGTTCTGTCTCTTGAGCCGTCGTCGACGAAGACGAGTTCGAAAGAGGCGCCGACGTGCTCCATGACGTCTTTGACGCGGTCGTAGAGCTTCGTGACGTTCTCTTCTTCGTTGTGGAACGGGACGACGATGGAGTACTTCGGCACAGCACCGATTTTACGCGATGACGTATTTGGCCTGTTTGGACGGCAGCGCGAGAGGCTACAGAGACGGGTGTGTTTGGCAATCTTGATCGTGATTCTGATGCATTGGGGTGCCCGGTAGCACAGTTGTGTAGAGCAGCGGTGTCGCGTGCGCTGCTCCGCGGTTCAGGTACACTACAAAAGTCGTCATTCACAGGGAAAACCTCCTCGAACGTCCGCACTTCTAACGCTCTACAAGGCCCGGTAGCTCAGTTGCATAGAGCAGCGCACTCCTAACGCGAAGGTCGCAGGTTGGACTCCTGCCCGGGCCACCATATCGATTTCCGTATCTGGCGGTGGGCGCATGCGGAGGGCGATCATTTACCTGCTAGGCTTTTTGAAGAGCTGGAATGGAAAAAGTATTTTTCGATTGTGGCAGGAGATGTCTTGGGGATTTTGGATTTTCGGTTCAAACAGCATGTTGCGGGCGTTCTGTTTGCTGGATGCATGAGCACTGCGTGCGCGCACGCGGTGGTGATTCGCGGGTATGTGACCGACCCGTTGGGGAAGCCTTTACCGGGCGGTTTGGTGCGCCTGGTTGAAGGTGGCAAGGTAGTTGCGCTGGCGTATGCCGATGTCGATGGATCGTATGAGGTTAGGTCGTCGGATGAAGGGCGGTTTACGCTGTTGGGTTCGGCGCGCGGGTTCTTCCCGGGAATTGGTACGAGCTTTTATGGCGGTGCGACGGACGTTCTCGATCAGGATGTGGTGCTCGCCATCAACACGGTGCGACAGGACATTTCGGGTGTGGAGACGGGAATTCCGGTGCCGCTGCCGCAGCTTCCAGAGCCGGTGAGTATCATTCCGGATGAAGCACTGACACTACAGTTGGGAATGGTGGACGTGATGCGCCAGATGGCAGGCGTATTCGTTGTGCAGACCGGGCAGATTGGCGGCGAAACCAGCTTGTTTGTGCGTGGTGGAGCGTCGACAGACAACTTTGTAGAGGTGGACGGGATTCCTGCGAATGATATGGGCGGGACATTCGACTTCGGGACGGTGAGCTCGACGGCGATCGACGCTATCTCAGTGGTGCACGGTGCGGATTCGGCGATGTATGGGACAGGAGCGGCGGCGGGTGTGGTGGCGATCGAGACGCCGCGTGGGAAGTCGCTGGAGCCGTTACTGGAGTATTCGGGTGAGGCAGGGAGCTTGTATACGTACCAGAATGAGGCGTCGATCGCGGGGACGCACCAGCGGGCCGACTACTATGGAGCGTTTTCGAGGTTAGATACGTCAAATGCGCTGCCGTTGGATGAGTATCACTCCGAAACAACGGCCATCAATTTTGGCTTTGACATCAATGGAAATACAAAGACGCGGATCACGCTGAGAAACGCGAATTCGGCGGAGGGACTGCCGGGTGCGCATGACTTTCTTGGGATTTCGAACAGCGGCAAGCAGGCGGATCAGGATTTGTATGCGGGACTCATGGTTGAGAATCGCTACGGAGGAGACTGGCATAACCTGCTGCGCTACGCCATTGCTCGAAAGCGCGAGCAGGAGAAGCAGTTTGGGCAGCAGGGAACGGCGATTGATACGCCGTTTTATGGGCCGGAGTACTTTGGCAACCTGATGAAGATACGCGGAGCGAATGGGTATAGCGCGACGGGGCGAGCGACCATCTACGGGACGAATGAGAATCAGGATTCAAACCGCGATGAGTTGTACTACCAGAGCGACTACAAGTTTTCGCCGCATATTATGGTGCTGTTCGGCTTCCGGTACGATAACGAGCGGGGAAGCCTCAACCTACCGTCGTATCAGGAGTTCGAGGCGGGTCAGCGAACAAATTTTGAATATAATCTGCAATTTCAGGGCGAATTTCGAAACCGGCTGTTTTATTCCGCGGGCGGTGCGGTGGAAAAGAACCACCTGTATGGGATTGCGGGAACGCCGCGGCTGGGGCTAAGTTATGTGCCGGTTCGTCCGTCGTATGGGCTTTTGCGCGGGACACGGTTACGTGCCAATGCGGCGACGGGGGTTCAGGAGCCGACGCTTGCCGTGCAGTTCCAGAGCCTGTATGCGCAGCTTGAGGCTGCGGGAGACACGAGGGACATCGCTCGATATCACGTCACGCCGCAGACGGAAGAGCGTTCGCGGACGTATGACGTTGGGGTGGACCAGAACGTGCTTGGAGAGAAACTGGTGTTGAAGGCCGACTACTTTCATAACGTCTTCAATGACCAGTTGGAGGGGGTTGGCGCGGTATCGCTGGCGGAGTCCTTTGGGTTGAAGCTGGAGCCTGCTACCGGTGTAGTTGAGGCCTATCTGAACTCATTGGCATACCGGGCGCAGGGTGCGGAGGCGGAGGTGGTGTGGCAGCCGAAGTCACATTTGCTGATGCGCGGGGGGTACACGTTTCTGGGCACGCGGGTGGTGCAGTCGTTCGCGTCGGATGCAGTTGCGGCGAACAGTGGCCGACCGACGGAGAATCCGGATTTGCCGGGGATAGCGATCGGCGCGGAGAGTCCGCTGGTTGGTGCGCGGCCATTTCGGCGAGCGCCAAACACGGGATACTTCAATCTGGTGTATACGAGGCCGCGGCTGATGCTGTCGTTCAAGGCGGCGATGGCGAGCAAGAGCGACGACTCGACGTTTTTGGATGGCGAAGACGTGCAAAACGGAAATTCGTTACTCTTGCCGAACCGTGATTTGGATTTCGGGTACGCGAAGCTGGACCTGGGCGCTACCTACAACCTCAAGCACGGGTTTTCGTATTTTGGACAGATGAATAACCTGCTTAACGACCAGCATATAGGGCCGATTGGGCACCCGGGGCTTCCACTCACGTTTATCACGGGCCTTCGATTACGGGTTGGTGGCGATTAGGCGCCTGCGTTTGTTCGCACCATAGACGGAGACTTCTAAAATTTGGCGTAGGATTGCAAGTGGCATGCCACCTGCATGTTAGAACCCTCGTCTAAAGTTTGTGGAGGAAGTTATGTCGAAGCCATTTAGCAGAATATTTTTACCTGCGTTCCTTGCAGGATTTGCGTTGACGGTAGCTGCAGCGCCGGCGTTAGCGCAAGAAGAAGGGCCGGTTCCTACGACAGCGTTAATTACGGTGCAGTCGAAGAGCGGAGCGCCGCTCAACCCTTCAATGCTGCACTTAAAGGTGGATGGACATGACGCGCCGATCACGGACGTTGCACAGATACCACCTGCTGCCGCGCAGATTGCGATTTTGATCGATGACGGTTTGCGGTTTTCATTCAGTAATCAACTGAGTGACTTTGCAGACTTTATCAACGGTCTGCCCGCGGGAACAAAGGTTCTGGTGGGTTACATGCGGAATGGAATCGTACTGGGCAATCCTACATTTTCTGCGGATCATGCAGCGGTTGCACATCAGTTGCGCATGCCAATCGCAATTGCCGGCGTGGACGCGAGTCCGTACTTTACGCTGTCTAACTTTGTGAAGAATTGGCCATCGAATCAGCCGGGAGCAAGGTTTGTATTGATGATTACGAACGGAATTGACCCGTATAACGGGAGCACGTCGATTATGAATCAGGATAGTCCCTATGTGCAGAATGCACAGGAGGACGCTGAGCGTGCAGGTGTTGCTGTCTACTCGATCTACTATGGGCAGTCGTTTCCGCGACGCGCGCGTGGAAGTTTCAGCGGGCAGAGCTATCTGGAACAGGTGGCTGAAGCAACGGGCGGCGATTCCTTTTATATCGGAACAATCACGCCGCCCTCGCTTGCACCTTACCTGAAGGACTTTAGCAAGTCGATTGCAGCGAGTTACATGGTCGCCTTCAAAGTGAGTGCAACGAAGGAAAAGAAGGATACGTTGACGCAGATCAAGCTGACGACGAGTCAACCGGGCGTGAAGATACATGCACCTCATAATGTGCATCCAGGTGTGTATCTTCAGTAAGAGAGACCGCTGAGAGCGAACTGGCAGGCAAAGGGCACGGCGATGGCTGTGCCCTTTCGTTTGCTTCCACATGCGAAATGTATTTTCCTGTAACCGATAGACTGTAGGATGTAGCAGGAACGAGAGGTGTATGAACGAAGGTCGTTGGGTTCTGTTGATTGCGAGTGAGGTGGGTGGGACGGATTCGGTATCCGATCGCGCCATGGAGCGGCTAGTTGAAGCGATTGCCGCAGAGGGCTACGAAGTTGTTAGGACATCGACGCCTGAAGACGGTCTGTCGCTGGTGACATCGGATCCATCGCACAGTGCGATTCTGCTGGATTGGGATTTAGAGGGCGACAACCAGTTTGACGAGCGCGCGGCGCTGAAGATCCTGCGCGCGGTACGGCGGCGCAATAAGAAGATCCCAATTTTTCTGATCGCGGACCGGACGCTTGTGAGCGAGTTGCCGCTGGAAGTGGTGAAGCAGGTGCATGAGTACATCCACCTGTTTGGAGACACGCCGGCCTTCATTGCGAACCGCGTGGACTTCGCGGTGGAGCGGTATCACGAGCAGCTGCTACCGCCGTATTTTCGCGAGCTGAAGAAGTACACGGAGCAGGGAGCGTACTCGTGGGACGCGCCGGGACATATGGGCGGCGTGGCGTACCTTAAGCACCCGGTGGGGATGGAGTTCCACAAGTTTTTTGGCGAAAACATCATGCGGTCGGACCTGGGAATTTCGACGTCGCCGCTGGGATCATGGCTGGATCATCTGGGGCCTCCGGGAGAGAGCGAACGCAATGCGGCGCGCATCTTTGGAGCGGACTGGACGTTCTATGTACTGGGCGGATCGTCAGCGTCGAACCAGATTGTTGGGCATGGTGTGATTGCGCAAGATGATATTGTGCTGGCGGACGCGAACTGCCACAAGTCGATCTGTCATTCCCTGACGGTGACTGGGGCAAGACCGGTGTACTTCAAGCCGACACGCAATGGATACGGGATGATCGGGCTGGTGCCGATCAAGCGGTTCAGCCCGGAGAATGTGCAGGCGCTGATTGAACGCAGCCCGTTTACGGCGGGTGCGCGGTCGAAGGTGCCGACGTATGCGGTGGTGACGAACTCGACCTATGACGGGCTGTGCTACAACGTGGATCGCGTGGTGGAGGAGCTGTCGAAGAGTGTGCCGAGGGTCCACTTCGATGAGGCGTGGTATGCGTATGCGAAGTTCCATGAGATCTATCGGGGACGATACGCGATGGGTGTTCCGGATGAGATGCCGAACCGCCCGGTGATCTTCTCGACGCAATCGACGCACAAGATGCTGGCGGCCTTTTCGATGGCGTCGATGGTGCATATCAAGCTGAGCCCGAGGGCGACGCTGGACTATGACCAGTTCAATGAAGCGTTCATGATGCACGGAAGTACGTCGCCGTTTTATCCGCTGATTGCTTCGATCGATGTGGCGGCGGCGATGATGGATGAGCCTGCGGGGCCGACGCTGATGAGCGAGACGCTGCAGGATGCGATCAGCTTCCGAAAGGCGATGTCGTCGATTGCGCACAGGTTGCGGCAGGCGGAGCAGGGATGGTTCTTCCGGCTGTATCAGCCGGAGTATGTGTTCGATCCGCTGGATGGAAAGCGGTATCTGCTGGAAGAGGCTGCGGATGGGCTGCTGACGAATCGATCGAGCGCGTGGACGCTGAAGCCGGGCGAGGACTGGCACGGATATCAGGACGACGACATCGCGGACGACTACTGCATGCTCGACCCGGCGAAGGTGACGATCCTATCGCCCGGCGTGAATGCGCAGGGTGTTGTGGATGAGTGGGGGATTCCGGCGGCGATTCTGACGGAGTTTCTGGATGGGCGGCGCGTGGAGATTGCGCGCACGGGCGACTACACGGTGCTGGTGCTGTTTTCGGTTGGAACGAGCAAGGGCAAGTGGGGCGCGCTGCTGGAGAATCTGTTCGAATTCAAGCGGCTCTATGACGGCGAGGCACCGCTGGAAGAGGCGTTGCCGGAGCTGGTGCTGAAGTATCCTGCGCGGTATCGGAATGTGACGCTGAAGGAACTGAGCGATGAGATGCACACGGTGATGCAGAAGCTCAATCTGTCGGGGCTGGTGAATGCGGCGGCGGATGAAGATTTCGATCCAGTGTTGACGCCGGCGCAGACGTATCAGAAGCTGCTGCGCGGAGAGACCGAGAAGGTGCGGTTTGCGGAGATGGCGGGACGCATTGCGGCGGTGATGCTTGTGCCGTATCCACCGGGCATACCCATGAGTATGCCGGGTGAGCGGCTGGGCGGGCCGGAGAGCCCGGTGATTAAGCTGATTGTGGCGATGGAGGAGTTCGGAAAGCGGTTTCCTGGATTCGAACGCGAGACGCATGGCGTCGAGGTGGATGAGCACGGCGACTACTGGATGCGCGCGGTGATCGAGACTCCGAACGGGAAGCGGAACGGGCGCAAGCAGCGGGGGCCGAGCTCGGCTCCGCCAGTGAAGCGGCGTAAGAAGAATCTTCCGGGAGATGATGGGCCGCCCGCTCCGGGAACGCCGGTGAGGATTTCGCCGGAACGGTGAGCATGTAGTTAGAGAAAAATGGAGATAAAGCGAAGGCCCCGGATTGCTCCGGGGCCTTCGTGTATTCGTGCGAGAGCGCGTCTCGCCGTCCGGGCTGGACTAGTACATGCCGTCCATGCCGCCGCCGTGTCCGCCGCCTGCTGGAGCTTCCTTCTTCTCAGGAATCTCAGCGATGATGGCTTCGGTGGTGAGGAGCAGACCGGAGATCGACGCAGCATTCTGCAGGGCAGTGCGCGTGACCTTGGTAGGATCGATGACGCCGGCTTTGACCAGATCCTCGTAGACATCGGTTCCGGCGTTGTAACCGAAGTTCGAGTCCTTGGATTCGTGGATCTTGCCGATGACGACCGAACCTTCTTCGCCAGCATTGGCAACGATGGTGCGGAGTGGCTCTTCGATGGCGCGGCGGATGATGGTTGCGCCGATCTTTTCGTCACCTTCGAGCGTCTTGATGAGCGCGTCCACTGCGGGTACGCAGCGAATGAGAGCTACGCCGCCGCCCGGGACGATGCCTTCTTCGACAGCAGCGCGGGTTGCGTGCATGGCGTCTTCGACGCGTGCCTTCTTCTCTTTCATCTCGGTTTCTGTAGCAGCACCGACCTTGATGACGGCAACGCCGCCGACGAGCTTGGCGAGGCGCTCCTGGAGCTTCTCACGGTCGTAGTCGGAGGTGGTCTTCTCGACTTGAGCGCGAATCTCCTTGACGCGGCCCTCTACCTTACCATCCTCACCGCCGCCATCGACGATAGTGGTATTGTCCTTGTCGATGGTGATGCGCTTGGCGGTGCCGAGGTCTTCGAGCTTGACGCCTTCGAGCTTGATGCCGAGGTCTTCGGTGATGGCCTTGCCGCCGGTGAGGACAGCGATGTCTTCGAGCATTGCCTTGCGGCGGTCGCCAAAGCCGGGAGCCTTGACGGCGGCGACGTTTAGCGTGCCACGCAGCTTGTTGACGACGAGGGTAGCGAGAGCTTCACCGTCAACATCCTCTGCGATGATGAGCAGGGGCTTGGCGGTGCGAGCGATCTGCTCGAGCAAGGGAAGCAGATCCTTCATTGTGGAGATCTTCTTCTCATAGATGAGGATGTAGGGGTTTTCGAGGGCAGCTTCCATACGCTCCGCATCGGTGACGAAGTAGGGCGAGAGGTAGCCGCGATCGAACTGCATGCCTTCGACGACGTCGAGCTGTGTCTCCATGGTGCGGGACTCTTCGACGGTGATGACGCCGTCCTTACCAACCTTCTTCATCGCGGCTGCGATGATGGAGCCGATCTGCGCATCGCTGTTGGCCGAGATGGTACCCACCTGCGCGATCATGTCGCCAGTCACAGGCTTGGAGAACTCAGCGAGTGCGCCGCCCTGGACAACACCGTGCTCGTCGCGCTTGCCGATGATGGCTTCGACGGCCTTGTCGATGCCGCGCTTGAGAGCGGCCGGGTTGGCGCCGGCGGCAACGGTCTTGACGCCCTCGCGGAAGATGGCCTGGGCGAGGACGGTTGCGGTGGTGGTACCGTCGCCGGCGATGTCGGAGGTCTTGGATGCGACTTCTTTGACGAGCTGGGCGCCTACGTTCTCGATGGAATCAGAGAGCTCGATCTCCTTGGCGACGGTGACGCCGTCCTTGGTGATGGTGGGCGAGCCGAATTTCTTTTCAATGACTACGTTCCGACCCTTGGGGCCAAGTGTCACCTTTACCGCGTTGGCGAGAGTGTTGACGCCACGCAAAATCGCCTGACGCGAATCTTCTCCGTGCAGAATTTTCTTTGCCATTTCATATTCCTTGTGCCGGGAGTTCCGGCTAATGTTGGGTGAAGCTTAGAATCTGCTGGCAGCGGCGCATAGGTGAAGCCCACCATTCGCCGTCCGCGCAAGACTACTTTTTGAGGATGCCGAGGACTTCTTCTTCGCGCATGATGAGGAACTCTTCGCCATCGAGCTTGATCTCGGTGCCGGAGTACTTGCCGAAGAGGATGGTATCGCCGGCCTTTACGTCGAGCGGGAAGACCTTGCCCTCATCGTTGGACTTGCCCTTGCCAACTGAAATTACCTCACCTTGCTGGGGCTTTTCTTTGGCCGAATCGGGGATGATGATACCGCCGCGGATGCTCTCGCCCTCTTCGAGACGGCGAACGAGGATGCGATCGTGTAACGGCGTGAATGAAGTAGCTGCCATGTTGATGATTCTCCTTGAGTGTTCGATACAAATGCGTGTGTAGGAGCTGGAAGGCTGCCGAAGAAGAGCAAATATGGTGCGTTTCGGTAGCGTTGGCACTCTCTACTGCCGACTGCTAATGTAAAGCACGGCGAACGCGGAGTCAAGAACCATTTATGAAGTCTGAGTGAATATCGCTCATATCTGAAGCGGTAGTATCGTGTCGCGACCTCACTAGGAGTCGTTGAACTTCTTGCCAGGAGTTGTAGAATCTCAGTTATGAATCAAGTGGCACGCGGTTGGAAGAATGGGTGCACGAAGGCAAGTGGATTAGCTGCATTGCTGATGGTTGTGACAAGTTGCTCCGCACAAAGCACAGGACATGGCCGAAAGTGGAAGCCGTTGCCGCCGACCGCTCACATCGTAGTGAGTGTGGTGAAAGGGTTCAACGGAAAGCCGATGCCGAACGCGGCTGTCATCTTTCATGCGCTACGGGATGGGCGCGATGACGGCAACCTCGAGGTAAAGACGGATCCGGAGGGAAAGGCTGCGATTGATGTGATTGAGATTGGCAGTCAGGTAAACGTGCAGGTGATCGCCGATGGATATGCCACGTTCGCACAAGTCCTGAATGTAGACGGTCCGAGCAAGAGTCTTGAGGTAAAGCTCGTACGACCGCGCGCTCAGGTATCAAACTATGCGGATACGGAGGGTAAGGCAGCGCAGGTCAAGCCTGGCGTGCAGGAGCCTGCCCATATCATTCCGCCGGAGAAGCCTTCAACGCTGACAGGTGCTCCGCAGTGAGTCAAGAAGCCAGGTTGGATGCCCGCTTGAAGGCGCGTCCGTTGGCGGGGAAGCGCGTGCTTGTGACAGGCGCGGCGAAGCGCATCGGAAAAACATTGGCTCTGACGCTTGCGCAAGCGGGTGCGGATGTGGCGATTACGTACCGTGGATCGAGTGAAGAGGCGGCCGCGACGGTGGGTTTGCTGAGACAGGCTGGCAGCAAGGCGGTTGCTGTCGGATGCGATGTCCGGCTGGAGTCCAGCGTGAATGCAGCGATGGCCGCGGTGGTGCATGAGCTTGGAGGGCTAGATCTTCTTATCAACAATGCTGGAGCCTTCCAGACGGTGCCGCTTGAGACTATCAGCGCGGCCGAGTGGGACGCGATGTTCGAGGTGAATACCCGAGGCCCGTTTCTGGTTGCGAAGGCTGCGCACCAGTATTTGAAGGGGTCACGCGGGCGTATTGTGAACATTGGGTCTCTGGGCGGGATTCATCCCTGGGCCACGCATGCTCACTACTGCACGTCGAAGGCTGCGCTGCATATGCTGTCACAGACGATGGCGAAGGCGTGGGCTCCGGAGATCAGTGTGAATTGCGTTGCTCCGGGAATGATCGTGATGGGCGAGTTGAATGTGGCATACGAGCAGTTTGCGTTGAAGACCCCGATGCAGCGGAATGGAAATGCCGAAGACGTGGCGGCGGCAGTGCTGTTTTTTGCGACGGGGCCCCACTTTATCACGGGTCAGTTGCTTGCTGTTGATGGGGGACTTGGGCTGTAGTCCGAAGAAAAGCGGGACGGAATCAGCGCTTCCAGATTGTCCGCCACCATGGACGCGAAAGATCCACGTCATCTTCGTAGAGATGAAGTGGATTGGGTTGTTCGGGTAAAATCCGGTTTTCAAAGACTGCAAGTGGATTGGTTTCGCAGATGGTTTGTGCATACGATGCTCCATATTTTTTCGCGACAGCATCGTATGCGGCTCGCATACGCGGTGGTCGAGATCCGGTATTGTGTGCGTCGGTGGCGAGAAAATGGACCCAGCGATCGGAGAGAAGCTGGTGGGACATGCGTTCGGCGGAGCGGCCCATATGACCAAGCACTGAACTGGTGGTGACCTGAGTAAGAACGCCGATGCGCATCCAATCAGCTAAGCGGGTGGGATCGCGTTGCAGCGTTGGATTTCTCTCTGGGTGGGTCAGGATGGGCTTCATTCCCGCGAGTCCGAGCTCATAGAACGCTTCGTCCAGGTGAGGCGACAGGCCGTGATCGGGCAGTTCAACGAGCAGGTAATCGCCACCATGGATAGTGTATTTTCGGGGGTGTGCAATGGCGTCCTGAATGTTGTCGTAGCTCAGGTGAAAGTCGCAGCCGGTGGTAATGGTGAGTTCAATGCGGTTCATCAAGAGAGCGGATTGCAGTGCGTCGAATGCTGAAGCAATTGCCTTTGGATCAAACTCGTAGATGTTGTTGGCATGAGGTGTGGCTACGATGTGCGTGATGCCATCGGAGGCGGCGATTTGAGCCATCGCGACCGAGGTGTCCAGGTCCGGTGAGCCATCGTCCAATCCCGGCAATAGATGGTGGTGAAGATCAACCATATTCATGGGAGGGTATCGACAGACTACCATTGCCGGACCTTCTTATTTGGAAATGGAAAGCAGGAAGCAGGCAGCGTACCGAAGGCAAGCTGCATCGTACGACATAGAATGAACGACATTATGATGGTGCAGCGGGTACAGCTCTGCGTATGATAGTAGAGAGAGATGCTCGCCCGACGTGGGAGGCACAATTGATGTCATTCAACGAAAGAAGTACAGGGATATTTATTCATGGCAGATAAGAGTACGGTCAAATCCAAGCCTCGCGTCCTGGTTGCCGACGACGAGCAAGTTATCGCGAACACGCTTGCAATTATTTTGAACCAGGCTGGCTTTGAAGCGCGCGCCGTATATAGCGGCGAAAAAGCGATTGAGGCGCTCGATACCTTTCACCCGGATATGCTGATATCCGATGTCATTATGACTGGAATGACTGGAATTGAAGCTGCTATTCAGACCCGGGTGAAACTTCCACACTGTAAAATTCTGCTCTTCTCCGGACAGGCTGCCACAGCAGATTTGCTTGAGCGGGCACGCACGCAGGGCCACGAGTTCGAGATTCTGGCCAAGCCTGTGCATCCGACGGATCTTCTCGCAAAATTGCGGGGCTAAGAACTGCGTGTGTCATGGGGCCGGTAAAAATCTTTTATAGGCTTGATACTGTTTAGATTGGTTTGCCCTGCTTACGTCGAACGATCTCGCGATATTTTACTTCGATCAAATACTCGTAGAAGCTTTGGAGCGTGGCGTACATGACTCCTGCGTAGCCGTCGAGCAGTGCACCACGCACGAACATCATGTAACACCATTTGATCGCCGGCCGCGCAGGTAAACGATAGAAGATTGCCTTTTGTGCAACCCGCCGTTCGTGAAAATTGGCTGCGAAAAGTGCGCGATGCAGGGAAGCCGCCTCCGTTGCGCTGCCATTGGCAAGCAATTCTGCTTCCTTGCTTGAGTAAGCGTTATGCTTGGCGACCCAGTGGGATATCCCTTTGGAGAAAGCAAAGTGGTCCAGGGCAGCATGCAACTGTAGGATGTCGCCGTCGACTTCGACGATTTCGTTGACTTCACGTGTGTAGCGAGCGTGACCTACCCGCAGCAGGCGCACGTAATAGGGGGTCATCTGCGCGTGCTTGAGCCATGTTCCCCACAAGAAGTCGCGACGGCGCATGCGGAAACCCGACACAGTAGGTGGTGCCTGATTGACGGCCCTCTCCATCTCGGATGAGAGTTCCTTCGTGGGCCGCTCGTCCGCGTCGAGTACCAGCACCCAGGGATAGCGGTAGGGGAGCAGCATGGCAGCATTACGCTGCGCGGCATAGCTATCAAAGGGTCGAATGGTGACATGGGCGCCACGTTGACGAGCGATGGCGACCGTGCGATCGGTGCTTTCCGAGTCGAGGATATGAATGTCGTCGGACCATGCTACGGAGTCGAGGCAGCCGGGAAGGTCCTGCTCTTCGTTGCGTGTCAAGATGAGTATGGATATCACGCTTGCTCACTAGCCGTAAGTGGTTGATCCAAGGGGATGGTTCGGGTCCGCTCCCGCACGGGCTCTGCGGGATGGCCGCTGTAGACGGTCCAGGGTTTGAGGTCACGGACGGCGACAGAGGCGAGGCCGAGCACGGCACCCTCTCCAACATGGACGCCGGGTGCTACAGAAGCACGAGCGCAGATCCAGGCATAGCGCTCAATATGCATGCGATAGGCAATGAGCGGGAAGTCCGGGTGGTTGTAATCGTGGGTCGCACCGCAGAGGTACGCTCCCTGGGAGAGGATCACATGGCTGTCGATCTGGACGGGGGAGGGGTTGTAGATCTCGACGCCATCCGCTGCAGCGACGTGGTCTGCGCAGGTAAGATTCCATGGAGCCCATATCCTTGACGCCGGGTAGAAGTGGCAGTCTGAACCGAGCGTTGCTCCGAAGATACGAAGTAATGCAGCGCGCCAGAGGTGGAACGGGCGCGGTGAGATCCTGTACAGCAGAAGCCAACAGAGATTCCAGAGGAGACGTCGGCTGCGATTTCCGAAACTGAATGCAGGGCGCGTGTAGGCGTCAGCGTGGGTTTCGGATGAGGTGTGATCGCTGGAGCGGTAGTCGGCTGAACGTGCCATGGATCAATATACCTCAGGGGCAACAGCGGCAACCTTGGCCTTGAAGGTATCAAAGAGAAGGAGTATGGCAGCACTATTCCTGCGCATATCGTAACGTGATGCGAAGGTCTGATGAGCTTGGTCGCGCATGGCTTCGCGCTGACCGGGGGAGAGGGCCAACCAGCGCTCAAGTAAACGGGTTGTACCCGCGACGGTATCCGGTTCAACGAGTCCGCATCCATCGGCTGCAATCTCGGAAGCAATATTTACCTGGTCGGAGATAAGGACCGGACGTCCGCAGGCAAGTGCCTCGGCAACGGCGATGCCGAAGTTCTCCTGATGCGATGGGAGAATGAAAGCGTCACAGGCAGCGAAGGCACCCCACTTTGCATCGCCGCGAAGCATTCCAGGCCAATGGACACGGTCACTGAGGCCAGCGTTATCTATGATCGTCTGTAGCTCTCTTCGTAGATTTGTCGGATCTGGTCCCGCCATTACAAGGTGCAGGTCGGGGTGCGCGAACGCGACAGACGCGAATGCCTTTAGTAAGAGGTCGCAGCCTTTTTTAGGATCAATGCGCGCCATAAAAAGGATCGGTTGAACGCCACATTGCGGAAGCGAAGGGCAACGTTGGTAGAACGCTGGTTTGAGTGCTTCGATGTCTGGAAGCTGGGGATCGGCTCCATACGAGACGACAGCAGGGTTCCACTTCCATAGCCAGAAGCTTTTCTGCGCGAGGTTTCGTTCGAGTTCGGTCGTGAACATGACGCGATTTGCATAGCTCAAAACCCAGTACTGCATCAGCAGCCAATACACCCATTTTTTTGCGTGTTTGAGCGGATACCTCCGTTTGAAATATGGATCGAGCATGCCGTGTGTGAAGACAAGATATGGCTTTTTGCCACCGAAGGCAATTAGTGCGGCCATCCCTGTGAACTCCCATAGACCATGCACAATGACACCATCGAAGCGATCACGATTGGCTTTGAGCCAGGGAATCAGCTTTGGCGAATACCATGCGCTGGATTGAGTTCCCAAGGCATGGACAGTAAAAGGCAGTTCTTTGAGGAAAGGCGCATCGGGACTGTCCAAGGTAGCGACTTCAGCCTCGTACCCGGGTGGCCGGTAATGAATGATCATCCGTATCGCTTCAGTGGGGCCGCCTGCGGCTGGATTGATCGATCCGACGATGTGAAGAATTCTCATCTTTGTAATCCTGTGTTGCGGTTCAAACGAAAGCGTGAAGGCTCGTATCAGACCTTCAGCTTACCTGTTACGGCCGCAAGCGCGGCGCGAAGACCTTGGATGTCTTCTTTGAACGTCCAGAAGGAGATCCGTTGGCGAGCAAGCTCTCCCATCCTGCTTGCTGTTTGGGATGTGGCAAACACGCGGCGAAGTGCATTTATGAGGGCGGGTATATCTCCGACAGGAAAGATGCACCCCTCGACGCCGTCCGTTATCAGATCCACGTGGCTGCCAACATCGGAAGACGCGATAACAGCGCATCCGCACGCCATGGCTTCGTTCACGATCAACCCCCAGGGCTCATGTCGTGACGGTAGGACAAAGACATCAGCGAGATCGAAGAATCGAGGAAGTTGCGACTGATTTCTGAAGCCTGCAAAGCGGACACTATCGAGGTTCAATGCGGTAGTCAAGGCCTCGAGTGCTCCGCGTTGTTCGCCATCGCCGACGAAGATGAGATAGGGCGGGTTGTCCCGAAGGTGGCTTGATAGGAGGTCGTGGTATGCGTGCAGGAGATGATGTGCATGTTTGCGCTCCTGCAGCTTTGAGGCAAACAGGATGACGGGACGTCCTACATCAAGGTTTAGTTCTGCTCGCAGTTGATCTCGACCAAGATGTGCCGCTGCGGCCGATTGAGCGAAGTGTGTGTTGTCGACAGCGTAGGGCATGAGGAATTGCGGGACTTTGTGTCCAAAATAGTGCGTCCAGTACGCGGAGTTTGTTGTACCTATGGGAAGCACAGCGGCGATTCCGTTCCCGAGGATGCGGAAGAAGAGTGATTTGGCAGCCAGTTTTAGATCGCTGCGCTCGCGATCGGCTAGCCATGATTCAGCGCGTAACAAAACCGGGATTCCGAGGGCGTTGGCATAAAGAATTGCCTGAAGCGAGTTCAGGCTCGCGTATCCGTGGACCCAAATCGCATCGAAGGCAGGGGTGCCATCGGCACGCTGAAGCCGGCGATAGAGACCTCGGCTGATTGGGGCGAATGGAGATACGGCGCCGGTGTCGCGAATGGGGCGCAAAAACTCTGAGCGATAGCCTTCCAAGAGAGGAGTGTCCCACGCGACTTCTACGCCGAAGCCGTGGTCTTTGTATCCGCGTACAGAGAAGTCGGAACCAAACAGTACGGTCAGTTCGATGTCTTGTTCAGCTGCGATACGACGCAATAACGGTGCTTGGTATTGAATCGGATGACTTACCAGATAGGCGAGCCGAAGCGGCGGCTTGCCTGATCTGTTCTCTGGCAACTTGGTATGCGTAGATGCGTTCATTCTGGGAGCTCCACACAATTACAAGTATGCAAATGTAATTGCTAGATCAGCGATGCCCAGGATGGTACCTAGTCCACCGGATGTGAAGAGCTGCTTGAACTGCGATGCCGGGAAATAGACGATATCGTTCGGCTGGAGAATCGGGTCAGGCACCTTCCCGTTCAAGACCTTTCGGATGTTATAGACGGCGACGGTGCGGCGGTCGCCTACGGTGCGAATGATGCGGAGGTCGCCAGAGACACCCTCCCATTTTATGCCTCCACTGAGCGCCGTAGCCTCGGTGAGGGTAAGTGGTGTATAGGCGTTCAGGGGGATCGTTCCAGCGGACCCGCCAAAGGCACCGAAGATGTAGACGATGCCGATGCGGGAGACAACGATCGTATCTCCCGGGAAGATTGGGATGTCGTCCAGCGAACTGCGCATTGGATCCGTGCCTAAATCGACGACAATAGGCTGAGTGACGCCTGGCCTATTGATCGTAAGGACATGGCTAGCTGTGGGAGGTAGCCCACCAGCAAGAGACAGAACATCCAGAAGGCGTTTCGAACCGATCACAGGGATGACCCCGTGAGCTTCTCCAACGATGGTAACTACAGCGTTAGGGCCTTCAGTGATCTGTAACGTCACTTGAGGATTCCGGTACATACCATCTGCGCTCAGCGTTTCGGCGATGAGTTCCTCTGCCTTTGTTATGGTAAGGCCTTCCAGATGGACGATACCTATCAAAGGAAGCAGGACCGTTCCGTCATTATTGATTCGAACAGTGGTTGAGTATTCACCGTCGGAGAACACGCGAATGGAAAGCATATCGCCGACAGTGAGCATGATGTCGCGCTCCCCTGGATAGAGGATGGCGGGGTCTGTTGTGGGAATGAGGGCCTGATTATATGAGGCGATACTGGCTGTCGCAGGACCGCTGAATTGCGCTTGTGCTGGCGCAAATGAGAGAAAGAACAGTGCAAGACAGAAGTACAGAGGAGTGCGCGAACGATTCGCGATCAGAGTGATGAAGTGCTTGCGAAGATTACGCATCATGCGGTCCCTCCTTTACCCGAATCCTGCGAGTTATTGTCCTTTGTGTTTCGTTCTTTGGATGTCGCTTTCGAATCCCAGCCTGCACTGTCTACGCCTGCTGCGGCATAGCCTGTGTAGCCGTAGTAACCGTAATATGCGTAGTATTCGGGGCTGTTAAGGTCAACAGCGTTGAGTACGATACCAGTAACCGGAGCTCCGGAACGCAGTAGAAGATCTCTCGCGCGACGCATGGCGTGCTTGCTTGACTTTCCGTGACGGACAATCATGACGACAGCGTCTGCGTCACGCGCGAGTACGACGCTATCGGTTACGGACAGAAGCGGTGGAGAGTCCATGACGATGTGCGTATACATACCCTTGCAGCGCTCAAGAAGGTGGCGCATTGTGTCAGAGCCAAGCATTTCTGTGGGGAAAGGAGGCACGGGTCCACTCACCAAAACATCTAGCTGCGGAATCTCCGGGACTGTTTGTATCGCATCTTCCAAAGAAACGCTTCCGGTGAGTACTGAGGTAAGTCCCACTTTACCGTTCAGCCCAAAGCGGTGGTGCACGGTGGGTCGACGAAGATCTGCGTCGATGATCAAAACCCGCACGTTGCGCTGAGCGAGAACGCAGGCTAAGTTGATGGAAACCGTTGTCTTTCCTTCAGAGGGCGTAGCGCTAGTAAGAAGAATCACCTTTGGCTCGCCACCTGCAACGGACAGAAGCAGTGACGTTCGTAATGCACGAAAGGCCTCTGAGAACTGCGACTTTGGAGTAGAAAGCGTCCCAAGGTTACGCATCGCCGTGCTTAAGGTTGAGTCGTCGGATGTATTGCGGCGAGACCGTGGGATCAAGGCCATTGACGGCAGGCCAGAGACGCTCTCAATTTCGGCAACACTGCGCAAGCCTGTATCGAGACTTTCGAGGATAAATGCGAGAATCACGCCGAGTATGAGCATTACGAAGCTGTTCACGACGAAGATATTCATGCGCGGCTTAAGGCTAGGGCCGAGAGGCGGATAAGCTGTGTCAATCGGTTCGATCTCGGTTGATTCAAGACCTGCTTCAACACCGGCTGTACGGAGACGTTGCTTCAATCCGTCGTAGAGCGTGCGGTTTGACTCAAACTCGCGCTCGCGCAGGGTGTACTGCAGTAGGTCGTCACGAAGTTTGTAGGCGGCGGTCTTTTCGTCATCTAGTGCCGCATTGGTTTGGGTCTCTTGAGCTTTCGCTGCAATGTACGCTTGCTTGGTTTCGCTCAAGATTCTGGTTTCTTCTTCAGCGATTTCTTTGTTCAACTCCGCAATCTGGTTTCTGACTCCCTCTTCCTTGGGATTGTTAGGTCCGTAGATCGCATTTAGCTGGGCAAGGTTGGTTTGGGCCAAGTATAGTTGCGCTCGCAGGCCGGAGACGTTGCTGGGAGCATATGCGTTGCCTGCCTGGTCAAGGATGCTTGGATCCATGCTTGCCAAGACTTGATAGCGCGTCTGGGCAGCGATACGCGCAATCTCTGCAGAACCCGCGGCCGTACTCAACTCGTTCAGCATGGATGTGATCTGGTTATCGCGAGGATCGAAACCAAGCACGCCTAAGCGTTTTTGCAGCTCAAGCATCTGTTCCTGCGAAGTTTCTACCTGCTGCTTGAGATCGTCTAGCTGCGTGGAGAAAAAATCTGCTACGCGCTTTGTTGCGTCTGCCCGCGACTGGAAGCTATGCGTAATGTAGTCATGCACCAATTGATTAACAATGTCTGCGGAAAGCTGTGCATTGCCTGTGGTGCAGCTAATTACGACTAAGTCTGTCTTTGGGATAACCGATACGGAGATATCCGCCTGAAGCGAGCCAACGACGGAGTTGCGAATCGCTGGATCATCGACGTTTCTATAATGTGTTGACGGCCCCATGAAGGCTGGATCATTGGCCAGATTACGGTCTCTTGCTACAGACAGTAGCAGGGAACTACTCTTGAGAATAGCCACTTCAGTAGGAAGTCGCGCATCCCCGGCACTGGAAACACCACCGATACGGTATTCGTTGGACGACCCGCTTCGAATCTCAATGGTTCCGGATGCGACGTACAGCCTGGGTTGCGTTGCCCCTTGATAGAAGCCGTAAATACCGCCCAGGAGAGCCATTCCAATAATGAGTTTTTTGCGCGAGCGTATCGTAACCCAAGCTTCAGACAGCGTGGCGTCTGCAGCGTTCTGGGGGCCTCCGACTGGTACGGCAGGTATATCAGCTTCAGCCGGCTGATTCTCAAATGGAACGGGACTCATTACCGTCTAGTCTACGCGAACATGGGCCGTCAGCAAACAAAGCTCCTCATCCTCGTGTCGGACAGTTCATGAGATTCGTTCGAAGGGCATTGAAGCCTCTGCGATAATTGACTGATAGCAGGATGAATTATTATTACAGGTGAACTGTTGGCAAAGAAGGAACCTATACAAATAGCGGTGGTTGGCTCGGGATATGTTGGGCTCGTTGCCGCATTATGCTTTGCGGAGATGGGCCATTCAGTTATCTGCGTCGATAATGATGAGCGTAAGGTTGCTGCGTTACAGGGCGGAGACACTCTTATCCACGAGAATCATCTGCCCGAGTTGATGGAGCGATATCGCAATACGAAAGTTCGCTTTACGACTGATCTTGCAGAAGCCACACGGGAGAGCAGCGCAATTTTTGTGGCTGTCGGGACACCGCAATCAGAGAGCGGTGACGCGGATCTTTCCTATGTCGAAGCAGTGGCTGGCGAAATAGCACGATCTATTAATGGCTATAAGGTCATTATTGAGAAGAGCACCGTTCCGGTGTACACCAATGAATGGATTCGTCGTGTCATCGAACGCAATGGCGTGAAGCAGGATGCGTTCGATGTTGTTTCCAACCCTGAGTTTTTGCGGGAAGGGACCGCAGTCGAAGATTTTTTACACCCAGACCGGATTGTTGTGGGTGCAGATAGTACGCGTGCGTTCGAGTTACTAAGCAGTATTTACCTGCCGTTGACAGAGGGTACGTATTACAGTGCTGCACATGCGATACCGGGATGCTGCTCGGAGACGAAACTGCCGCCTCTGCTCTTAACCTCGACGAAGAGCGCCGAGATTATCAAGCATGCGTCAAACGCTTTTCTCGCACTAAAAATCTCTTTCATCAACGCCGTTTCAAATCTGTGCGAGGCGGCAGATGCAAATGTAGAGCAGGTGGCGTCAGGTATCGGTTTGGATTCTCGGATAGGGCCCAAATTTTTGAAACCCGGCATTGGCTATGGCGGTTCATGCTTTCCGAAGGACGTGGCGTCCTTTAGGTCGGTTGCAGCGCAGATGGGCGTCGATTTCACCCTTTTGCATGAGGTGGAAAAGATCAACATAAATCAAAAGAGGCGGTTTCTCAGCAAAGTGCGGTCGGCACTTTGGACGCTGCGAGGCAAGCGGCTTGCGGTTCTTGGGCTGGCATTCAAGGGGGATACTGACGACATTCGTGAATCACCGGCGATCGATCTCGTTGAAATGTTGCTGACAGAGGGATGCATCATCGCAGCGTATGATCCAGCCGCGATGGAGCGCTCGGCTTTGGAGCTACCTGCTTCAGCGAATTTGCGCTATGCCGATAGTGTTGAAGATGCGGCGAGAGATGCGGATGCGTTACTGATTCTTACAGATTGGACAGAATTCGGGAAGCTTGACCTGATACAACTCAATGGGATCATGCGATATCCCATTATTGTCGATGGACGTAATATGTATGACACACAGGAGATGTTGGATAGTGGGTTTACTTATTTGAGCATCGGCCGACCTACAGTCACTCCACTACGTGAAGCACTCAAGCCTACGCTTTCTGCGCTGGGTACCGTTTTGTAAACGCTTTGAAAGGCGGAGGATACATGAGAGCAGGATTAGTCCTGGTAACCGGAGCCGCAGGGTTTCTCGGTTCACATTTGTGCGATGCGCTCTTGGCCGAGGGAAATCACGTGCTTGGAGTGGATAATCTTTCCACTGGAAATATTGAGAATTTGGCTCATCTCAAGCATGAATCCCGGTTCATGTTTGAGCAGAGAGACATCACTTGTCCTTTCGACCCTGGTTCGGTCAGCTACGTTTTCAACTTCGCTTCTCCAGCAAGCCCGGCAGATTATATGCGGTTGGGCATTGAGACGATGCTAGTAGGATCTGCGGGTACGATACATACTCTAGAGATTGCCAAAAAGTACAAAGCCGGGTATCTGCACGCGTCAACGTCTGAGTGCTATGGAGATCCGCTCGTTCATCCGCAAGTAGAGTCGTATTGGGGGAACGTAAATCCGATTGGACCACGCTCGGTGTACGACGAAGCGAAGCGATTCTCCGAAGCCGCCGTTGCTGCATATCATCGTTACCATAATGTGAATACCCATCTGGTCCGGATCTTCAATACGTATGGGCCACGTTTGCAGCCCAATGACGGACGTGTCATTTCGAATCTCATGATGCAGGCGCTACGGTCTGAGCCTTTGACAATATACGGTGATGGCCAGCAGACGCGTAGCTTTTGCTACTGTTCGGATCTCATCGAGGGAATTCTGCTGCTATCCAAGAGTGCTGAACATGATCCAGTGAATATTGGAAATCCTGAAGAGTGGACCATTCTCGAGTGCGCTGAGGCTGTGCGGGCTCTGGTTCGGTCCAGCAGCGAAATTGCATTCAAGCCGTTGCCTCAGGACGACCCCACGCGTAGAAAACCCGATATCACGCGAGCCATGCAGCTGTTGGGATGGGTGCCCAAAGTAAAGCTTCGTGAAGGACTGGAACGTTCGCTCCCATATTTCGCACAGTGCATCCAGCACGAAAGAACCCGCGTATAGCGGGCTTTTTCGGGGTGAATTATTTCAAAGCTTGGAAGGAAAGGTGATCTCCTATTGATGTCCGAAGAGATCGTTTTCGGTACGCAACTTCGGAAACCACGTTAACTGAAATGCCATTGTTGTATCGAAGTTCGCGTCATTGTTTGGGTTATCGATGTAGATGGGTGCCTTCCAACGTTCAACTTGTATCCATGCGTCTAGTTGGACGTCTCTGCCCAGCCGCTTCAGGACATCGAACTTGTACTGGTTTTGAGAGGTTCCACCGGGAATGAAATCGGCTGGAGTGCGCTTTTTCATGTACTCCATCTGGATCCATTGATCAGCCGAGAGATGATACGTGAGCCATGCCTGTCCTCCCATGGCCTCCCGTCCAATCCAATCTCCCATGATGAAACCCTTATTGGTGTAACCCTGGCGTTGAACGACTTCCCAATATTCACCTGAACCATTTTCGCAAATGGTCGTTGAGCAGTCTGTGCTCACACCTTCGACTCGGAAATCGAGTTTGGGGATGCGGGGGACTTGGGAGAGATAAATGCCCGGACGGTAACCGGCACGCCTCGGAGCACTGACAGGAGAGACGTCGTCGTGAGAGATGGAATCCGTGTACAGCGTAATATGATGGCTGACAAAAGGCAGACGCCAGGAAAAGTTGAAGGCACTGAAGCGTGCGCCGGGATCTTTAACGGAATATTTTTCCGGCCCCGTTGTGTCACTGATGGAAAAGAAACTGCGCAGAAATGTGCCGATCGTGATTGGCTCGTCGCACGGGGTTACGACGCCGTTCGGTTGCAGGCACCCGTGTCCGTGGCCGCCCCAGATAACGGAGCGCTCGAAGCCAAACTGAAAATTTGAAGTAGGAGCGAAGCTGAACATTTCAGAGTGAACCCACGGTTCGTTAGGATAGGCGTGGCCTTTTAGCGATCCAACGAAGAAGTCATAGCGAAGTGGGCCGAGCAGATCGGACAACAGTGGAACGTGTAACGGCTCGACGCGGTTGATCCTGAAGGAGTAGATATTTTCCGCGTTATTGCTCCAAGCCATTGCGCTGCCTAAGCCGGGGCCTTCCCACGCATCTGATTTTCCACCCGAGATCTCGTTGCCAAGCAGATAGAAAGAGAGATTCGCCTCCATGAGGCGGAATGGATTCTGAGCCGCGATGGGGCCAGCGGGTATGGTCGATTGATTTGGCCCTTGATAGTTTATCTCGTCGATTTCAGACAGAGTCTCGGCGAGCCCATTAGGTGCCAGAGGGTTGCCTGTTCCAACAGTAGAGTAGCCAAACGATGAAGGGGAGTGCTGGTACTCGCCGCGCAGGTAGAGTGAAAACCGGCCGTACTCGTTGACCGTTGCGAAACCGGTGATATTGTTGAATCCTTGCTCGTAAGGTCTCCCGTAGTCCTCTGCAATAGTTTGACCGAGATGAAAGCTATCGCGCAGGGTTTGTCCGGTTATACCCATGGCACGCGTGTACACGGCTTGAGCGCCGTACACAAGGCCTCTGTCAAAGTATGTTGAAGCGGTCGCTGTCTCTCCACCTTCAGATGATAAGTAGGCGTCCAGCTTAGCAAGGATGTCGACAGCCTCGGTATTGTTGCTGGCTATAATCGCTGGCGACGACTCTTGCAGCATGTGCAGCAAGCTGCGGCGTGTCCACGGTCGCATATTGATGAAGGCGGTGTTCAGGTAGCCCATGGAATAGAGGCGAAGCGCCATTGGGTAGATGTAACTATCTACCGGAATGTACGTTGATCCAAGATTTTCCTGTCTCTCGGTCTCCGTTTCTGGGGCGTAACCAGGTACTGCTGGACGGCTGCTGTCGGGAACGGGTGTTGCCGCTGGCACTGCAGTGCGCTGAGGAGTCGTATTGGATGGTGTCGCCGCAGGGACGGATGGAGTGTAGAAGTCTGGAACCTGCGTCGCTGCGGGGATTGCGGGCTGGGCAGGAGTTGTCGTGGTTTGTGTCTGCGCAAGGCCAGCCTGCATCGAAACTACGAACAGAACTGCGGCAGCGAAATGGGCCCGGGCGAATCGCCCATGGGATCTGGGAAAGAGCATGCTACGAGTGTACCGGGAAGTGAACCTCTTTAATCGCTATACATCGAATTTCAGACGCTACGATGGCACAAAGAGCGCTGATTTCACAAGCGAATATTACGTGCAGCCATGTATTTTTCCATCCGGGCCAAAGGTGAATCCGCTTGCGTAGGCCGCGCTGTTTGCATTGTCAAAGCCGCCCAAAGAACAGCTGGACCGCCTCCGTGGCGGGCTCGCAGCGTACACTCCTGCATCACACGGTAGACTGCCACAGCATCTTCGCCGTCAACGGTCAGCACCGGAAGTTTAAGCCGCTTGGCAAGCCGACTCATGGCTGTGAAGTCGAGCAAGTATTGTGAAGGTCTGCCAGGGTGCGCGTGCACGCCGCCGGTTGCATCACTACAGGCGAGGATGAGGGGAAGACATTCCTGCTGGGCCCATTCGATAGATTCCTTCCAATAGGATTCCGGACTGCCCGCACGTACGAAAGCTACAACGAATCGGTCGACATGAGCCGCTTGCATTCCGCGCGCGGCAGCTGTGCAAAGGGGTAATCTGCCTGCAAATCTTGCAGGAGATAACAACTTGCCTGTAAGGTTCGGAGTTCTTCCTTCTGGTGCGAGCTTCGTCGCAAGCGTGTCCTTTGGCGGTGCGCTCAGAAGATCGCCTGTGCCCAAGTGGATGGTCGTTCCAGCGAGAAATGCTTCTCGCGAAGCATGTGGCGAACGCAACTCATGTTCAAGGCGCTTGCAGTGAAGCATAAGAGTGTGCAAGTCACGCAGCGCATCGTGAGGAAGCAATGGGTTTTCCGGCGACGATCTGCCTTTGCGCAGCGGGCGATCAGATGCCGCTGCCCTACCCGCTTCGGGCTGTCGAGTTATATCAGGCTGTCGCAGCGCCTGCACCTTCTGTCGATAAACCAAGCTCGACAAACGCCTTTTCGGCGACTTTCGCTTTTACAACACCTTCGCGCGCCAGCTTCGAGAGTGTTGCTGCAACGATAGATTCCGCGTCAACCTCGAAGTGTCGTCGCAAATGTTCGCGATTGTCTGAACGGCCAAAGCCGTCCGTTCCCAGAGATACCAAACGCGAACCGAGCCACGGAGAGAGAGAATCTGGTAGTGATTTCATGTAGTCGGTGGCAGCGATGATCGGTCCGGAAGTAGATCCGACGGCTTCAACGATGAATGGTAAGCGCTCTTTTGCCGCCGGATGGAGACGGTTCCAACGCTCGGCGTCAAGGCAGTCGCGGCGTAACTCGTTGTAGCTCGTTATGCTCCAAACGTCAGCTGAAATATTGTATTTCTCAGCAAGTATCTGCTGCGCGCGGAGAACTTCATTCAGGATAGGGCCGCTGCCGAAGAGCTGAGCCTTTGCTCGTTCTTTGTCTGCTGCCTTCAGCTTGTAAGCACCCCGCAAGATACCTTCATGAATGCCTTCACCTTCAGGCATCGGAGGCATTGTGTAGTCTTCGTTATACATCGTTATGTAGTAGAAGTGGTCTTCGCCCGCTTCGTACATGCGACGGATTCCGTCCTGCACGATGACTGCAAGTTCATAAACATACGCTGGATCGTAGGTGATGCATGTTGGTATAGTGCCGGAAAGCACAGGGGAGTGGCCATCCTGATGTTGCAGGCCTTCGCCTAGCATTGTTGTACGGCCGGCAGTGCCACCCATGAGGAAACCTTTGCCTCGGGAATCCGCGAAAGCCCAGGCCATGTCTCCGATGCGCTGAAATCCGAACATGGAGTAGTACATGTAGAACGGCACCATGGGGATGCGATAATTTGAATAGGCCGTTCCAGCAGCGGTGAAGCTGGCCATGGAACCTGCTTCAGTGATGCCTTCTTCGAGGATCTGACCACTTTTTTCCTCGCGGTAACTGAGGAGCATGTCGGAGTCGTGTGGCGTGTATTTCTGGCCTTCTGGGGCGTAGATGCCGACCTGCTTAATTGCGGACTCAAGGCCAAAGGTGCGGCCCTCGTCGGGCACGATAGGCACGATGAGTTTTCCGATGCGAGGATCTTTCATTAGGCCGCGCAGCATGGCTACGAATCCCATTGTGGTCGAGACGGCGCGACCTCTAGAGCCTGCCAGCCACTCGTTGAAGAAATCCAAGGTAGGGGCAGTGAAATCTGACTTCGGAACCTGACGCATCGGTAGGTAGCCGCCGAGCTGATGCCGCCGTGCCTGCATGTATTGGATTGCTGGATCGTTAGGCTCTGGGCGATAGAAGGCTGCTTCCTTGGCGGCGCCTTCAGGCAAAGGAATATCGAAGGTGCTGACGAACTCGGCCATGGACTCTTCGCTAAGCTTCTTTTCTGAGTGAGTCGCGTTGCGGGCTTGTGCAGATCCGAGGCCGTACCCCTTTACGGTCTTAGCGAGTATGACCGTGGGGCCGCCTTTGTGCTCCAGCGCGCGCTTGTAAGCGTTGTATATCTTTGCAGGATCATGACCTCCACGATGCAGCCGGATCAACTCATCATCCGACTTGTCTTTAACGAGGTCGAGCAATTCGGGGTATTTGCCGAAGAAGTGTTCGCGGAGATAAGCACCGCCTTTGGCCTTGTAGGCCTGAAAGTCCCCGTCCACGCACTCTTCCATCCGTTTCAGGAGCAAGCCTTGATGATCGCGCGCAAAGAGTTCGTCCCAGTCAGAACCCCAGATCACTTTGATAACGTTCCATCCAGCGCCATGGAACATGGCTTCCAGCTCATCAATAATCCGTTTGTTCCCGCGCACGGGTCCATCAAGACGCTGCAAGTTGCAGTTCACAACAAAGATAAGGTTGTCGAGATGCTCACGTGCGCCGATTGAGATCGCACCGAGTGTGTCTACCTCGTCTGTTTCACCGTCCCCGACAAACGCCCAAATTTTCCGGTCGCTCTTTTCAATGAGTTCGCGATTTTCCAGATATTTCATGAACCGTGCCTGATAGATGGCATTCAATGGGCCGATGCCCATCGAGACAGTCGGAAACTGCCAAAAATCCTTCATCAACCAGGGATGCGGATAGCTGGATAGGCCTGGTTCATCGCGCAGTTCATGGCGGAAGTTCTTAAGACGGGATTCTTCGAAGCGGCCTTCAAGAAAGGCGCGGGAGTAGACGCCGGGTGAGGCATGGCCTTGAAAATAAATGAAGTCGCCGGGTTGATCGCCTTTAGCACTGGGATAGTTGGCGCGGAAGAAGTGATTGAAACCAACTTCAAGAAGCGTCGCCAGCGAGGAGTAGGTAGAGATGTGACCACCGATTCCGGCGTCTTTCTTGTTCTGCCGGTGCACCATTGCCATTGCATTCCAGCGAATGAGAGCCTCCACACGACGCTCTAAATTGCGGTCGCCGGGGTAGGGAACTTCGTCGTGCTTCGGAATTGTATTGTGATATGGCGTGGTGATGTCGCCCGATGCGGTGACGCCTGCTTCTCTCGCGCGCGTTCGCAGCGCGGACAGCAAGGCCGCTCCCTGCTCCCAATCGTGCGCCACAACCTGGTCAAACGCTTCGATCCACTCTGCGACCTCGGCCGTCATGTCCTTCGTAATCGCGTCGTCTACCTGCATTGCCATCTGCCAAACCCTCCGGGCCACCCCTATGCATCAGGCATAGCCGCATCTATCTACGATAATCTGCTAGAGCACAATCTGCACAGGGGGACCTTTGCCTACGTCGAGTAATCGGCATTAATCGCTACGTACTCGTGTGTCAGATCGCAGGTAATAAATTCGGTGTGACCCGGCCCCGAACCTATCTGCATGCGGATTATGTACTCACGTTCGCTCATAGCGGCGTGTGTGGCGGCCTCGTCAAATTCGGGGGCACGTTGACCGCATGAAAAGACCGGAAGGCCGGCGATTGTGATGAGTACATCCGCCGGATTAAACGCCACACCGGCGCGACCCGCCGCCGCGAGTAGCCGTCCCCAGTTTGGATCAGCGCTGGACCAGGCTGTTTTGCATAAAGGCGAGGAGGCTATCGTCCGTGCGATGGCCTTGGCGTCGTCGTGGGTTTCCGCACCGACAATCGACAACGTCACGACGTGCGTTACGCCCTCGCCGTCGTCGACGATTGCATGGGCTAGACTGCCACAGATCCGGTGCAGCGCCTGCGCGAACTTCTCAGCGGCCAGGGCAAGGGGTACGCCGCTGCGTCCGCTTGCCAGCAGGAGTACCGTGTCGTTGGTAGACATGTCACCGTCAATGGAGATGTTATTGAAGCTTGCGTCCACTGCAGGCTCCAGAAGTTGCTGTAGCTCGGCAGGCGACGCTTGCAGGTCGGTGAAGACATAGGCAAGCATAGTGGCGTGGGGCACAAGTTGGGGGCCTATCATTCCTGCCCCTTTCGCGCATCCAAACAGATTCACGGCGCGGCCATCGACTACGAAACTTTCCTGCGCCGTCTTGAGTCGCGTATCTGTCGTCATGATCGCGCGCGCAAAGCCTTCCGCATCTTCGATCTGATCGCCAAGTGCCAAGACTGCATTCGGTACGGCCGCAACGAGCTTATCCAGCGGTAGCGGTACGCCTATGATTCCTGTTGACGACGGGAAGATCTCGTCGAAGACGCAACCAAATGCATCGGCAACAGCCACGCAGCTCCGGTGGCAATCCTCGATGCCAGTCTGGCCTGTTGCGCAGTTTGCGTTCCCAGCGTTGACTAGGACGGATGTAACTCGACCGCTCGTTGCGGCGAGGTGGCGTCGGCCGACCGTAACGGGGGCTGCGACTACCTGATTGCTGGTGTACATGGCAGCAGCGGATGCCCCGCCTTCACAGGCAGCAAGGGCAAGGTCGGGTTTGCCGCTGGTTTTTATGCCAGCAGTCACTGCGGACCATCGAAAACCAAGGGGAAGCCGACCCAAAACTGGAATTGAAGTAGTTGCACTCACAACCTCCACTGTATCAAGACCGCATTGCTCCCGGCGTATACTCATTCGATAGGCGTGGGATAAGGGCGCATGATGTAAACAGCGCGCTCTTTCGCGGGAGGAAGAATATAATGAGCACCAACGGGAGCGGACATTCAAACGGCAACGGCCACTCGCATAGCACCCAGAACGGCATTATTGGCGATAGCTATCAAGTGCCGACGCCGCGCGCGGACTGGATCGTGAAGCGCAAGGAAGAGGCTGCGCGCACGGGCGACGCGAACATGAGCCAGATGCACTTCGCACGCAAGGGCCTGATCACCGAAGAAATGGCCTATGTCGCCCACAAAGAAAAGATCTCTCCAGAACTGGTTCGTTCGGAGATCGCCAAAGGAACGATGATTCTTCCTGCGAACGTCAACCATCCTGAGCTTGAGCCGATGGTTATCGGGGTCGAATCCTTGTGCAAGATCAACGCAAATATCGGCAACTCTGCGCTGGTCTCGAATGTGGATGAAGAGCTGCGCAAGCTGCACACGGCAGTGCATTATGGTGCGGATACGGTGATGGATCTTTCTACGGGAGGCGATATCCCGATGATTCGCGAGGCCATCCTTCGCCACTCGCCGGTACCCATTGGGACGGTGCCTCTCTATGAGGCTCTATCGCGCGTCAAACGTGTGGAAGACCTTAACATCGATCTTTATCTCGAGGTCATCGAGGAGCAGGCTCAGCAGGGTGTGGATTACTTTACGATCCATGCGGGTGTACTGGTGCAGTACATTCCTATGGTATCCAAGCGGATCACCGGAATCGTCAGTCGTGGCGGCGCGATCCTTGCGCAGTGGATGACCGCGCATCATAAACAGAACTTCCTCTACGAGAATTTTGACCGGATCACGAAAGTAATGGCGAAGTATGACGTCAGTTATTCTTTAGGGGATGGTCTCCGTCCGGGGTCGGTGGCGGACGCGTCAGATGAGGCGCAGTTTGCAGAGTTGAAGACGTTGGGAGAGTTGACTCGTCAAGCATGGAAGGACGACGTTCAAGTAATGATCGAAGGCCCTGGCCACGTACCGATGGACAAGATCAAGGAACAGGTTGATAAGGAAGTTGAACTGTGCGATGGAGCACCTTTCTATGTTCTTGGACCGCTCGTAACGGATATCGCGCCCGGTTACGACCATATTACGAGTGCAATTGGTGCGGCGATGATTGGCTGGCATGGTGCGGCGATGCTATGTTATGTCACGCCGAAAGAGCATCTTGGGCTGCCGAATGAAAAAGATGTGAAGGACGGCATCATCGCATACAAAATTGCGGCGCATGCGGCTGATATCGCGCGGCACCGGCCGGGTGCGCGCGACCGCGACGATGCGATCTCGCACGCGCGTTACACGTTCGATTGGGATAAGCAGTTTGCGCTCTCTCTTGATCCCGACACGGCGCGCTCGATGCACGACGAAACCCTCCCGGACGACTACTACAAGGAGGCGGCGTTCTGTTCGATGTGTGGGCCGAAGTTCTGCTCGATGAACTGGTCCAGCAAGGTTGATACATTCAACGAAGAAGTTCACGGATTAAAGAAGCCGGATCTGACGCAAATAGTCATCGAACAGATGGCCTTGCGTGGATAACTGACTCTTATAATCAGAAGCGAGTGAAGCTTCGGTTTCACTCGCTTTACTTTGGCGGGCGCAGTTATCCGCGCTCGTAGTGAAATAGAAGCTCTTGCTCGCTTTCGACGGGGCTTCCGTTGCGAGTTGCTGGCTGGAATGTCCATCGCTGGACGGCTGCAAGCACAGTCTCATCGACGCCATGACCGAGCCCGTGCGTCATGGTTGACTTTGCTACCTTACCTGTTTTGTCGATCACCACGTCAATAATGACGTCGCCGCGTGTTCCTGCGGGAAGTCGTGAAAGATCGGGTTGTGGCGATGGGTGAATGACAACGAGCGCGATTGTCGTGTTGCCCTCGCCGAGAGAATCTGTTCCCGCAGTTCCGTCCTTACTCGTTGTCGATGTTGTAGCCGAATCTAATGCTGCCGGTGCTGCTGGCGCGGGGATGGCTGCTGATGCGGGGATATGTAGTGGCCTTGGCTTCTTTCGTCTCGGTGAATTCCGTTGGGTGGACGTTGCGGCGCTGCCCGGTATGTAGCTGAGTTGTAAGACGTGCCCGTTGCGGTCTCCCGGGATCTCAATTGGCGCAAGTTCGGGAGATCGCGCATCGAGTAGGACAGCGAGAATGCTAAGGTGAAGCACGATGGAAGCTGCGAGCCAGGGACGCTGCGAACGAGGTTTGTTTGAAGGCAGGCCACCCTGTCGCTGCGTCGTATTGTCTTGGGTGTTCAGCAACTAGCTTCCTCACGATATGCGCATTTGGCGAAACTGCACGTTGCACATGAGACGCATGTGCAACGGATTCGTCAGCCTACTGCGCTGCATTTTCCAGAATGGCGGAGGAGCGGTTCAACGCAGCCGCCAACGCGAACAGCTGTTCCTGAGTCCTCTTCGTGTCTTTGGCGTCGATACCTTCGTTGACACCCGGAATGACGACGGCAGCATATCCAGTGTACTCACCTGGATCGTAGATGGTGTGTTTGAACCACGGACGATGCGGGAGACCGGCGTCATTCAGAAGAGCTGATTCCGCATTGCGCAGAGCGGCGTTCAGCTTTACCTTGTTGACTCCTTCGTCCGTGCCGGACTGCAGCTTGTAGATACCTTCACCAGCTGCTTCAAAGCGCTTTGCGGCCGCAGTCGCAGTGCTGAAGTCTACTTGCATCTTCGCTTCTTCAGCGCGCTTGTGCGCATCGGCAACATAGCCAATGACGTCCTGACCGTAAAGTCGATAGTCATAGGGAAGGATTTCTGCGTCGGCCATATGCAGGATTTCAAGGCCAAAGACGCGAGCCTGCTGCTGCTCGTAGACGAAGGTAGGATCGGCAAACTTGATAAACCAATTGTAGTTGTCGAAGACGGAGTGGTAAACGCCGTAAGGCCCCTCTGAACCGATGTCTGTGGAGGGCACTCCGAGATGCTGGATGAAGGGTGTGAAGTCTGACCCAGAGCCTAGATCGCCAACCGTGACACCTTCTTCGGTGTGTGACGTCGTCGCATGGAGTGCTGCACCGACGCGTTCTGATGGTTTCTCCTGCGCGATCTGCCACTGCTCGTAGACGGTGCCGCCCTTCGGGCTTTGCACCTCGCGGGTTACATCGCGCACAAACTCTTTGAGTGAGGGCACAGCTGACGCGTTGAACTCAGGGCCGGCTACGCCTACGTCAGTATTGAAGTAAGCAACAGCGTGCGAGAGTTCCTTGGCGTGCATCTCCACCCACTCCGTCGAACCCATGAGGCCCTCTTCTTCGGCATCCCAGCTTGCGATGACGATGCGGCGTTTCGGCTTCCAGCCCTGCTTGATCAGTTCGCCGAGGCCGCGCACGCTCTCCAGCATCGCAGCCGTACCACTGTTAGGATCGACGGCCCCGAAGACCCATGCATCGCGGTGGTTTCCAGCGACAACCCAGTCATCTTTCTGCTCTGGGTCGGTTCCTTCAATTGTCGCAACGACGTCCCAGATAGTGCGAAGCTTGTAATCCTGCACGAGGTTCATGTGAACCTTTACCGCGCCTGTGCCTCCAAGATGGTACGTAAAGGGGAGACCACCTTGCCAAGCGCGCGGCGTGGCTGGACCATCCATTGCCTGAAGAATCGGTGACGCGTCGAAGTATGAGAGTGGGTTGGAGGGGATCGACGGCTGGTTCATCTTCGTCGGATCAGTGGTTCGCTGCGAATCAGGAAGGTCTGGCGTAGCAGCTATGCCTGGCGTTTCCGGGTCACCAGCATAGATGGGCAGGAATTGAACGCTGCCACGCTGGACACCTGTATCCGGACGCATGGGGCCGCGTGGATACATGTCGCCGCGATCGTAGCCGTCGTCGGCAGGGTCGGAATAGATGAGTACGCCTGCAGCGCCGTACTGCTGCGCAATGTAGACCTTCACGCCGCGGAAGTTGTGCCCGTACCGCACCAGTACGATCTTTCCTTTTACGTTGATCCCAAGTGACGCAAGCGTTTTGAAGTCTTCCAATGTGCCATAGTTGGCATACACCACGTCTGCGGTGACGTCTCCTGAAGGAGACGAGCCATTGAAGGCTGGCAGAATATCCGGCTGATCCTGGTAGGGGTCGCCTCCATACGCCGACCCGACATGTTCAGGTGTTGGTCCAGACATCAGTTTCTTGCCGCTCGCGTCAAAAGCTTCGATCTGGATCTTGACTGGTTTGTTCATCCATACGCGAAACTCCTGAATGTCTGTCTGAAGGCCCGCGGCCTTGAACTTTTCTGCAACATACAGTGCAGTTTTGTAATCTTCTGGCGAGCTCGCCCAGTGCGGTTTCGCCGTCAGAGCCTTCAGTTCCTCACCGGCCAATTTGGCATCGGGAACAGCCAAAAAAGCTTTATCCAGCGCAGCCTGCTTCGAAAAATCGCTGAAACCGAAGACCTTCTGCACAGGAGCTTGCGCTCGGACGTAAGTGTGAGCTGCAAAGGGAAGGGTAGCGAACAGTACGGACAGGGCTGTCGATCGACGCATGAGATTAACTCCTTGGGAATTGTTAGGAGTGTACCGGAGCAAGAGCATTATCGCCATGCACGAACGAATTGTCGGCTTGTTAGACCGGCTGCGTGCAGAACTTGCAACGTGTGGCGGCCACGGGTATGTCGCCCAGACACTGGGGGCAGGCTTTGGTGGGAGGAGGTGCAGCGACCGGCGGATTGAACCGTTTCAGCAGGTGCTGCGTGGGAACGACCAGAAAGAAGTAAACAACCGCTGCGATCAGAAGAAAGTTGATGATCGCTGTGATGAAGGTTCCATACTTGATGTCGCCGCCGTGGAGGTGCAGAACGAGGTCGTCGAAGTTCGGTTTGCCAATCACTGCTCCCAGCAGCGGGTTGATGATATTAGCGGTGAGCGCCGTAACGATGGCAGTGAATGCTGCGCCGATGATTACAGCTACAGCCAGGTCCATCACATTTCCGCGCAAAATGAAGTTGCGAAATCCGGTAAGCATAGAACTCCTGATTCGACTGATGCGATTTACCCGCTGAGTATAACGCAACTCGCCAGCAAACGATGAGAGATATTAGCGTGTTTTCATCGTCAATCACGTATTCTTATCAAATGGCTGGCACTACCATTGAAGTTCGTTTGCGCTCCTTCGGACCGCTCCAGACTGTTTTCCCAACACACGGCTATCAGCGTAAACTGCCCGCTGGGGAATCTCTTTCCGACCTCCTCAGAAAACTCTGCGATGAGGGACTCATGAGCGAGGTCATGCTACGTTCGGCTGCGATTGCTATCAACCATACGTATGCGCTCCCGGGACAAATTCTCCATGATGGCGATGAGATAGCCATTCTTCCTCCGGTGAGCGGCGGTACATTTCTAGCCGACAACCCGAATTGGCAAATTGCCCTTGTCCGCGAGACAATCGACGCGGCTGATATTGTTCGGCGCGTTAAGTCGGGCGAGGACGGTGCGATCTGCGTTTTCGACGGCACGGTGCGCAATAATAGCCGTGGCCGCCAAACGCTGCATCTGGATTATGAAGCGTACGAAGAGATGGCGCTCAAGCAGATGCTCCTTCTACGGGCTGAGGCTATAGAGCACTACGGCGTGCGGGAGGTCGCCATTGTGCACCGTCTTGGCAGACTATTGGTAGGCGAAACAAGCATTCTCATCGCTGTCGCCTCGGCCCATCGCGGTGCGGCATTCGATGCCTGCGAGTGGTTGATTGATACTTTGAAGAAGACGGTTCCTATCTGGAAACGAGAGCAGTTCATTGATGGTGCCGCCTGGGTAGATGGTGAGCCATTTCCAGAGAACTTTATTGCCAGATAGATGTCATCGGCTATCGTTCGCGGGCTTCCCATGGAATCATCGCTAATTGGATGTGACGACAGGGCGGTGCTCACCGTACAATCGTCCTATGGCGACCAAGAAGCGTCACAAAGGGCACCCTGCGGGAGAGACCGGGCAGGAAGCGTTGTATCTCAAGTCGCTCAGCGACCGGCAGATACCCGTGGCTGTGAAGTTACGCGACGGAGAGGTTGTTCATGGATGGATCGAATACTTCGATGACATGATGCTGCGCCTCACGCGCGAAGGTAAGCCTAATCTTTTCATCTACAAGGCGCAGATTCGGACGATCACCGAAGGCGGCACGGCAGGTCTTCGGCATAACGCGTATCGCGATGAAGTGGCAGGATAGAGAGCCTATGCGCGAGTTTGTTGTTAGGGCAGAACTGATCGCGCGTGAAGCTGGATCACTGTTGCGCGAGTTTTATCACCAAGGTGTGACCACCCAATATAAGGGCGACGTCGATCTTGTCACGGAAGCAGATCGTGCCAGCGAAGCGTTGATTGTAGATCGCCTTCATCAAGCCTTTCCTAAGCACGGCATCTACGGTGAAGAGGGGACTCGTGAGGGACTCGACAGCGAGTTCCGCTGGTATGTTGATCCTCTCGACGGAACGACCAATTTCGCCCATGGATTTCCAGTGTTCTGCGTTGTTCTTGGCTGTGAGCGCCGTCATTCACGGCTGGCGTCGAATGAAGATGGAGAGATGGTTGCAGGAGTCATTTACGATCCGTTGCGAGACGAGATGTTTTCTGCTGTGCGCGGCGAGGGGGCCGCGCTCAACGGCAAGGTGATCCATGTGTCGAGCACTGGTTCGCTACAGGAGTCGTTGATTGCCACCGGATTTCCCAGCCATAAGCGTCACCGGAGCCCGAACGTTCATTTCTATCAGGAGTTCACGCTGCGTTCCCATGGCGTACGTCGCGCAGGTTCGGCTGCCATCGATCTCGCATACGTAGCTTGCGGACGCCTTGATGGCTACTGGGAGTTCGAACTTAATCCATGGGATACGTCTGCCGGCTACCTGCTTGTCGAAGAAGCCGGCGGGCGCATGAGCCATTTTAACGGGGACCAATTTACCCTAGACAGCCGTGAAATTCTGGCAACCAACGGGATGATTCATCCCGAGATGGAGGCTCTTTTTGCGGATATGTTTGCTGGGCGGAATTTGGAGCCGATTCCAACGCCCGCAGAGTTTGCGGCGCGCCGAGCAGAAGCTTGGGCAAGAAAGTCAAAGCCTCATGAGATGCTGTGAATTTTGCGATGTTCTACCTATGATGGTTTATTGCTAAAATAGGCGCGACGTCACGAAAGCTGGACCAGTACCACCAAGGAGCGTAACGAAAGATGGCATATGTAATCGCAGAACCCTGTATTGGCACCAAAGACCGCGCCTGCGTGGATGCTTGCCCGGTCGATTGTATCCACCCCAAAGCCGACGAGACTGGCGGTGACACACTCGATCAACTCTTCATCGACCCGGTCGAGTGCATCGACTGTGGCGCATGCGTGCCGGTGTGCCCTGTTTCGGCTATCTATGCCGCTGACGACCTGCCTGAAAAGTGGGCCGACTTTCAGGAAAAGAACGCTGCGCACTTCGGTCGCTAATTCATATCGAACAAACGTACGGGCGCAGCTCCTTGAGAGCTGCGCTGCATTTTATGCACCTCAGATGAAAACACTCGAAAATCCGGAAGACGTATCAATGGTTCGCGCCCGAATCCATGAGCTTACATCGGAGGACTCGGCGAATTGGGGCGTCATGAACGTCACCCAGATGGTGTGTCACCTCCGCGGGCCTTATCACTTCGCCCTGTCAACTGGTCTGGCGCAGCACATTTCACTCCCTATCCCCGCTGCGGCTGCGAAATACATGGCTCTTCGATCGCCTCTGCCATGGCCGAAAGGTCTTCCAACTCTGCCTGAATTTAAAATAAATGGCGAATGCATGAAAGCAGTTAGCTTTGTTGAGGATCGCGCCACTCTGATTGACGTATTTGATCGTTTTTGCGCTTTTCCGAAGTTCACCAAAGATCATCCGTTTTTCGCGACCATGGCGCACGCTGACTGGATGCGCTGGGGTTATCTCCATGCAGACCACCACTTACGCCAGTTCGGGCGTTGACATCATGGCTGAAGGAAGACTCATCCAGCACCACGGCGAGGCCATCGTACTTCGAGCATGGCCTTTCCATGAAGCCGATCTCATCCTTTCGATCTTCACGCGCGAGCAGGGCAAAGTGAAGGGCGTTGCTCGACATGCAATGAAGTCCCGCAGGCGGTTTGGCGGTGCACTCGAGCCGGGCACACATATTATTGCGCACTATATGGAGCGTCCCAGACAGGAACTTGTGCGTCTGGACAGCTTCGAGATTCTCTGGTCTCCACTGAACGCGTCGGTGGATTACCTGCGGATGGCTGGTCTTCAGCTTGTCACCGAGGTGCTGGAGGAGGCCCTGCCCGATCTTGCCGCTGACGATAATATCTTTCGCCTTGCACTGACCGTGCTCACCAGCATCCACTCCGGATGCTCTGTGCTTGGTGCTTCAGTTGCGGGTTTCAAGGATGCTCACGCGTCGAACATCTCGCTTTCGATCACCTACTTTTGTCTATGGATGAATCGCCTAATGGGCTGGATGCCCGAACTTGACCACTGCGTGGCCTGCGGTCTCGATCTTCGCGGGCAAACCGTGTATTGGTCTCCTACCACCGACGGTGTCACCTGTCACGACGATCGCCGTCAGAGTAGTTCTTCTCTTTCACCCAACTCCGTGGCCGAGAGTCACAAAATTGCGAGGAGTGCACTTCTGGACCTGCAGAAGCACACTGAGGCCATGGTGCGATTTGCTGATCTGAGAAGGTTTGCGATCGGAGTTCTGGAGCGGCACCTTGATCGGAGACTACGAAGTGCCACCGCTCTGGAGTTGTAACAGGTAAAATCGAAGTGATTCATCAAAGGAACTTTACGGATGGCAGGCAAGAACCCCCTAACCTTTCAGGAGTTGCTCTTCACCCTACAGCGCTTCTGGGCTGAACACGGCTGCGTGCTCCAACAGCCCTACGACGTTGAGGTCGGCGCTGGCACGATGTCCCCAGACACTTTTCTTCGCGTTCTTGGCCCCAAGCCGATCAGCATCGCCTACGCGCAGCCTTCGCGTCGCCCAGCGGACGGGCGTTACGGCGAGAACCCTAACCGTCTGTACCGCCACACGCAACTACAGGTCATTCTGAAACCGCCGCCGGAGCGAGTGCAGGAGCTTTATCTTGAGAGCCTCATCGCGATCGGCATTGACCTAGCACAGCACGACATCAAGTTTGAAGAAGATAACTGGGAGTGGCCCGTCGGGGGCGCCTGGGGAGTGGGCTGGCAGGTCATGCTGGATGGCCAAGAGATTACCCAGTTCACGTACTTCCAGCAGTGCGGAGGCATGGATCTGGACCCTATCTCTGGCGAGATCACTTATGGTTTGGAACGCATCGCGCAGTTTCTTCAGGATCTTGACAGCATCTACGAGATCGTCTGGTCCCGGGACCCTGCAACAGGTCGCGAACTGACTTATGGTCAGGTGCGCCTTCACGAAGAGCAGCAATTTAGCGCTTACAGCTTCGACTACGCCGACGTCCCCAGCCTATGGAAACATCTGGAGCTCTACGAAGACGAATGCAAGACGCTTCTAATGAAGTTCTGGGCCCTAGTGGATAGTCTTCTAACTGAGCGAGAGAGAGAAACTTCCTTCGCAGAATGCGCGCCGCTTCAGGAACGAATGCTTCGATTTCCGACACTCGGTGCCTACGAACTGGCGCTCAAGTGCTCGCACACCTTCAACCTCCTCGACGCCCGCGGCGCCATCTCCGTCACAGAGCGCGTAGGAGTTATGGCGCGTATACGAAACCTTGTCGTCGGGGTTGCGAAGATTTATGCGGAGCAGGGAAGACTAACGACTCCCTCTGCTTTGATTTAAGCGACACTCAACAAAAAGGTCACCACAACAAGATGCCAGACTTCCTCCTTGAATTAGGTTTAGAAGAAATTCCCGCTCGTATGATCGCGTCTGCTCAGGCAGAGTTGCAGCGCCGCACGGTCGCGCTTCTCGAACGTGAGCACCTACTCGCCGATGACTATACGGCAGCTTCATACTCCACGCCCCGCCGCTTGACAGTGCATCTTACGGGCTTGATTTCGCAACAATCTGATATCAGGGAAGACACGACCGGGCCTGCCATCAAGATCGCATTCAAGGACGGCTTCCCAACGGCCGCCGCGGAGGCCTTCGCGCGCAAGTCTGGCGTCCAAGTCTCCGAACTGCGCACCGTCTCCACGCCGAAGGGCGATTACCTCGCTGCGACCACAGTCAAGCGCGGGCGCAGTGCAGCCGAGGTGCTCGCCGCCGAACTTCCGAAGGAAATTGCTGCCATTTACTGGGCCAAGAACATGTACTGGCGTGCTGGCAAGCCGGAGCGCTTTGTTCGCCCTGTGCTCTGGATCGCCTGCATACTTGGCGATAGTGTCGTTCCGCTTATCTTTGCGGGCAAGACCGCTGGCCGCGCGAGCTATGGGCATCGCGTCCTCTCCAGCGGAAATGCGTTCGAGATCGTCTCGCCGCAAAGTTATCTTGCGCAGCTCGAAGGCGAATACGTCCTCGCCGACGTCGAAGTCCGCCGCCACAAGATACGCAAAGCCCTCGACCATGTAACTCGCACAATCCCCAACGCCCGCTGGCGCGAAGACGAGGCGCTCGTCGACACAGTCACCCACCTGACGGAATGGCCGGATGTGCTCCTCGGCAACTTCGAGCGCGCTTATCTTCCGCTCCCTGAAGAAGTGCTCGTCACCGTAATGCGCGACCACCAGAAGTACTTCGCCGTCGAAGACGCGATGGGAAAACTTGCTCCCCACTTTCTCACTGTCACCAATATCGCACTCAACGCGGAGAACGCCGAGGTCATCCGCCAAGGCAACGAGCGCGTCCTTCGCGCAAGATTCAACGACGCCCGTTTCTTCTGGGACTTCGACCAGCGCGTGCCATTAGTTAAGCGCGTCAAATTATTGGAGAATGTCACATTCCAGAAGGACTTGGGGAGTTATGCGGCGAAGACCGAACGCGTGTGGGAGATATGCAAAGTACTCGAAGGACTTACACAAGCTCGAGGTTTCACGGTCGACTTCAACGCTCTCAAAGACGCAACGTTCCTTGCGAAGACTGACCTAACGACGGAACTTGTGAAAGAGTTCACCGAACTTCAGGGTGTTATCGGGGGCCTATATGCGGAAGCTCAAGGGCTATCGCAGAAAACTTGTGACGCCATCAAGGATCAGTACCTTCCAATGTCCGCTGCAGAACGAGTGCCGCGGTCCTATGAAGGGTCCATTCTTGGCATCGCCGATCGTATCGACACAATCGCCGGAATGTTTATGCTTGGCATGGAGCCCTCCGGCTCTAAGGATCCCTTTGCTCTGCGTCGCGCTGCGAATGCCATCGTCCGCATCCTCGCCGAATCGGGTTTGCCTCTGCGGCTTCCGGATGTCATCAACGCTGTCACCCCGGCTCTCGCGATTGCAGAAAAGCTAAAAGCCTTCTTTTATGATCGCATCGATTTCTACCTCCGTGAAAGCCACTTGTTGGCTTACGACGTAGTCAAGGCCGTAATGGCCGCCGGAGCCGATGATCTCCCTGATACCATCGCTCGCGCCCAGGCTGTGACCTCGATGCGAGGTGACGAACAATTCCTTGCCGTCAGTGCCACCGTCAAACGCATAAAAAACATTCTTTCTCAGGCTAATTTCGATCTGACTGCACCTCTGATAGATTACACACCCGCGGGCGGGCCCGAAGGCAATCTGATGCATAAGTCTGCGGAGATTCAGGTTAAGGTCAACGAACTTAGCAAGCGTTACGCCTACCGCGAAGCCCTCGAAGCCATTTCCACCATTCGCCCTGAAGTTGATACCTTCTTCGAGAAGGTCATGGTTATGGATCCTGACCTCAACATAAGGAAGCAGCGTCTCACGGTTCTCGCTACGGTTGTATGCAGCTTTTCGAACATCGCCGACTTTTCCGAGATCGTAATCGCCGGCTAACGCAAGTGAAAGTGCCGCTGAAAAGCCGATTGCACCGGCTCAATCGTAATTTACCTATCTGCGCAGTGTGTCAATTAAGTCGCTGCAACCTGGCAACTAACTTCTCCGCCAGCGGCTCGCCACTCTCTGTCCACAGCAGGCGACTAGAGATCCCGCAGATCTTCTCAACGATCAGCGTAAAGGCGAGCAGCTTCTCTACATTCTGCTTGATCTTCTCAGCGGCCTCATCGGTGACAAGCTCGTCCTCCGGTACCCACGGGATATCTAGCCCGAAATCCACGCGGATATGACCGTTTTGTTCGTAACTGCCCTCATCAAAGTCCGGCCCAAAGCCCGTGATGCGTACCTTCATTGGTTCGAGTTTCCACGCAGTTCTCGTATCTATGGATTCGTCATCCAGGGGCCCAGGCGGCGTAGGCATCCACAGCAACCATCGCATCTCGAATTCGTAGGCCATGTCGCTGTGGAGTTGTTCCGTAGCTTCAGCGACTGCATGTTCGATGATTGAGCCTTCGGTGTCGGCGGAGCTTTGCGCGCGCTCGTCGTTTACGTAAATGCGCTGGTAGGTGGGCGACTCTGTCCAGTCTATCGGGTATGTGCTTGCCGCCGATACTCGGCCAAATGAGGTTTGCTTTTGATCCTCCTTTGCAACGACAGCAAACTGACGAAGAACGCACACCAATGCGGAAGCCAGAGACTCCAGTCGAAAGTTCGGATACCACAGACTCAGATAAAGCTGATCGGCCATTTTTCTATTCTAACGACTTCGATGGGTTCTGAACTCGCGGCACAAATAACCTCGTCTCGCAGTGAGAAAATAGGGTAGCAAAGATGCCTTTTTCTGCACAGCGACTTCGATGGACCCTTATTGCAGGAGCGATACTTCTGATCGCCGTTCTTGCTTCCTACATAAGTTACGGACGGTATCGAGCACTCAAAGCATATCAGCAGGTTCTCGCGCGCTCTGGTGTGTCCCTAACCCATGACTCCAACGGGGTCACCTGGTCGCAATCCATGAGGAACAGAAAACTTTACACGATTCGAGCGAAGAAAGAGACATCGCTCGGCGATGGAAAATACGGACTGCAGGACGCCGAACTTCTGCTTTATACGCGTTCCGAATTTCGGCCTGATCGCATCTATGGTTCCAGGATGGAATACGACCAGAAAGAGGGTATTCTCCGCGCAAGAGGAGATGTCTTCATGGATATTCAACCGCCTCAGGCGCTGGCGAAGAATGGCGTAGCTCAACCATTGTCAGGGGCAAAGCCAACGCACTTAGTTTCGGGTAATGTCTCGGGTCCAGAAGATTCCGTTATGCATGTGCGTACAAGCGAATTGGTCTATGTGCGAAAGCTCGGTGTTGCTTCCACAGACCAAGAGGTCAATTTGAGCTATGGTGGTATGCAGTGCCGCGCTCAAGGTGCCGAGTTCAACTCAGACCAAAGCATGGTTCGTCTGCTTGCAAATGTTCGCATGGACGGTTTCGCACATGGTCAAGCGCTACACATTGTTGCGACGCGGGCTGAGATGAGCCGCGAGACAAACATTGCAACCATTACGCAGCCCGTTGCCACATCTGCTGGCCGTAGTGCAACGGCTGACAGTGCAACGCTTTATCTGCGCAAGGATGGCACTATCGAGACCATCGAGGGAGGTGAGCATGTCACCTTGCGGTCTGGCACGGCACAGATTACTGCCAATCGTCTTGATGCTTCACTGACATCAGCCGCTGTACTCAAGGAGGGTAGGCTATCCGGCGAGGTCGTCCTTGCTGATTCGAACTCCTTGCATCCTATAAGCGGCTCGGCGCAGATGGTGGACGCAATGTTCGACTCGAACGGCGCACCAACTATTGTCACAGCACTTGGTGGTACAAAGATAGCGATGATGGATCGGCGCGCGGATCCGCGGGGTCTCATGCGGTCGATGCAGGGGAACAAAATGACGGCGCAGTTCACGCGTGTACGAAAATCGTCATCTGGATTGCGGCAGCTACAGGTAACAGGCTCGGCAAATGTAGTCGGTGAGTCGGCGTTGGATCCCACGACAGATCCAGTCGCGCACAAAACAGACGAACCATTGTTGAAGACAATTCGGGTCGCAGCGGATGACCTCAAGGTTATTTTTGTAGCGAACATAGACGATAGAGCGCAGCCTCGGCAACTGTACGGTGTGGGACATACAAGGCTTCAGCAGGACGCGCCGTTCGGCGAGCAGCAGATTAGTAGCGGTAATCTTCTCGATATGGAGTTTTCCCCGAGCCCAGAAAAAAAAGGACGACTCGATGTCATTTCAGCGGTTCAATCCGGACGTGTCTTGATCCGAGATCGTGCTGCGCGCAAATTCGGCACAAGCGCACCTGGAGCCCTTGCAACTGGATCAGCGGATCGGGCTGTATATAGCGCTAACACGCACACACTGGAACTTATAGGGAGCGCCCACATGTATGGAAACAATGCGTCAATGACTGCATCTACTGTGTCGCTTAATCAAAATACGCAGGATGTATTTGCTAGCGGCAATGTACAGACAACGTTCGAAGATGCGCCATCGAATGTAGTCAATGCCAATGAGACAGGTGCGAGCCCCGTTACACATATTTCTTCCAACACTGCACATTTCGTTCAAGATACGCAATTTGCAACATTCCTCGGAACCGACGAAAATCCTGCATTCATGTGGCGTGTCGGTTCACAGGTAAAAGCGGCAACGTTATTTTTCGATGGTGTTAAGCATACCTTTAGTGCTCGTCCGAGCCGTACTGGAACATTTGTGCATGCGATTTTCTCCTCTTTGGTTAACGATAAAAAGCAACACTCAGCGACGGTAGCATCCACTATCTTCCATGTTGTCAGCCCATATATGAGTTACGACGACATAAGCCATGAAGCCGTTTTTTCCGAAGGCGTTCACATCAATGGAACCATGGGCGATATTCGAGGTCAGCAGGCTGTTGTATTTCTCTTGCCTTCGCGAAGATCGTCCTCTACTAGTCACAGCGGAGGAAGCCAGCCTGCATATACGCTTCACTCGCAACCAAGCCCGTTGGCCGGCTCGATAGATCGCGTTCTCGTGTCAGGGGCGGTACATCTTGATCAGCCTGGGCGCCGCGCATCCGGCGCAGAATTGCTCTACAAAACGGCGACACAAAGCTATGTTCTAACGGGAACCGTTGTTGCACCTCCACAAGTCGTTGATGCACAGGAAGGCAAGGTAACAGGTAAGGTGCTGCTCTTTACAAATGGAGGTAGTACGATTGTGGTGTCGGCCGAACCCCGCGCCAGCAAAGGGCCAGGAGCTCGCGTTCGTACTGAAACTAGCATTGGAGCTGCGAAAGAGAGGCAGTAGCGCATGAAAACTCTCAAAACTGAGGAATTGACAAAGGCTTATGGTGGCCGACGAGTCGTGCGTGGAGTAAGCCTACAGATCCGTCAAGGTGAAGTGGTTGGACTGCTTGGGCCAAACGGTGCAGGCAAGACGACCAGCTTCTATATGATTGTGGGCCTCGTCCGCCCAGATTCTGGAGTTATTCTTACGGACGGAGTCGATATCACGCATGCACCAATGTATCTCCGTGCGCGTGAGCATCGCATCAGTTATCTGCCCCAAGAGCCATCCATATTTCGGAAGCTCTCCGTAGAAGAGAACATTCTGGCTGTGCTTGAAACGCAACATCTTACTTGGGAAGCGCGCCGTAAACGCACCGAAAATCTCATCTCTCAACTAAATCTAGGCCATGTACGTAAGACCCGCGGCTATGCGCTTTCCGGCGGCGAACGCCGACGAGTAGAGATTTCGCGCTGCTTGGCTATCGACCCAGCGTTCATTTTGCTAGACGAGCCTTTTTCTGGAATCGACCCTATAGCGGTTCTTGAACTTCAGCAGATCATTGTCAATTTGAGAACAGCAGGGATTGGAGTTTTGATCACAGACCATAATGTTCGAGAAACTCTTTCCGTTACTGACCGTGCCTACATCATCAACGAGGGGCGCATCTTCAGAACAGGGACACCTGCGGAGTTGGAACGCGACATCGAGGTAAAACGTGTTTATTTGGGAGAAAGCTTTACAATGGCTTGAAATCGCCGAGATCGCGCACAAGCTTGCTTTCATCTCACAAAATACAATAATGTCAATATAAAAAATTGGTGGACGCGGTAGGGATCGAACCTACGACCAGTCGATTAAGAGTCGAATGCTCTACCAACTGAGCTACGCGTCCATTGATTACTCTCCGTGTACAAGAGAATACCTTCTCTAAAAACGATATCACGATAAATTGTTGAATAGTACTCGGTGATCAAGCTACAAAGTTGGATTTGTCTTCAAGATCGACAAAATCAACGTGAGCTTTCTGGGGAATGATGCCTCGATCGTATCCCATGTCAAGCAGCTTCTGAATGGCGACCCGACCATCATCTCCATAGTTCAATGTGCGTTCGTTGACGTACATGCCTACAAATCTATTTGCCATCGTTGGCTCGAGATCCCTTGCGAACTGCATTGCATATTCAAGCGCGGCTTCACGGTGGTCGAGCGCAAACTGTATGCTGTCACGCAGTGCGTTCGTGGTTACGCGTTGAACTTCGTGCCCCAAAGACCGGCGAATCGCGTTACCGCCAAGTGGTAACGGTAGGCCTGTAAGTTCGTTCCACCAGACGCCTAGGTCAAGGATCTTGTGTAGCCCATCTCGGCCGTACGTAAGTTGACCTTCGTGGATGATCAAACCAGCATCAAATTCTCCAGCTAATACCGCAGGAATGATCTTGTCGAAGTCAACTGTCACAGTTTCAACGTTGGGAGCGAAAAGCTTCAACGTCAAATATGCAGTAGTAAGAGTTCCTGGTACAGCAATACGAAGCTTTTTTACTTCGTCGAGCGTGTAACGATTGGCGGCGACGATCATAGGCCCGTACCCGTCACCTACAGATCCTCCGCAAGGCATCAAGGTATAGTTATCCTGGACGTATGGATAAGCATGGAAACTGATGGCGGTTACGTCATAAAATTGATCTGTCATCGCTCTGTGGTTTAGAGCTTCAATGTCTGTCAGGGTGTGAGAGAACAGGTATCCAGGTACCTGAATCTTGTCAGTAGCAAGCCCGTAAAACATAAACGCATCGTCCGAGTCAGGGCTATGAGCTATCTTTATCTCTCGAATACCTTCTACCATAGCTATCATCATTCCTCTTGAATACTAATTTGCTGATTGTTAAGACGCCAAAAGATACAAATAGTGCATCACGTGCGTGCAGAAAGGTTTACGGCGCTGTATACACCAGCGGCAATCAATATTTTGATCAATTCTCCGGGAAGAAACGGAAGGACAGCTTCAGACGCAGTTTGCTGCAAAGAAAGCCCAGTGCATGCGTGGAGCCAGCCTGCACCAGATATGAATAAAAAAGCTGTAGCGACCGAGCATGCAAGGAACGCGGCTAAAAATCTGCTCTTGCTTTGAACTAAAGTCTTGTTTGTCAGAGACCCAGCAATTCCAGCCACAAAAGGGTAGGCCATAAGAAAACCACCCGTAGGACCGAGTAATTGTGCAATACCACCTAGACCACTAGGGCTGAAAACGGGAAGTCCGGCTAGACCCTCTGCGATATATCCCATCATCGAAAAAAAACCCAACGTTGGACCTAAAAGAAGACCTACACCTAATACAGCTAGCGGCTGCAACGTAAGTGGGACAGGTGTAAACGGAAGCTCAATCGAGATATGCGCCGCTAACGCTACGATGATCGTTGCCGCGATACATATGGAGGTGTTCGTTGAAATTTCTTTCACGAAAGATGGGGAAGTTAGTCTTGGAACCGTCGTTACGATCGTCTGCATACGTACCTATGGTGTATCAAAAGAGTAGACAAAGGCATACCGTTGTCGTTGTTTTTCAGAACCAGCAGTGCTACTCGAGTCTAAGGCTAGGACCCGGGCGAGGCTACCGGAGTAGTTCGCAACCGACGCCGTTGCCTCCTTATCCGCTGTTACCAGCATATCAAACAAACAGCAGCAATCCACGGATCCTCCGCAGCATGTCGGCGCATAGACAGTTTAGGTTCCTCCTGTTGATATCACAGCATGATCCACATTCGCATGGAGGATACTACATCAAGCTGGTTCAATCAATCCGTTGCTTAGGAGACAAGATGCAAACCCTCAATAAAAGGCCGAAACAGAGAGGACGTGCACTCGTCCTCGCACATGCCGCGAAGGCGACTGTTTTCCGCTGGAGACGGCGGGTAGCAACTGTAGCCATTGGTGGACTCGCGCTCGGTATGGGGTATGACGTGGTATTTGGCCATAATGGGCTTACGGCCTACGCACATAAGAGGGAAGAAACAAAGGCGCTACAACTTGAAACGCAGCAATTACAGAGAGAGAATGATGATCTAAGCGAACGCGTGATCCGTTTGCAATTTAGTCCAGATGCAATAGAGCACGAGGCCAGAGAGGAGTTACATTACACGCGTACAGGAGAGGTGATTTACACGTTACCCGCATCCAGAGTCACTCCGGATGCGCGATCTACCAAATGACTAGCGGAAAGATATTAAGGAGGTGTGGTAGAAGTCTACCTATCCTTTACGCTGAGCGCTTGCTAGTTTCTCTTCTGCAACGCGTGTTACCGCATTTGCTTCGTCATATCGTTCTTGATTATCACCTGCTTGGTCCCATAGCATCTGTCCGTGCCGTAGCTCGGCTTCAACTTCGGCAGGAATAATTTCATTTGGGTGTAAAGCAATCTCAGCTAGGATCGTCACCCGTTCAGGCAATACCTCCACAAATCCCCACGCCACGAAAAATACTTGTTCTCCTGCAGATCCTCCGTGAAGTCGTACTTCTCCCGCTCCCAGTTCGGCCAACAAAGGAGCCGCTCCATAAAGGGCTTCGAGATAGCCCGACATTGAAGGGAGCTCGACAGCAGATGAGGTAGCGTCGAGCAAAACGCGGTCGGGCGTTACCAGACGAACCTTCAATAGCTCTAAATTAGTTTGCAGTTCGCCCATTCGAGAAGCCCCTCACTAAACAGTTGCTGTGGTCTTTTTTCTTAGGTTATGCAGTAGCTTTCATCTTTTCGGCGGCGGCCAACACATCTTCGATACCACCCTTCAGATAAAACGCCTGCTCTGGGATATCATCGTGCTTGCCTTCAATAATCTCTTTGAAACTGCGAACCGTCTCTTCGATTTTTACGTATGCCCCAGGAATACCCGTGAAAATTTCGGCCACATGGAACGGCTGTGAGAGGAAGCGCTGCACTTTGCGCGCCCTGGATACAGTTAGTTTATCTTCCTCTGACAGCTCATCAATTCCGAGAATCGCGATAATATCCTGCAGATCCTTGTACCGCTGCAAGATCTTTTTAACCCCTTGCGCCACGTCATAATGCTCTTGTCCGACGATGCGTGGAGTCAGAATACGTGACGTTGACGCCAGCGGATCAACGGCCGGGTAGATACCCAGTTCCGAAAGTGGGCGAGACAAAGACGTCGTCGCATCCAAATGCGCGAATGTTGTAGCTGGGGCAGGATCGGTAAAATCATCGGCTGGTACATAAACTGCTTGTACAGACGTCACGGAGCCTTTCTTTGTCGAGGTGATTCGCTCTTGGAGCTCTCCCATTTCGGTTGCAAGGTTGGGTTGGTACCCTACCGCGGAGGGCATGCGTCCGAGCAGGGTCGAGACTTCTGAGCCTGCCTGCGTGAAGCGGAAGATGTTATCGATAAAGAGCAGCGTGTCAGCTCCCTCCTCATCCCTGAAATATTCCGCCACGGTGAGCGCTGTTAAGGCAACGCGCAGACGTGCTCCTGGCGGCTCGGTCATTTGACCGTAGATCAATGCCGCTTTACTCGCCGGCAAATTCTTGAGATCGATAACTCCTGACTCTTGGAATTCGTGCCAAAGGTCATTCCCTTCGCGCGTTCTCTCTCCTACGCCAGCGAACACCGAAAAGCCCCCATGCTTCATGGCTACGTTGTTGATCAGTTCTTGAATGACAACAGTCTTTCCGACGCCGGCTCCGCCAAAAAGCCCTACTTTGCCGCCCTTCATGAACGGTTGGATAAGATCAATGACTTTAACCCCCGTCTCGAACATCTCTTCAGATGTGGCCTGTTCATCAAAAGCAGGAGCCTGGCGGTGAATTGGCATATGCACCTTGGCATTCACGGGGCCGAGCTCGTCCACGGGCTGCCCAAGAACGTTCAGAACCCGACCGAGGGTCTCGCGGCCCACGGGAACTGTAATGCCCGCGCCTGTATCTATCGCTTTCATGCCGCGAACCATGCCTTCGGTGGCAACCATCGCGATACAGCGCACACGACCTTCGCCTAAGTGCTGCTGCACCTCAACGATGACATCGAGCGGCTGAGGCACTGTGAAACCATCACTCACAATGCGCAAGGCTTGGAATATTGGAGGCATGTGCACCTCTTCAAACTGTACGTCAACGGCCGGACCGCTGATGCTAACTACTCTTCCGATATTTTCCATCTCTGCCATATGTCTCTTTCGCAAATTCTGTCTACATTCGTTACAGTGCTGCGGCTCCGCTAACAATTTCTATAATTTCTTTCGTGATCGCTGCCTGGCGGACTCGGTTCATTGTTAAGGAAAGCTTGTCGATCAACTCTCCCGCATTCTTAGTTGCCGCATCTGTAGCAGTCATACGAGCAGCATGCTCGGCTGCCGTAGATTCCAATAGAGCATGAAAAATCTGAGTTGTAACATAGCGGGGCATCAAGTGACGGAATAAGCGCTCTGGTGCTTGGTCAAAAATATAATCAACATCCGCAGTTCCGAACTTTTTTGCCTCTTGTTCTGCAACGGACTCTTCAGGTTCGTAGATGGAGACGCCAGACTCCTGCGCCGCCTTGGCAGCAGCTTCCTTTTGCTCTTCAGTCATCTCTTCTAAAACTGTTATTTCATGAGTGCCCAGTTTACGAATAGGAAGCAGCTTCTCCACGACAACGCGCTGAGAGATGACGGACTTAAACTCGTTGTAGACAAGATATACAGAATCAATTTCCGCTGTCTCATAGCGATCAATAATAGAGGTGGCCATAGCACTTACTTGTTCAAAATTGATCTTGAGTAATAAAGCAGGATGTTCGACTGCGACTTCGACGGGAGCTACACGATGCCGGATGTCTTCGATGTGCTTCGCAAGATCGTTATCGTAAAGCTGCTCTTTATGTTCATAGATCGCCGCTGGATAGCGCTTCTTGTAAAGTCCAATGGCTTTCTTTCCGATTGGCTCCAAATCAATGTTCTGGCCTTGAGCATGGCGTCCGTCGATGAAGCGTTGCGATGCCTTACCTATATTAGAATTGAATCCTCCAGCAAAGCCTTTATCACCGGCGATCACGACCACCAGGACATTCTTTTCCTCGCGTTCGATGAGGAGTGGATGCATGATCTCGCCAGTCTCTTCGTTGAAAAGATCTGTGCGTCGCACGAGAGATTTCAGAACATTGGTCAACATTTGCGCGTAGGGTCGCGCCTGCAGCGCGCGCTCCTGCGCGCGGCGCAGTTTGGCCGCAGACACCATCTTCATAGCCTTGGTTATCTGACGAGTGTTTTTGACACTTCTAATTCGTCGCCGCAGATCCAGTACATTTGCCATTCTTCTCTATGCCGTCGCAGTGTTTGAGAACTGCTTATGTGTTTGAAGGAAATCTTCCTTGTACTCTTTGATCGCATCCGTTAACCGTTGGCGAAGGTCATTATCCAGAGCCTTTTTCGTCGTAATGTCGGCGAGAATATCCGGATGAGCCGTGTCGAGAAACGGGTAGTATCCGTCTTCAAATGCACGAAGATCACTTACTTCAACGTCATCCAGTAGTCCTTGCGTTCCTGCGAACAAGATGGCTACCTGCTGGGCCGTTGTCAGAGGAGAAAATTGCGGTTGCTTCAACAATTCCGTCAGACGAGCCCCACGATTTAGCTGGCTTTGGGTAACCTTGTCCAAGTCCGATCCGAATTGCGCAAACGCCGCAAGTTCCCGATATTGGGCCAAATCGAGCTTGAGAGTAGAACCGACTTGCTTGGTCGCCTTGATCGCAGCGGCGAACCCGACGCGCGATACGGATAGACCAACGTTGACAGCGGGACGTACGCCGGAATTGAACAAGTCTGTTTCGAAGAAGATTTGTCCATCGGTGATTGAAATTACATTCGTAGGAATATAAGCAGAGACGTCTCCGGCCTGCGTCTCAATAATTGGAAGCGCCGTAAGTGATCCCCCCCCTAACTCTTTGGACATCTTAGAAGATCGTTCCAGGAGGCGGGAGTGAAGGTAAAAAACATCACCTGGATATGCCTCACGACCAGGGGGGCGACGCAGGAGGAGCGAAATCTCCCTATAGCTCGCTGCGTGCTTCGAGAGATCATCATAGATGATCAGAGCGTGTCTGCCGTTATCTCGAAAGTATTCGCCCATAGCTGTGGCAGCAAACGGGGCTAGGTATTGCATCGGTGCAGGCTCCGAAGCCGTTGCAGCGACTACGATGGTGTAAGCCATTGCGCCATATTCTTGCAGAGTCTGTACAACACTGGCTACGGAAGAACGTTTCTGTCCGATTGCACAATAGATGCAAATAAGATCGTTCTTCGCGGAGTTGATGATTGTGTCAAGCGCTACAGCCGTCTTCCCGGTCTGGCGATCTCCGATGAGCAACTCACGCTGCCCACGACCAATGGGAATCATCGTATCGATCGCCTTTATTCCGGTATTCATCGGTTCGGTAACGGATTGGCGTGAGATAACACCTGGAGCTAAACGCTCAACGGGTAAGAAGTGATCGGTGTGTATCGGTCCCTTGTCGTCAATTGGCTGACCAAGCGAGTTGACCACGCGTCCAATGAGAGCGTCTCCCACAGGTACAGACATGATCTTTCCTGTACGCTTGACTTGATCACCTTCCTTCAGTTCGCTGTAATCGCCGAGAATCACGGCGCCGACTTGATCTTCATCGAGATTCATCGCCAAGCCAGAGATCCCGTGAGGAAAGTCGATGAGCTCGCCGGCCATGACTTTGTCAAGTCCATGTACTCTGGCGATGCCGTCTCCGAGTGTAATGATTGTGCCCACCTCATCAACCTGAATGCGTTGTTCATAGTTCGCAATCTGTTGTCGAAGCAGTTCGGTGATCTCATTTGCTTGAATCTTTGGCATTCTATTCCTTTGTTTTTCAAATGCGGTGCGCCGCGGAGTTATATTGCCTACGAACCGGCTTCAAGAAGGCTTGTTTTGAGCGTATTCAACTGCGTACGAACTGACCCATCGTAAACGGTCGAACCAACAGTTACGATGAGGCCTCCGATCAAGCTCTGATCCTCTGAGTATGTAACCTGCAACCTCTGTGAGCCTGTTATCGTACAGATTCTCTGTTCTAGTAAATCTCGATTGGCCTGATCTACGGGCCGAGCACTGACGACAGTTGCTTCAGCCACGCTTAGCTGCTCATCTCGTAGACGGGAATAATCAGCAACGATACCGCCGAGATCTTGCAGTCGGTGGTTGTGTACAAGCACGGCTATAAAGTTTCGTACAACCGAGTCGCTACCGAGGGTCAATTGAATCTTGTTAAGCACGGCGAACTTCTGAGCCTCTGGAATGGATGGATCTTCCAGGACTTTGCGCAACTCTGGATTAGCATCCAGCACTTCTATAAAACTGTCTAGCTGACTCTTAATAGCAATCGGATCCAGATGCTGATCAGATATCACAGCGGAGAGTGCTCGCGCATAGCGAAGGTCGACTACAGGCATCCTAGTTATTACTCCCTTCACCGAGTCGCTGAGCGAAATCTCTCACTAAAATGCGATCTACCTCTGGCGCGATATTTAGCTTTGACGCCGCGCTATCTACTGCCAGGTTCGCCGCGTACCGCTGGATATCGCGTCGCGCAATTGCAGTAGCACTATGAATCTCGTCCTCTGCAGCTTCGATAATTCTCCTTTTCTCTTCCTCAATCCCATTCTTTATACGCACTTCATTTTGTCTATTATCCGATTCGGCCTGCATCCGAATCGCCGCAATCTGATCGTCGAGCTTCGAAAGGCGTTCTTCTACTGAACTGAGTCTTGCCGTCGCCTCCTCTGTCGCAGTACGAGCGTCTACGAGATGCTTCTGTATCGCGGTATTGCGTTTGCGGAAAGCATTCGGAAGGGTCTTCATCAGACCATACCCCACACCTGAAACAAGAATCAGGATATTGAACAGAGTGAAAACATTCGCAGCCGTCTCGGGCCGCATGCCCAGAACAGCACCGAATTTAACAACGATGGGCGAGAGACGATATGCGTCAGTCTCGTTCAGAACGGTCTGGTTCGCATTGCCAGCACCCTTTGCCGGAGCGTTCGATTGCCCAAGGGCCGCAGCCGTCACGAAGCTGAATCCGGCAAGCAAAATTAATGACGCGATAACTAAGGATAAGCAGTTCCGGAATCGTGGTACCGAAGAATGGGTGTGGACCATTATCGATTCGCCTCCATGATCCTTGTAGATTTTGGAAGCACTGCACGCATGATCTGTTCACCTAGTTCCGCTGTGGCAGATTCAATTTGCTCGCGGGCTGTGATGGATGCCGCTTCAATCTCGATCCGCGCTAACCTGATACGCTCTTGCGATGCACTTCTTGCCTCGACGATAGCCTCTTCGCGCTGGACCTGCCATTGCTGTAATTGGCGTTCGCGCTCAGACAGAATCTCCGCGCGCGCTGCGCGAAGCTTGGCCTCATAAGCGGCTGTCTCGGACTCTGCAGCCGATATGGCTGCGTGGGCCTGTTGCACTGCTCCACTTGTACGCGCTACGCGATCGCGGAGGGTCTTCGCGAGCGGACGCCCGACGAGAAATCCGTACGCGGTCACTAAAAGAAGAAAAAACACCATCGTCGGCACAGAGCCGAGCACGAGATCACCAAGTTGATGCAAGATATCCATGTAGTTTGCGGTATTCAGGGGACGCAGGCGAAAAATATCATTTCCGATTGCTCCGCGGCTGTGCCTCGGCGGAGTGAACTGTGCAGCTCAAACGTCCCAAATTGACTATCGTTCATAACAGTTGTAGCAAATGCAAGTACTGAAGTCAAAGGCTTCCGTGTCCCTAGCTGCGCGGGTGTGAGGGATGGAGCCCTGACGGAAGAATATCTGTGTGGGATGGAACGTTTCGCTGCTTGTAGCGCTTATATCTTTGTAGAAGCGAGCTCGGACCTACGACAACAATATGCAACATGTTTCCATCGTATCTTTGCGAGGTGCAGGTCGCACCACGCTCTAGAGCAGCGATCGTTCGTCCCTCTGATTGTGGAATTCGGAACTCAGCCGTTTCGAGCGGATCCAAAATTAACGATTTGTCGATTGCATCCAGTAGGTCATTGAGTCCAGCTCCGGTCAAACCAGACACTGCGATGGCTCCGGGCGACTGAAGATTCGATATAACGTCTGAGTCTTCGCTAAGGAGGTCAATCTTATTCAGCACTTGCAACGTAGGCTTATTCTGAACTTCTAGTTCCGAAAGGACAGTTTCTACTTGCATTCGCTGTTCGTCGAGTGTTGGGCTTGCAGCGTCGCGCACGTGCAGCAACAATTCGGCGCGTTCGACCTCTTCTAATGTGGCACGGAAACTCGTGACGAGAGCGTGAGGTAGATTACGGATAAAGCCAACTGTATCTGAAAGCAATACCTTACGCCTGGAAGGCAAGGTGAGTTGACGTAATTTTGGATCCAGGGTTGCAAACATTTGTTCGGACGCGAGCACTTCGCCACCGGTCAAGCTGTTGAAGATGGTTGATTTACCGGCATTCGTGTAGCCGACTAGCGCGACCGTTGGCACAGGCACCGCCTCTCTACGACCCCGCTGTTGTCGCCGAATGCGCCGCACGCCTTCCAATTGCTGCTTGATCCGGTTCAAACGAGTGTTGATTTTGCGCTTGTCTGTTTCTAGCTGGGTTTCTCCAGGACCTCGCGTTCCGATGCCTCCGCCTGTCTGAGACATCGACTTGCCTCGCCCGGTGAGACGAGGGAGTTGATATTCGAGCTGAGCAAGTTCAACCTGCAGTTGACCCTCTCTCGTTCGAGCATGCCTTGCGAAGATGTCGAGAATAAGCTGGGTGCGGTCAATAACGGTGCAGGGTAGACGAGCTTCAATATTGCGCGCCTGGGAAGGAGTCAGATCATGATCGAAGAGAACAAGACTCGCGCCAGTGGATGCTACCGTAGCGACAATTTCGTCTAGTTTTCCGCCTCCAACGAGTGTTGCCGGATCAGGTCGGTTGCGGCGCTGGATCAGTACGGCCGCAATCGTTGCGCCTGCCGATCGGGCAAGTTCCTGAAATTCCGCGAGGGAGGCATCAAAATTTAAATCAAGGCCTTCTGTCTCTGATGTGGGGTGCTTCAGTATCGGGTCAAGAGGGGGAGGGAAGTCGATAGTCGACCCGTTTTGAGGAGAAGCTTCGATCAAAGCTGCTGCACGGGCTTGTTGAGCCGCGGTCGATGGTCGAAAACGATCAGATGTAAATTCAACTGCAACTAAGACTGCGCTCTCGCGGGATGTGTTCTGGCGAGAGCGCAGAACGTTGCGTTCGACGGATTTTCGATCTTCTACTTGCTTGTGAGTCGAACTAACTGTCATTCCGGCCTTTATCGCGACCTATCATGATATTTATCTTCGTTTTAGGTTAGCTGGTTACAGAACCGGGCGCGGTTTGACTGTTTTCGACATGGGCGGGTGCAGAAGGACGATTGTCACTGCGGATGTCGCCGAAGGAAGTTGCTCGGCCGCTCACTACGGTAGAAATCGCATGCTTGAAGATGAGCTGTTCCTGAGCGTTGTTTTCCAGAAGGACAGAGTACTTGTCAAAGGAGCGAATTTTGCCGGTTAGCTTTACACCGCTCACCAGATAGATAGTTATGGGGCTTTTGTCCTTGCGGACCGTATTCAGGAACGTATCCTGAATATTCTGTGCCGGCTTGGAATCCATGGGCCGATCTCCTCTTATCATTGCACTTATAACCATTCCTTGACATTCCGCTAGTAGATTGCGGTCTAACGTTGCAACGAAGCAAACATTACAACATTCACCCTATAGGCTTCGATGCTCTGAGACAAGCGGGCGGCGGCATGAAGCTTCCACATGGGCGAGCCAGCAAGTAGTATGATATGTGATGAAGACAGCGATTGATGTCGCCGGACGAATTTCTGTTCCAATGCTTGACTTTAGCCGCGAATTTGCTGAGATACGCGAAGAAGTGATGGCGGCAATGGGAGCGGTGTGCGAGTCCCAGCGATTTATTCTAGGGCCGGAGGTGGGGCGGTTTGAAACGGCGGCTGCGGCGGCTTGCGGGGTTGCGCATGCGGTTGGGTGTGCGAGTGGAACGGATGCGCTCTGGCTGGGGCTTGCGGCGCTTCGACTAGGTAAAGGGGATGTTGTTGTAACGACGCCATTTAGCTTCTTTGCGACGGTAAGTTCGATCCTTCGCGCTGGAGCGTGGCCGGTGCTGGCGGATATTGACGCGAGGACGTTCAATTTATCGCCAGGGGCGGTTCTTGAGGCGTTGAACCGGGAGCCGGGCGCTGCTGTGATGCCGGTACATTTGTATGGGCAATGCGCTGATATGACAGCGTTTAGAGAGATAGCCGAAGCCAACGGGATGAAGGTGGTGGAGGATGCTGCGCAGGCTTTCGGGGCGTCGTGGAAGGGTGTGCGAGCGGGAGGGTTGGGAGATGCGGCTGCGTTTAGCTTTTATCCCACGAAAAACCTGAGCGCTTTTGGTGATGCCGGCATGCTAACTACCGCAGATGCAGTTACTTCCGAGAGGGCCATGATGCTGCGGGCGCACGGAATGCGGCGTAGATATTTCCATGACGAGGTAGGTTGGAACTCGCGAATGGACACGCTGCAGGCGGCGGTGCTGGAGGTAAAGCTGCGGCGCGTGGAGGCTGGGAATGCGCTGCGGCGGGAGCTTGCAGCGCTTTACAATCAGCGGTTTACAGAGGCAGGCATCGTTGGAACGCGGATCGAGGATGGTGTGGTGCTGCCGTATGTCGACCCGAGCGCGGGGCATGTGTATCACCAATATGTGGTGCGCGTGGCACGCAGGAATGAGTTGCGAGAGTACTTGTCGGGGCTGTCGATTGGCTCGGAAGTCTATTATCCTCAGCCACTTCACTTGCAGGAGAGCTTGCGGTTTCTGGGTTACAAGAAAGGTGATTTCCCGGTGAGTGAGAAGGCTGCGGAGGAGGTTCTGGCACTGCCGATGTATCCGGAGCTGCGGGTCGACGAGTTGGAGACGGTGGTGGATGCGATTCGTCGCTTTTATGCATGAGTGGACGATTTCGGCGTTCTTAGCGCGCTTGTCGCCGGTGTTGAGGTGCTATGCGGGCGGGGTTAGTGGTTTTGAGGCGAAGTTTTTAATTCTGGCTGCGATGGGATGGTGGAGTTGGAGGCTTCGGGTGGGTTCGTGCCCGTGTCTCAGAAGCGTCGCACTTGGATTGTGGGGGAGTCCGATGGTGGAAAAGGGCCGGGAGGTGTTTGTGGGTGCGCAGGTTCTGGCGGGTTCTTCGGCTACGCTGCGCTTCGCTCAGGATGCCAGGTTCTGTTTCATTCAGATGAAGGCACACTGCAGCGATCCTTCGCTTTGCTCAGGATGACAGGTTCGTTGCGGGGTGGGGAGAGATGGGTGGTCGGTGGTGGGCGGGTGGTGGGTTCGGGTTAGCGGCGGTGATGGTGGGGTGAGGTTGCGCGGATGCGGGCGTGGAGCTTCTTTTCGGCGACGGGGTCGGGGTGGGCTTCAGGTGGAGGCTGGGTGCCAGGGGCGAGGATGCGGCGGCAGATGTTGCCTTCGAGGAGATAGGTCTTCTCGATGGTGGCTCCGGGCTTGAAGAGGCCGGTGGTGGGGTTCGGCGTTGGCATGGGCTGGCCGTCGGCGAGGACGCGATAGGTGAAACTGGGGAGCTTCTCGGTGGCGTCGATGCCTTTGGCGGTGGGGTCGGTTTGACGTCCGATTGTGACGGGGAGGTAGCCGGCGATGTTGTGGTCGCTGAAGCCGGTCTCGTAGCGGTGCTTTTTGGCGTTCCAGATGAAGACGCGGACCTGGTTGAAGTCGTAGGGCAGGCCGGCCTTGTAGGGGGTGAGGACGGTGAGGTACTCGGGGACGCTGGTGACGGGTGCATTGTTGACGACGATGCCGGAGTCTGGGTCGTCGACGTGAGCGAGGATGTAGGCGCCGACGATGCGCTGGCCGTTGGCGTAGCGGAGGAGGGCGTCGGGGGTGACGATGTCGGCCATGCGGCCGTAGAGCCAGCCGGTCTGGCCCTTGCTATCGCGGACGAGCCACCAGTCTTCCATGGCGGGTGCTGGGGGTGCTCCGGAGGCGTCTGGCGGGGCCGTGGCGGCGGTTACGCCGGGAGGAAGGGGTTTGGGGATGGAGGCGCGTTCGAGGAGGCTGAGCGGATCGTTTTCGGCGAGGAGGTAGAAGTGGTCGGTGGTGCGGCCGGGAGCGACGTGGAGGTAGACCTCGTCGCTGGCGGTGGCGGTGGCGATGACGGGGTCGTTTTTGTGGGCTTCACCGAGGGCTTCGAACGTATCTGCGATGGTGGGGCCGGCGGTCTGGCGCTCTTCGATCCAGCCGATGGTGCCGTTGGGGGTTTGTACTTTAAGGAAGCGGCGGGCATGGTCGAGGACGATGAGCTTTTCGCCGTTGGTGACGGTGCCGGTGCGGTTGGAGACGGCGGCGACGCGGTCGCGGAGGATGGCTTCCTTGGCGGTGACGTAGACGTATTGACGGGAGGGCTTGGGGTGGAAGTGGGAGCAGCCAGAGAGGGTGAGTGCGAGCGCGGCGCATGATGTGATGCGCGAAAGACGGCTCGTGAGGGCGTGGAGGCAGGGCATGTGTGGGGCGCCTTTGGCGGGTGTGGATGGGGACGGCGATGCGCTGAGGCCGTAAGGATAGGGTACCGCGAGATGCGGGTGGGGATGGTGACTGGGGAGGTTCGGGGCGGGATGCGTTTGTTTTCGTAGGGAGGGATCCCATGTCTCTAAGGCGAGACATGGGATCCCGGAGTTGTGGCGGGGCGGGTGGGGGTGGTCGGAGAAGCGTGCCCTCCGCCTGCGGCGAAGGATGACAAGAGTTGAAGGCGGTGCTGTTGGGGGTGGCTTAGGGGGTGGTGGCGATGGCGGTGGGAACGCCGGAGGTGACGCCGGTGGGGGCAGAGGCGCTGCTGGTGAGCGTGCCGGTTTTGCCGATGGTGAAGAGCTGGGTGCCGGAGACGGTGTTGTAGCCGGTGGCGAGGAGGTAGGCGTCGGT
>JABBOG010000120.1 GCA_019351975.1 Acidobacteriota bacterium
ATGCTGAAGCTCCTCAATACCAAACTGTTGATTGCCATCCTTGCGGTGCTGGCCGCTATCGCCAGCGCCGCGATCTATCAACGCCATGAGGCCGCGAAGGCGGCGGCAACCCTCGAACAGCAACAGCGCGACGCCGAGCAGCGCAGGAGAGAAGATGAGGCGTTTCGCAAGAAGGTCGAGGAAGACCGCAAACACCACAACTCTGCTGCTGGCAATGAAGGCAAGACCTGGAAGACCTATATCCCCTAATTTCACGGAGGATCGTCATGAGCATCGCCGTTCTCGCACAAGCACTGCCGTCCGCATCGTCGGGCATGGACTGGCTCTACCAGTTCACCAACAACCTGACCAATCTCACAACACAGAACGGCGGCGCGCTGACACAACTCGGACTTACCGAGTTGAGCTGCATCGCGCTGTTCACGCTCATCAGCATGGTCATCAACTGGAACACGACCAGCATGACGCTTCGCCTGCATCATCATCCTGTCCGTGCCGGCGATCTCACGCACTTTCTGCTCAAGCTCATCCTGTGCTGCCTGTTGGAGAACTATTGGGTGAACCCATTCCCAGGTGCGAGCTTCGGCATCAATCACTTCTTTTCCTATATCGCTCAGGCGATGGTCGCAGCCTTCGATCAGCACTCGCTGGATCAGTTACTCCAGCTCCTCAAGACCGCTGGCGATGGAACATCCATGCCGTCCTTTACCGCGCCGGTTCAGATCCTCTGCTATGTGCTCGTCCAGATCATGCTTGGCATGGCATCAGCGATCCTCTTCGTGATCAACTGCAGCGCCTTCATCCTGTATGGCGTGACCGCTCTCTTCGGTCCCGTATTTATCCCGCTGCTCATGACGCAGAACTTCAAGGCGAAGTTCTTCCAGTTCCTTGACGTCCTTATCAGCTTCGCGATGATTCGGGCGGTGGCTGCGGCGTTCATCTACGTCTGGGCAGGATTCATGAATGGGTTTCTTCAGCAGACGTTCAACGGCAACTATTCGATGGATATGTGGATTGCCAATTTAATCCCTTGCTTGATGGTTTTCATCGCGTTCATCATTAATATGCTGTTCATTCCGAGCATGACGCAAGCCATCTTTGGCGGCGCGGCAGGACTGGCATCGAGGGCTTCGGACGTTGCCGGAGGACTCGCCACAATCGCAGTTCGAGCAGGAGGCGCATAAGCATATGTGGGACTTTCTATTCGGTTATTTCTTCGGCAGAGCTACAGGCATTTGGCGCATCGTTCGACCCCTCCTGTGGCTTTTCTTGATAGGCGTGATCGTCTGCGGATTCATCTACGGCTATGTCGTCTTCCACGCAGTCTCGGAAAGGAGTCACGATCCTCATGTCCACACACACAGCACCCATTGAAAGCGCGCTGACGCCGGAGCACGTCCTGCTCACCGACCACATCGGGAATGAGGTCTATGCCTCTCACTATGCCGAGCGTAAAGCCTATCGTCTTGTCATCGGTTGCGGGACGGTTGTGCTACTCGGTTCGATGTGGCTCAATTTCTCTCTGGCGCATCGCCCCATCGCCAATCGTTACATCCGCATCGACGAGATGGGCCGCGCCCAGGCGATCCAATATACCGACCTCAACTACAGCCCGCGCGAGGGCGAGGTGCGGACGTATCTCACCGATTGGGCGAACTACCGTTACACCATTGGTCGCGACACCATCGCGAAGAAATATCCGCTCAACTATTACTTCCTGTCGCAGACGCTCGCCTCGCAATTGATGACTGCCGACAACGCGAATCATCTTGTTTCGCAAGTGGTGGCGGGGCAGATCGAGACAAGCGACGTGCAGGTAAAGAACGTGACCATTACGTCCATGTCAGACGAGACCGTTCAGGGGGCACGGATCGCCCGTGGAACGGCCCTTGTAGCCATCGACAGGTTCTACTCTGCGCAGAACTCCCGTGAGCCCCGGACAGAACATTGGATGCTCAGTATTACCTACTATCTGAATCCGAAACAGGTCAGTGACCAGGCCCGCATCTTCCCGCAGTTCGAGACGATCAATCCGCTTGGATTGACCATCACGGAGTTCCATGAGAACCGGCTCTCCGTCGATCCCATCGCGCCGGGAACCAATGCAGCGTTGCCGGCGTTACCAGCAACAGGAGCGACGCGATGAGCTACCACCTCATTCTCCCGTTCTTCCCCGAGGAGTTGCGTGCGCTGTTGCTTGACCCTTCCATCTCGGACCTCATGGTCAATGGCACCACTGGCGTCTATGCGGATCGGAACGGCGTGATCGAGCATATCCCTCTTTCTACGCCATACACGAATGACCGGCTGCAGGCTGCAATTGAGCGGGTGGCGCGCATCCTTGGTCAAGACCTTACGACGCAGAATCCGATCCTGAATACGCGCTTGCCGGACGGTTCGCGTGTGGCGGTCGTGGGCGCTCCCTCTTCGATCAATGGGCCAACGCTCACCATCCGCAAGTTTAATCGCTGGTATACGTCCGATGAGCTGATTGCCGCTGGCAGCTTGCCGGAGCCTGTTCGCGACAAAGTCATCGGCTTCATCAACGAGCGAAAGAACGGCCTTATCAGCGGCGGAACCAGCTCGGGGAAGACGACCTTAATGAAGGCGCTGCTCGACCATGTTCCACAGCATGAACGTCTGGTGGTCATCGAGCAGCCCGCAGAGCTGAAGGTGGATCATTCGAACGCTGTCCGCTGGGAAGCTGTTGAGGCGATTCCAGGCCAGGTTGCCATCACTCCGAGTCAACTTCTCGCCGCCGCCCTGCGCCACCGTCCCGACCGCATCATCATGGGCGAGATACGCGATGAGTGCGGCTATGACTTACTGCAAGCGATGAACACCGGGCATGGTGGAACGCTCTCCACCATCCATGCAAAGTCCGCATGGGACGCCCTGAATAGACTCTCCGATTTGGCCCTGAGTGCGCGGGCCAATCTCAATCACGCATTCATACGCTCTGAGACAGCGGAGGCGATCGACTTCGTTCTGTACTGCGAGCGCGATGCCACGGGCCGCCGGCGGGTGCGCGAGCTGATTACCGTGAACGGGTATACCCACGCCGACCAAAGCTTCCAGACGGAGGACATCTATCGTGCTTCCGCCGCCTGAGCATCAGGCTTCCAGCTAGAGAACCCAACCCGAATCGAGGTCACTCCGATGTACCGTCATGCTGCCAAATCGGCTGCACAGCCCAACTCGTCTCTAAAAGC
>JABBOG010000058.1 GCA_019351975.1 Acidobacteriota bacterium
TTCGCTGTTGCCAACACGGCGGGTCTTACTCCTGATTCTCTATGCTCTAGTCCACGTCTATAGTGTCCAATTAAAGATAACACGCTGACGCTCATTGTTCAGCGTGCCTTGCAAGTTGTTCGCGGCTTTCCGCTATGCAATATTCGCCTTCAGAAATTTCAGGCTCCGTTCTCGTGCCAGCTTCGCCGCGTCAGAGTTGTAGCTCCCGCGTGCATCGCAGTTAAATCCGTGCCCTGCACCTTTGTACATGAAAATCTCCACTTCAGGATGCGCGGAACGCACAGCTTCTACCTGATCCTTGCCGATATGGTCATCATCTTCACCAAAGTGCAGCATCACCGGGCACGATGGCTCCTCCTTCGCAACGCTCCCAATGCCGCCCGCATAATATCCAACCACGCAGGACGGCTGCATCTTCAACGTCTCGCCGCGCGTTGCGCTCAGCCAACTCATCAACCCACCATAGCAGTAGCCAATCACGCCAATTCCCTTCTCCTCAGCACGCAGTTGGTCGTACGCCGCTGCAACATCCAGCAGCGCCGTTTCAGGATTCAGCTTCTGATACAGCTCGAAGGCCTTCTTCATGTCCTCGCCTTCGTACTTCAGCTCCACACCCTTCTCATAGCGATCAAACAACGCCGGTGCGATTACTACAAACCCATCCTTCGCATATCCGTCCGCGACGCTTCGAATGTGCGGATTGACACCGAAGATCTCCTGCACAAGCACTAGAGCGCCTATCGTATCGCCCTCTGGACGCGCCACATACGCAGCAAGTTCATGACCATCCGAAGCCTTCAACTGTATCCATTCACTCATTCTGTTTCTCCTCTGTTGACTCAGATGCGGGAGACGGCAAAGATGCTCAACGCCTCTGTCCGTCATACGCCAAAAATTGTTACGGCTGCACCCTCACTCAGAACAGTGAACCAAAACTACTCCCGGGGTGGAAGCGTTGGTGCGGGCGGAGGGAATTGAACCCTCACGGCCTTGCGGCCTGCGGATTTTCATACCACTTCGACTTTCGCCGCCCCGCACACGCGAGTTCGTGGTCTGGACTATACCTTCACCCTTCCCCTTACAGGGTTTAGGTGCTGCCCGTCTAGTCTCTACACCTTCCCGGAAACATCCAGGCTTGGCTCGGGATCGCCATCTCAGGGTTCCCCGACTTTGAGCAGTTCTACGCCATCGGTTTCCCGGTGGGCACTCAATTGCTTAAGTCCGCTGCGTCTGCCATTTCGCCACGCCCGCGGGAAATTGGCCACAGCCTCATCATACAAGCAAGCAGCGCATACGCACGACCACCTGGACAGCCGAAACTCGTATCGATGTACACGGAAAGAAAAAGCTACAGAAGCTTGCATCATTCCTTGGCGTTCGGAAACAACACCACACGCAAGTATGGAGCGGGAGACGGGGATCGAACCCGCAACCAACGGCTTGGGAAGCCGCTACTCTACCATTGAGCTACTCCCGCTCGATTCGCCTGATTCTATGCCTCTGAAGGCTCAAATGGTCGGGGCGGAGAGATTCGAACTCCCGACCCTCTGCTCCCAAAGCAGATGCGCTACCAGGCTGCGCTACGCCCCGACATCCCAATAATACCAACTCATCGCCATCCCGGCGCATGCAAAGAATGCAACACCGATCCACCGATCCACAGCAGCAGCAAAAACGGCAGCATCGCCAGCGTCAATAGCCCCACCCCGAGCAGCCCCATAAACAGCCAATCCTTCGCTGTGTCCCGATTGGGGGCCGCTAAACTGCGCTCCAGCAGGTGATAGTTCCTCCGGTTTGCCCGCCATCCAATATCGAACAGATTCCCCAACAGTGGCACGAATCCCACCACGACCTCAATCGCAAGGTTCGTCACCATTCGCGCAATCGTAATCAGCGCCACACCGCGGAAATACGCTGCCAGCACAATAATGCAGCTCGCGAGACCACCCAGAAGGTCCCCCACACCAGGAATAAATCCCACGATCCCATCCAGCCCAAAGCGTATATTCGTCCCCGGCACCCGAAACCACGTATCCAGCACTCGCGACAGCAGATCGAGGTTTTCGTCGCGGAACGTCCCTCCACCGCCGCCTAATCGGCTTCGCTGCGCACCGTTCGGCGGAAGAATCTCCGGTATCGTCGTCTTTACGGCCATCCCTACACCTACTTCTTTTGCTTCTACTACGTTGGATGCTACAATCAAACTCGATACGGCGGCTATAGTTCAGTGGCAGAACGCCGCTCTGTGGCAGCGGATGTCGTGGGTTCGAAACCCACTAGCCGCCCCAATCACCCCATCCCATTCCTTACGCGCGATGTTTTGCGTAAGCGAACAGCACAGCGAGTCCTGCTTGCCTGCCGCTTCCAACCCCGAATCGACGCAGATCGCTGCATCCCCTGGACCCCCGTCCGCAAACCTATTCGTCGGTACCTCCGGTTGGGCGTATCCGACATGGAAGCCCGGCTTCTATGCCGCCGGCGTGCCCGCGCGTTCCTTCCTGCACTTCTACGCCCGCCAACTCACCTCCGTGGAGGTCAACTATACCTTCCGCGCGCTGCCAAAGCCCGCGCAGCTCCAGAGTTGGACCGATGCCACCCCGCCAGACTTCCGCTTCAGCTTCAAAGCACCCCAGCGCATCACTCATTTTCAGCGACTGCGCAACAGCCATGCCTCGCTTTCCGAATTCATCGCATCTCTCGCTCCCGCGCTCGTCGCGAAGAAACTTGGCCCGCTGCTCTTCCAACTTCCCCCAAACTTCGCCGCCGACACCGCTCTCCTCAGTTCCTTCCTCGACGACCCGATCCTCGCCACCCATCCTCACCTCCAGCTAGCCTTCGAGTTTCGACATCATGGCTGGTTCACCGCGACCACCTACGCCGTCCTACGCCGCCGCAATGCTGCACTCTGCGTCGCCGAATCCGCCGATTTCATCACTCCTGACGTCGCCACAGCAGACTTCCGCTTCTACCGCCTCCGCCGCTCCGGCGGCTACACAACCGCTGAAATTCACGCCTTCGCCCAGCGATTCGCTCCTCACACGCAGCACTCTCCGCACTACATCTACTTCAAGCACGAAGATCAACCCACCGGTGCCCTCAACGCCGCTGCTCTGCTTGCCGCCACGGCTGCATCCAACTCAGAAGCGCGCGCATGACCTCAGCTACCGCCATCTCCGACGCACCCACGCTCACAAGCCGCTGGCCCAAAGACTATCCACCCTTTCATCCCCGCCCTTGGCTCGCAAATCCTCACCTGCAGACAATACTCGGCAACTTTCTTCCACGACCCAATCACCTGCCCGCCCCTATCGCTGAGCTCGTTGAAGTCTGCCCTGCCCACGGTTCACAAATCTCCTCGCAAATCCTCTGCGAATGCCATTGGCAGCCACCTGCCCAGCGCGCTCACAGCCCCTCCGCCATCATCCTCCATGGACTCGAAGGCTCTTCAAGCTCGCAATACGTCATCGGCAACGCCAATAAGCTCTGGCAGGCTGGCTGTAACGTCATCCGCATGAACATGCGCAACTGCGGTGGCACCGAGAGCCTCTCACCAACCCTCTATCACTCCGGCCTTTCCTCAGACGTCGATCACGTCCTGCGCTACTTCATCGCAGCAGAAAGCCTTCAGTCGGTCGCGCTCATCGGCTACTCCATGGGCGGCAATCTTGTACTCAAGCTTGCAGGCAATCTCGGCACCTCCGCTCCACCCCAACTGCGTTCCGTCATCGGCGTCTCTCCTGCCGTAGATCTCGCTGCCTCCGCCGACGCGCTCCACGAGCCCCACAACCGCATCTACGAGCACAAATTCCTGCGCTCGCTCCTCAAGCGCTTTCGCCGCAAGGCCGCCCTCTTTCCTCACGCCTTCGATCCCAATCGTGCCATCGGCATAGCCACCCTCCGGCAGTTCGACGACCGCATCACCGCCCTCTACGCTGGCTTTCAATCCGCCGACGACTACTACTTCCGCGCCGCCGCCGCCCGCGTCCTCGATCAAATCGCCATACCTACGCTCATCCTTCACGCCTCCGACGACCCCTTCATTCGCTTCACCCCGGAAACCCTCTCCAAAATCAAACACAACCCCAACATCACATGGCTTGAAACCCAGCATGGAGGCCACTGCGCCTTCCTCGCCTCCCCCGACCGCGCGACAAATAACGACGGCTACTGGGCCGAACATACCGCCCTCCGCTTCGTCCTCGCCCACGCCTGACGTATCCTAATCGTTGATGCTCTCTGAATGGACCGCCGAATGTTCGCACGACGCACCAACCCTGATTGTTCCGTGGTCTGACCATCAGCACTCCCACAAGTCCGGCCGCACCACCGCAGCACACTTCGTCGATCTCCGCGCTAACCCCTACGACATCGCAGAAATTCCCGAAGTCGAGCACAATCCTACCCTCGCGCGCGCCCTCCGCGCTCTCAACGCCACACGGTCACCGTTCCTGACCGCAAAATGCGATACATGGACTCTCTCTACCTCCTGCCACGCCGAATCCCTGGAAGCCCTTCGCCTCGAACTCATGCTCGCTGACGAAGACGCCCGCCACGGCTACGCCAGCTACATCGACATCCTCTGGCGCGAGCGGTCTGTCTTCGCCTCAGCGCATCATCAGCAGGACCGACTCGATCGCATCACGCGTCGCGCTCAGCGCCTCCAACACCCCGAAGCAGCCCTCGAGTGCGTCCTCCGTCCCGCTGTCCTCGATCTCAACGGTGCGCTGGAGGGCTTCGCCTTCACGCTCTACATCACCGCCGTCGGCCCCGAGCCCGACATCGCTCACCGCCGCTGGGAGCTCGCCACCGACGACATCGTCACCCTCCTCCGCAACAAGGAGCTCGAACTTGCCCGCGGCTCCGTTACAATCGATGCATCAGATGCTTATCCCCTCCGCATGCGTCACCTGAACGAAGCGTCGTGATAAAGCTGGTCGAACAGCAAACATCCGCCGTTTGCACCAGCTTCAACCCAGCCATTCAGCGCCCGCATACTCCTCCTGCGATACGCTGAATGTACGGGCGAGTAGCTCAATTGGATAGAGCACGGACCTTCTAAGTCCGGGGTTACAGGTTCGATCCCTGTCTCGCCCACCATACAAAATGAGTGATGTACAACGCACTTAGCGCACCCTCTCTCCGCAGATGTGGGTGTTTTGTAGGAAGTCCGTGTCGAATGACTGGAATCGATACACTGCGGTGCTCCGCTTCGTTCGCAGATGACCATAACGCATGCCACTATGGCGCTCCATACTTTTTCAAGCGAGATTGCCTGATCTAGCGATCATCTTCTGGCCTATACTCTGCTTGGGTATCTATTCTGCTTTTCAGCAAGCCATCAAACGCGAACGGGCGCCGAACACCGCGAGGGTGGCCGTTCAACTCGCCGTTTGCGGATAGGCCCCACGCACCTCTTGACTGCAGGCTACTCTCTCGGGTTTCTATCTCACGCAGCTTACATGAGCCGTCTCCACCACTCCCACAGTAGTCGATTCTGGCTTGTATGAAACCTAATGTGCTTTCTGTAAATGATTCTAAATGGCTCCTGAGGTAGGACTCGAACCTACAACCCTTCGGTTAACAGCCGAATGCTCTGCCATTGAGCTACTCAGGATCAAACTTTGAATTCGCAAAGCAACCGGGCGGCTGCCACTCATCCTTTATAGCAAATCCAAGACGGCGGGTCAAAGAAACAGTATCCTATGCAAGGAGTCACCATGTCGCGCATTAGCCGCCTGAACCGATCCGACGTCGCCCCCGAACTTCGTAACATCTACGACCGCTACCTGCAGCAACGAGGCAACGTCCCTTATTTCTTTCGCACCGTCGCACACCACCCGCAGATCTTCCAAACCATGATCGCGCACATGGAGGCCGTCCTTGCCACCGGATCTCTTCCCACACGCCTGAAAGAACTTGTCGTCGTCCGCACCTCGCAGCTCAACTGCACCGCCTACTGCCTCGCCAGCCACACCGCCATCAGCCTCAAACTCGGCTGGACCCCTGACCATATCGAGGCGCTCAAGAACTGGCAATCCAGCCCGCTATTCAGCGAAGCAGAAAAGCAGGCCATCAACCTCGCCGAAGCCATGACCCTCCGCTCGCACGATTACACCACCCAGGAAATGGCAGAGCTTCGCCGCTTCTACTCCGAGGGCGAGGTCGTCGAACTGCTCGCCGCCGTCGGACTCTTCAACTACTTCAACCGCTTCAACAACTTGCTTCAAATGGAACCGACGCAACCTGCAACTGCCGAGGAGCTTGCCGAAGCAGGCATCGATCCAGCCACTGCATAACGCGCCTTTACGTCTCAAAATCTACGGATACAGCATCACCGCAATGCTGTAGGCACTGAAGTTTTGTATGTTCTCTGGTGTACAGGCGCCAACCTGCGCCTGATGATACTTTCCGGTCGCAAGTTTTTGCTGAAGCATCTCTGGCAGCCTTCCCAGATCAGTAGCGGTGTAGCGCATCACAAACCACGGCTGGCGCTTTCCCGCGTAGCCTGTCTGCATGGCACACGTCCGCCGTGCTTCTTGAGTCGTTGGCAAGATCGTAATGGAGGGCGCGTCGTTCTTTAACACCTGCACCACCGCAGCCTCCTCTTCCGCACTCGTCAACGTTTGCACCGAGCGATCAAAGTCGTCTACCGCGTACAGTTCACCTCCACGGCGCACCACCCCAATCCCTATCGCAGTCACACGCGAATCAAGCAGGTTCGCTCGGTGCTTCGGCGAGTGCATCCAGGCCGCCTGCACCTCAGCTGCAGTCGGTGCTTCAGCAACGTTCTCCGCAACCACACTGAATCGCACACCGGCCTGTCGCGCGCGCTCTGACAACTCCGCTTCACCCACAAACTGATGCGAAATCTCCTGGCGCTCTGCCATCTGCTGCGCATGCTCTTCGGCAGCATGTGCCAACGCGTCATTCCAAACCACGGGCCTCAAACCCCGCTGCACGCGCTCAGCATTCGCTGCTTGAAACAGTTCCTTTGCAGCCGCGGCACCTGCTTCGCCAGTCGCTGGCGCTGCACTTTGGATCGCCCACCCGCTATGGAACCATACCAGCACAACGCCAACTACCATCAGTTCGCGCATCGATTTCAATACGAAGCTCCATGACATCCTCACAGCAACCCCCCAGACCAACAAGATCGGATCAAAAAGAAAAGAGGAGCGAATCATCAGACTCGCCCCTCCTTCATCAAATCTACCGAGACTACGCCGTCGTTGTATGACCTTCGCCAAAGCCAGCCTTACGGCCGCCCTCAGGCTTCAGCACCTGCTGCGTTCCGCCATCGCCGTCGCCATCAGCCGCAGCCAAGGACGACTTCACCGGCCCAAGCAACTTGCCTTGGATCAGCAACTCAATCTCCGCAGCGTCCAGCGTCTCACGCTCCAGCAGCGCAGCCGCCATCGCGTGCATCACCTGCTGATTGTCCTCGAGGATCTTGTATGCCGAAGCGTACGCCTCATCCACAAGTCGCCGCACCGCTGCATCGATCTGCTTCGCAGTATCGTCGGAGTAGTCCCGAGCCTGGCCGATATCGCGCCCGAGGAACACTTCCTGCTCCTTCTTGCCGTATGTCAGCGGCCCAAGCTCGCTCATGCCATACTCACACACCATCTTGCGAGCCAACTCCGTCGCACGAACGATGTCGTTACCCGCTCCCGTGGTCATGCGGTTCATGAAGATCTCTTCCGCGCAACGCCCACCCATCAGGATGGCCAACTGCGTGTACAGATAATCCCGCGTCACCGTATGCTTGTCCTCTTCCGGCAGGTGCATGGTCACACCCAGCGCCATACCGCGCGGAATGATCGTCACCTTATGTAGCGGATCAGAGTGGTCGCGCTTCGCAGCTACAAGCACATGTCCCGCCTCATGGTACGCAGTGTCGCGCTTGTCATCCTCGCTCAGCAGCATCGACTTGCGCTCAGCACCCATCAGCACCTTGTCCTTGGCGACTTCGAAGTCGAACATGTGCACAGCCTTGCGATTGAAACGCGCAGCTGTCAGAGCAGCTTCGTTCACCATATTCGCCAGATCAGCGCCGGTAAATCCCGGTGTCCCACGCGCGAGCACAGCCAGATTCACATCCTCAGATAGCGGCACCTTCTTCGAGTGAACCCGAAGCACCTCTTCGCGTCCACGGATGTCCGGACGATCCACAATCACGCGGCGATCGAAACGGCCTGGACGCAGCAGCGCTGGATCCAGCACATCCGGCCTATTGGTCGCTGCAATCAGGATCACGCCATCATTCGACTCGAACCCATCCATCTCAACCAGCAACTGATTCAACGTCTGCTCGCGCTCATCATGTCCGCCGCCAAGCCCAGCACCACGGTGCCTTCCAACAGCGTCAATCTCATCGATGAAAATGATGCACGGAGCATTCTTCTTGCCCTGCTCAAACAAATCGCGAACGCGGCTCGCGCCCACGCCCACAAACATCTCCACGAAGTCCGAACCCGAGATCGAGAAGAACGGAACATTCGCCTCGCCAGCTACAGCGCGCGCCAGCAACGTCTTGCCCGTTCCCGGAGGCCCAACCATCAGCACGCCCTTCGGAATCCGCCCGCCAAGCCGCTGGAACTTCTGCGCCTCACGCAGAAATTCGATGATCTCCTTCAGCTCTTCCTTCGCCTCATCCACGCCGGCGACGTCCTTGAACGTAATCTTCTTCTGCTGCATGCTCAACAATCGCGCACGGTTCTTCCCAAAGCTCATCGCCTTGTTCCCGCCCGACTGCATCTGCCGCATCATGAACATGAACAACGCCACCAGCACAAGGATCGGCGCAAAGCTCAATAACGCCTGCCAGTAGAGGTTCCCCTGCTGGTTCTTGATCGTCACGTTCACGCCGTGATCGCGCAGGTCCTTATACATGTCCGGATAATTCGCCGGGATCGTTGTATGAAAGGTCTCCTTGCTGTCCTTGTACTGACCCGTCACTTCAGCACCATCGATCAGCACGCTCGACACCTTACCCGCGTCCACGTCATTGAGCATCTCCGTGACGCTCGTAGCCTTATCGTGGCCCGCAGCCATATTGGTCGCGACGAAACGCCAGCCCACCAGCAGGCAGCCCAAAGTCAGCACCCAGATCAACAACTGTTTGACTGTTGAATTCAATCCGATTCCTCGTTTCGTCTACTAAAACTCAGCTTTTCTGCCCTACACTCGCCGCCGGTTGTAACCAGCGGCAAGCCACAATCGCCGACCGTCTCCATCAGCCTGCACTGATCCTGAAACCGCGTCTGGCATACCTTACACATATTCTTAGACGCCATCAGATTAAATACGGTGCAGCTAGAACGCCAGTATCCTGACGCGACTCTCGTTTCCATCGATTCTACTCTGGAGCTGGTCACTCTTGTGCAGAAATTCTGCGCTACCGCTTCACATAACGCATAAATACGCTACGTCTGCTTCCAGAATCGAAGCTCTCTCGCCGACCGTTCCACCCTCAACCCCCCATGCAGCTCTAACCTGCTCCCAATCCTCCCCTTCACCGCCCCACCTCCAGCTCGCTCATATCCACCAAATCCTGCCAAGGCTAAAACCTTCGCGGTCTCCTCCCCGCTAAGCACATAACTACCCCCCTGCGGCGTATTTCCCTTTGCATACATCATCTTCGCCGCACCCCGCACCACCCGCCGACGCAACGCAGCCGGCATCGCCGCCAACCTCGTGATCTCCACCGCATACGTGGCTTCGCCCGCCGCCGTACGTACCGCCCGCCCGCCGCCACGCACAGGCTTACCCGGCAGAAACACCTGCGGCAACACCCGCGCCACCTCCGCCTGCCAGAACATCTCTTCCTCCCGCGCCACCTCCGCCGTCCGAGCCAGCAAGGCATCCACCCCCGGATTAAACCCTCGCAGCACCGGCATCAGCTCATGCCGAACCCGGTTCCGCGTCATGGCCATATCGGCATTCGTCGCATCCTCCCTCCATCCCTGCCCACGCGCCCGCAAAAACGCCTCCACCTCCACCCGCCTCACGCCGAGCATCGGTCTCACAATCCGTCCCTCACCCTCGCCCCGCACCACCGGCGAGATTCCTCCCAAACCCTCCGTCCACGCCCCCCGCAGCATCTTCATCACCACCGTCTCGGCCTGATCATCCAGCGTGTGGGCGGTCGCCACCACATCCAGCTCCCCCCCCGTCATCAATCCGCGCAGCGCCTCATAACGCAGCTCTCTCGCCGCCTCTTCCATGCCCTCGCCCTCTGCCGACTGCCGCGCCGCCGTGTCCACGCGAAACACCCGCAGCGCCACACCCAGCCGCCCACACACCTCCCTCACAAACGCCTCGTCGCCGTCTGCATCCTCGCCGCGCAGCCCATGATGCACATGCGCCGCGCGCAACACCACGCCCAGCGGCTCGCCCTTCCCCGGCCCACGCACATCATTCGCCTCTGCCATCGCCACCAGCAGCGCCGTCGAATCCGCACCGCCGCTCACCGCCACGCAAACCCGCTCGCCCGCCTTCACCAGCGTCCGGTCCCATCCCAGCATCACCATCCCAGCACCCATCCCTCCATCCTAAGCCGATTGCTATCATCGCTCATGCCCACCCTCCGCCGCGCCACGCCCGCCGACGCTCCCCTCATCACCGCACACCGCCACCTCATGTTCGCCGACAACAACCTCGCCACCGAAGCCCGCTTCGCCGAGCTCGACCTCGCCTTCCAGCCCTGGGTCCACCAACGCCTCACCGACGGCCGCTACGTCGGCCTCTTCCTCCTCGACGACGCGCCAGCCGCCACCATCCTCTCCGCCTGCGGCATCTTCTTCGGCGACTTCCCACCTCATTACCTCGACACGGCCCCCATCCGCGCCTATCTCCTCAACTTCTACACCATCCCTTCCGCACGCGGCCGCGGTCTCGCCACCCAACTCCTTCAGCACGCCGTCGACGAATGTATCGCCCGCAACGTCGGCGTCATTACCCTCCACGCCTCAAAGTTCGGCCGCCCCATCTACGAAAAGTTCGGCTTCTCCCGCAACAATGAAATGATCCTCACGCCCCAATCCTCCCATCCACTCCAAATCCCAAATCCCTAATCCCAAATCCCTAATCCCTAATCCCTGATCCCTGATCCCTGATCCCTGATCCCTGATCCCTGATCCCTAATCGCGATATACTCACATTCCCATGTCTGTCTTCATCATCATCCCCGCAGCCGGAATCGGAACCCGCATGGCGACCACCGCCGGTGGCTCGCCCAAGCAGTTTCTCGCCCTCAAAGGCCAGCCCATCCTCCTTCACTCCTTGCAGGCATTTCTCGCCGTCCCGCGCGTCACCGCCATCTACGTCGCCGTGCGCGAATCCGAGCAGCCTCGCGTCACCCAGCTCCTCGTCGAGCACAGCCTCACCTCCAAAGTCCACGTCGTCACCGGCGGCGACGCGCGCCAGGACTCTGTCGCCAACGCCCTCGCAGCCCTCCCCTCCACCTCTGACGACGACATCGTCCTCGTCCACGACGCCGTCCGCCCCCTCATCGACCCCCTCACCATCGATCGCACCATCGCCGCCATCGAGCGCCACGGCGCTGCCATCGTTGCAACCCCCGCCATCGACACCATCAAGCAGGTCGAACGCACCTCCGACGGCGCTCTCATCACCGCCACCATCCCTCGCGAACTCATCGTCCACGCCCAGACGCCGCAAGGCGCGCGCGTCTCCCTCCTCCGCCGAGCCTTCGCCGAAGCTGCTGCCGACGAGTTCATCGGCACCGACGAATCCAGTCTCCTCGAACGCGCCAACATCCCCGTCTACGTCGTTCAGGGATCCTCACGCAACTTCAAAGTCACCCAGCCAGGCGACCTCGAAATCGCCGAATTCTATCTCGCAGGCTGACCGTCCGCACTCCATCTCCCCACGCACAGCCACTACAATCAACGCATGCAGGCATCCTCCATCCCGCCCACCCACGGCTTCTGGAACCTGCCCGTCAACGCAGCCAGGCACGGCCACGTCCTCGACGCCCAACTCCTCCTCAACCTCTGGATCGCCCTCGCCCTCCTCGCGCTCGCCCATCTCATCCTCTTCATCGGTCTCGCACGCCGCAAACGCTCCCGCACGCCCAGTCTGCTCCTCGTCGAGTACCTTCCCATCGCCGCCTTCACCATCCTTCTCGCCGCCCTCGCCACCCACTCCGAGCGTCTATGGGCCACCCAGCGCTTCACCGGCGCCGACCTCTCCGCCATGCAGGTTGAGGTCACCGGCATGCAGTTCGTCTGGTACTTCCGCTACCCCGGCACCGACGCCGCCTTCGGCACCACCCGGCTCGCCCTCGCCTCCGCAGCCAACGCCAACCCCCTCGGCATCGACCCAACCGACCCGCACGGCCGCGACGACATCGTCACCAGCCAGCTCGTCCTTCCCGCCAATCGCGAAGTAGACCTCACCCTCCACGCCCAGGACGTCATCCACGGCTTCTCCGTCCCCCAACTGCGTCTCAAGCAGGACGCCACACCCGGCACTACCACCCACATCCACTTCACCCCGGAAACCCCCGGCGACTACGCCATCCTCTGCACCCAGGTCTGCGGCCTCGGCCACTACCGCATGCAGGCCATCCTCCGCGTCCTTCCCCCTGCAGCCTTCGATGCCTGGCTCCACACCCAGGAAAACCTCCACGCCCAGGAGAACCTTCAGGCCCAAACCGCCTCCACCACCGAGGCCCAGCCATGACGCTTGCCCCTTTCGCTTGTCATTCCCGCAGGGAATTTGCCTTTACCCTTGCCCTTGCCCTTGCCGTTGCCCTTGCCCTTGCCGTTGCCTTTGCCGTTGCCTTTCTTTCTGTCATTCCCGCAGGGAATCTGCTGTTCAACATCCCATCCACTGGAGGCCGCGTATGAAACCCTCCACCCTTCGCCACCCCGCACGTTCCCTCCTCCACGCAATCTTCTCCACCCATCACCGCAACGTCGGCTTCGGCTACCTCGCCATCTCCTTCATCGCCGTCGCCATCGGAACCCTGCTTTCGCTCGCTATGCGCCTCCACCTCACCTGGCCCGCATGGCACTTCCCTCTCCACGGCCTCATCCTGCCGGAAGAGTACCTCGCCCTCGTCACCATGCACGGCACACTGATGCTCTTCTTCGTCCTCACCGTCGCTCCGCAATCCGGCTTCGGCAACCTGATCCTTCCCTCCCAGATCGGCTCCCGCCGCATGTCCTTTCCGCGCCTCAACGCCCTCAGCATGTGGCTCACCGCGCTCGCGCTCGCCGTTCTCCTCGCCGCATTCTTCGTCCCCGGCGGCGCTCCCATGGGTGGCTGGACATCCCTCCCGCCGCTCTCCGCAACCCCGCTCGCAGGTCCCGGCGAAGGCCTCGGCATGGATCTCTGGCTCGCCAGCATCGCCATCTTCTGCATCGCCTCCACCATCAGCGCCACCAACACCCTCACCACCATCGTCAAGCTCCGCTGCAACGGCATGCGCTGGGAACGCCTTCCCCTCACCGTCTGGGGATGGTTCACTGCAGCTCTCCTCAGCGTCATCGCCTTCTCCGTCCTCCTCGCCGCCATCCTTCTCCTCTTCTCCGATCGCCACCTCCACACCGGCTTCTTCCTTCCCTCCAACGACCTCATCAACGGCGTCCTCCTGCAGCACCGCGGCGACGGCAGCCCACTCCTCTGGCTGCATCTCTTCTGGTTCTTCGGCCATCCCGAGGTCTACATCGCCATCCTCCCCGGCATGGGCCTCACCTCCATGGTCCTCGCCAACTTCTCCCGCCGCCGCATCCCCGGCTACCGCCTCATGATCCTCACCACCCTCCTCATCGGCTTCCTCGGCATCCTCGTCTGGGGACACCACATGTTCGTCGCCGGCCTCAACCCCTTCGCCGGAACCGCCTTCAGCATCTCCACCATGGCCATCGCAATCCCCTCCTTCGCCAAAGTCGTCAGCTGGCTCACCACCGTCTGGGGCTCCCATCGAACCCCGTCCTCTGCCGCAGCCACGTCCCGCTTCCCCACGCCCATGCTCTTCGCTCTCGGCTTCGTCTCCTTCTTCATCGCCGGCGGCGTCTCCGGCCCCATCCTCGCGCAGCCCATCCTCGACGAGTACCTCCACAGCACCTTCTTCGTCGTCGCCCACTTTCACCTCATCATGTCCATGGCCGGTCTCTTCGGCATCTTCTGCGCCATCTACTACTGGGCACCGCTGCTCATCCACCGCACGCTCTCCGAACCCCTCGGCAAACTCCACTTCTGGGGAACTCTCATCGGCGCCTACTCCACCTTCCTTCCCATGCACTTCACAGGTCTCGCCGGCGAGCCCCGCCACTACGCCCAACTTAACGGCCTCGCCGGTCCCGGCATGACCCTCCTCCAGTCCACCATGCCCCTCCAGCGCCATATCACCATCGGCGCCATCGGCCTCGCTCTCGCGCAGCTTCCCTTCCTGCTCAACCTCATCCTCACGCTCCTCCGTCCCGCCCAGCCCTTCGACAACCCCTGGAACGCCACCACCCTCGAATGGGCACCCGGCTCCCTCAACCTGCATCCAAGCAATCAGTCGCCTGTCGTTCACAGAGGGCCTTGCCAATACACCGCATCCGGCGAAAACTTTTTGACCCAGTGGAGTGAGCTCACCCCATCGCAGCCCAAACCGGAGTAATCTGTGGTGGTAGGCTGCGCCCTGGCCCTGTCACCCATCGTCCTCCACGCACACGCACAAACATCATGCCGCCCACACTGACACCCCCGGAGATCGACCGTCACCATCACATCAGTGACGGCAACAACGGCCACAAGCCGCCCACCGACAAGCGCACCGGCGGAAACGGCGACGGCGACGGCGACAACTGGAACAATCGCCCGCAAGGTCACCGTGGCCCACGCGAACGCCTCGCCCAGGCCCGCATCGGCCTCTTCTTCGCCCTCGGCGGCGACCTCATGTTCTTCATCGCCCTCGTCAGCGTCTTCTTCGTCACCAAGGCCAGCGGCCACTTCGACGCCTACAGCCACTTCATCAATGAGTGGCTCCCCACCGCCATCCCCTCCATCCTCTGGCTCAACACCGCCATCCTCCTCCTCAGCTCCGTAACCGCAGAAGCCGCGCGCCGCACCATGTTCCGCGAGCACGACGCCATGGATGAGTGGTTCGGCATCGGTCGCCCTATCACCAGGCGCGCGACGCTCTGGCTATCCCTCACCCTCCTCCTCGGCGGCTTCTTCCTCATCGGCCAGTGGGTCGCCTGGGACCAGCTCGCCGCCCAGCACGTCTTCTTCCGCTCCAACCCCAGCAGCCACTTCTTCTACCTCATCACCGTCACCCACGCAGTCCACCTCTTCCTCGGCATCGTCGCCCTCATCGCCGCCCTCATGATCCTCCAGCTATCCCGCTCCCTCTCCACCCGCCAGGTCTTCGTAGACACCACCGTCTGGTACTGGCACGTCATGGGCATCCTCTGGGTCTTCCTCTTTCTCCTCCTCGTCTACGGCCAATGACTCCGCGCACCCCGCCACCTGCCATCCCGCCCCCCAACCTGCAGCCACCCACCCCAGGACCGCCTGCCACCCTCAACACCCACCTCAAGCCTGCCACTCCCAACACCCCAAACACCCACCTCAACCCTGTCATCCGCAATCCCCCAGCCTCTCCTCAAGCCTGTCATCCTGAGCGAAGCGCAGCGCAGCCGAAGGACCCCGATACCCTTCACGCCGCCACAACCCTCCGCCGTTTTCTACCACGAGCCTCCATCGCCGCGCTCCTATTCGCCGCAACCCTCCCCATCCACGCTCAGGGCTGCGCCCAATGCCTCGACACCACGCGCGCCACGCCACCCTCCGTGCAGGCAGCCTACCGCCACGCCATCATCCTCCTCGGCGGCTTCGGTGCCACGCTCTTCCTTGCCGGCGGATTCCTCCTCACACGCCGCCAGCCTTAATCTCCTTCCCGCCAACCACCTCTAACAGCAATGCATCGCCGTCCCGCAGAATCACCCCGCCCGGCGACCGCACCGTCGCCGTCCCACCCGACGACTGCAGCCTCGCCGCATCATCGAACCCATACAATCCCTCGGCATTCGCAGAAAACACCCCCACCGCTCGCGGCAGTGCGCTCACACCCGCAGCTCCCGCGGGCGCATCCGCATACACCCCGTGAAAATCCGCAAACCCCACCTTCTCCATACTCGTGTTCTCCACCGGCCCCTCCCACCCCTCGCGATATACCTGGTCTCCCCCGATCTGCCGCGTCGTCCAGTTCGCAGGACTCGCATTCCCTCGGTCCGATCCATCATTCGTCGACGCAAACGTCGCGCTCACATCCGCCGCATTCGCCACCGCCAGCACGCGCGTCCGCATCGCCACATCCACGCCGTGATAGCTCACCGTATCGAACGCAACCACCAGCTCCGCAGGCACACCCATACGCTTGTCGCCAGCCTTCGACGCCACCACAACCCCCAGCACCTTCGTCCCCTGCGGCAGATACGCCGTCTTGCTCAGCGGCACCGGCTCTGTCGTCACACTCTCCACCCCCGCACCCGCCTTCACCGACCCCGCCTTCAACCCATGCAGCAGGTATACCGGCAGCGTCAATCCCGCAGGAATCTCCTGCAGCGTCTGCACCGGCAGCATCCCGTCCCACCGGCTCTCGCCGCACGCTCCGCGCACCACGCCAAACATCCCCGCCAACAGCACCCACATCGCTACCCATCCACGCTTCATCGCAAACACCTCGCTCGCCGGCGCACACCACCGCGCCCGCATTCATAAGATGCCACCCCGAATTCTTTCTTGTGTGAATTTTGCCGCCCCAAAACCACAAAGCCCGCTCCTGATCGCCCATAACGCAGCCATCATGAGCGGGCATCGTCGCTCCTTCCTACTGCGCTATCGCCGTCGGATACCACTTCTCCAGATCGGCATGCATCGCCTTCAGCGCATCCACATTCAGATACACCATATGCCCCGCCGGGTAATACCCAAACTGCACATTCGACGCAATCCGCGGCGGCAGCATCATCTGCCCCAGATCATGCTCCGTTCCAAAGAACGGCGTCGCCAGATCGAACCATCCGTTCGCCGAAAACACCTTCAGGTGCGGATTCTTGCGCATCGCATCCGCCAGATCGATCACCGTATCCGGCTGCAACTGCTCGCGCCCATACCCCATCATCCCAGCGCCCGAAGGCTTATGTTTCCAGTCCCAGTTCTGGATGATCCCCGGCCCCTGCAAGTAATACTGCTCCGAGCTCGTATATTTCAGCTCCGTCTGCAAATACTCGTGGAACGCCCCCACAAACACGCCCGAGATCCCCGTATCCGACGGATCAAAGCCCGGAAACTCCCCCGCCTCATCCGTATCGAACGCATCGAATCGCGCATCGTACCGGCCCAGAATCTGGTCGTCGTCGCGCATCAGTTCCTTGCGGAACCGTGTCGGTGAGATGCGCAGCTTCGCCCGCTTCACAAACTCCACGCTCAGCCCCGTAAACCCCGCCACCTGCTGCGCAATCGAGTCGAACTCCGCCGCTGGCAGCGCATCGCCCTGCTCCAGCGCAGCCGCATACGGCCCGCGCGAAAACTCCCTCGCCTTCTGCACAAACTCCTGCATCGTACCCGTCTGCGGCACCTTCTTGTAATACCACGCAATCGCCGCGTAGCTGGGCAGATACGTCTTCGTCTCCGTGTCATATCCCGGATCGCGTATATCGTAGTTCAGAATCGACGACAGCAGCGTCACCCCATTAAACTCCACGCCATCGTTATTCAGCGCCGCCACCAGCGCCGCCGACCGCGGCGTCCCGTAACTCTCACCAAACAAAAACTTCGGCGAGTTCCACCGCTGATTCACCGTGATATACCGCACAATGAACGCCTCAAACGCCTTCACATCCTGGTCCACACCCGCAAAGTCCTTCGCCGTTCCCTTACCCACCGCACGCGAAAACCCCGTCATCGGCGCATCGATAAACACCAGGTCCGACTTGTCCAGCAGACTGTATTGGTTCGGCACCCACCGGAACGGCGCTCCGCCCGTCGCCTTCGGGCTCTCCGTCACCACCCGCACCGGCCCCACCGATCCCATGTGCAGCCACAAACTCGCAGACCCCGGCCCGCCGTTATACAAAAACGTAATCGGCCTGTCCTTCGACGCCGCTCCATCCTCCGTATACGCCACATAGAAGATGCTTCCGTTCGGCTTCCCTTCATCGCCCGGCTTGCCCTCCCCGTTATCGATCAGCAGATTCCCCGCCGTAGCCGTGTAGTGCACCGGCCGCGCTCCCGCCGTCCAGTCATGCTTGGTCTGCACCTTCGTCTCTGCCGGGATCGGCTCCGCGCCCTCCTTCATCGACTGCGGTGGCGTCGCCGGCGCAGCCTCCTTCGCCAGTTCCGTATGCTGCCGCGCGTCCTGCGCCCTCACCTGGCCGGCCGCCAGCAAACCCATCACCGTTAGCGACAAAACGCCCGACGAGCACGCAGCCCGCCACAAACCTCTCTCAAGTGCCATCAAGGACTTCCTCCTCAAATCAACCGCTGGAGCTGCTAATGAATCGTATCCCGCTATAGACGCACACGCCCGCAAAGAAGTCTCACCATCCATCCTCACCCACCTCCGGCCCGCGCGTCCCACCAGCATCCATGCGAAGATAAGCCAAGCAATGCCCACGAACCATCCATCCGAGACCCTCTCCGAGCTCCTCCACCGCGTCTTCGGTCACCGCGACTTCCGCCCCCACCAGCAGCCCGTATGCGAAGCCGCCTTCTCCGGTCGCGACGTCCTCCTCGTCATGCCCACCGGCGCCGGCAAAAGCCTCTGCTACCAACTCCCCGCACTCGCCCGCCGCGGCGCCTCCATCCCCGGCCAACCCACAGGCACCGCCCTCGTCATCTCCCCGCTCATCGCCCTCATGGACGACCAGGCCTCCAAGCTCTCCGCCCTCGGCCTCCACGTCGCCCGCATCCACTCCGGCCTCTCCCGCGACGACGCCCGCCAGGCCTGCCGCGACTACCTCTCCGGCTCCCTCGACTTCCTCTTCATCGCCCCCGAGCGCATGCGCGTCCCCGGCTTCCCCCAGATGCTCGCCAAGCGCAAGCCCTCCCTCGTCGCCATCGACGAAGCCCACTGCATCTCCGCCTGGGGCCACGACTTCCGCCCCGACTACCGCAC
>JABBOG010000007.1 GCA_019351975.1 Acidobacteriota bacterium
GGAGTCGAGGCAGGCGGGGAGGTAGGCCTCTTCGTTGTATGCGGGGACGACGAAGGATATGCGCATGAGGTGAGGATACGGGTGGAATGTTGCAGGATGAGGAATTTGAGGTGGCGAGGTGGGTGCGGGGCGGGCGCGATGCGGGACGGCGAGTGAGAGGTAGATGATATTTTGGTGCAATGCTCCTAGCTGCAAGCTCTCCATCTTCACCGGATTCCGGTCGCTCGATCCTACAGAAGGCGTTGTTTTTGGCCTGCGTTGGTGCGGCGGTCTTCTTTGTCCCCTATTTGGTGCCTGTCACTCCGAGCATCTCGCTTTCCTACATTGCCGGATTCAGCAACAAAACGGCAGCTATTTTATTTGTATTGGGCGTTGTAGCGTTTGCGGTTTTTACGCGGGGTGAAATTGCGAAAACGGAAGAGGGCGACAGCGCACTTCCGGTGGCTGCGCTTCTGGTCTCCAGTGCGATTGTGCTGGCGCTCTGTCTCATGAAAATGGATGCGTCGATTCATGGGCATGCCGGGTACACAGAGCTGGAGTATGCGTTGAACCGGCAGGAATTAGTCGCGGCCGGCTTGCGGCCGTACTCTCAATTCGAATACATCTACGGGCCCTTCCTGCTATATCCGGGATACCTTATCGCGCGCTTATTGCATACGTCCCAGGCTGCGGGATATTACACATCTTGGATCGCTCAGTGGTTGATAGGTACAGTGTTCATGTGGCTGGTTGTTCGCGAACTAGACCTCCATCTGCGGTTCAGGCTTTATGTGTATGCGGCGCTGTTCTTTATTGAAATCTTCGCTGTTCAAAATCTGGGTGTGAACTATACCCCCTTTCGTGCTTATTCTGGCGCTTTCTTCGTTGTCGTTTGTTATTGGGTCTGGCGGCGAACGAACGACCCTTGGAAGATGGCCCTTGCATCCGCGGTTGCAGTGGCACTTGGCTTGATGATTTCCATGGAGGCGGCGGTAGCGGTGACAATAGGCGTGGGGGGATACTTCATACTCCTCGCCTTGAGATCACGCTTAGCATCTTTTTGGGCTGCGGTCTGCTCGTTTTTTGTTGCTTGCGGGGTATGCTTCGCCGTGGCTGCGCACGCGGGGATGTTTCTCAGCGCCGGATCGTTCGCGTCAGGCGGTTTCAATTTTCCGCTGCTTCCATCGATTTCGACCTGCCTGATCCTGTTCGTCTATGTTGTTGCGGTCGCGGTTCTCTATCGATGTCTCCTGCTCCGTAACCTGGATACGGTGGTGATACCGTTGGTCCTTGCAGGTCTAAAGACGCTGCCCTCGGCGATGGGCCGCTGCGACCTCGGCCATCTGTTTTCGGCGACTCCTGCTTTAGTCGTCGGGGTTGCGGCGATCCTGGCGATGCCGACGGTCAGAAAGTGGTGGGTTGGGCTTGTGTTGTTGGTAATTTACCTCGCCCCTGCTGCCCTGCTCTTGCGTGGAAAGCCTTTAGGTCATCGGATCAAGCACATCTTCATTCAGAGCCACGAAGCGGAACCGGCAGCAAAAGAAAATGCGTCGACAACAAGCCCTCTGGTCTCGACGAAGGTGCTGGGCAGCGCGCCCTGCGACACGCAATACTATGAGCCGTTCGATATTTCCTGGCCCACGCAAGTTAACGTCAAGTGTGTTGACACCGGATATTACTTTGGCAACGAACTGCTATCAACCCCACAGCAAGTAGATCAGAAGATCCAAGAGATGCGTGAACGCCCCCACGAGCCTCTGCTGTTGAGCAGTGAGTCTCTGGAGAAGCAGATCGCGCCCGATGAGAATGAGACAGACATGAATGTTCTTCGAGGGTTCGAAGGAGCATACTGGGTGCCGCGGGAAAGGAACGTGCCTGTCACCTTCAAGAAGATCGTTACATATGTACGCAGTCATTACGTTCCGGGCCCGATCGTCGCGCGGGGCAACATGCGAATCTGGTACCCCATCGCGAGATAACATTTTCTTCAAGAGACCGCCTGAGATCTTTAAATTCTTTAGAAAGCGCTGAGCCCGATGTTTCGATATGACTGCGGTAGGAAAGCGGAACGGATGGCGGGAGCGGTGCGGTCGGTGATTGTCGGGGCTTTGGGGTAGGTGGGGCGGCAGTTTTTGGAGGCGATGGGGTCGGGCAGTGTCGACGTCGCTAGAGAGTGCGTCCGTTCTTTGCAGGAGCGTGGGCTCTGAGGGGGGACGAGGCGTTGTTCTCGTCCGCGTTTATACAGGTGCGGATGGAGATGGGAAGAAGCGCTTGAGCTTGAGGAAGGGAGCTTCGTAGAAGTGAAAGCTTAATGCGGCAAAGGCGAATGTCACAGAGATTGTCAGCGCGATGTACGCGATGGAAGTGATGAGGTGGTACCCAATGACGGGAGCTATGTGGGTGAACCAAAGCCATTGGAAGGCGATGTAGAACATGAGGTGATAGACGTAGATGCCGTAGCTGTAACGTCCGGCGAGGAGGAGCGGACGAATCGAGAGGATGCGGACCAGGCTGGGTGGACGATGTTCTGCGGCGGCAATCAGGCCGGATGACATCAGTGCAAACGCGCTTACTCCAATGATCCAAAGGTGACGTCCAGCGCCTTCGAGTTCGGTGTGGTGCAAGAGAACGATTGACAGATAGAGCGTTGCGCCGACTGATAAACCGGCAACGGCCCATCGCATGGGTACGATGCGGCCCCAAACCTCTCGATAGAGGGCGACAGCAGCGCCAAGAAAGAGACCATCGAGGCGTGAGAAGGGCCACTGCATCAATCCGAATTGCAGTCCGAGATGTCGGATCATGAGGGTGCGCTCGACAGAACCTAGAAGGAACCCAGCGATGCAGAGATAAAACATGGTGCGCGGTTTGAGAAGACGAATGAGAGTCGGCCAGACGAGATAGAACTGCTCCTCGACGGCGAGGCTCCAGTACGGACTCCAAAGCGCGGACATGGCACCCCAGCTCTTCCAGAAGATGGGCCAGTTCTGCAAGAAGACGAAGAACGAAGCTCTTTCGAGGGAACTATGTGGAAGGTATGCGGCAAAGGCGGCCCAGCGACTGGCGACGAGGAGGCTCAGCGTAAGGAAGACATAATAGACGGGGAAGATTCGCAGAGCGCGGCGTGCATAAAACGAGGAGAAGTATGTGGGAGAGCGGCGCGCGCGGAGAAGAATGCCCGTAATGAGAAATCCGGAGAGGGCAAAGAAGAGGTCGACTCCAGCCCATCCGGGAAGGAAGATGATGGTCATGATCTGAGGCCAGATCAGACCAGGGAGCCGCCGTGGCACGGGCCCGAGGAAATCTACGGCATGGGAGAGCAGAACGAGCAGGATGGCGATGCCTCGAATGCCGTCCAGGGCAGGGAAGTGTTTATTCTCGCCTGTAATTGCGCTCAGCTGTGTCATGCGTCTCATTATCATACGTGGCGAGAGGGAGACAGGGTGATGGTGGCGCGGATGGACCAGCACTGGTGCTGGCAGTTGTAGTGAACAGTGTAGCTGCTCCGTGTGGTTGGGGTAGGATGGCTGGAGGATTGGTGAGGTGGAGCGGATGGCGGGAGCGGGGCGGTCGTTGATTGTGGGGGCGTCGGGGCAGGTGGGGCGGCAGTTTCTGGAGGCGATGGGGGAGCGTGCGGTGGCGACGTCGCGGGAGGCGCGTGAGGGCTGGCTGCAGCTGGACCTGGCGGCGCTGAGTGAGGTGGGGCAGGCGGCGGCGGTGCTGGACGGACAGGAGTTTGAGGCGATTTACTGCGTGGGCGGGATGACGCATGTGGATGGCTGCGAGGCAGCGCCGGAGCTGGCGTGGCGGACCAATGGCGTTGGGCCGGGCGTGCTGGCGGAGTATGCGCGGCGGCGTGGGGTACCGTATGTTTTTTTCTCGACGGAGTATGTGTTTGATGGGGCGGCGGAGGATCCGGGGCCGTATGCGGAGGAGAGCCGGACGAATCCGCTGAGCGTGTATGGGAAGAGCAAGCTGGAGGGCGAGCGGCGGGTGATGGCGGCGCATCCGGGGGCGCTGGTGCTGCGGACGACGGTGGTGTATGGGCCGGATGCGAAGCGGATGAACTATGTGTGTGCGCTGATACGGAACCTGCGCGGCGGGGTGACGATGCGGGTGCCGGAGGACCAGGTGTCGACGCCGACGTATAACCGCGACCTGATACCGGCGGCGTTGGGGCTGGTGGCGGCGGGGGCGACGGGGGTGTTCCATGTGAGCGGGCCGGAGGTGCTGGGGCGGCTGGAGTTTGCGCGGAGGGTGGCGGCGGAGCTGGGGCTGGATGGGGGGCTGCTGGAGGGTGTGTCGACGACGGAGCTGGGGCAGGCGGCGGCGCGGCCGCTGGCGGCGGGGCTGGGGACGGAGAAGCTGAGAAGGATGTATCCGGAGCTGAAGATGCGGGGTGTGGCGGAGAGTATTGCGGATTGCAGGGCGGAGCTGCTGGGCTAGACCATTTTCTTCACTCTGAGCCGCCGTATAGAGCTTGCCTTTTTCTGTAGCGGTGTGGGCGTCAGGACGCTGCGATAGGGAGCCCGAAACTTTGGATGCTGAATGCAGTCAGGCGGAATACGCTGACGTTCCTGCGGGCTGAGCGACTGCCCCACGGACAGCGGCATGAGGGTGGGGATGCGGCGAATGACGTCGTTAAAATTTACGCGCTGGTTTTCTTTGGGAGGCTCTTTGCTTGATGGCTCTTTGCGTGCCGTTTCGGCTACCGTCTGCTCTGAACGTTTTCGTTGTGTCATGGTTGATTCACTCCTGGGGGTATCTTTGTTCCCCATTTCTAATTTTAAGGATTGCAGGAGGGTGATTATGCCAAGGAGTGCGAAGATTTATCGCCAGTGTTGACGGGGGTTTTGGTGGGTTTGGTGGGGTGTGGGGGGTTGACAGGGTTTGGGGCTGCTTGGTCACCCAACGGGGGGGGCAAGGGCCATGCGGATGGTTCGCTGACAGGGGAAGTCAGGTCGGCGATGGCGCGAGTCGCTGCCTTTTAGTTTTTGTGGTGGACTTGCCAGATATCGAGGGTGGAGAAGCCTGGGTCAAAGGTGCCGAGCCAGGTGACGGTGTAGTGGGGGGCGGAGAGGATGCGGCGTTTGAGCCATGCCGTGGGCGGGCGTCCGGTGATCAGGATGAAGTTTGTGTATTGCTTGAGGATGGCGGCTGTGGGTTCGATGCCGTCGGGGTAGAAGCCTTCGGCTTTGAAACGGTCCATCTCGTGGAAGCCTGAGACGCCGCCGACGTTGGCGGCGTCGAGGGCGACTTGCCAGTCGACGGGGAAGAGGAAGGGTCTATGGAGGTTGTTGTGTTGATAGAAAAGGACCTCACGGTAGGAGGCGACGTCGGAGTCGACGATGGGGAGGCCGGGAGGAAGTTTGGCGAGGAGCCATGGAGTGTAGTTGGGGAAAGGATAGAAGGGGACGCGATATCTGGGGGCGAGGAGGAAGAAGAGGGCGAGCGCGACGAGCGCGGCGGGGAGTGTGGTGCGGAGGAGGGGCAGCGGGGCTTTGGCGTCGTGGATCTGGGTGAGGAGCTCGCAGAGGATGAGGATGGCGGCGATGCCGAACGGCAAGAGGTAGCGATCTACGTAGATGGAGGTGGTGAGGCGGGAGCAGATGAAGAAGATGACGTTGAGTACGGCGAAGCCGAGGAGGATTGCGTAGATGGGGAGACGCTGTGCGATGGGGCGGATGCGCAGGAGGAGGGCGACGGCGAAGAGGACGAAGATGACGACGCCGATGTGACGGCCACCGAAGACGGTTTTGAGCGAGATGAGATCGCGGAAGGCTGGAGGTACGGTCCAGTAGCTGGGCTGGCCGGTGGCGATGGTTCCGCGTATGTTGCTGAGACTGAGGTAGGTGACGGCGAAGGAGGCAGCGGCGCTGAGATAGAGGGCGATGCGGAGCCGGTGGGAGCGGAGGTCGAGGAGGAGTTGCACGGCGATGAAGACGCCTGCGTAGAGGATGCCGAGGGTGTGGCTGCCGGTGAGGAGGCTGTAGGCGGCGAAGGTTGCGAGAAGGAAAAGCGGGGAGGGTTTGGAGGTGGTGGGGTCTTCGCCGCGGAGGAGCATATAGACGACGCAGGCGGCACCGAGGATGAAGATGCCGTAGGCGCGACCGTTGGAGAGCTGCCAGAGCAGCTGCGGCATGGCGATGTAGACGAAGAGGATGGAAGAGGCGACGACGAAGGTGGCGTAGAAGCGACGGGCGGCGATCCAGAGGACGGCGGCGGAGGCAGCGACGGCGAGGGCGGAGAACTCGCGGAGGGAAACTTCGGAGGCACCGAAGATGGCGATCCATGGACGGCCGAGGACGTGGAACCAGATACCGCTGCTGTCGAAGCCGGTTTGCCAGAGGCGGAGCTGAGAGTGCAGGGTGGGTTGCTTGAGGACGAGCCAGCCCATGATCTCGTCGCCCCAGAACATGCGGTCGCGGGAGCGGAGGTAAGAGAAGATGAGGAAGAATGCGGTGAGGAAGGCGATACCGATGTAGTCGGTACGCGTGAGGCGGGATGATGATGCAGGATGCTTAGATTGGAGAGTTGGACTGCGCGTCATGCCTGATCCTGAGATGTTGGGTTACACAAGTATAGAAGCTAAGTGGATTGCTTCTACACGAGGCAGAAAGTCATTTCTGGGTGAGTGGAGCGGAGTCGATGTCTTGAGGCTGAGGGGAGTGGCGTTCGCCACGGACGGTCCAGCGCTCCTTGAGGTTGAGGAAGCGGCTCTCGAAGAAGTGAAAGCTAAGCCACGCGAGAGCAAGCGTGCAGGGAAGCGCGATCAGGGTAGATCCTAATTTTGGATTGGATGGCAGGAGGCGCTTTCCTGCAGCGTTGTAAAAGAAGTGGGGGATGTCGTGCAGTACATATGCGCCGTAGCTGATGCGCCCAATCCAACGCAGCGGACGCACTTTCAAGAGCTTGTACAGGATGGTTCCGGGTTGGATCGTGACAAGGATGAGGAGGGCGGCCAACAAATCGGCGATGGTGAGGCACCACGTATACATGCCATAGGGATAAGGGTAGGGCTCATCATGGACGCGGTGGAGGCGAGTGAAGGCGAAGAGCAATACGATTGCCGCTATGAGACAGGGCAGGGCGAAACGTGCTGCACGCAGAAGAGTCTTCGCATTGGGTCCACGCAGACATAGAGCCAGCAGGCCACCGAGAAGAAGAGCGTCCAGCCGTAACGGCGTGAAGTTGTAGAGGAAGCCATCCTGCAGCCTGGAGGCTGGCATGTAGTGGTTGCCGAGCAGGCGCAGGGCTAGGCAGATAGGCAGCGTCGCAGCGCAAAGGTAGATGAGCCTGCGCCGGTCCAGAATGGCGAACATGACCCACGGCCATATGAGATAGAACTGTTCTTCGACGCAGAGCGACCAGAAGTGGCCCAGATACAGCACGAAGCCGTGGCGGAAGAGCGTGCCGTGCAACTGAAAGTTGGCCACTTGCGCAAAGGGGACTGCGAGCGACAAGGGCCGGATGTCATGGAGAAAATTACCGAGATAGGCAGGCCAAACAAGCCATGCCCATGTACGCTGCCAGTGCACGATTGGCGTGAGCAGAAGCAGCGCCAGCATGATGCCGTAGTAGAGGGGGAAGATGCGGAGCGTCCGGCGCGCGTAGAAGTTGCGAGCGCGGTGTGTATCGTGGCGCGTGTCGAAGAGGATGCCTGTGATCAGGAAGCCGGAGAGCACAAAAAAGAAATCGACGCCGGTCCAGCCCCAGGGCATGCCCCAATAGTGCTGGAGGTACACCATCAAGAAAGCTACGGCACGGAAACCGTCGAGCGCGGGGTAGAAGGCGTGGTTTTCGGGGCGCGTGCGCTCGGTATTCCCGGTGACCGGGAGGTTATCTGAGATGGCGTGCACTGTGTTCTCCTGTCATCATCTTAGCGGCTCGAGCGGAGACCGTTCGAAGGGTAAGTAGATCTGTCGTCGAGCTGAAAGCTCGCCATGGCATAAAATTGGGTAATCCTCCTGAACCACAATGCACATTCGGGAGGTATTGAATTCAGTCAGAAACGCCCTCGGGGAAACTAGCATTGTCGAAAGTGCAGAGAACGGAGCGTATTGAGACACCTCCAGCGCACATGCCTGCGCTCGATGGTCTTCGCGGACTAGCCATCTTAATGGTGTTTATGGTCCACGCAAACTTCTTGATAGGTGATTCTCCTCATGCGCTTGGACACACGCGTTATCTTTTATTCGGAGGGTTCTGGTCGGGCGTTGATCTATTTTTTGTGCTGTCTGGTTTCTTGATTACGGGTATTCTTCTGGCCACGAAAGACTCACCGGCTTATTACAAGAGCTTTTTCGCTCGCCGCATGCTGCGCATCTTTCCCTTGTATTATTTGTTTGTCTTGGTGGCGGTCAGCGTACACCGTTCGTCATTCAACGGGCGAGATATTAGCAGTCTTTTGTTCTATTACTACAACCTGCATCATGTGTGGACAGCTAGAAACTTGCCGTGGGTACCTGCGTTCTGGTCGTTGTCTGTCGAGGAGCAGTTTTACATTATTTGGCCTTTCGCGGTTGCATCGCTCAGCAATAAATCTCTGCGTCGCTTATGCATTGCAGGCATGGTTCTCGCGCTTGGGCTGCGGTTGTATCTTATGCCACGATCTACCGTTTTCCAGGTGGCGTCATATTTCACTCTGTGTCGAACGGACGGACTCTTTGCTGGGGCACTTCTCGCAATATGGCGTAGAGATGCGATGTGTTGGAAACGCGTCCAACATTTCGCTTTTCCTGTTGGAGCGATCTCCGCCATAGCAATCGTTGGAATCTTTATATGGAGCGGGCACTTTTTCGACTGGGTGCTCGTCAGACAGGTGACAACGTTTCGACACAGCTCGTTTTTGATCGTGGGCCCCGGAATATCCCTACTGGCGATCTTATTCGCTACTCTGGTGGCGAAGGCTACCTCGCAAGGGGTTGTATATCGGATCTTTCTCGCGTGGCCGCTTCGTCGGATGGGACGTTATAGCTACGGAATGTACGTCTATCATTTCGCCATTATGTTGCTACTGGATTCCAGAATCATTGCGTGGGAGAGGCATCACGCCTTTCGGGGGATGCATATGTTTCTTCTTCTCCCTAGTTCGTTCGTGTTGACTTATCTTGTGTCGGTCATCAGTTTTCATGTATATGAGCAACCGATTCTTTCGTTCAAAAGATTTTTCCCGGCCGTAAAAGTGCCGGCGAGAGCAGAGATATAAGTTCCCCTGTATTTGTACTACTATGAGCACCAATTCAGTTGGTCGACATTTATAAGGAGGGTTGCATGAAACGCATGATGGTGTTGGTTGGAGTGGTGGTGTGTGGGGTGGTGGCGGTGGGGGCTGTGGGGCAGCAGCAGGCGGGGGCGAGGCGTGTGACGAAGGACAGCAGCGTGATCGGGGCGGATGGGACGGCGTATGTGACGCGGGTGGTTCCGGTGCCGGAGACGGTGAGTCCGGAGGCGCAGAAGATGCTGTCGCGGGTGGAGACGGATGTGGCGAAGACGCAGACGCTGGCCGAGGAGCGGGCGGGGACGGACAAGTGGCAGGCGGGCGCGGGGGCGGAGTCGGAGGCGATGTACCCGGTGCGGGTGCATGCGTCGGTGATTGCGGGAGTGCCGGTGCGGGTGGTGATGCCGATGTCGATGGATGCGAGCAAGATTGGGCGGGTGTTGATCAATCTGCATGGGGGAGGGTTCAGGGTGGATTCGGGGTCGCTGACGGAGTCGGTGCCGATGGCGAGTTTGACGGGGACGAAGGTGATCTCTGTGCTGTACAGGATGGCGCCGGAGCATCCGTTTCCGGCGGCGGTGGATGATGCGGTGGCGGTGTACAAGGACCTGCTGAAGTCGTATCAGCCGGGGAATATCGGGATCTATGGGACGTCGGCGGGGGCGATTTTGACGGCGGAGGTGACGGCGAAGCTGAAGCAGCTGGGGCTGCCGATGCCGGGAGCAACGGGTGTGTTTTCGGGTATGGGAGACTTCAGCAAGGCGGGGGATTCGACGGCGATGTTCTCGCTGGACGGGCTGGCGGGCTATCTGGCGCCACCGGGGAAAGGCCCGGCGATACCGGAGTATGTGGGCAAGACGAGCGTGACGGACCCGGTGTTGTCGCCGATGTACAGCGACATGAAGGGGTTTCCGCCGACGCTGTTTGTGACGAGCGAGCGGGACCTGCTGCTGAGTGGAACGACGATTCTGCACCGGGCGTATCTGCGGGCGGGGGTGGATGCGCAGCTGGTGGTGTTTGAGGGGCTGCCGCATGCGTTCTGGAATGACCCGAAGCTGCCGGAGTCGAAGGAGGCGGACAGGCTGATGGCGAACTTCTTCGATGCGCACCTGGGGCGGCTGGCGGCGCAGTAGGGCGGGGAGCGGGGAGTGGTGGCGTGTATGCTGGACGCTATGCAGGAGCTTGGTTTGGGGTCATCGAGATACGCGCTGGGGATGATGCAGGGGCGGCTGTCGCCGCCGGAGGAAGGGCGGTTTCAGTCGTTTCCGCGGGAGAGCTGGAGGGAGGAGTTTGCGCGGGCGAAGGCGGCGGGGCTGGAGTATATCGAGTGGATCCACGATGAGTATGGGCGGACGGCGAACCCGATCTTCACGGCGGCGGGGCTGGCGGAGTTCGACGCACTGAAGCAGGAGCATGGGATTGCGACGCCGGCGCTGTGCGGGGACTGGTTTATGGACTTTCCGCTGATCCGGTGCACGGCGGAGGAGCAGGCGGAGCGCGAGGCGCATCTGCATGCGCTGATCCCGGTAGCGGCGCGGATTGGGGCGAAGAAGATGGTGCTGCCGTTTGTGGACCAATCGAGCATGAAAACGGATGCGGAGAAGGAGACGGTGCGAGCGGTGCTGCGGCGGGCGCTGCCGGTGGCGGAGGCGCATGGGGTGGAGCTGCACCTGGAGGCGGACTTTGGGCCGGAGGAGTTTGCGGCGTTTCTGCGGGAGATTGAGCACCGGATGCTGAAGGTGAACTGGGACTCGGGGAACTCGTCGGGGCTGGGGTATATGGCGACGGAGGAGTTTGCGGCGTATGGGGAGCGCGTTGGGTCGGTGCACATCAAGGACCGGTACAGGAAGCCGGAGGGCGGCGTGGAGACGCGGCCGCTGGGGACCGGGTCGGCGGACTTTGAGGATGTGTTTCGGGCGATCCGGTCGATTGGATATCGCGGCGGGCTGACGCTGCAGGTGGCGCGCGGCTCGGCTGGCGACGAGGTGGAGTTTATCAAGGGCCAGATAGAGTTTCTGCGGTCTTACTGTAGTGGTCAGGAGTAAACGATGCCGTTGACGGTGAATGATTTGAGGCGGGACACGCTGTTTTCGCTGGAGGGCAAGACGGCGGTGCTGACGGGTGCTTCGGGGTTTCTGGGGCGGACGTTTGCGCTGGCGCTGCTGGCCAATGGGGCGCGCGTGGTGGCGCTGGGTCGCAGCGAGCGGCTGAAGAGCGAGGCGGAGCGCTGGGCGAATGCGTTTGGCGCGAGCAAGATCGCGGTGCGGCAGATCGACATGTACGACCGGCAGGCGCTGGAGGATGTGTGCGACGCGATTGCGGCGGAGGAGCGATCGATCGATGTGCTGATCAACAACGCGCATGAGCTGGGGGCGGCGACGGGGTTCAATGTGCCGGAGGGGTCGCTGGAAAACTCGACGTTTGACCAGTGGCAGCGGAACCTGCAGGGTGGTGTGTACTGGGCGGTGCAGACGACGCAGCGGCTGGGCGTGAAGATGAAGGAGCAGCGGCGCGGGTCGATCATCAATATTGCGACGATGTATGCGACGGTGGCGCCGCGGCCGCAGCTGTATGAGGGGACGACGAGCTTGAACCCGCCGGGGTACTCGGCATCGAAGGCGGCGCTGGCGGCGTTTACGCGATATACGGCGAGCTTCTGGGGGCGCGAGGGGGTGCGGGCGAACTGCATTTCGCCGGGGCCGTTTTCGAACACGGAGGATGTGGCGGGGCAGAACTCGGTGACGGAGGATTCGCCGTTTGTGCAGCGGCTGAAGGGGTATACGGTGCTGAACAGAATTGGGCGGCCGGTGGAGCTGTGCGGTGCGCTGGTGTTTCTGGCGTCGGATGCGAGCACGTATGTGACGGGGCAGAATTTGCTGGTGGATGGCGGATGGACAGCGGTTTAGAGGCAGGGAGCAGGGATCAAGGGTAGGGATTGAGGGTTAGGGTAAATTCGTTGGGGGCGTTGTGGTTTGGTTGCAGGAGGCGCTGCAGGTCTCTCCACTGCGCCAAAGGATGACGCCGTTTGGCTCTGGTCGAGATGACAGTATTTTGCTGATTTGCGAAAACGCTGTCGGCAATCTTGCTGTAGGGACAGGGATTAGGAGGGCGCGGATGGAGATGGGGCTGAAGGACCGGATTGCGTTTGTAGCGGGGAGCTCGCGGGGGATTGGGCGGGCGATTGCGGCGGCGCTGCTGGCGGAGGGTGCGCGGGTGGTGATTACGGGGCGCGATGCGGCTTCGCTGGAGACGGCGAGGGCGGAGATGGCGGCTGACGCGGGGCAGGATCGGGTGCTGGCGATTGCGGGGGATTTCGCGAATACGGAGACGATTGTGGCGGCGTTTGAGCAGACGGTGCGGGAGTTTGGGCGGATCGACCACATGGTGGCGAACCTGGGGACGGGCAGCGGCAAGCCGGGGTGGGAACAGGCGGAGGAGGAGTGGGAGCGGCTGTTTGCGATGAACTTTTTTGCGTCGGTGCGGCTGACGCAGGCGGTGCTGCCGTACCTGCTGGGGAATGCGGAGGGTGGGAGCGTGCTGTATGTCGGGTCGATTGTGGGGGTGGAGGCGACGCCGGCACCGCTGCCGTACTCGGCTGCGAAGGCGGCGCTGATGAACTATGCGAAGAACCTGGCGCGGCAGGTGGGGGCGCAGAAGGTGCGGGTGAATACGATTGCGCCGGGGAATATTTACTTTGCAGGGGGATCGTGGGAGCGGCACCTGAATGCGCGGCGGGAGGCTGTGGAGGCGATGCTGCGGACGGAGGTTCCGGTGGGGCGGTTTGGGACGCCGGAGGAGATTGCGTCGCTGGCGGTGTGGCTGTGCTCGGAGCAGGCGGGGTTTGCGACGGGCGGGTGCTTTGTGGTGGATGGCGGGCAGACGCGGTCGGTGTGAGCTAAGGCGCTGCTGGTGCGGCTGAGGACGTAGTGCGGGGCGTGATGGCAGGCGGCGATGCACAGGAAGTCAGCAAGGATACGCGCAGCATTGTTTGCGATAATGAATGGGAGAAGAAAAGCTGCTATGTACGCACGAGCGGCGCACTCACGGAATTTCTGTATTTTGCCGATCTGGCATTTATGGCCTGACCTAACTCCACTCCCAACGCAGGACTCGATATATGCAGCTATGGACCGACTATGAAGGCGTCACGATTGATGGCGCTTTTCCTTTGAAGAAGCTCTTGATGCCCGAGGGACGCAGTGCGTTCTTCTCTACCGCTGGATTGAAGGGCGAGCCGACGGTGGTGCGGCTGATCGAGTGCCACTTCGACGAGGAGGAGATCCTGGCGCGGTGGAGGTGCGTGGAGGCGCTGCGTCATCCGAACTTTTTGAAGTTTGAGCGGTTTGGGCAGACGGAGATTGAGGGTCGGCCGGTGGTGTATGCGGTCTTCGAGAAGGTGGATGGGAACCTGGCGGAGGTGCTTGATCAAGGGCATTTGACGGTGGAGGATGTGGCACAGTTGGGGTTCAGCCTGGTGGCGGCGCTGGATGTGCTGCACACGCACGGGTATGTGCATGAACATGTGGAGGCGCGGAATATCTTTGCGGTGGGCGACGAGGTGAAGCTGCGGGGGGACTGCATCCGCGAGGCACCGGAAGGCGCGGAAGGACGGGCGGCCAAGCAGCGCGATGTGCGCGATCTGGCGACGGTGCTGCTGCAGGGGCTTACACAGCGGCGGTCGATGGAGGGCGTCGGGGATGGTGCGATGCCTGCGCCGATGCGGCAGATTATTCGTAATGGACTGGATGGGAGCTGGGGGCTGGAGAATATCCGGGCGGCGCTGGAGAGCCAGTATGCTGTGAAGCGGCCCGCTGTGGCTGCGGGATCGGCTGTGGCTGCGGGATCGGCTGTGGCTGTGGGACCGGGTGTGGTTTCGGCGAAGAAAGATGGGGTGGCGGGGCCGGCAGCTCCGCTGGTGGCGGCCAAGCCTGCGGTTCGAGCAGAGGAGAAGCTGCCGCTGCGGCCGATGAAGGAGGAGCGGAATGGTGGCGGCGAGCGCGTTGTGGCGCAGAAAGATGCCGAGGGCGAGGGCGTTTCGCTGCGGTCGCGGTGGGTAGGTGTGGGTGCGGTGGCGCTGCTGGTGATTCTTTGCGCCTGGATTGTGGCGGAGATTTCTGGCGGACATCGGGCTGCGAAGACAGCGGGTGTGGGAGCTTCGGTGCCTGTTGCAACACGGCCTGTTGTTGCGCAGCGAACCAAGCAGGCGGCGATTGCTACGCCGAAGGCTGCCGGGGCGGATGTGTCGCTTGGGAGCGGCGCTGCGGCGGCTGGGTCGCATGCGGGATGGCGTGTGATCGCGTATACGTACGACCGAAGGGCGGATGCGGAGAAGAAGGTTTCGGAACTGGCGCATGCGCATCCGGAGCTGCAGCCGGCGGTGTTTACGCCTAGCGGACATGCTCCGTACCTGGTTTCGGTGGGGGGCGTGATGGATCGGGACGCGGCGCGGGCGTTGGCCCGGCGGTCGCGAGCGCTGCGGTTGCCGCGCGATATGTATATGCAGAATTACAGCCGGTAGGGGAGATCGGGCCGATGGTTATGGTGTCGGTGCAGGAAGAAGCTGCGGGTCTCTCCACTGCGCCAGACGATGAAGCCGTTTGGCTCCGGTCGAGATGACAACATTTGGCTGTAGGCCGTCGGCTCCTTTGTGATGAGGCGATGATGTGCTTGAGCTGCGGTGAGTGTGCGCTTGTGTGATGAGGGTGGGGTGCGTACTAGAGCGGGATGAGTGAGGGATTTGAGGTGGAGGACAGGGGCGGGAGGTGGCCTCTGCGATACTGGTGGGGAGGTATTTGGATGAATCGGGCGCAGCATTTGTTTGATTTGGCGGGGCGGGTGGCGGTGATTACGGGCGGCGCGGGGCTGCTGGGGTATCACCATGGGGCGATTCTGGCGGCGGCGGGGGCGCATGTTGTGCTGCTGGACCTGGAGGTGGCGAAGCCTGCGATGCGGGCGGAGCAGTTGCAGCAGGCGCACGGGCCGGAGTGCATGGGGCTGGCGGTGGATATCACAAGCGAGGCGTCGCTGGCGGAGGCGAAGACGGCGGTGCTGGAGCGGTTTGGACGTGTGGATATCTTGATTAACAACGCGGCGAACAATCCGAAGGTGGAGGACCAGAAGCCGGGGCAGCCGTGGTCGCGGCTGGAGAACTTTCCGCTGGAGACGTGGAATGCGGACATTGCGGTGGGGTTGACGGGGGCGTTTCTGTGCTCGCGGGTGTTTGGGACGGAGATGGCGAAGCGTGGGAGCGGCGTGATTCTGAATGTGGCGTCGGATTTGGCGGTGATAGCGCCGGACCAGCGGCTGTATCGGCAGGAGGGATTGCCGGAGGATGAACAGCCGGTGAAGCCGGTGACGTACTCGGTGGTGAAGACGGCGCTGCTGGGGCTGACGCGGTATCTTTCGACGTACTGGGTGAAGCAGGGCGTGCGGGTCAATGCGATCTCGCCCGGCGGGGTGTTCAACGGGCAACCGGAGGCGTTTACGGAGAAGCTGCATGCACTGATACCGATGGCGCGGATGGCGCATAAGGACGAGTATCAGGGGGCGGTGCTGTTTTTGTGCTCGGATGCGAGCAGCTATATGACGGGGCAGAATCTGATTGTGGACGGCGGACGGAGCGTGCTGTAGGGAGTGTGTGGAGTGTGACGGGCGCGGCGCAGTATGCTGGGTGGATGCGGACTGCGATGTGGCGTAAGGCGATTGTGGCGGGGGTTGCGGGATGGGTCGTGAGCGCGGGCTGTGGCGCGTTTGCGGCGGACAAGGCTGCGGCGGACAAGGCTGCGGCGGACAAGGCTGCGGCGGCGCAGGTATCCGCGGCGGCGGAGGGGCAGCCGGCGGAGAAGCTTGATCTACAGATGTACTCGCGGATACGGGACGAGGGGCTGAACCACTCGCATGTGATGGAGTATGCGGGGGCGCTGTTTGACGATATTGGGCCGCGGCTGACGGGGTCTCCGGCGATGGCGCGGGCGAATGCGTGGACGATGGCGCAGTTGACGGCGATGGGATGCGCGAATGCGCACCTGGAGAGCTGGGGCGACTTTGGGATGGCGTGGACGCAGCTCGGCGCGGGGCTGGAGATGGTGACGCCTACACCGGCGGTGTTGCTGGCGCAGGCGACGCCGTGGTCTCCGGCGCTGAAGGAGACGGCGAGTGCGGCGGTGGTGGCGGTTCCCGCGCTGGAGACTGAGGCGGACTTTGTGGACTGGAAGGGCAAGCTGGCGGGGAAGGTGGTGCTGTATGGGAAGTCCGGCGCGGGCGATCCGACGGTGGACCCGGACAAGGTGCCGCTGATGGTGCATGATGACGCGGCGAAGTTGCGGGAGTACGCGCAGTATCCGCTGGATGGGGACATGAGCGGGCAGGCGGTGTTGACGCCGGATATGGATACATGGCGGACGATATTCAACGGGATGGCGTTTCAGGAGCAGGTGGCGAAGTTTTTTGCGCAGGAGGGAGCGCTGGCGGTGCTGGAGCCTTCAGGGTCTGGCGGGGTGCTGCATGACGATACAAACTCGAGCATGGGCTGGTTTGTGTACCGGCCGCAGGACAAGCAGGCGATTCCTGAAGAAGTGATTGCGGACGAGGCGTGGAGCCGCATGAGTCGTCTGCTGAAGCATAAGGTTCCGGTGACGGTGAATCTCCACATCGACACGCAGTTCGGCGGAGACCATGAGCAGGGCTATGACACGATTGCGGAGATTCCGGGGACGGACCCGAAGTTGAAGGATGAGGTGGTGATGGTGGGCGGGCACCTGGATAGCTGGATTGCGGGGACGGGCGCGACGGACAACGGCGCGGGAGCGATCACGGCGATGGAAGCGATGCGGATTTTGACGGCGCTCGGCGTGAAGCCGCGGCGAACGATTCGGATTGGGCTGTGGAGCGGCGAAGAGGAGGGTGTGTTTGGATCGACCGGATATGTGGAGAGGCACTTTGCGACGTTCCACTACTCGAATGACCCAAAAGATGCGAATGTGCCGCTGTTTGTGCAGTCGATGACGGCTCCGCCGACGATGAAGGCGGAGGCGGCGAAGCTGGATGCTTACTTCAACATGGATAATGGCACGGGCAAGCTTTTGGGGATCTACGCCGAAGGTAATGAGGGGATCGCGCCGATCTTTGCGCAGTGGATGGCGCCGCTGAAGGACCTGGGGATGACGACGGTGAGCGAGCGGCGGACGGGCTCGACCGACCATGTACCGTTCCAGATGGCGGGGCTGCCGGGGTTCCAGTTTATTCAGGACCCCCGCGACTACGACAGCCGCACCCACCACACCAGCCTCGACACCTACGACCACCTCAGCGAGCCCGACCTCAAACAAGCCGCCGTCATCGAGGCCATATTTCTCTACAACGCCGCCATGCGCGACGAGATGCTGCCGCGGGCGAATGTGCCGTTTGGCAAGGGGAGCGTGGAGACGCCGGTGAAGGGAATGTATCCGGACGCTGTGAAGTAGACGGGGGGGGGTGACTGGTATAGATTTGTTCGCGAGCCGGATGACGGCTCTTTCTTGATGCGAGGAGCCGAGTGCGTGAGAGTGTGTCTGGTTGTGGGTTGCATTGCGTTTTGTCTTGTCCTTCCGTTCGGCAAGGCGCTGGCGCAGGACAAAACGGACCTTGCGGTCAGCGCGTATGGAGCCTTCAGCGGCAGTGCTACGGATTTGGCGGCAGAAGACATCCCGGCGGATGCTGCAGGTGGACGAGTTGAGGTGCGCCACATCTGGAGTCCGCGCGTAGGCTTCGAGGGAACCTACGCGCTGAACCGCGCCAATCAGGTGTATGAACCTGCGGGTTTCTGCTCGCTGTGCGACTATCCGCCGGTTCCTGTCTCGGCCGATGCCCACCAGATCTCGGGGGACTGGGTCTTCTCATCGCACACTGGAAAAGTCACGACGTTCGCACTGATAGGAGTGGGCGTGTTGCTGTATCAGCCGCTCAAATCGGTCGTCAACAATACTCCGGCTCCGACGACGAGCTTTACGACACCACTGTATGAGTATGGTGCTGGCGTGGATTGGGGAATCTGGGGTCGGCTTGGTCTGCGGTTGCAGTATCGTGGTAACTTTCATAATGCGCCCGACATAACGTTGGTCTATCCATATCCTACGGGCTCAGGTGCCGGAACGGCGTTCACTCATACCGTTGAGCCAACCGCTGGGGTGTACTACAAGTTCTGAGGTTGGAGACCACCCTCTACTGGAGCGCTGCAGTCGTGCGGAGCCCCCACCCTATCGATCTGCTATAAACAAACTCAGTCGCTTCCAGGCGAAGGCGGAGCACGTTTCGCTCCTCTCTTCGGTAGATGGTCGCGATTCTGGTTCAATTCCAGACTTGCGTATGGTCAACGGGCAAGGCAGGCTGGCGGAGAGCGAGTCTCTCTCAAGAAGGCTATGCGGATTGGATCCCCGCTTGCTTGCGAGCGCTCTCCGCACCCTGAATCAACACCCTCCACCGTAGCCTAACCCGTAACATGGACAAGGGAGACTCACGTTGTTGACCGCTGTACTGATCTCGATCGCTATCGTTCTGCTGCTCGTCGGCATCCTTCTCTACCGCCTGGTGCGGCCAAGATACATCATGGTGCAGCCCTATCAGCGCGGCATCCTGACGCTGCGCGGTGTCTATCGCGCCACCCTCAATCCGGGGGGCTACTGGGTCTCCAGCCGCCACCACATCACCAACATCGACATGCGCAGGCAGGTCATGACGCTCGCACCGCAGGAGATCCTCACCTCCGACGGCCTGACCATCAAGCTCACTCTCACCGGCGAGTTCAACGTCGACGATGCGAAGCTCAACAACTACTACGCCGTCAATCCGCTCATCAATCTCCACCTCTACGCGCAGGCAGCCATGCGTGCAGTCGTCGTCTCCATGACCTTCGAAGACATCGTGCAGCGCCAGCCCATCCTCAACGCGCAGATTCACGCAATCGTGGAATCCTCAGCCAAGGCGCTGGGCATGACCCTGCACAACCTGCAGATTCGCGACATCATCCTCCCCGGCGAGCTCAAGCGGGCCTTTGCGCAGGCGCTCACCGCGAAGAAAGAGGGTATCGCAGCGCTGGAGCGTGCGCGCGGCGAAACCGCCGCCCTGCGCAGCCTCGCCAACGCCGCACGCCTCATGGACGAGACCCCAACCCTGCTCAAGCTGCGCGCACTGCAAACCATGGAGGCCAGCAAAGGCAACACCCTCGTGCTGGGCCTTGGCGAAGCCGGCGTCACAGTGAAGCCAAAGTCATAGGCTTCCAGCAACACAAAGGGCGCGCCGGTGATCTGGCGCGCCCTTTTCGCTTGTAGAAGATAGACAATCTACATCTCTTTGACGCCGTCGACGAAGGCTTTGAGCTTGCGCGAGCGGCTGGGGTGACGCAGCTTGCGGAGGGCCTTGGCTTCGATCTGGCGGATGCGCTCGCGGGTGACCTGGAAGGACTGGCCGACCTCTTCGAGGGTGTGTTCGGAGCCGTCTTCGAGGCCGAAGCGCATCTTGATGACGCGCTCTTCCCTAGGCGTAAGAGTCCGAAGCACTTGGGATGTGTACTCCTTCAGGTTGACGGCGATCACAGCGTCGGACGGGCTGACGGCCATGCGGTCTTCGATGAAGTCGCCGAGGTGCGAGTCTTCCTCTTCGCCGATGGGGGTTTCGAGCGAGATGGGCTCCTGCGCGATCTTGAGGACCTTGCGGACCTTCGCGACGGGAATGTCCATGCGCTTGGCTATTTCTTCTGAAGACGCTTCGCGGCCAAGCTCCTGCACGAGTTGGCGGCTGGTGCGGATGAGCTTGTTGATGGTCTCGATCATGTGCACGGGGATGCGGATGGTGCGTGCCTGATCGGCGATGGCGCGGGTGATGGCCTGACGAATCCACCAGGTGGCGTAGGTGGAGAACTTATAGCCACGGCGGTACTCGAACTTATCGACGGCCTTCATGAGGCCGATGTTGCCCTCCTGAATGAGGTCGAGGAATTGGAGGCCGCGGTTGGTGTATTTTTTCGCGATGGAGACGACGAGGCGAAGGTTGGCTTCGATGAGCTCGCGCTTGGCCTTTTCCGCGTCCATGTCGCCCTGGATGATCTCGCGCTGGGTACGCTTGAGGTCCTCGTGGGAGATGCCGGCGTCGGCTTCGACGCGGTCGAGATCGACGCGGCAGTTCTTCTGCTGGCGTTTGTACTCTTTCTTCAGCTCTTCGGAGCGCGAGGCTTCGAACTTGGCTTCGAGTGAGCGAATCTGGCGCTCCAGCGTGCGCATGGAGTCGACGGTCTTGTTGACCTTGTCGAGGAGGCGCTTCTTTTCGCCGTTGGTGTACTTGAATTCACGGACGATGCGAGAGACGAAGACATTTTCGCGGCCCGCCAGCCAGATATGTTTGCGGGCATAGCGGAGTTTGGCCTTGGCGTCCTTGCCCTGGGGGTCTTCGGACTTGGCGAAGTACTCGGCGGCCTTCTTCTGGTGCTTGACGAGCTCGTCGGTGCGGGAGACGGTGGCTTTGACGCGGGCGGCGAGGATCTCCTCGGTGAGCTCTTCTTCGTCGAAGGTGACGACTTCCTTGATGTTGCGTACGCCGCGCTTGAGGTCTTCGCCGAGGCCGACGATCTCGCGGATGACGATGCTGGAGCGGGAGATGGCCTTCATGACGCGGAGCTGGCCGCGTTCGATGCGCTTGGCGATCTCGACTTCACCCTCGCGGGTGAGCAAGGGAACGGTGCCCATCTCGCGGAGGTACATGCGGACGGGGTCGTTGGTCTTTTCGAGGGTACCGGGCGAGAGGTCGAGTTCGACATCGTCGGAGTCTTCGCCGGACTCGTTGTCTGAGTCGTGCTCATCGGCGTCGAGTTTGGAGCCGCGACGGCCCTCGGAGAGGACGTCGATGCCCTGGGTGTTGATGGTGGCCATCAGGTCATCGAGTTCGTCGGGCGAGGTGATGTCGCCGGGGAGAAGGTCGTTGACTTCGCCGTAGGTGAGGTAGCCTTTCTCCTTGCCGGTGTCGATGATGTGGTCTACGTCTTCTTCGTACTTGTCCAGTTCTTCAGCCAAGATTCACTCCTAGAGATAGCTCGCACGCGCGTGACGGAGCCTTCGTAAAAAATTCTTAGGGAGTAGTTCGCGGGTCGTTTCAGGTGGAAAAGTACGCGAAGGACTCCCTGGATTGTGACGGGTCGTTGGGACGGGGTGTGCGGTCTAGGCCGCGGGCGCGGGCGGAAGGATTGGGGGTGACTCGTTTTGAATCACAGCAAGTCTTCGGCACTCGGAGGCGCATGTCTCCAGCGACTTACAGTCTAACACTACATTGGACGGTTTTTCGAGGAAAAAGATTCGATGAGGTGCGTCGTCGTGTACGGTGGGAGCTGCTGGGTGCAGCTGTCTACTCGAAGAGGCTGGGAGCGCGTTCGCGCAGGGGCTCGCCGGGTGCGCCGCTTTGACATTGGGGGCAGAGACGGGACTTGATATCGAGGCCGTTGCAGCCGTAGTCGTGGCCGCAGTGGGCGCAGCGCAGGTGGTAGATTGTCTGCGTGTGGCGGCTGGAGGAACGCGCGCCTGTGGCTGCGATCACCTTCTGTTTGTTGGGGTTCGTGTATCCGGGGGAGGTCGTTGGAGCGTTGCCGAATGGCGAGACTGTGGTGCGCGAACGGATGGGCGGCGCTGATAGCTTCATGGTGGTTCCGATGGTGTTGTGGGCTGTAGCGAGAAGGTTTAGAGGTTCAGGGCAAAGATGAGGTCGGAGCAGGTCTGGGAGCCGACCTGGAAGGTGCGGGTTCCGGCCTGGAAGAAGCCATTGCGGCGATAGAAGGCGATGGCGCGGAGGTTTCCGGCGTGCGTGCCGAGGAGGAGACGGGTGCGTTTGAGGCTGCGGGCGTCGGCGATCGCGGCGTCCATGAGTGCCTGCGCGGGGCGTAGCTGGGGAAGCGGAGAGTTGTCTGCGTTGAGGACGGGTGAGGTCCGGAAGCGGGAGAAGAGGTAGATGCGCTTGAGCTCGATATCGGTGGGAAGGACGTTGAAGGTGGGGAGTTCGGGGGTGCAGAGCATGGCGTAACCGACGACGCTGCCGGGCTGGAAGTCGAAACCGGTGGCGGGGCCGGTGACGGCAAGGGTGATGCGGGTGTCGGGGTCGGCGAGGTAGCGCTCGTAGGCTGCGGTGGTGTGGTGTTTGGCGGCGTGGGCGACGATGTCGGGGCCGGGGAGCATCCAGGTGAAGGCTTCGAGGAAGGTGGCGGCGCCGGTGAGGGCGAGCGCGGGAAGATCGGCGGCGGTGGCGCGGCGGAGGGTGATGGTCTCAATGGTGTCGGAGGTTTGAGGCTGGGATTTGATGGGGTCAAGGGTCATGGAAGATTGTCGTCAAGACGATGGTAGCCGAAGGTTGGGAATCAGGTAGCGTGGAGGGTGCGATGGTGATCACGGAGAAGATGTCGGCGTTAGAGAAGGACGCGGCGTACGCGAAGATGGGCGAGGCGTATGCGGGGGATGCGAGCGTGCCGGAGGCACTGCGTGCGTTGGCGGATGATGCGCGGGTGACGGTGCGCCGGGGTGGAGTACCGGCGGGTGAGGGCAAGTGCGTTGTGTACTGGATGCAGCGGGCGCAGCGTGGGCGAGACAACCACGCGCTGGATAAGGCGATTGCGGTGGGCGATGCGCTGGGGCTGCCGGTGGTGGCGTACTTTGCGGGGATCAGTAACTTTCCACATGCGAATCTGCGCCACTATGCGTTCTTGAACCAGGGGCTGCCGGATGTAGCGGAGGATTGCGCGGAGCGGGGTGTGGGGTTCGTGATGCGGCGTGCACCGCATGAGGACCATCTGAGGTTTTTCGCGGATGTGGATGCTGCGATCGTGATTGGGGATGAGAATCCGATGCGCGAGCCGGAGCGGTGGCGGGTGCGGATTGCGGAGGTGCTGCGGGTGCCGTTCTGGACTGTGGATGCGGATGTGATTGTGCCGTCGAAGCTGCTGGAGAAGGCGCAGTTCAGCGCAGCGGTGGCGCGGCCACGGCTGTATCGCGCGCTGCCTGAGTTTCTGGTGCCCTATGAGAATCGGCATGCTGCGGTTGCGTGGAAGCAGCCGCGCGGGTTGGAGGCGGAGGACCTGCAGGCGGATATGACGCAGGGTTGGACGGAGTTGGATCGCAGTGTGACGCCGGTGGAGGCGTGGACTGGCGGGCACCATGCGGCGGTGAAGCGGCTGCAAAAGTTTTGCGAGGAGATGCTGGGGAGTTATGACCAGGATCGCAGCCGTCCGGAGGTGGATGGATCGAGCAAGATGAGCCCGTATCTGCACTATGGGCACATTGGGCCGCAGACGATAGCGCTGGCGGTGGACGCGGCTGCGAAGGGACATGCGACGCTGCAAAAGGCGCGTGACAGCTACTTCAATGAGCTGATTGTGTGGCGCGAGCTGAGTGTGAACTTTGTGCGGTACCAGCCGGAGTATGACTCGCCGGGGTGCGCGGACAACTGGGCGAAGGAGACGATTGCCGAGCACGATCGCGATCAGCGCGAGTTGCTGTACAAGCTGCCGCAGTTGGAGCAGGCGGAGACGTACGATGAGCTGTGGAACGCGGCGCAGCTACAGATGGTGCGTTATGGGTGGATGCACAACTACCTGCGGATGTACTGGGCGAAGAAGATTGTAGAATGGACGCCGAATGTGGGGATCGCGATGAAGGTGGCGATCTATTTGAACGACAAGTACGAGATCGATGGGCGCGATCCGGGTGGATATGCGGGGATTGCGTGGTCGATGCTGGGGAAGTTCGATCGTGCGTGGTTTGACCGGCCGATCTTTGGCAAGCGGCGGTATATGTCGGGGGCGAGCACGGGGAGGAAGTTTGACTCGCGGCGGTATATCGAGCAGGCGAGGGCGCTGCCGGAGTAGGGTTTTATGCAGGATTCAGCTGCGCCAGTGGAGGTCGATGGGGTTTTGGAGGGGGTGGGGGCCTTCTCCTTTGAGGCGGCGCTGTTTGAGGGCGAAGTACCATTTGGCGGGGATGTCGGCGTCGTCGATGAGCATGAGGCCGGGGTTCGAGCGGAGGCCGCGGGCTTGTTGGACCATGGTTTGCTGGTCCTGGGCGACGAACTTTGCGCCGAAGTATCTGGCGATGGGTGTGACGAAGGGGACGCGGTAGGCGATGTCCCAGGCGGCGACGACGTCGATGCGGCAGGTGGTGGGGGTGGTGGGGGTGACGGTGGTGAGAGAGGCGAACCAGCGCTGTTTGCCGCGCGCGTTGACGGCCCTGATGGTTTCGTAGCGGCGATTGGGGAGAACGAAGTCGATGGTGGTGACGGGTTTGCCGAGGAGACGGTAGGGTGCGCTGTTGGAGGACGGCGTGTGGGCGGACATGCGAAAGCCGGCACTGCGGCCGGCGTTAGTGGCATCCTCGATGGGTTCGAAGTGCTTGGTTTTTTCGTGGATGCTGGAGCTGCTGCGCCACCACCAGGCGCGGTGGACGAAGGGACCGTGCGCGGGGTCCATGAGGCCGATGATGCCGTGGTCGACGTTGCAGGGGAGGTCGGCGGTGAGGTGCGCGGTGCGGAAGCGGGGGCTGAATTTGGGGAGCTCGGGGATGGGGGGGAGTTGGGCGGGGTCGGCGATGCGGCCGGCGCCGGGGGGTGGGACGTAGACCCAGGCGTAGCCGTCGCGCTCGGCGACGGGAAAGGCGTTGGCGAAGATTTTTGTGGGAGCGAGGTTGTCGAGGCTGGTGAGGGAGGGGATCTCTTCGCAGCGGCCGGAGCAGGGCTCGAAGCGCCAGCCGTGGTATTTGCACTGGACGGTTTCGCCGTCGAACCAACCGGCGGAGAGGGGGATGCCGCGATGGGGGCAGAGGTCGCGGAGGGCGAAGAGGGTGCCGTTGGATTTGCGGCCGAGGAGCATGGGGATGCCGAGCAGCGTGGTGACGGCGGTGGCGTTGGGGCGGAGTTTGGCGGAGCGGAGGGCGGGATACCAGTCGCCGAAGATCATCTCTGCGGGCGGAGCGGACTTTGCGGCGTCGGGGGTAGAGGCGTCGATGTGCACGAGGTGCTGCTGAGCGCGGATTGGTCGCATCTTGCCTCTGCTGTTGCCCTTGATGTTGCCCATGATGCAAAGTTTACCCGGTATTTCTATCCAGGTTGTCATGAAGCATCTACACTCCTATTGAGTGCGCACAGCCATTCCATCACGACCGCGTTCGACGCTGCTCGGCATTTTTGTGCTGTGGGTGGCGTTTTACGCGAGTTTTACGTTGTTGACGCCGCCGCTGCTGGATGATGCGGACTCGGTGCATGCGGAGGTGGCGCGGGAGATGCTGCTGCGGCACGATTATGTGACGCTGTATGCGAATGGGATTCGATACCTGGAGAAGGCACCGCTGATGTACTGGTGGATGGCGGGCACGATGCGGGTGTTTCAGATGTTTGGAGGGAGGTCGGCGGACGCGCTGGCGGTGGCTGCGCGGATACCGATGGCGCTGACGGTGCTGGGGTTGGCGCTGCTGATGGAGGCGTTTGCGCGGCGGTTGTTCCGGACGACGCGTGCGGGGTTGTACGCGGCGCTGCTGGGGCTGTCGAGCTTTGGGATCTTTATCTTTACGCGGATCCTGCTGCCGGACGGGATGGTGTGCCTGTTCACGACGATGGCGCTGTATGCGTTCTGGCGGACGGAGGAGATTGAGGCGGAGCCGCGGGGAACGGAGCCGCAGAGGGTGGGGCCATTGGTGCCTCAGGTTCCGCAGCTTTCGCTGTTGAAGGGGGCGGGTGCGGCGCCGGTGCAGGCAGCTTCGGCAGAGTCGCGGCAGGTGCATGTTCTTCGGTCCGGGCCGGATGCCGGGGATGAAAAGCGGCCGAGGCTGTTTGCGGCGACGACACGACGGATCCACGTCATCTCATCGAGAGCGCCGAAGGTGCAGGTGATCCCGACGCGCGGGAGGGAGGCGTCGGCGCATGTGCCGGAGGCGCAGCAGACGCCCGGGCAGGTGATTGAGCTTCCGCGAGCGGATGGAGCGCGGCAGCCGCATGTGGACGTAGCGCAGAGAGGGGAAGCGCCGCTTGAGGGGAAGGTGCAAGGGCTTCGTTGGAAGAAGGGAGAGCGCGGCGGGGAGGAGCGAGCGACGCCGCATCTGCGGCTGTATTGCGGGCTGTTTGCGGTGGCGTGCGGGCTGAATGTTCTGAGCAAGGGGCTGATTGGGGTGGTGTTTCCGGTGGCGGTGGTGCTGCTCTATTTATTGCTCACGCGCGGAACGCGACGGACATGGCGGCGGCTGCGGGAGCTGCATCCGTGGGCGACGATGGAGGCGTTTCTGCTGGTTGCTGTGCCATGGCATGTGATGGCGGGATTTGCGAATCCGACGGAGGGACATCCGGCGCGATTTCGTTTTGTGAACCTTCACTGGATTGTGCCGCTGCCGACGGACGGCAATGTGCATGGGTGGACGTGGTTCTACTTTATGAATGAGCACCTGTTGCGGTATCTGAATCTGCGCGTTCCGCATGATTACGATACGTCGCCGCTGTGGTTGTTCTGGGGATTGTGTTTTGTGTGGATGATGCCGTGGTCGGCGTTTGTGTTCAAGGCTGTGGCGTGGGCTGCGCCGGTGTTTGGGGGTGCGCGGCGGACGGTTGTGTTCCGGAGCCAGATGCGGCGACACGATCTGCCGTTGAAGCGGCGGGGTGCGATGCTGCTGCTGGTGTGGACGGGATTCGTGCTGCTGTTCTTCGCGTTTTCGACGCGGCAGGAGTACTACGTTTTGCCAGCGCTGCCTGCGGTTGCGATTCTGGTTGCGGCGTGGCTGGCGCAGGATTCGTTCGGCGGCGCTGGGGATGAGCGTGTGAGGGCGCGCGCGGGGGATCGAATTACGGGAGTTCTGCTGGTGCTGGGAAGTGTGTTTGCAGTGGGTGCGGCGGTGTTTCTGGTGCAGGCTCAAACGCCTGCGCCGCAGACCGATCTTGCGACGCTGCTGAGCCAGCATCCGTCCGACTATGCGTTGAGCATGGGTCATTTTCTCGACCTGGATGCGCGTGCGCTGGGGCTGTTCCGGGTGCCGCTAGCGCTGGCCGCAGTGAGTTTGTGGATGGGGCCGCTAGCGGCTTTCTTGCTGCGCAGGCTGGGCCGGAGGCATGCGGCAAATCTGGCGTTGGCAGCGGGTGCGTTTGGGTTTCTGCTGGCAGCGTTTCTGGGGCTGCGGATCTTTTCACCGGTATTGACTTCGGCGCAGCTCGCGAAGGCGATTGCGCCGCAGGTGCGGGCAGAGGACATGGTGGCGATCCATGGCGAGTATGAATCGGGGAGCTCGCTGGGGTTTTATCTGCATCGGCCAGCGAGTTATGCGACGGCGCCGGAAGCTGCGAACTTCATTCATATCCTGGACGGACGAAGCTCGAATCTTTGGTACGGGAGCTTCTTCAAGGATGCTCCGGCGATCTTTGAGACCCCGGTGAGCTTTGCGCAGCGATGGGCGAGTGGGCAGCGTGTGTTTCTGTGGCAGTCGGTGACGGACCCGCCGAACGAGCTGCCGCTGTTGCCGGGGCCGGTGTATGTGCTGGCGAGTTCTGGTGGGAAAGAGATTGTGAGCAACCAGCCGAACCACTGAAGATGCGAGAGGAATTCTGAATGTTGAGCCGATCTTATGCCATGTAGCTTGAATGAACTTCGCCAGATACCGCTGTTTTCCCGGCTCGACGATGAAGAGCTGATGGTGCTTGCGCAGCAGGTGGAGGTGCGCGAGTTTGCGGCGAAACAACGTATTTACAAGATTGGTGAGCCAGACGGGCCGGCGTATGTGATGCTATCGGGCGCGGTGATGGTGACGCTGATCGATGAAGATGGGCAGGAGGTCGTGTTCTCGGAGCCGAGGCACGGCGACTTCTTTGGATTTGCGTCGATGCTTGAGGGAATTCCGCATTTGACGACGGCGATTGCGATGGAGCCGACGACGTGCATCGAGATCGATCGCGGCGATCTGCATGTGCTGGTGAAGGCGAAGCCGGAGGCCGGAATCGATATGCTGGCAGTGTTTGCGGCGGAGATCCATAATGCGCAGCGGGTGATACGCGGGCGGACGATGCGGAATCCGAACGAGCTGATTGATGAGCAGGAGACGTTCGGGGAGCGGGTGGCGGACCATGTTGCGAGCTTTGGCGGGTCGTGGACGTTCATCATTCTGTTTCTCTCGACGATGACGGGGTATGTGATTCTGAGCGTGATTCTGGTGGCGATGCATGGCCACTCGTGGGACCCGTATCCGTTTATTCTGCTGAACCTCTTTTTGTCGATGCTGGCGGCGATTCAGGCGCCGGTGATCATGATGAGCCAGAACCGGCAAGACCATAAGGACCGGCTGCGCAGTGAGCTGGACTTTGAGGTGAACCGGCGTGCGGAGGCGGAGATACAGGCGCTGTCGCGGAAGCTGCACTCTGTTGCGGATGCGATCGGGGATATTGAGGAGCATCTGCGCGGAACGGGTGGCGGTGGGGAGTTGCCGGGGTAGGTTGCTGTGGGGGTTGTTGCGGGGTGAGGTTGTGGCGGGAAGGGGCGGAGGGTTGTGGTGGCGTGGGGCTCTTCGGGGTCCTTCGACTGCGCGATTGCGAGAGGCGCAATCGCTTCGCTCAGGATGACGGATTGGTGGAAGTGCGGGTGAGGATGACGGATTGGTGGAGGCGCGGCTGAGGATGACGGATTGGTGGAAGTGCGGGTCAGGATGACGGATTGGAGGAGGTGCGGGTGAGGGTGCCGCGGTTGAGGCGGAAGCGTTCGCCGCGCCAGAGGACGGTGTCGCTGGCGTAGCTCCAGGCCCAGAAGAAGAGGCCGAAGGCGTCGCGGAGGGGGAGGAGCCAGACGTCGCGGAGGACCTGGCCGTCGCGGAGGATGCCGACGCCGACGGTGAGGGCGATGCTCATGCGCACGAGGAGAGCGATGCTGAGCATGGAGATGGCCCAGAGCGCGCCACCGCTGGCGATCACAGCGGCGAGCGACCACGGGATGACGTAGGTGAGGCCGAGGCCGATGTAGCCGGCGCGGCGGGAGTCGCGGGTGCTGCGGGACCAGCGGAGTTGGTGGTCGCAGAAGCCGCGCAGGGTGTAGGCCGGGACGGTGGTCTGGACGACTTCGCGGACGAGGTTGACGCGGTAGCCGGCGCGAGTGAGGCGGGCACCGAGTTCGTAGTCGTCGGCGAGCTGGTCGACGAGGGATTGGAAGCCGCCGATGGAGGCGAGGGCGGTGCGGGTGGTGGCGAGGGTGGAGCCGAGGCCGAAGCGGATGCCGTGCTCGAGCTTGCGCGCGGTGAGAACGCCGACCATGAAGTCGGTGGAGATGCCGAGGGCTTCGAGGCGCGACCAGAGGCCGGGCTCGGCGTGGCCGATGTAGGGGACGGTGACGAGGCCGACGGTGGGATCCAACGAGCCTGCGGGACCGGCGAAGCCTGCGATGACGCGCTGGAGGTAGAGGGGGGAGACGCGGATGTCGCTGTCGTTGACGAGGATGTGCTCGAAGCGGGCGTGGGGGAGCATCTGCGCGAGGTTGGAGAGTTTGCCGTTGGGGCCGAGGTGGGCGGGGCACTCGATGAGCTGGATGGGGATGTGCGGGTAGGCGGCGCGGAGGCGATCAACTTCTGCGACGGCGGGGTCTTGCAGCGAACTGACGCCGAAGATGAGCTCGTAGGCGCCTGGATATTGCTGCTCGCAGTGGCTTACGAGGCCGATGGTCATGCGTGGATCGAGGCCGCGGAGGGGCTTGAGGATGGAGACGCCGGGGGCGCTGGAGGGATTGAGTGTGGACGCTAGGTTGCGGGTTTCGTGCTCGAAGCTGCGGGCCGCGAACAGGGCGATAAGGCTGTAAGCGATACCGCTCAGGGTGAGGGCGACGACGACAACTTCAACGATCAGCGCGAGCACGTCCATGATGCTATTAGACAGCAGGGCGGGCTACTCAGCGAGGATTACTCGTAGCGCAGAGCTTCGATGGGGTTGAGGTTGGCGGCCTTCCATGCGGGGTAGATGCCGAAGACGAGGCCTATACCGCAGGAGCAGAGGAAGGCTGCGAGTACCCAGAGAGGGCTTACCTCGCTGGGGATCACGAAGCGCAGACCGTAGGCGGCGAGCGCGCCGAAGAGGATGCCGATGACGCCGCCGACGGCGCAGAGGACGATGGCTTCGAGGGTGAACTGCAGCAGGATGGTGTTGCGGGTGGCTCCGATGGCTTTGCGAACGCCGATCTCGCGGGTGCGTTCGGTGACGCTGACGAGCATGATGTTCATGACGCCGACGCCGCCGACCATGAGGCCGACAGCGCTGAGGCCGAACATGAGGAGGAAGAGGCTTCCGGTGATCTGGTTCCAGAGCTTGGTGATGGAGTCTGAGCTGAAGATGGCAAAGTTGTCGGGCTGTTCATTGCGCACCTTGCGCCGCCGCCGCAGCACCTCGCGCATTTCGTCTGTCACCAATTGCTTGTTCTTCTGGTCGTCGAACTTTGCGCTGATCCAGTAATCGAGCATCTCGGGATGCAGCTTGTGGAACGTCGAGATGGGGAAGTAGGCGAAGCTATCATCCGGGTTCTTGCCGCCGCCGAATGCGGTCTTCTGCTTTTCGTAGACGCCCACCACCGTGAACGTACGACCGGCGATGATCACCTCTTTGCCGATGGGGTCGATGTTGCCGAATAGTTCGCGCTCCACATCGTGACCCAGCACGGTCACGTCGGCCGCGCGATCTTCATCGGTTTTGGTAAAGAAGCGCCCTTCCGACAGTACCTTGTCGTATACGGTGAGGTTGGAAGGGGTATCGCCTTCGAGCGAGACATTGTCGGCCTTGTGCTGCCCGAACTTCGCTGTCACCGAGCCAGAGTTAAATTGGTAGTTCGTATATTGCAGCGATGCCGAAGCCGCGACCACATGTGGAAGCTGCGCGATTGCCAGCATGTCGTCAAAAGTCAGTTGCTTGCGCGCCAGCATCTCTGACGTCGGCTGCTGCAAAAATGTAAATCGAAACGCCCACAGCACATTCGTCCCAAACGATGCCACCATATTCGAGACCGACGCATTCAATCCATTGATCACCGACGAGATCGTAATCACCGTCATCACGCCGATCACAATCCCAAGGATGGTCAAACCGGACCGCATCTTGTTGGTGCGAAGGGTATCCAGCGCCATTTTTACCGATTCGCGTTGGTCGCTTGTTCGCATTTTCACCTTACTTAGACATTCCAAGCGGTCGTCTGGCATTCGACTGAAGACCACTTGGCATGTCAATAAAAAACATTGTTGTAGACACCTGTTAGTAGCCGTTGTTGATGCCGTAATGGTAGGGATTGATTAACATAACAACCGTCAGAAACCCGCCTAATCCCGTCATATCGAACCCCTTTCGTGAATTGCTAGAGCAAACCTGCGTGCACTGTACCATGATAGGTTGTAAGTTTCATCACAATTAAAACTCGCTCCTCAGCGCAACAATGGGATCCAAATCCGCTGCCTTGCGCGCCGGATATACACCGAAGAATACACCGACCGACAGCGCTACCAATAGACCTGCAAGCACGCTCCAGATTGCGATGGCGGCGGGAAAGTGGACGAAGTAGGCGACGAGCTTTGCGACGCCGACGCCTCCGACGACACCGATGGCGCCGCCGATGAGCGAGAGCATGCCTGACTCCATGAGGAACTGGATGAGGACGTCTTTGCGCCTGGCACCGAGGGCTTTGCGGACGCCGATCTCGCGGGTGCGCTCGGTGACGCTGACGAGCATGATGTTCATGATGACGATGCCGCCGACGATGAGCGAGATGGCGGCGATGGCAATGGCGACTCCGCCGATACTATTGCTGATCTGGGTGAAGAGGCCGGCGAGGGTGTCACTGGTTTCGAGGGTGAAACTGTCTGCTTCGCCGGGGCGGTCGTGGCGCATCTCGCGCATGATGACGCGGGCCTGATCGCTGGCGTTTTCCATGGCGATGGCACCGCTGCCGGCCTTGGCGTAGATGGTGATGGACTTCATGGTGCCATAGGTCTTCTGGTAGGCGGTGAGGGGGACGGCGACCCAGTTGTCCTGGCTCTGGCCGAGGGTTTTACCTTGTTTTTCGCCGAGACCGATGATGGTGTAGGGGACGCCGTCGACGCGTATCTCTTTGCCGAGAGGGTCGGCAAATTTGAGGAGGTTTTCTTCGATGTCGGCACCGATGAGGGCGACGCGCGCGCCGTGGTCTTCGTCGGCCTGGGTGAAGCTGCGGCCTTCGACGATGTTGAGGTTCTGCATTTCGGGCAAGAGGGCGGTGTAGCCGCGAATCTGGGTGTCGGTGCTGGACTGCGCGCCGTAGACGATGCCGCCGGTGGTGCTCTGGAAGGCGCCGACTTCGACGCAGTAGGTACAGCGCTGCTGAACGGCGTGGTAGTCGTCGAGGTTGATGACTTTGCGCTTCTGGTATTTCAGGTACTCGGCGTAGCTGGTGGTGAAGGCGGGCTGCTGGGAGATGGTGAAGACGTCAGCGCCCTGATTGTTGACCTTGGTTGCGACGTACTGGTTGGCACCGTTGACGAGGGTGACGACGGCGATGACGGAGGCGACGCCGATGACGACGCCAAAGAGGGTGAGGACGCTGCGGAGCTTGTTTGCCCAGAGCGACTGCACGGCAATGCGGAATGCCTCTTTTAGTTCCATCGGGAGCCAGCTTCAATCCTATCGTGTGCGGCAACCATTCTCATCGCAAGTTGGCATCGGCATCACCATTTTCTTTTGTCGCACAAGAGCGGCGCTTTGCTGGGTCTTGCGCGCACACAGCGACTCCATGTTGTACGCAGAAGGTTGCAGCGAGGTTCCCTTGCGCTTTTGTCTGTGTCATGAAGCGGCTACAGGCTGGGTTTCAACCGCTAGATGTGTGCTTGAACTGCTACACTTGGAGGTGTGCAGGCGGCTGGATGATCGCTGCCCTCCGTCGCAACCGCGGTCGGAGGGGGGAGGAAAGTCCGAACTCCGCAGGGCAGTGTGCCGGATAACGTCCGGGACGGCTGGTGCAAACCAGTTGGACGGCCAGTGCAACAGAAAAGAAACCGCCACGGATTGATGGTCAGCGAGCGTAAGCGAGCGGGCTATGTACGCGATTCGGGGTAAGGGTGAAACGGCGGGGTAAGAGCCCACCGCGGACGCAGCAATGCGGACGGCACGGTAAACCCCACACGGAGCAAGACCAAATAGGCAGGGAGTTTCGCCGCAACCACTTATGCGGCGAGCGCGCGACGGCCCGTCACGCCCAGGCAAGTGGATGTACGGCCGAAACCTGCGGGTAGGTTGCTTGAGCGGTGTCGCGAGGCATCGCCTAGAGGAATGATCGTCTAAAACAAAATTCGGCTTACGGGCCGCCTGCACAAATCGATTACATCTTCTCCTTCAGGCCCAGACCGATGAGCAGGCGATTCATGGGGAAGCTGGTTGCGAAGCCGCACAGCATGGCGATCTGCATCATCAGCCAGTAGCGCGGGTCGAACGCCGTGAGATGGGGCGCGCGAAACAGCTTGAAGTAGACCAGCGCCATCCACGCGTACATGCCGATCTGAAACGCCGTGATCGAGAGGGTATCCGCTTTGATCGCAGCGACAATCGCGCCGCCAACGCTCAGATCCTTGCGCATCGGTTTGATCGCCCAGTACTGGAACAGGATCCCGAGCGTCCATGCCGCGGAGAAGTCAATTGCGTACTCGGCCCACAGCGTTGATCCGAGCAGGGTGATCCCGAGCGCGGCGATGGCAAACTCACATGCAACGTCGGCGATCATGCACCCGGCTCCGCAGTGGGTCGTGGACACGCCGACCTGCGCCAGCGTTGGTGGAGCGTCGTTGCCGCCCATGGACATACCGTTCATCGCCTGCTGCGCCGAGCGAGCATGTTTTCGTCCGATGGCGAAGTACGCCCAGAGCGCGAACACGCTCAGGTACAGCGCCGTCACCGGCCAAACGAGGTTCATTACGCCCATGGTCTGCGGATGACGCGCCTCATCCGCCGCAATGATGGCGGCACAGATCACGGCGACGCCAATCGATATCCACGCTACCAACGCCAAGTCCATTTGTTTTCGGATTCAGGGTGCATGAAATAGGGTGGCTGGGCGGAAGCAATAATCTGTGGCGAGGATCGAGTCTCGCCAGCCTGAGGTGCGTCTAAATCCGAGGGAGTTTTTCTGAGGAACAGGAGTCGAAGCTTCGTGCTTACTGCCGCCGCTCTTGTGCTCGCGCTGCCGCTGCGCGCGCAGGGCGGCAAGCGTGTCGATCGCCAGCCAACGGCGGCGAACCGGAAGCCTTTTGAGATTTTGACGCGGCGGATGGATGTGGATGTGGATGGAGCGCCGAATGCGTATGGACCGAAGGGGTCGGATGCGCTGGATAACCTGCGGGATGCGCGGTACCGGCGGCGGCGTCATGGGGAGATTGTGGGGTATCTGACGGAGGATGATGATCCGAAGGTGCCGGTGGTGCAGGGGCCAGGAGATCCGTATCCGGGGTATTACATCTCGCAGACGGCGTATGTGGATGCGGAGATTTCGGCGGAGGCGAATCCGCTGCGGTATGTGGATGCGACGAAGATCAACTATGTGGTGTTAGGGGATGCGGCGCGGGCGATGGGAGCGCGGCTGGGGGATTTTGTGGCGGTGACGTCGCTGCGCACGCACAGGGCGGTGTTTGGGATTGTGGGGGATGACGGGAATCCGTCGGGGAATGAGGGATCGCTGCACCTGCTGCAGGCGCTGGGATATCCGTTTACGAACGGGGTTGATGATTCGGTGACGAAGCGGGAGATTCTGGTGCGGTACTATCCGGGGTCGAATCCGGGGCATTTGTTCTTCAGGACGCAGCGCGCACTGGATGCGGCGGCGTTGCAGGCCGGTCTTAGCCGCGACTTTACGGGCGCGACGGCATCCAAGCAGTGACGCGAGGTTTTCCGTTGCGCTCGAAGCGATTCTTACGCGAGTGTTAGAACCTATCTTATTTCGATACTTACTCAGGAGATGTTAGCTATGAATTACCGTTCTCTAGGCCGATCTGGTCTGAAAGTTCCTGAACTCTGCTATGGTACGGGCACGTTTGGTGGCACCAACGAGTTCTTCAAGTCCTGGGGCGCAACGCAGGATGCGGAGGCGCGCACGCTGATAGACATCTGCATGGAGGCTGGATGCAACTTCTTCGATACGGCTGATATTTACTCGGATGGGCACAGCGAGACGGTGCTTGGGAAGGCCATCGCGCACTTGAAGCGCACGGATGTGCTGATCTCGACCAAGGCTACGTTTCGGTCGGGGAAGGGGCCGAACGATGTTGGCAGCTCGCGCTATCATCTGACGGCGGCGCTGGAGGAGTCGTTGAAGCGGCTGAATACGGACTACGTGGATGTGTATCACCTTCATGCGTTTGACGCGACGACGCCGGTGGAAGAGACGCTGAATACGCTGGACAAGATGGTGCGCGAGGGCAAGGTGCGGTATATCGCGTGCTCGAACTTTTCGGGATGGCAGCTGATGAAGTCGCTGTCGGTATCGGAGCGGTATGGATGGGCGCGGTATGTTGGGCACCAGGTGTATTACTCGCTGGTGGGGCGCGAGTATGAGTGGGAGCTGATGCCGCTGGCGCTGGACCAGGGAGTGGGCGCGCTGGTGTGGAGCCCGCTGGGATGGGGGCGGTTGACTGGAAAGATTCGGCGCGGACAGCCGCTGCCGGAGAACTCGCGTTTGCAGAACAAGATGGTGGTGGATGCGGGGCCGACGCCGGACTGGGAGTATGTGTATAAGGTTGTAGACGCGCTGGACGAGGTCGCGAAAGAGACGGGCAAGACGGTGCCGCAGATTGCGCTGAATTGGTTACTGCAGCGACCGACGGTTTCAACGCTGGTGATCGGAGCGCGCAACGAAGCGCAGCTGAGGGCGAATCTGGCTGCGTCGGGGTGGTCGCTGACGGCGGAGCAGGTTGAGAAGCTGGATGCTGCGAGTGCGGTTCCGCTGGCGTATCCGTACTGGCATCAGGTGCAGTTCGATGAGCGCAACCCGTTTCCTGTCAAGCAAGTGCACGGAGCATAGAGAAGGAATCGCGGTAGAAGGGGAGACAATGCGGCTGGGGAGGCGTACCTTGGAGGGATGGCGGAACGAACAGCCTATTTGATCCGAATAAGCCCTCCCATTGTCACTTGATTGCGAACTCGCGATCGCCCTTCGCGGTAAAAAAGGGGGTAGCGCTCGGCAGGGCGCTACCCCCAGATCCTCCCAAAAGCAACTCTCGAGAAGGCCCTACGCTGCCTTTCGATGTGGCGACTTCTGCAGCCGCTCCACAATCGCTTTGGAAAACGCCGGTATATCCTCCGGCTTCCTGCTGGTGATAAAGTTGCCGTCCACTACGACTTCCTTATCGACCCAATTTGCGCCCGCGTTCTTCAAGTCGGTATGAACGGATGGCCACGAGGTCATGGTCTTGCCACGCACGACGTCGGCCTCGATGAGCGTCCACGAACCGTGGCAGATGGCTGCGACGGTCTTACCGCTTTCGGCAAACTTTTTGATGAAGGCCACGGCGTCTTTGTCGACGCGCAGCTTGTCCGGATTGATCTGACCGCCGGGAAGAACGAGCGCGTCGAAGTCGTCGGGGTTGGCGTCGTAGACGAGGCCGTCCACTTTGACTGTCTTGCCCCAATCGGTCTTATCCCAACCTTTGATTTCTCCGGCCTTTCCGCCCTCGCCTGGCTTGATCGAGAGAACGGTAACTTGTGCTCCAGCGGCTTCGAGGTTCTTCCTGGGGTCTGTGAGTTCTACCTGTTCGAAGCCATCTGTTGCTACGATCGCTATCTTGAATCCTTCTAATTCTTTACTCATTGAATCTCCTTATGGCCCGACATCCGAGGCTTTGCTGCTTCTTTGCAGCACTAGGTAAGATGCGCTGATTTGGATTTGCGGCCAATATTCTGTGAACCAATGCCGACGCTTCCACCGTCTCATGAAAACCGATTTGAAAGAGGGTTTGATTCCATCACCAGAGACGGCTGAAGCTGTTGGGCGGATGGCGGGCGGGTGTTCCATGCGCATCCAAGAGAGACATGCAAGAGGGCACGCATCTCCGCGTTGGTACGGCAGGATGGACGCTTCCGAAGCTGCATGCGGATCGCTTTCCGGTGGAAGGCTCGCATCTGGAGCGCTATGCCAGGATGATGTCAGGCGTGGAGGTGAATTCGAGCTTTTATCGGCCGCATCAGAAGAAGACGTGGGAGAGGTGGGCGGCGTCGACGCCAGATGGATTTCGGTTTTCGGTGAAGCTACCCAAAGCGATCACGCACGCTGCAAAGCTGGTGAACGCTGGTGGGCTGTTGCAGGCGTTTCTGGATCAGGCGAGCGGATTAGGGGAGAAGATGGGACCGCTGCTGATTCAGTTGCCGCCGTCGCTGGTGTTCGATGCGGGGACTGCGCGGGAGTTTTTTACGACACTGCGAGAGTTGCACGGTGGGGGTGCGGTTTTGGAGCCGCGGCATGCTTCGTGGTTTACATCGGCTGCGGATCGAGTGCTGTGCGAGTTTGAGGTTGCGAGGGTCGCGGCCGATCCGGCGAAGGCTTCTCCGACGGGGGGTCGGCCGGGCGGCTGGGGCGGCTTGCGGTACTTTCGGCTGCATGGTTCTCCGCGAACGTACTACTCGGAGTACAGCAAGATGTTTCTTCGGGAGCTGGCGGAGGAGCTGCTGAAGCAGCCGGAAGGGGTCTGCACGTGGGTGGTCTTCGACAATACGGCGCTTGGTCACGCTACGTTGAACGCGCTGGAGCTGGCGCAGCTGCTGAAGCTATGACGAGGTGCTGGTGATTGCCACACCCTGAGGAGCCAGGGTGGTGCTGATTCGGTCGGAAATAAGTCCCTCTACTTTTGCGGGTGTCATGGACGGGCTGAAGCCCGCCCCCTTCAAAACAGCGACTGCGTTAGAGGCTTCCGAGAGGAGATTCGCTGTAGTTGAGTGATATGTGGAGGCTAGTGGCCGGGCTTGAGGTTCTTGGGTGGTTTGGGGAGGAGGAACAGGAGGGGAATCATGCAGGCGCAGAAGAGCGCAAGGTCGTGGATGATGTCCACATAGGAGAGGGTGGCGGCCTGGGCGTGCATCTGGTTATAGATGGCGGCCTGCGCCTGATGGATAGCGCCGTGGCTAGCACCGCCGAAGGGGCCATTGTTGACGCCTGCGCCGTTGCCTGAGCTGTAGCGGCCTGCGAGTGCCTTGACGTTGCGGTCAAAGCCGGGTGAGCCGGGAACGAGCTTGCGGATCATGGAGTTTTCGTGGGCGGCTGTGCGGCGCGTGAGCATAGTGGCGACGAAGGCGGTGCCGCAGCTTGCGCCGATGTTTCGGGCGAGGTTGGTGAGACCGGAGACGTCGTTGTTTTCGCTCTGCTTCACGCCGATGTAGGCGATGGTGTTGATGGGGATGAAGAGGAAGGCGAGGCCGGAGGCCTGAAACATACGCATGAAGACGAGCTGACCGTAGCTGAGCTGCAGGTTTAGATTGCCCATCCAGAGAAGGCTGAGGGTGAGCATGGTGAAGCCGTAGCCGATGAGCTTGCGCGGGTCGACTTTGCCGGAGAGAACGCCGACGACGGGCATCATGGCCATCATCATGAAGCCGGCGGGGCTGAGAACGAGGCCGGCGAGTTCGGCGGTGTAGCCCATGAGAGTCTGCACAAACTGCGGGATAAGCAGCGTGGTGGCGTAGAGGCTGAAGCCGAGGACGAACATGAGGCCGAAGCTGATGGAGAAGACGCGGCGACCGAAGAGGGTGAGGTTGAGGATGGGGCGGCGTCCGGCGCGCAGCTCTTTGATCTCCCACCAGATCATGGAGACGAAGGCGACGGCCATGAGGCAGACGAAGAAGGTGATGAGGTGCGATCCGAACCAGTCGTCTTCCTGGCCCTTGTCGAGAATGAATTCGAGGGAGCCGAAGGTGAGGCCGAGCAGGGCAAAGCCGATGAAGTCGAGCTTGAGACCGCCTTTTTGCGTCTCTTCGACCTGCTTTTTGACGTAGGGAGGGTCTTCGACGATGCGCGAGGTGAGATAGAGGCTGAGCAGGCAGATGGGGACGTTGAGGTAGAAGATCCAGCGCCAGTCGAAGTTGTCTGTGATGTAGCCGCCGAGGGTGGGGCCGATGGCGGGGGCGCAGACGACGGCGAGTCCGTAGAGGGCGAAGGCCTGGCCGCGCTTGGCGGGTTCGAAGGTGTCGGCGAGGATAGCCTGCTCGCTGGGCGCGAGGCCGCCGCCGCCGATGCCTTGCAGGATGCGGCAGAAGACGAGGATGGGAAGCGTGGGAGCGATGCCGCAGAGGGCGGAGGAGATGCCGAAGAGCGCGACGCAGATCATGTAGAACTTCTTGCGGCCGATGAAGGTGGTCATGTAGGCACCGGCGGGAAGAATGACTGCGTTTGCAACAAGATAGGCCGTGAGGACCCAGGTGGCTTCGTCCTGCGTGGCGCCCAGGCCACCGGCGATGTGGGGCAGGGCGACGTTGGCGATGGAGCTGTCGAGCACCTCCATGAAGGTGGCGAGCGTGACGGTGAGGGCGACGATCCAGGGGTTGATTCTGGGTCGCCACGGTACTTCCGCCGCTTGCTGCGTGGTTTGCGCCGCTGTGTTGGGCGCTAGTTCCATCGTTGCTGTTGCCATTTTGTTTATTCAGATTCAGCGCAACGTCGCGCCGATTCAGAATCTGCAGGGACGAAGCAACTCAGAAGCATTGCGGGCATGCTAGCCTTTCTTTATCTCCGAGAGAGGAGCTACGCTGCTGAACGCCGATCTGGAACAACTGATACTTGTACAAGCGCAGGATCTGGAGCTGCGAAGGCTTCGCGCTGAGCTGGCGGATGCGCCGGTGCGTGTGGCGGCTGCGCAGAATGCGCGTGCCACGGCCGAGGTTGCGCTTGCTGAGGCGAATAAGGCGCTGCTGAAGGAAGAGACGCTGCGGCGCTCGCAGGAGCTTGAGGTGAAAGACCGGCGAGGCAAGATCGAGCGTTTGCGCAAGCAGATGGAGACGGCCACGTCGGCTGCGCAGATTGCTGCGCTGGAGCACGAGATTGCGTTTTCGGAGCAGGCGATCGTGAAGCTTGAGGATGACGAGATTGCGTCGATGGAGCGTACCGAGCGGTACGAAGGCGAAAGGGATAGGGCGACGCTGCAACTGGAGGTCACGACGGCGGCTTTGGCGGCGCAGCGGGTGAGGGCGTTGGATATTAAGACGCAGCACACGGCGTCGATTGCGGCGATCGAAGCTGAGCGGGGTGCGACACGGGCGCGGATTGCCGAGGCACCGCTGTCGGTCTACGACAGGATTGCGAAGGCGAAGGGAACGGGGCTATCGGAAGCGGTTGACCACAAATGCGCCGCGTGCCAGATGGTGGTGCGGCCGCAGCGATGGAATGACCTGACGGGACGGGATCACGATGGTCAGATTTTCACTTGTGAGACGTGCGGGCGCATGCTGTACTATGATCCGCGACGAGATGCGCCCGTGCGATGGGCTGCGGGAGAACGTCTCACGGGCTCAACACCTACCGCTCAGTAAAGGAACCATCCTGAGCTACCTATAGCGCATCCAACACCCCCGGAGCAACATCTGTCGCATGTCATCTCAGCAACTCCGCCGCAAGACTATTGCCGTAGATATGGACGAAGTGATCGCCGATGCACTGGCTGAGCACCTGTTCCGCTACAACCGCGACTTTCCGCCGGTGCCGTCCGATCCGCATTATCCGAATCCGCTTACGGTGGAGGATCTGCGCGGGCGAAGGCTGTGGCAGGTTGTGCCGACGTGCAGGCACGCTGCGCTGGATGCGTACTTTCGCGCGGATGATTTTTTTCGTGACCTGCCTGTGATGCCGGACGCGCAGCGCGTGCTGGAGCAGTTGCAGCGGCGCTATGACGTGTTTATAGCAACGGCCGCGATGGAGGTGCCGACGAGCTTTATGGCGAAGTTCCAGTGGCTGGCGGAGCACTTTCCGTTCATCCCGCCGTCGCACATTGTCTTCTGTGGCGATAAGTCGATTCTGTGCGCGGACTATCTGATCGACGATAATCCGCGCCAGCTGGAGCTGTTCCATGGCGAAGGGATTCTGTATACCGCGCCAGCCAACGTAGGTATCAAGACCTATCGCCGGGTGGATCACTGGCGGGATGTAGAAGCCATGTTTCTGTCATAAACGTGGACGATGCAGCATGTGGCGTTGAAGACGCCTACTTGCCGCCGTCGTCGGTGAGGCCGCGATACTTCATCATGGGGGCGGTGGTGGGTTCGGATCCGAGCCATTTGGTGTACATGGATTGCAGGTCTTCGGTGTTGCCCTTGGAGAGGACCATCTGACGGAAGCGGTCGCCGTTGGCGCGGGTAAGGCCGCCGTGGTCCTCGAACCACTGATAGGCATCGTCGTCGAGCATCTCGCTCCATGAGTAAGCGTAGTAGCCGGCTGCGTAGCCATTGGCCCAGATGTGCATGAAGTAGCTGGAACGGTAGCGCGGCGGTACGGTCGCGAGGTCGAGGTGGGTTTTCTGGAGAGCCTGCTTCTCGAACTCGTCGACGTTTTGCAGAGGAGCGGTGGCGGGGAGCAGGTGCCACTGCATGTCGAGCTCCGCTGCTGCGAGGGCTTCGGTGACTTTATACCCCTGGTTGAACTTGTCGGCCTTATGCAGTTTGGCGACGAGTTCTTCAGGCATGGGAGCGCCGGTTTTGTAGTTCACCGCGTAGTGTTTGAAGACCATGGGATAGCTGGCCCAGTGCTCATTGAACTGCGATGGGAATTCGACGAAGTCGCGGGGAACGTTGGGGCCGGAGAGGCTGGGGTATACGGTGTTGGCGAACATGCCGTGGAGGCCGTGGCCGAACTCGTGGAACATGGTGGTGACATCTTCGTAGCTGATGAGCGCGGGCTGGCCGGGTGCAGGCTTCTGGAAGTTTGCGACGTTGTAGATCACGGGAAGGGTTCCGAGCAGCCTGGACTGCTGGACGAACTCGCTCATCCATGCGCCGCCGTCCTTGTTGTCGCGCTTGTAGTAGTCGAAGTAGATGAGGGCGAGCGGCTTGGAGTTGGTGTCAAAGACCTCGAAGACGCGCACATCCGGCTGGTAGACGGGGATGTCGTGGCGCTCTTTGAAGGAGATGCCGTAGAGCTCGTGGGCGGCGTAGAAGACGCCGTCCTGTAGCACTCGGTTGAGTTCGAAGTAGGGCTTGACCTGAGCTTCGTCGAGGTCATACTTCGCCTTGCGCACCTGCTCGGCGTAGAAGTTCCAGTCCCACGGCCGCAGTTGAAATCCGCCAGCTTGCATGCCGTTGCCCGTGTCCTTGTTTTGGGCGTCAATGAGCGCCTGGATGGCTTTGGCTTCAGTGGCGGCCTTGGCTGTTGCAGGTCCAACGATGTCGTTCATGAACTTGAGCGCGGCGTCAGGGGTCTTGGCCATTTGATCCTGGAGGGCCCACGCGGCGTAGTTGGGGAAGCCGAGCAGCGCGGCTTTCTGGGCGCGGACCTGGGCGAGCCGCGCGATGGTGGCGCGGGTGTCGTTGGCATCGTCGCGCTCGGTGCGCGTCCAGGAGTCGTCGAAGAGGGCTTTGCGTGCGTCTCGGTTGCTCATGATGGCGAGGTCAGGCTGCTGGGTGGTGTTTTGCAGCGGGATGACGTAGCCGTCCTGTCCGCGAGACTTGGCGGCGAGGGCTGCGGCCTCGATCTGCGCATCGCTCAGGCCGGCCAGTTTGGTCTTGTCGGTGGTGGCATAGGCTGCGGCTTTTGTGCCGGCGAGGAGTTTATTGGTGAAGGTATTGGAGAGAACGGATTCCTCTTCGTTGAGCTTCTTCAGCCTGGCTTTATCGGCGTCATTAAGCTTGGCTCCGGCCTTGACAAACTCACGGTAGTCTACCTCGAGCAGGCGCATAGATTCGGCGTCGAGATGGAGGGTGGAGCGCTTCTCGTAGAGAGTCTGAACGCGAGCGAAGAGCTTGCTGTTGAGGTAGATGGAATCCTGCAGGGCGGTGAGCTTCGTAGTCATGAGCTCCTGCACCTTTTGCAGCGTGGGATTGGTGTTGGCCTGGGTGACGCCGAAGAAGACCAGGGTTACGCGGGTGAGGAGCTGGCCGTCTTTCTCCATGGCAACGATGGTGTTGTCGAAGGTGGGGGCGTCCGGGTTGTTGGCGATCGCGTCGGTCTCTTTCATCTGCTGCGTGATTCCGGCCTCGATGGCTGGCTGGTAGTCAGCGTCCTTGATCTTGTCGAAGGGAGGTGCCTGGAAGGGCAGCGTGCTGGCTGCATAGAAGGGGTTGGAGGGGCCGAAGGCCGCGTCGGTTGAGGTTCCGCCCTGTGCTGTTGCTGCGGCGCCACTGGCACCTGCCGCTATTGCTCCTGCTATCACCAAGCTACACATCCTCTCGAGCCGCTTTCCCATTGTTTCGCACTCCTGTTGCATTTTTAACCAGCACTCACAAACGTACGCGTGCGCGCCCCATTCTTACAAGCAGCAAGGAAGAAGCACCCGGCGGGATAGACTAAAGTTCCATGCTTCCAGAGACACGTACCGCTCCCTTGACGACGATCGCCGAGCTAGGCCAGCACGAAGGCCAAGCCATTACCCTCCGCTGCTGGCTGTATAACCTGCGCTCATCCGGCAAGCTGCTGTTTCCGACGTTCCGCGACGGAACCGGAACGGTGCAGGGCATTGTGCCGAAGGCGGCTGTGCCGGAACAGGTGTTTGAGACGCTGAAGTCGCTGACGCTGGAGTCGTCGCTGACGGTGACGGGGCGGGTGCGAGCGGATGTGCGCGCACCGTCAGGGTTCGAGATTGACGTTGATGACGTGAATGTTGGGCAGCGTATTCCGGAGGAGACGCCTTATCCGATTCAGTTGAAGGAGGCGGGTGTGGACTTCTTGATGGAGCACCGGCATCTGTGGCTGCGAACGCCGCGGCAGTCTGCGATTCTGCGCGTGCGGGCGACGATTATGCGCGCGGCGGCGGAGTATTTCGATGTGCACGGATACTTTCGGACGGACCCGCCGATCCTGACGCCGAATGCGTGCGAGGGGACGTCGGAGCTGTTTGAGATGGATTACTTCGGCGACGACAAGGCGTATCTTACGCAGTCCGGCCAGCTCTATATTGAGGCAACGGCGATGGCGCTGGGCAAGGTGTACAGCTTCGGGCCGACGTTCCGGGCGGAGAAGTCGAAGACGCGGCGGCACTTGACGGAGTTCTGGATGATTGAGCCTGAGGTGACGTACATGGACCTCGATGGGCTGATGGATCTGGCTGAGGCGTTTCTAACGCACATTGTGAGCCGCGTGCTGGAGACGCACCGCGGCGATCTGAAGGTGATTGGGAAGGATGTTGCGAAGCTGGAGGCGGTGGTTGCGCCGTCGAAGTTTCCAAGGCTGACCTATGATGAGGCGCACGCGATGCTGCTGGATGCGCATGAGCGCGGGTTGCTGCCAGCGGCGCATGTTTATGGGGACGACTTCGGATCGCCGGATGAGACGTACATCAGCTCGCAGTTTGAGAAGCCTGTGATGGTGCATCGTTACCCGGCTGCGGTGAAGGCGTTCTACATGCAGCCTGATCCGCTGGATGCGACCAAGGCGCTGTGCGTGGATGTGCTTGCGCCGGAGGGTTATGGCGAGATTATTGGAGGATCGCAGCGCGTGGATGACTATGAGCTGCTGAAGTCGCGGATTGAGGAGCACGATCTGCCGATGGCGGCGTTCCAGTGGTATCTGGACCTGCGCAAGTACGGCAGTGTTCCGCACTCGGGGTTTGGGATGGGGATCGAGCGCTGTGTGGCGTGGATCTGCGGGCTGGAGCATGTGCGGGAGACGATACCGTTTCCCCGGACGCTGAACCGGATCTATCCTTAGTCAACCGATGCGTGAGCGAGGAAGGCCGGGAGCGCCGAGATGAAGAACCGCGAGGATGTCGCGCAGAGGCATCATGTGCCTGAGCTGGATGGGCTGAGGGCCCTGGCGGTGCTGGCTGTGGTTGCGCATCACTTCTTTCTGAACTGGGGCGAGTCGATGGGGTCACTGGGGCCACCGGCGAAGTTTGCGTGGGTGGGGGTGGATATTTTCTTTGTGCTGTCGGGGTATCTGATTACGGGGATCCTGCTGCGGAATAAGCCAGATCGCACGTCGATGGGGAACTTCTATGCCAAGCGGGCGCTGCGGATATGGCCGCTGTACTTCATTCTGCTGGGTGCTGTTTGCCTGGAGGCGCGCTTTGTCTTCCATCGGCCGTATCCATGGAAGATATCGCTGGTGCTGATGCAGAATTTTCTGCATTGGTGGCCGAATATGGGGTTCAACCAGACGTGGTCGCTGTGTATTGAAGAGCAGTTTTACTTTGTCTGGCCGTTCCTGATTTTTTACTTTCCGAGGCGGGCGCTTCCGGTGATTCTAGGGACCATTCTGGTGTGCTCGCCGATGCTGCGATTCGCGGCGATTCATCATGGGGTTTCGTCGAAGCTGCTGTATACGGCGACGCAATACCGGCTTGATCCTATTGCGCTTGGGAGCCTATTGGCGCTGGCGTTTTACGAGGGATGGTTGAGCAAGCAGCGGGCGGGACAGATCGGAAAGATTGCGGTGCCTGTGCTGAGTGCGCTGGCGCTGGGTGAGATTTATTTCAATCGCGTGGATCTCGGCCAGCGGTCGGCGCTACTGTACAGCTTCATTGCGTTTGCATCCGCAGGGCTGGTTGCGATCCTTGTAAGTCCGGTCAAGGGAGTGTTTCACACTGTGATGGCGAGTGCGCCGTTTCGCTATGTGGGGAAGATCAGTTATGGGCTGTATATGCTGCATCCGCTGGTATTTGGAGTGCTGGCGCATGCGGCACTACGACCGATTGTGGCAGCGCCGCTGGCGCTGGTGCTGTCCTTCGGCGTGGCGATGCTGTCGTGGCATTTCATGGAGAGCAGGCTGTTGCGGCTGAAGACGAAGCTTCCCTCCTGAGAGTTGCAGGCGTGAGGGTTACCGGGCGGGAGTTTGTTTGAGGCCCCAGCGATAGACGAGCTCGAGGAAGCCGAAGTTGGCGTTGTGGCCGGCGGGGTAATCGGCTGCAACGACGGATTTGCCGAAGGAGTGGGCGTAGTAGAGATTGATGGCGAGATTGTGGTTGAGCTGGTAGTCGGAGCTGATGTCGGCCAGGGTGGCGAAGCTGTTGTGGCCGCCGGAGGGACGTCCGGCGTAGCCGAAGACTTTGTTGTCGTAGGCACCGCCGCCCTGATACCAGAGGTCGTTGCTGGAGGTGAGTTGCAGCCAGTGAAGGTCGGAGCGAAGTTCGAGGTGCCTGGCGGGGTTGTCGATGATCTGGACGAACTGGTCGGAGCTGTTCATCTGGTCGAAGAAGGGGAAGCGGGCGTAGAGGCGGGGCGTGGGAAGGAGTTGGAAGAAGGTGTTGTGGACGGTGTCGGATGGGTTGTTGTCACCGGTGCCGCGGAAGGCACCGCCACGTAGCCAGGGCTTGCCGGCGATGTTGGTGAAGCGATAGCCGGCCTCGATGTCGAAGGCACCGGAGTGCTGGGAGAGCAGGCCCCAGTTGCCGTTCTGGAGGACTCCCCAGAAGACGATGTCGATGGAACCGGGGCCGGCGGGGAGGGTGGTGAGGAGGTCTGCGCCGTAGGTTCCGACGCGGATGTTGTGATGGTCGGCCTGGCGGACGGGCAGGGGGCGATTGTCGGTTTTGACGATGCCGGTGCGGCCGTCGTGGTAGCCGATGGCGAAGACGCGCCAGAGGAAGCGGTTGTGCAGGTCGTATCTGGAGTAGGCGAGGTACTGGGTGTCGACGTTGAGCTCGGGGTCGGCGTTCTGGTTGAAGACGCCCTGGGTGGCGCGGGTGGCCATGGCGGTAATGTCCCAGGAGCCGCGGCCGTAGTGGCCATCGAGGCCGTCGAAGGAGCGCTGGCCGTTGGTGAAGCCGAAGTTGCTGATGAGGCGCTGGGAGACGCGGTTGGTCTGGAGCCAGAGGAGGGTGGGATTGGTGGGGGTGGTTTCGAGGCCGTCGAAGAACTCGAAGCGGCCGATACGGGCGTTGCTATCGGTGGCGGTGGCGGTGTAGCGGATCCAGCCCTGGCGGAAGGAGACGTCGGAGGGGAGGGTGTTGGCGACGGCGGAGTAGTAGTTGCCGCCGAGGCCGAGGATGCCCTGGGAGGCTAAGGGCGAGATGGAAGTTGTGGGAACGTCAAAGACGGTGGCGGAGGCGACGTCGGCGAGCCAGTCGATGTGTTTGAGGCGCTGGGCGATGCTGACGCGGAGGAGCTGTTCGACGAAGGGATAGGTGGTGGTATAGGGAGGTGCACCGTACCAGTTGTAGGCATCGGTGCGGGTGCGGTCGTAGATCTTGAAGCTGATGGCGTGGTTCGCTGGCGGGGTTGGGTTGGGGGATGCGGATGGCGGGGTTTGTGCGAAGGCGGTTGTGGAGGCGAAGACCGACGTGACGAGGAACGCGCGGAGGGTTTGGTGCAGGGTCATGCAGGGAGCCTCGGAAGAATGGGGTGGTGCGAGGCCGCTGGCAGAGTCTGAGCGTAAGGCGCTGGGTGCTCTGGTGCGGCTGTTTGGATTTGTTCTAGCGAGGATCAATGTAACGGGCTCAGATGAGGGTTGGATATCCATCGTTTGGTTGATTTTGTACATATCTGGAGCTGGGTGCGCAGGTTGTTGTGGACAAGGGATGGTGATCGCGGCGATGCTCTAGTGAAGCGATGAGGCGAACGGGAGCATACTGGAGGCCGGGACGGTGGGCTGCGTGGTTTGCAGTGTGGGTGTGGGTGTGCGCATGTGGGGCGCAGGATCTGCCTTACCTGAGGCAGCAGGTGTGGTCGACGGAAGAGGGTTTACCGCAGAGCAGCGTTCATGCCATTGCGCAGACAAGGGATGGCTATCTGTGGGCGGCGACGGAGGGTGGACTGGCGCGGTTCGACGGAGAACGGTTCAAGGTATTCAGCTCGTCGGATGTGGATGCGTTTGGGAGCGATGATCTGTGCTGCCTGGCAGAGGGTGCGGGAGATGAGCTATGGGTAGGGACCGCGGATGGTGTGGTCCGGATGGAGAAGGGATGGTTTCGTAGATATGGCGTTGGCGATGGGCTGCCGTCAGAGACAGTGACGGAGCTGCAGACCAAGGAGGATGGCACCGTGGAGGTAGACACGGCGAATGGATGGGCGCGTTGGGAGCGTGGCCGATTCGTGCGGATGGATGGTCCTCCGTCGGGCGTGGGCTGGATTGGGGGCGTGGGTGGGTCGAAGTGGAGCTTTACAGCGCAGAGCGTGAGCGTGGTAGCGAACGTGTTTGCGAGTCTGGCTGGAGGTGCGGCGGGTAACCGGTGGGAGGTGGGTAAGGGGCTTCCAGCGGGTCGGGTACAGACGTTGTTTGTGGATCGCGAGGGCGTGGCCTGGGTGGGGATGAATGGAGGGCTCTATGTGCTGCGCGCGGGAGACGCTGCGGCGACGGAGGTGACGGAGCTGCGTGGGAACTCGGTGCTGAGTGTGTTTGAGGATGTGGAGGGAAATCACTGGGTGGGAGCGGAGAGCTCGGGGCTGCATGTGTTGCGGCGACTGAAGTTCAGGAGCGAGGCGGGGCTGGTGGACACGGCTGTGACAGGGGTGGTGCAGACGGCGGACGGGGCGATCTGGGTGGGGACGCGTGAGGATGGGCTGCGGCGTGTGCGCGCTGGTGTGGTGGATGCGCCGGTAGGGACGGGCAAGCTGACGAGCGCGGTGATCCTGAGCATGTCACCTGCGAGCGACGGCGGACTGTGGGTGGGAACGCCGGACGGGCTGAACTATGTTGCAGCAGATGCGACGAGGGTGCAGCAAATTACGGCGGCGGATGGGCTGCCGGATGATTCGATACGCGCGTTGGCGACCGATGGCAAGGGAACGGTGTGGGTGGGGACCAGGCAGGGGCTGGTGCATATGTGGGAGGCGGCAGTAGGCGCGAGCGTCAAGACGCTGACGAAGGCAGATGGTTTGGGCGGCGACATGATTGGGTCGCTGCTGGTGGCAAAGGGCAGTGGAGAGAAGACACCGCTGGGGTTATGGGTGGGGACGGCTGGTGGGCTGTCGCTGGTGGGAGTGGGTGGGGAGATTTCCAATTACACAACCCGAGATGGTTTGGGCGCAGCTATTGTGACGGCGATGGCGCAGGATGCAGAGGGGGAGCTGTGGGTGGGCACCAATGGTGGGGGGTTGAGCCTGCTGCAGGGCGGTAGGTTTGTTGCTGTTCCGGCGTTTCCGGGAGATCGGCGCGAAGGGAATATTGAAGGGATTACGGCGGACGGACAGGGGTATTTGTGGTTTCGGATGGACAGAGGCGTGCGGCGGATTGCGGTGCGGACACTGCGCGCGTGCGTGACGAATGGGCGCTGCGAAGAGGCCGATGGCTGGGGAGGCGTGGGCGCGACGTATGGGGTCGCGGACGGGATGCAGAATGACGAGGCGGTGGCAGGCGGGCCGTCGGTGGGATGGCTGGCGCATGATGGGAATCTGTGGTTTCCGACGCGTGGCGGCGCGGCGATTGTGGATGTGAACCGGATGGGATGGAACAGCGTTCCGCCGCCGGTGGTTGTGGAGCGTTTTCTGGTGGATGACGTGGCGGAAGACCTGAACCAGATGCGGGTGGAGATTCCGTATGGCCAGGCGCGGTACACGATGGAGTATGCAGGGCTGAGTTTTACGGCACCTTCGGAGGTGCGGTACAGGTTCCGGCTGGTGGGGTTCGACAAGGGGTGGACGGAAGCAGGAGCGAAGCGGGTTGCAACGTATACAAACCTGCCGCCGGGGTCATATCAGTTTCGGGTTCAAGCGATGAATGAAGACGGTGTGCGGAACCTGACTGGAGCTGCGCTGAGCTTCGAGATTGTGCCACCGATTTATCGCCGGTGGTGGTTTTTGATGGTCATGGTGCTGCTGTTGAGTGGACTTGTCGTCGGGATGTACCGACTGCGATTGCGGCGGCTGCGCGGACGGTTCGATGCGGTACTGGCGGAGCGGAACAGGATGGCACGGGAGATCCACGATACGCTGACACAGGATTTTGTGGGGGCGTCGCTGCAGCTAGATTTGATCTCGCAGCACTTGAGCAAGGGAAGAGTGGCAATGGCGACGGAGCAGGTGAGGCGTACGCGGCAACTGGTTACCGACGGGTTGGATGAGGCGCGGCGAAGTATATGGGAGCTGCGCGCGAATCATTCGCAGGACAGTCTGCCAACGCGGTTGAGGCGCGTGGTGGAGCGAGACCAGTTTGCGGTGCTGAAGCCGCGGCTGCATTTGGGCGGAGCGTACCGGGAGCTTGAGCCGAGGGTCGAGCGGGAGGTGTTGCGCATTGCGCAGGAGGCGCTGCTGAACGTGCTGCATCATGCGGGAGCAACGGAGGTGACGGTGGACCTGCACTATTCGAGTGATACGCTGATGCTCACGCTAGCAGACAACGGCGTGGGGTTTGCGGTGGACGAAGGACTGGGCAAAGCAGGACACTATGGACTTGTAGGGATGAAGGAGCGGGCGGCATTGATCGATGGAACGCTGGAGATCAGCAGTGAACGCGGGAGCGGAACGAAGGTGACGCTGCGCGTGCGGACAGGTCGAGGTGCGAGGTAGAGTGCGATGGACGAACGTATAAGGGTGATGCTGGTGGAAGACCACCAGGTAGTGCGGCAAGGGCTGGCGGCGCTGCTTTCGTCGACAGACGAGATGGAGATTGTGGGGTCGGTGGGTGATGGGCTGGAGGCGGTTGGGCGATATGGCGAGCTGATGCCGGATGTGACGCTGATGGACCTGCAGATGCCGAAGATGGGTGGCGTGGAGACGATTCGGAAGATACGGGAGAAGTTTCCGCAGGCGCGATTTATTGTGCTGACGACGTTCGATGGCGATGAGGATATCTATCGCGCGCTGCAGGCGGGTGCGCGCGCGTATCTGCTGAAGGGCATGCCGCTGGAGGAGTTGGTGACGACGATCCATGCGGTGCACAAGGGGAAGCTGCATATTCCATCGGCTGTAGCGGAGAAGCTGGCGGAACGGTTGAGCGGGCAGGAGTTGACGGCGCGGGAGTTGAGCGTGCTGGAACGGATTGTCGCCGGCAGGGCGAACAAGGAGATCTCTGCGGACCTGTTTATCTCGGAGGCGACGGTGAAGACGCACATTAACAGCCTGCTTGGGAAGTTGGGCGTGGCGGACCGGACGCATGCGGCTACGGTGGCGATCAAGAGAGGACTGGTGAGCCACCGATGAGGGGACGAGCGCGATTTCTTGTGGTGGCGATGGCGCTGTTGATGCTGCCGACGATGATGTATGCGCAAGGCAAGCGGCAGTGGCGCGCGATGACGCCCGCGGAGCTTGAGGCGGCGTTACCGGCCAGGGCGACGGTCGAGAAAGAACGCATTGAGACGGAGATGCGCACGGCCACGGGTGTGGAGGACGCGCAGGGCAAGGTGGTGGCTGCGGTGGTGCTGATCACCGCCGGGTATGCAGCGAATGGGAAGTACTCGTACTACATGGTGGTGCAGGCACCGATGCGGATTGGGCCGGACATTTTGCTGCAGCCAGGCAATTATGTGGTGGGATGGACGCGCGGCGACGATGGCCTGCTGGTGCATTTTTATGAGGCGGAGACGGGGAACGAGCGTGGGACGATGCTGGCAAAGCCGCTGTCGCAGCCGCTGATGGTGGTTTCGGTGAAGTTATGGCCGCCGGCGGATCGGAGCATCATCCAAATTGGACGATTTGCACTGCCGTACACGTTGGAGTGATGGCGTGGCGGAGGGCGGTCCTGGCTGGATCGACAGAGGGTGATGATGTGGGTTGCTGCGTGATTGTCCCGCAGTTGGAGAGGTGCGCCCGCTCGGGGTATCGCGGGAGTTAACTTGATCGTGATCTACAGGGGTGCGGGGATCGAGGATGTTGCGCGAAAGCGCACAATTATGCGCTTGACAATGCAAAGTCATTTCGTGCAAAGTTATCTCCGGTTTCAAAGTCAACAGAAAGACAAGCGTTTGTCTGAAAAGCGCGATGCTGAGTTTGGCGAAGGCTGTAGGAATTTTGGGAGGGCACATGAAGTTCAATTGGTCAATATTCAGGGTTGTAACGGTGGCCACGTGCGGCGCGCTGGGATTAGGAGCGGCCTATGGGCAGAGCACAAACTCCGGCGATATCTCCGGCACGGTTACGGACACGACGGGAGCGCGGATTCCGGGCGCGAAGGTTACGGTACTGAACGACGATACCGGGGTGACAAAGGAGTTCCAGTCAGATGATGACGGCGTGTATGACACAAACTCCATTGTGCCGGGACACTATACGTTGACGTTTACGAAGGATGGCTTCAGCAAATATGTGCGCGGGCCGATTACGGTGCAGGTGGGGCGGACGGGTGTGAATGCGCCGCTGGCGATCGGTTCGACGAGCCAGCAGGTGACGGTGAATACGGACGTGCCGCTGCTGGATACAGAGGGCGGCAGCCAGACGACGACGTTGACGGCGAAGGATATGGACCAGCTGCCGAACGTGGGCGGAGCGAATGGGCCGGACTGGCAGAACTTCATGATCCTGCTGCCGGGCGCGACGGGGACGCCGGGAAGCAGCGCGGGGTCGACGAATCCAGGGGAAGAAGTTTCAACGAACGGGAATCTGCCGTACGCGAATGTGCTGGCCGACGGCGCTTCAACGAGCCTGCCGGGCAGCCAGAATGCAAATCCGGCGGCGTTTGAAGATGTCGAAGAGCTGCAGGTGAACCTCTCGTCCTTCTCGGCGCAGTATGGCATCGGCGGATTGATCATCAACCAGATTACCAAGGGCGGAACGGACAAGTTCCATGGAAGCTTGTATGAGTACTTCCAGAACACGGCGCTGGACGCTGCGGTGTATGGATTTGGGCAGAAGGTTGCGGTTCCGTATCTGAACTATGACGACTTTGGTGGAACGGTGAGTGGGCCGGTGAAGCTGCCGTTCTGGAATCTGCAGAAGAAGGCGTTCTTCTTCTTTGGTTACGACCAGATTCATGACAATGCGGTAAGTTCTGGGTTTCAGACCGTGCCAACGCAGGCCATCATGAGCGGTAACTTTGCGGGAAGCTATACGCTGTATGATCCGACGACCCAGACGATTGCGTACGACACGAAGGGCAATCCCTATCCGGTGCGTCAGTCGTTCATGAGCGAGTACGGATCGAACGCGATCCCGACGGCGATGATCGATAACGTTTCGAATGCCTTCCAGCAGTACTATCCGACACCGACAAACCACATTCCGTATGGTCATTTTGTTGCAGATGCGACCACGAATGGGGCTGGCGTACTTGCGGACAACTTTTATTCGCAGTATCCGGTGCCGCGGCCATGGAAGCGCTACTTCGGGCGTCTGGACTATGACATTACCCCACACAATCGCCTGACAATTTCGGATACGCAAGGAGATAACGGCCAACCCAGCGATAACGCTGTGTCAGCCTGCCCCATCGGATGTCAGAGTGGCGATGTGGACAACAATAATGCTCAGGTGAGCGATGTCTGGAACATCAGTCAAAATGTTGTGAACGAAGCTAGAATGGGCTATACGGACCAGTTGAATTTCTTCGGTGATGAAGGTCTGGGTCTCGGTATTCCTGCAAAGCTCGGATGGCAGTTCTCGAAGGCGAACCAACTGCCTTCGGTTCAGTTCCAGCGTAATTATCCGTATGCGTGGATCAACCCTTCAGCGAATGCGGAGTACAAGGAGTTTGTGTTTGATCCGTCGGATGTTGTGACGATGATCAAGGGCAAGCACCTGCTGCACTTTGGCGGTGAGTTTGCGTTCTATCGTGATGATGCGACGAACTGGGGAAATATCAATGCGGGCACGTTGCAGTTTACGGGTGCGTACACGGAGAACTGGACTGTTGATCCGTCGACTGGCGTGGCGAAGCCGAACACGCAGTCGGGTGAGGAGTACGCCGACTTCCTGCTGGGTTATGCGCAGAACTGGAGCGCGAGCTACACGCCGGAGTTCGGCGCGCGCCTGAAGAAGCCGCAGATGTTCGTTCAGGATGACTGGAAGATCAGGGAGAATCTGACGATCAACCTCGGTGTCCGGTACGAGATCAGCCACGGATTCAACGAAGTGAAGGGTAACGAGGCTACGTTCGATCCGACGGTTGTGAATCCTGCGACGGGTACTGACGGAGCCTTCTGGTACGGCGAGACGCATGCCAATGGACGAAACGCGCTTCAGCAGACGGTGTACAGCACGGTGCTGCCGCGCGCGGGCTTCTCGTGGCTGATGGACCCGACGACGACGATCCGCGGCGGATTCGGACTGTACTCGTATAACTACAGCCTGGATCAATATGGCAGTGGTATGGGTGGATCGGTAGAGTCTGCTGGCAGCTACAACGATCAATCGAACGGCATCTATCCGACGACGAAGTTTAATGGACCTGGAACGTTGTTCCCGCTGGGAGGTGGAGCGGTTGCACCGCTGCCTTATTCGAGCGGATCGACGGACCCTGCACGGTTCAATGGCCAATCTGTTGGGTACAACGACTATCACACGCCGATTCCGAAGATCTACCAGTGGAACCTGAGTGCGGACAAGGCGCTATCGACGAACATGGTGCTGAACCTGTCGTACGTCGCGAGCCACGGATTCAATCTTGCGTTCCCGACGAACCTGAATGCTGTGCCGGAGAATCAGCTGTCTTCGGGCGATACGTCGGGGTGCGGCAGCGGATCAACAGTGCATTGCGCGGTGCAGTTCCCGATCTACCAGTCGATCAACGGAAATCTGTATAACGCAATTTCGAACTATAACTCGCTGCAGGTCGCGATCACGCGGCGCTTCAGCAACGGGCTGAGCTTCAGTGCGAACTATGTGTGGTCGCACTTCCTCGATGACCAGGATTCGTCAGGATGGGGCAGCCGCGAAGGTCCGCAGAACGTGCAGCACTACAGCACGCTTACTGTAAACCAGGCGTCGAAGAACTACGGGCCGTCCAACTTCGATGTGCGGAACGTGGCGAAGGGATACTTCGTGTACGATCTGCCCTTTGGCAAGGGTAGGAAGTTCTTGAACAAGAACTTTATTGAGGATGCAACGATTGGCGGATGGCAGCTCTCTGGAACGGTGGTCCTTTCCGGAGGAAATCCCTTCCAGCTGTTTGCAACCAGTCCGACGTACAACAATGGCGGATCGCAGTATCCAGATCTCACCGGCGTGAGCAACATACCAAGGGGCGGACGGACGATCAAGGAATGGTATAACCCTGCAGCGTATGCTGATCCTGGACCGGGTAACTTCGGAACCGTGGGAAGGAATCCGATTGTAGGACCCGGATACCACACGGAGAACCTGTCTGCGCTGAAGCAGTTTGCGCTGCCCTGGTATGACATGGTATTCCAGCTTCGCGTGGATGCGCAGAATGTGCTGAACCACCCGATCTTCGGAGCGCCAGACGGGAGCCTACAAAATCCGTCGAGTGCCGGGAATGCGCCCGGAACGCCGTATCAGGGTGACACAAACTCCGTGAGCCAGGGGCAGATTACTTCGCTTGCGGGCGTGGCGCGGCAGGTGCAGATCGGAGCGCGTCTCCAGTTTTAGAATGGAACTGGCGACCGATTACGGGAGACGGCGAGCGATCGCCGTCTCTTTTTTTGAGCGACGCAAAGCAGGGACCGCTCTATATGATCAGGAAGGTATGAAGGCGACGTTGGGAATTTCTTCTGCGGTTGTGGTTGTGCTGCTGGGTAGCACGCTGAGTCTCGCGCAGACTGCTGGCGATGCGCAGAGAGCTTACGCTGAGCATGCGGCGAAGGCGCAGAGTTATCTGCGGCAGAATCGGCCTGACCTGGCGATTCCAGAGTTGGAAGCGGCTGTGGCGGCAAAGCCCGACAGCGTGGATGCACAAGGGAATCTGGGCGTGCTGCTGTTCTTTCAGGGAAAGTATGCTCAGGCACTTCCTGAGCTGAAGGCGGCAGTAGGGATGAAGCCTGATCTTTGGAAGATTGAGGCGCTGTTGGGGATCGCGGAACGCCGGACCGGCGATGAGATGCAGGGGAGGAAGGATCTGGAGACTGCGTTTCCGCACATTGAGGAAGAGAAGCTGAAGATCAATGTGGGGCTGGACTTGATTGAGAGCTACACGGCGACCGATGATCTGGACAAGGCGTCGGACATGGTGGCGCAGTTGCTGAAGCTGAAACCAACGGACCCGGCGCTGCTGTATGCCGCGTATCGGATTCATTCGCAGATGATGGCACAGTCGCTGCTGACGCTGTCGCTGGTGGCGCCGGAGTCGGCGCAGTTGCATCAGGCGATTGCGCATGAGTTGCAGCGGACGCATGATCTGGCGGGAACGATCAAGAATCTGCGGGAGGCGCTGGCGATCGATCCGAACCTGCCGGGGATTCACTTTGAGCTGGCGGAGGCGCTGCATGCTTCGGACGATCAGCGGTTGAAGGCCGAGGCAGAGACGCAGTACAAGCTGGCGGTGGAGACAAACCCGAACGACCCGAAGGCTGCGGCGAGGATGGGCGATATTGAGGTGGAGAAGGGCGATATTGCGGCGGCCCAGAGGTACTATGAGCAGGCGCTGAAGCTTGATCCCAGCTCGGCAGACGCGACAATCGGGCTGGCGAATGTTGATGTGGAGAAGGGTGATCCCGGAGAGGCGGCGAAGCTGCTGGAGCAGGTTGTGGCGGCGGACCCGACGAATTATCTGGCGCACTACAGACTGAGCGCTGTGTACCGGAAGCTGCACCGACCGGAGGCGGTGGAGAAGGAGTTGTCCGCATACAAGAAGTACAAGGACATGCACGAGACGCTGACGGATGTGTATCAGAAGATGGATGCGCCGGATAAGGCAGCGACACAATGATCCACGGCGCCAGACGATTCGTGCAGGCGGGCGGTCGCAGGTGCATTTTTGTTGCTGTCAGTGTCGTGGCTTCGTTGCTGTCAGGAATAAGTGGCGTTGCGCAGACCAGGAATGCGGCGCAGCGCGGAACTGTGCCGCAGCTGGTGGACATCACGGCGTCGACGAAGATTCACTTTGAGCATCTGTCGAGTCCGGAGCAGAAGTACATTGTGGAGTCGATGAGCGGAGGTGTGGCGCTGATTGATTACGACGGCGATGGCTGGCCGGATATTTACTTCACAAATGCGCCCAGCGTGGCGATGGCGGAGAAGGGTGAGAAGGCGCGTAGTGCGCTGTATCACAACAACCATGACGGGACATTTACGGATGTGACGGAGAAGGCTGGCGTTGGATATCCCTGCTGGGCGATGGGTGTGGCTGTCGGCGACTATAACAACGACGGGCTTCCGGACATGGTTGTGAGCTGCTTTGGGGGTGTGGTGCTGTACCGGAACAACGGAGATGGGACGTTTACGGATGTGACGAAGGCTGCGGGCCTGGACGCGGACCATGGATGGGCGACTGGTGTGACGTTTGGGGATTATGACGGCGATGGCAACTCGGATTTGTTTGTGCCGCATTATGTGGCGCTGGATATGAAAGACCTGCCGTTATTTGGTTCGAAGACGACGTGCACGTATCACGAGATTGCGGTGCAGTGTGGGCCTCGCGGGCTGAAGGGATCGCCGGACGCGTTGTATCGGAACAACGGCGATGGGACGTTCACGGATGTGTCGGCGGCGGCGGGTGTGAACGATCCGAGCGACTACTTTGGGCTGGGCGCGGTGTGGTCGGATTTTGGGAATGATGGCAAGCTGGACTTGTTTGTGGGCAACGACGGCGAGCCGAATTACCTGTATCGCAATGATGGTAGTGGGCACTTCAAGGATGTGGCGCTGGAGGCGGGCGTTGCAGTGAGCGAAGACGGCGTGGAGCAGGCGAATATGGGGCTTGCGCTGGGGGACTACCAGAATGTGGGACGGATGAGTATCGCTGTCTCGCACTTCAGCGATGAGTATGCGACGTTGTTTCGGAACGACGGCAATTTCAGTTTTACGGATGTCTCGCACGCGGTGGGGATTGCGAAGCCGAGCGTGCCGTATGTGGGTTGGGGCGATGCGTTTGTTGATCTGGACAACTCAGGCTGGCTGGATCTGGTGCTGGTGAATGGGCATGTGTATCCGCAGGTGGACAATGCGAAGGCGGGGACGTCGTATCGTGAGCCGAAGTTGGTGTACATCAACCAGCATGACGGTACGTTTCGCGAAGAGGGAGCGGCGACTGGGAAAGCTGTAGGTATTGCGCAGGTAAGTCGCGGGATGGCGGTGGGAGATCTGTTTCATCGCGGTGCGCTGGACCTGGTGGTGGAGAATCTGGTGGGGAGCCCGATGATTCTGGAGGCGAAGCCGAACCCGGCGAACCGTTGGGTGAGCTTTGCGTTGGAGGGTGCTCCGAAGAACAGGCTGGCGCTGAATACGCGGGTTCGGGTGACGACGGGGAAGCTGGTGCAGCTGGGAGAGCTACGCAGCGGCGGGAGTTATCTGTCGCAGAGTGAGTTGAAGCTGCACTTTGGCCTGGGCGAGGCGAAGGTCATCGATAAGGTGGAGGTGATGTGGCCGAATGGGGCGACGCAGATGTTTACGGATGTGGGGGTGGATCGGTTTTATAGCTTGAAGCAGGGCGGGGGGTTGGTTGCAGCGGCTGTAGCAAAGTAACGGGGTGCGCGGGGTGCGGCATGGCGCTACGTTCAGGATGGGTGGACGCGGGCGGTGGATTCGCGGATGATGAGCTCCGGGGAGACGGTGATGGTGTCGGGATGGGGCTGGTGGGTGAGGTGTTGGAGGAGGGCCGCTGCGGCCTTGCTGCCCATGAGTTTCAAGGGCTGGCGGATGGTGGTGAGGCTGGGGACCTGGAAGGACGCGGATTGGATGTCGTCGAAGCCGATGATGGAGACGTCCTGCGGGACGCGGAGGCCGCCGTCGTGGAGGGCGCGGATACTGCCCATGGCGGAGACGTCGTTGAAGCAGAGGATGGCGGTGAACTTTTGACGGCTCTCGAGGAGATCGTGGATGCCGGGGTAGCTAACTTCTGGCGAGGTTGAGTCTTTGGAAAGCTGAATGGTGAGGCGTTCGTCGATGGCGAGACCAAGCTCACGAGCGACGTTGAGGGTGGCTGCCCAGCGGAGTTCTGTGTCGGTGCTGACCGACTGGCCTTTCATGAAGACGATCTTGCGGTGGCCGAAGTCGTAGAGATGCTGGACGGCGAGGCGTGCGGCGAGTTCGTGGTCGAGGCCGACGTTGGTGATGTTGGGGAGGGTCGTGTGGCCGGCGATGAGGACGGTGGGAAGGGGCAGCGGATCGGTGAGCACGGTGTCGATGGCGAGGATGCCGTCGACGCCGCGGGCCTGGAGCAGTGCGGGGTACTCTTTAATGAGGTGTGGCTTGTGACGGTGGTGGACGGTGAAGTAGAAGTAGCCTTCTTCCATGAGCAGATCGCCGATGCCGGAGAGGACCTGGGAGTGGTAGCCTTCGCCGAGTTCGGGGAGAAGGATGCCGATGCTGCGCATGGGCTTGCCGAGCAGGGAGCGGGCGATCATGTTGGGCTTGTAGTTGAACTCGGCGGCGGCGGCGCGGATGCGCTGACGGGTGGCTTCTGGGATGGAGCGGCCGGGGATGTCGTTGAGGACAAGTGAGATCGTGGAAGGGCTGAGGTCGAGGTGGCGCGCGATGTCTTTGAGGCTTACACGCGGATGGGCGTTGGTTGTAAGAGGATCATTCGCTGGACGTCTTCGCATGGTCATCAGGTTTGCTCCTCACAGCATAGCAACAATGTGCTGTGTTTCTGGACTAGCTGGGTTCACAGCGTCGATTTGTGGTGCCGCACGCTGAACTCGTCACTCCGCTCATCACGCTGCGGCTGAGGGATGGACAACGATGAAGAAGTTGTGGACAGAGAAACAAACGTTTGCCTACAATGTGTTTACTCTGTTACCCGCTGTATGCCGCATGATGCGTGGGAAGGTCTTGATTCGGGGACTGGCGGATGAACTCTTGCTTCACTTTTGGGGGTAGTGCTTTGCGTGTTGAGATCGTACGGACTTTGCTTGCGGTTTCGTTGGTGGTTGGACTGGGCTGGACGGCTTCGGTGAGCCGGACGGAGCGGCCGAGCGTCGTGTTTGCGCAACAAACGATGGCATCGGCGGCGGACTCGGAGGCATTGGCGACGGCGTTTGCGGACAAGCTGATTGCGAAGATGACGCTGGAGGAGAAGATTGGGCAGATGAGCCAGGTGGCGCTGAATGCGCCGCTGGATGAGCCTCTGGATGAGATGGTGCGCAAAGGGCGCGTGGGGTCGTTTCTGTTTATCACCGATGCGACGGAGATGGATCGGCTGCAGCATGAGGCGGTGGAGCAGAGCCGGCTGCATATACCGCTGCTGTTCGGGTTCGATGTGATCCATGGGTTCAGGACGATCTATCCGGTGCCGTTGGCGATGGCGTCGAGCTGGGACCCGGCGGTGGTGGAGCACGCGCAGGCGATGGCGGCGAAGGAGGCTCGTGCGACGGGGATTCAGTGGACGTTCGGGCCGATGGTGGATATTGCGCGCGACCCGCGGTGGGGGCGGGTGATGGAGGGGGCGGGCGAGGATCCGTTTCTAGGATCGCGGATGGCGGCTGCGCAGGTGAAGGGGTTTCAGGGCGAGCGGCTGGGGACGCCGGACCATATTATGGCGTGTGTGAAGCACTTTGCGGGGTATGGGGCGGCGTCGGGTGGGCGGGATTATGAGGAGTCGAACATCTCGGATGAGCAGTTGTGGAATGTGTATCTGCCGCCGTTTCACGCGGCGGTGGAGGCGGGCGCGGGGTCGTTGATGAGCGCGTACATGGATCTGAACGGCGTGCCTGCGACGGGGAACCGCTTTCTGTTGCATGAGGTGCTGCGCGATGATTGGGGGTTCAAGGGGATGGTGGTGAGCGATTGGGACTCGGTGAGCAGCCTGGTGACGCACGGGTTTGCGGCAGACGATGAGGATGCGGCGGCGCGGGCGGTGAATGCGGGCGTGGATATGGAGATGACCAGCCATGATTTTCGAGACAAGCTGCCGGAGGCGGTGAAGTCGGGGCTGGTGAAAGAAGCAACGATCGACGCGGCGGTGGAGGCGATCCTGGTGGCGAAGTACAAGCTGGGGCTGTTCAAGAATCTGTATGTTGATCCGAGTAAGACGGCTGCGCAGATGGTGACGGCGGAGCAGCGTGCGGCGGCGCGAGAGACGGCGACGAAGACGGCGGTGCTGCTGCGGAACGAAGGCGGGTTGCTGCCGCTGGGCGATAAGGACAGGAAGATCGCGGTGGTGGGAATGCTGGCGGATTCGAAGGCGGACATTATGGGTTCGTGGAGTCTGGCGGGGCATCCGGCGGACTCGGTGACGGTGGTGGAGGGGATGCGGAAGAGGTTTGGCGCGGAACGTATTTCGTACACGAAGGGTGTGGAGATTGAGCGGGAGCAGCCGTCGATCTTCGATCCGCAGTTCACCAGCCCGAAGCCGGTGATGAAGAGCGATGCGGAGCGGGAGGTGGAGTTCAAGCATGCGATTGCGTTGGTGAAGCAGTCGGATGTAGCTGTGCTGGTGTTGGGTGAGTTGCAGAGCATGAGCGGAGAGAGGGCGTCGCGGTCGAGCCTGACGCTGCCGGGCAAGCAGGAGGCGCTGCTGGAGGCAGCGGTGGCGACGGGCAAGCCGGTGGTGCTGGTGCTGCTGGGCGGAAGGCCGCTTAACATAAGCTGGGCGTCGGAGCATGTGGGGGCAATTCTAGAGGCGTGGTATCCGGGTACGGAGGGCGGCGATGCGATTGCGGATCTGCTGTCAGGCGATGCGAATCCGGGCGGGAAGCTGCCGTTGGCGTGGCCGCGCAGTGTGGGGCAGATTCCGATCAACTATGCGAGGAACCTGACGCAGATACCGGAGGCGTTGAATGAGCGCTATTGGGATGCGACGAGTGCGCCGCTGTATCCGTTTGGATATGGGCTGAGCTATTCGACGTTTGCGATGACGAACCTGAAGATGAGTGCGCCGACGGTGCGTGCGGGAGCGGCGATGCAGGTTTCGGTGGACGTGGTGAATACGAGCGACCGCGATGGCGATGCGGTGGTGGAGATGTATACGCATCAACGTGCGGGGAGTGCGTCGAGGCCGGTGCGGGAGCTGAAGGGGTTCGAGCGTGTGTCGCTGAAGGCGCATGAGACGCGGACGGTGACGCTGGCGCTGGATACCAGGGAGCTGGGCTTCTGGAGCCCGCAGACGCACAAGTGGGGGATGGAGCCGGGAATGTTTGACGTGTGGGTTGGAGACGATGAGACGGCGAAGGAACATGCGACGTTTGAGATGGTGGCGCGGTAGAGGCCTATGTACACTGGGTTTCATCGCCACCCATGTCTAAGAAGCGAGACATGGGGCACCCGGATGGGTGCGGGTTCGAGATGAAGCTGTACGACCGGCGGGGGTATACTCAACTTCGTTATGAGTGATTCTTCTGTGAGCAATGTTGCAGTGGTTGAGGCTGGGAGCGCATCGAAGCCGGCTGAGAAGACGACGATGGATATCGTCGAGATTATGGCGATGTTGCCGCACCGTTATCCGTTTCTGTTGATTGATCGCGTGGTCGAGATTGAGCGGAAGGTTCGCGTGGTTGCGATCAAGAATGTGACGATGAACGAGCCGCACTTTGTGGGTCACTTTCCGGATTATCCGGTGATGCCGGCAGTGCTGCAAGTGGAGGCGATGGCGCAGGCCGGAGGCGCGCTGCTGCTGACGGAGTTCTCCGCGACTGAACGCGAGGAGAAGCTGATGATGTTCACGGGGATCGAGGCGGCAAAGTTCCGGCGGCCAGTGACCCCGGGAGATCAACTGCGCATTGAAGTGACCGTGATGAACTGGCGCAGCACGATGGTGAAGTTGAAAGGCGCGATCACGGTAGAGGGCAAGCTGGTTTCAGAGGCGACCTTTACGGCGGCGCTGGTGCCGCGGATGCGCAAACCAAAAGAGGCTGCGGTGGCGGAGGCTCCAGTCGCGTGAGCATCCATCCGACTGCGATTGTGGCTGAAGGCGCGGTGGTTCCGGAGAGCTGCACGGTGGGGCCGTTCTGCACGATTGGCGCGAATGTGGTGCTGGGCGAGGCGTGCGAGCTGGTGTCGCATGTGGTGCTGGATGGACATACGCGGCTGGGTAAGGGAAACCGCGTGTTTTCGTTTGCGTGCCTGGGGATTGCGCCGCAGGACCTGAAGTATGCGGGTGAGCCGACGCGGTTGGAGATCGGCGACGAGAATACGATTCGGGAGTATGTGACGATCTCGCGCGGGACCACGGGTGGCGGGGGTGTGACGAGAGTGGGTTCCGGCAACCTGATTATGGCGTATGTGCACATCGGGCATGACAGTGTGATTGGGAACGGATGTATTCTGCCGAACGGCGCGACGCTGGCTGGACATGTGACGGTGGAGGATCATGCGACGCTGAGCGCGAATGCGCCGGTGCATCAGTATTGCCGGATTGGGCGGTACAGCTATATCGGCGGAGGGACGACGGTGACGCAGGATGTGCTGCCGTACTCACTGACGTCGATTGAGCGGAATAATCATGCGTATGGCTTGAACAAGGTTGGGTTGCAGCGGAAGGGGTTTACGGCGGAGCAGTTGCAGGAGCTGTCGGCGGCGATGCGACTGCTGACCAGCGGGAAGCGCAATACGACGCAGGCGCTGGAGGCGATGCGGGCGATGATTGCGGACGGAGCGGGCGGGGACCATGTGCAGTATCTGGCGGAGTTTGTTGCAGCGAGTGAGCGTGGAGTGATCAAGTAGCGATGAGCACTGGCGATGCTGTGCCCACGCTGGGGCTGATTGCAGGGAACGGGCAGTTTCCGTTTCTGCTGCTGGACGCGGCGCGGGCGCATGGGCTGCGGGTGGTGGTTGCGGCGATTAAAGAAGAGACGTCTGCGGAGATGGACGCGCGTGCGACGCGGGAGCCGGACTGGATTCGCGTGCACTGGATGTCGCTGGGGGAGCTGTCGCGGCTGATTGAGATGTTTCAGCGCGAGGGGGTGACGCGCGCGGTGATGGCCGGACAGGTGAAGCATAAGCAGATTTTTTCGAGCATACGGCCGGATTGGCGGCTGGCGAAGCTGTTGCTGAATCTGCGCACGAGGAATACGGACATGCTGCTGGGAGCGGTGGCGAAGGTGCTGGAGGATGAGGGGATTACGCTGGTTTCGTCGACGGCGTTTTTGGAGCCTATGCTGGCGTGTGAGGGTTTGCTGACAGCGCGTGCGCCGGACGAGATGGAGCGCGGAGACATCGAGTATGGGCTGCGGGTGGCGCGGGGGATTGCGGGGTTTGACCTGGGGCAGACGGTGGTGATCGCGGCGGGTGCATGCGTGGCGGTGGAGGCGATGGAGGGCACGGACGCGGCGATTGCGCGGGCGGGGGCGATCTTTCGCACGCTTGGGGAGTCTGCGGAGGATGCAGCGAGCACGCTGCAGCGGCGGTTGACGGTGGTGAAGGTGGCAAAGCCGAATCAGGATATGCGGTTCGATGTGCCGGTGGTGGGTGTGCCGACGGTGGAGGCGATGCGTGCGGCGGGGGCGACGTGCCTGTGCGTGGAGGCGGGGCGGACGCTGCTGTTTGATCGAGAGGCGATGGTGGTGGTGGCGGATGCGGCGGGTATCTCAGTGGTTGGTGTGGCGAAGGATTCGGCGCAGATTTGATGATGGCATCGAGTGCGGTCGCGAGGGTGAGATAAGATGGCATCGGCGGCGGTCAGCAGCTAACGGCGCGCCCAGGAGATGTTCCATGCTCAGGAAACGATGGATTGCAACAGGATGTGCTGTAGCGCTGGCGGGCGGTTTCGCCATGAGCGGCAGGGTGCAGGCGGCGAGCGAACCGCTGGCTGTGGGTACAGAAGCTCCAAATTTTACGCTGCCGTCGCAAGACAATACTCCCGTATCACTCAGCGAGTACAAGGGTAAGTGGGTGGTGCTGTACTTCTATCCGAAGGACCAGACGAGCGGATGCACGATCGAGGCGCACAACTTTCAGCGTGATCTGCAGAAGTATCAGGCGCTGAATGCGGTGGTGCTGGGCGTGTCGCTGGACACGCCGGAGAGCCATAAGGCGTTCTGCACCAAGGATTCGCTGACGTTCAAGCTGCTGGCTGATCCGGGCAAGAAGGTTGTCGAAGAGTACGGCGTGCCGGTGAAGTCGTTTGGTCCGGTGCATTTCGCTGAGCGCGATACGTTTCTGATCTCTCCGCAGGGCAAGATTGTGAAGGAGTGGGAGGTCAAGGACATTCAGGCGCACAGCGGAGAGGTGCTGGAGGCGATCAAGTCCATGGAGAAGTCGTCGACATAAGTTGTTGGAGCGGAACGCAGAGGCTGTATTTTGCGTTCCGCCCGGCACGTTTGACGAGGTATCCAGAGAGGCACATCGCGCTGTGCGGCGTTGACGTAGCGGTGGCTCGGCCCAATGATGGAGATTGTATCTTCAGCGGAGGGGATCTGCGCGATGCGCCGTGGTGCAAAGGAGACTGAATGTTCTGGGCGCTCCGCGGCTTGTTACGCGGCCCTGCGCAGGGCTCTGGCAGCCGGCTTGATGGGCGTGGTCACGATGCTGTCCACCGGTTGCCACCATCGCAAAAAGCAGGCGTATGCGCCGCCGCCACCACCGTTACAGCGTAATTCTTCGCGCTCGCGGAGCGAGCCTTACGCGAGCAAGCCGCCGAGGGGACCGGTCACGGAGCCGAAGGGCAAGCCGACGCTTGTCGAAGTGGGCATGGCGAGCTGGTATGGGCCGAGCGGGCACAGGACGGCAGACGGCGAGAAGTATAACGGCACGGGCATGACGGCGGCGCATAAGACGCTGCCGCTGGGGACGATTGCGCGGGTGACCAATCTTGCGAATGGCGAGTCGGTGATGGTGAGGATCACGGACCGTGGGCCGTTTTCGCATGGGCGGATTCTGGACCTTTCCGAGAGCGCGGCGAAGAAGATCGACCTGTACCGGATGGGTGTGGCGAAGGTGAAGATTGAAGCGTACGGGACAGCGGTGGAGGCGCCGGCTTCTACGGGGAGATGGTGCGTGCAGACGGGGGCGTTCAAGAGCCAGAGAGATGCGGTTGATCTGAAGGCTGCGCTGCTGAAGCGGTATGCGGGAGCGCGGGTGACGGACTTCTCCGGTGCGACGGGGTGGTGGGTGAGAATCGATCCGGTGCGGCATGACCATGCCGACGCGGCTGCGATCAAGAGCTGGATCGGCGATCCAGGAACGTCGGTGACGTCATATCTGGTGCGTATCGACTAGGGCGGCTGGGGTTCAGTTCAAAGCATCTCCTCCGGGGCTACAGCCACTTTGATTTTCATGGGATTTACGGACGGGCTGAAGCCCGCCCCCTTCAAAACAGAGACGTGATCAGAGTTTCTAGGGCTGCTGGGCCTGTAGTGCGGGTGGGGCGTAGTACGGAAGTTTTTGCTGCTCCTCGTTGGCGCGCTTTACGGTGATGTCGGCGAAGAGCAGCTCGGGAGCGATGGTGGTTTCGGGGACAGGGCCGATGGTCTGCGTGATGTAGGGTTTGCCGCCGGCGGCTACGATGCCGCTGCGGATGGCGCGCTGATCGAGCTCGTCGAAGATGGCTCCGCGGACGAGTGTGCGCTTACCGCTGGGCGAGACGCTGTAGAGGAGCCGCGGTGAGAGTTCGCCGCCCAGCGTCTCCACCTCGTAGACGTCGCGGCCCTGTTGTTTGGCAAAGGCGACCAGCCTGGCCTGCATCGCAGCGGAGGTGAGGGGCTGAGAAGACTTTACGAGAATGACGCCTGCGTGCGAGCGTGCGGACTGACCCAGGACAGCGCGGCCGTGGCCGTTGGATTGAGGGAAGTCTTTGATGGGCTCGCGGCCGAGAAGGTAGTTCATCAGCTTGCCGTGTTCGACGACGTCGACAGGAGCGACGGGAACGCCCTCGTCGTCGACGCGGTAGGCTCCGAGCAGGGTGCGGCCGTCGTAGCTGCGCAGCGTCGGGTCGTCGATGACGGAGAGAAATGGCGGAAGTACGGGGGTTTTATAGCTGGACTGGTAGACGCCCTGGGTGCGCGCGTTGGTACCGATGTCGGGACGATCGGCTTCGATGTTGGGTACGAAGAGCTTGTTGAAGACATCGGCGGCGGCGTCGCCGGAGAAGAGGACGGGGCCGTGGTAGTCTTCGGCTCCGACGATGGGTGCGTGGCGCAACTGGTTGAAGCTGAGGAGGTCGTCGAGCGCGCGCTGCTGCAGGGCTGTAGCGCTTTCGAGACCGGCAGCGGTGGCGGCGGTGCTGCCGTTGCTGCGGGCGAGTTCCATGCCGTCAGGAGCCTGGCCGCCGATGCTGATGGAGTCGGTGTAACCGGCGTATCCATGGCGAAGGACGGTGCCTTCGGAATCGACCATGTAGCGATTGACGGCGACAGCGGAGATGCTGGCGGAGCTGTACTGCACGTCGTCGGCGAAGCTTCTGGTCTGCGGCGAGGTCGCATAGAGGCCGCTGGCCGCGATGAGGCGATGGTTCCAGTCATCGCGATCGAGATTGAGGGAGACGATGGGCTCGATGAGCGTGATGGCTTTGGCAGGGGTGAAGTCGTTGGCTGTGGGTGCGCTCTGATAGTTTTTGAGCGTGGCCTGCTTGGCTGCGTAGGCGCGGAGGGCGCTCTTGTAGGCCTCGTCGGTGGCGGACCAGAGGGCGTACTTGAGTGCGGCGGGATCGTTGTCCTGAGGGGCGAGGGCGAGGGAGCCTTCGCCACGCGCAGAGCTGGAGTCGGAGGTGTAGTCGCCGATGCGTACCTCAACGCGGACGACACGCTGATGGTGGTCTGACTGGCTGGTGAGCGCGCCGTAGTTGGCGACGGCGCTGTAGCTGGCGATGTCTTCGAGGCGGTACTCGATGAAGTAGGGGCGCTGCATGCCGGGGAGAACGAGATCGGCTTTTTCGCGGGCGAGCTCCTGTTGCATGGCGGTAAGGAGCGGGTCGGTGGGGCGAGGCTGCGGGGTCTCCGCGCAGGCCAGCGAACACAGAAGTGGAAGGAGCAGGAATGGACGAAGATGCATTAGAGACCGCCCTTCGGTGAAGCCGCAGGCGCGGGCTGCGGGTTGGGCTGTGGGTCGAGTGGCGGTGGAGGGACGATAGGGGGACGCGCTGTGCCTTGGGCCTGGCGCTGGGTTTCGATGCTGGACACGAGCATGGCGGGAGCTACGGCGCTAACGGGTACGGTTCCGGATTCGGCGCCGCAGAGGCCGTTGAAGATGTCCTGATGATCGCCGGTGGCGACGATGTTGTTGAGCGCGGCCTGGGGCGTACCGACGATGGAGACGCCACGCACGAGTTCATCGGGACGGCCGTCGACGTAGACGCGGTAGACGACCAGAGGGATGACCTGGAACGCCTGCGGCGAGCGGCGGGTGGTGACGGCGAAGCCTGAGCTGATGTCTTCAAAGTAGAGGCCGTAGGCTTTGCCCTGCTTGCGGGCTTCGGCTTTGAGCATTTCGCGCAGTTCGGCGTCAGAGACGGCCTTGGTGGAGGTGACGATGAGGTTCCCCTGGCGTCCGGTAGGCATCTTGCCGGTCTCGGCGCGGCCGTGGCCGTTGGATTGATCGAAGCCTGCGATGGGAAGGCGCGACATGAGGAAGGTCTTGAGGACGCCGTCGTCGACGAGCTGCACGCGGCGTGCGGGTTGGCCCTCGTCGTCGAAGAGATAGTGGCCGCTGAGGGGATGGCCGTCGAAGCTGGTGAGCGTGGGGTCGTCGGCAACAGAGAGGAAGCTGGGCAGGATGGGCTTGCCGAGGAGCTTGGTGAAGGTCTGTCCCTCTTCGTCGCCGCGCTGGCGCTGGCCTTCGAGGCGATGGCCGAGGACTTCGTGGAAGAAGACGGCGGAGGCGCGGCCAGAGAGGATTGCGGGGCCGTTGTAGGGTTCGGTGATGGGGGCCGAGCGGAGGTCGTCGAGACCTTTGGCGAGTGCTTCGGTCTTGGCGAGGACCTCCGCCTGCGCGGGCAGATTGCCTGTGGCGTCGGCTTCGAAGGTTTCGTCGCGGTAGAGATCCATGCCATCGGCGGCGCGCGTACGAGCGACGACGATGAGACGTGCGACGTGGTTTGGCGCGGCGACCTGCGTGCCTTCGCTGGAGACGAAGAAGTCGGTTTCGTGCGTTGCCTGGAGCTCGACCATGTCGTAGAAGATGTGCGGGTAGTTGCGGAAGATGGCGGAGATCTGGCGCAGGCGCGCTTCCCAGGCGGTGCGGTCTACGTTGAGCGGCGGCTCGGGTGCGAGGATGTCGACGCGCGGCTTTTCGGCGGTGAAGTCGGCGGAGGCATCTTCTTCCTTGGCGCGCACCTGCTGCTCGGTTTTCACTTTTTCAAGCGCATCGAGTGCCTTGCCGTAGCCGCGATTGGTGGCGTACCAGAGGGTGCGTTCGATGGCTGCGCGGTCATCGGTGAGAGGCAGGGGGAGGGTGGTAAGAGCGCTGGCGCGATGTGCGTCGTGGGTGTTATCGAGGGCGAAGGAGCCGAGCCGCACTTGCACGTCGGCAGTGCGCGCGTGGGTGGTGTTTGAGCTGGTGATCGCGCCATATTGCGCGGTAATACTGACGTTCTCGGCATCGGCGACGGAGTAGCTGAGGAAGTAGGGTCTTTGCGGAGGTACTGTTGGCCGCGCGGAGGTCGCGACGGCGGGAGTGACCGCTTGTCCTAGTTCGGTGACGGCGCGATGCAGCTCGGACTCCATGGCCTGCATCAGCACGGGCTCGTGCGCTGTGGTGGTGACGGCATCGGGTTTATCGGACGGAGTCGCTGCATAGGCCGCGGTTGTTGCAGCAAGAGCGAATGCTCCCAGGCATGCGGTACGCGTGATGGAGCGTGCGGCGGAAGCATGAATCAGACCAGATGGGATGGAGAAACGACGGGGAAAGAACGGTGGGTTCAGAGGCAAAGTGTACATTCCATCGGCACAACGTGCCGTGCAACGAGTGTATCGAATGTCGCGCAGGGGTGTTCTGTCTGGATACCCGGGTATGATTCCGGCTTGCTCAACGTGAGGCGCTGGCGCAGACTCGTATCAGTTCGAATGGACACCATGCCAAGGATGCTGAACATGTTGATGCTGCTGCGCCGTTTTGCTCTGATCGTTTTTGTGGCTGGCGGTCTTCTTCTGCCGATGGTGTTGACGGGATGTGCGAGTGAGACGCCGGCCGAGCGCGCCGCCAATGTGTATGCTTCGCAGGAGCTCGCGGCTGCACCGCTGCATGGGAATATTCCTGATTACTCGCTTTCGCCTGAGGATCTGGCGAAGTCACAGCATTTGAGTGCGGTGAACGAGACGATGCACTTCGTCGAGTTGGCGTGGGGGATCGTAAGCCTGTTGCTGATGCTATGGCTGGGAGTGATCGCGTGGATGCGCGATACGGCAGTCAAGGCAAGCCGCAACCGGTGGGCGCAAGGGTATCTCTTTCTTCTGCTGTATCTGATTGCGGGTTTTCTGCTGGATCTTCCGCTGGACCTGTATGGGCACCATCTTTCGCTGCAGCATGGGCTTTCGGTGCAGGGCTGGGGCAGTTGGTTTGGAGATCAGGCAAAGGCGTTTGCGTTGACGTGGGTCATCGGCGGGCTGCTGCTGATGCTATTGTTCTGGATTATTCGGAAGTTCTCGCGCAGTTGGTGGCTGGTGTTCTGGTGTGCGTCGATCCCGATTGTGCTGTTTGGGATCTTTGCTGCGCCTTATGTGGAGCCGCTGTTCTTTCATTACGAACCGCTACAGAAGACCGATCCTGTATTGGTTGCGCAGTTGGAGCGGGTTGTGCAGAAGGGACATATGAATATCCCTCCGGACAGGATGTTTCTGATGAAGGCTAGCGCGAAGCTGACGACGCTGAACGCTGATGTAGAGGGTTTTGGATCGTCCAAGCGCGTTGTGGTATGGGATACATCGATCCAGAAGTTGACGCCGGATGAGATCGTGTTTGTGTTCGGCCACGAGTCGGGCCACTATGTGCTGAACCATATCGTGTATGGGGTGCTGTTCACCCTGCTGATTCTGCTGATTTCGATGTATCTGGGGTACCTGTTTGTGCAATGGGCGCTTGCAAAGTTTGGTGGCCGATGGGGAATTCCTTCGCAGACTGACTGGGCTGCGCTGGCGGTGCTGCTGTTGGCGTTTTCCATCTTTGGCGCACTGCTGGAGCCGGTCGAGAACGCGTTCAGCCGGCATGATGAGCATGCGGCCGACGTCTACGGTGAAGAGGCGATTCATGGTCTGGTGGCCGATCCGCAGACCACTGCTGTAAAGGCGTTCGACGTGCTTGGGAAGACCTCGTTCGCGGACCCAAATCCCAGCCCTTTCTACGAGTTCTGGACGTACAGCCATCCGTCGATTGGCCGGCGCGCGGCGTTTGGAAAGGCGTATAACCCATGGGCTCCGGGCATGGAGCCGAAGTACTTCAAGAAGCCGTGAAGCGAGGTGCGCATGGAATCCCGGCGCGCTGGGATGGCACAGTTGCTTGCTTTTCTGAAGCTGACTGCTTAACCTCAACTCATTGCTTATGGATTGTCTTTTCTGCAAGATCGCTTCAGGCTCGATCCCGGTCAAGCGCGTGTACGAGGACGAGCATGTGATTGCTTTTCCGGACATTCACCCGCAGGCTCCGACGCATATCCTTCTGATACCGAAGCGGCACTTTGGATCGCTGGCGCAGACGTCGGTAGAGGATGCCGGGTTACTGGGGCATTTGCTGGCCGCTGCGGCGGAGGTCGCCAGACAGCAGCAGGTTGCGCCCGGTGATGGTGGCGGTGGGTATCGGCTGGTGGTCAATACGGGTGAGGACGGCGGGCAGACGGTCGAGCATCTCCATGTGCACCTGCTTGGCGGGCGGCATATGGGATGGCCACCAGGTTAGACGATCTTGTCCATTTTCAGATAGATAGCGTTGTCGGGATGACCAAATAGTAACTCTTCAAGTAAGGCTTTAGGTGGGGGTTAACTCTGGTGGTTCACGCGGATATTGCAGCCGGTGACGGCCCGACGCGTCATTCCGGTCGTTCCACGCGTCCAATGGAATGTGATTCTGCCCGGACCTGGAAGTGGACGGCTACTCCTTACAGGGTTTCGTTTCGGAGCGGTGGCTGCAATGTTGTGGCTGGGGAGATCACTATGGAGGCGTCGATCAATGGCATCAACTCTCAGGGAACCAGTACCGGCACCCCTTCGCGATATATCTGCTCCCGAGAGCACAACCGCAGTGCATCAGACGGCAGTGTTCGCTGGTGGATGTTTCTGGGGCGTGCAGTCGGTCTTTCAGAGGGTGAAGGGCGTGGTTCAAACGACGGTCGGATACTCGGGCGGCGCAGCGAATACAGCGAACTATCGTGCAGTGTGCGGCGAAGATACGGGACATGCGGAGGCGATTGAGATCGTCTTTGATCCAACTGTTGTGAGCTACGGGGCTTTGCTGAGGGTGTTTTTCTCGGTGGTGCATGATCCGACGCAGCTCAATCGGCAGGGCGCAGATATTGGAACAAGCTACCGCTCGTCGATTTTTTATACCGACGAGCAGCAGCGCGAGATTGCGACCGCGTATGTGAAGCAGCTGGATGAGGCAGGGATGTTTGGCAAGCCGATCGTTACACAGATTGTGCCGCTCGCGGCGTTTTATGCCGGCGAGGACTATCACCAGGATTATGCGCTGAAGAATCCGCATAATCCGTACATTCAGGTTTGCGATATACCGAAGATTGCTGCGCTAAAACGCCAATTTCCCGAGCTGTTCCAGGAGTACAGCCGCTGATCTGTTCGCATCTGATCTCTTCGCCGCTGAGACGCCCGAAGGCAGGGACAATGTACTCTAAAAGGGACACTCACTTCATTTGTTTGGGATCAGGTGCGTCAGCGACATCCGTTCAGGATTTTGGCGGCTGCTATCCCGGGTAAAAAGAGGGCGTATTCGCTTGCAGCGCGCAATGGAACGGGTCTACGCACCGATGGAAACACCTGCAGCAACACAGCGGACCCGTCCGGCCCGCTCTTCGGTTGTCACACGTCCGGCGGTATTCGGCTGCATGCTGGTGTTCTGGTTGATGTCGATGGCCGCGGTGGGGATGGCGCAGAGTCCGACCCAGACGCCTGAGACAGCGGGACAGGCGGCGAAGCAGGCAGCGGCCAACCGCGCGGGATCACAGACGGAGCAAGACAGCGGTGACAAATCCAAGAGTTCAGAGCCTGAACCTCCGCAGCCTGTGAAAGGGGAGGCTGTGGCGAGCGCAACGCTGTTGCGGCTGGGACCGCTGGCACCAGCGCCGCCACCGTCGGACTTACCGAAAGACCGGCCTGTGATCGGGCTTGCGCTGGGCGGCGGTGGAGCAGAGGCCATGAGCGAGATCGGCGTTCTGGAGTGGTTTGAAGAACACCGCATCCCGGTGGACGTGATTGCCGGTACGAGTATGGGTTCGATCATCGCGGCGCTGTACTCGACCGGGCACACGCCCAACGAGATGCGGCACATCATGACCGAGGATTCGGTGAACTCGGTATTCCGCATCACGCAGGCTTATAGCGCGCAGAACTTCGAACGCCGGGAGGAGAGCAGGGAGATCCCGAACGCCGTCACGATAGGCCTGAAACACGGCGCGTCGTTCCGCAACAGTTTGCTCTCGGATACTGGCCTGAATGAGTTGTTGGACAAAGAGTTCCTGCGTTACAACGACCAGACGGACTTCAATAATCTTCCGATTCCGTTCCGGTGCCAGGCGACGAATCTGAATACTGCGAAGACCGCTACGTTCTCGCGGGGATCGTTACAGGATGCAGTCCGTGCGTCCGCCTCGATCCCCGGCGTCTTTAGCCCATTCAAGCTGGATGGCGATGAGTTTGTGGACGGCGCGATTCTGGAAAACCTCCCGACGCCCGACATCAAAGCTATGAAGGCGGATGTGGTGCTGGCTGTGAGCCTCAAGCTTCAGCCGGTTACGAAGGGGGATCTCAATTCGATCCTCGGGGTGCTACAGCGAGCGTTTGCCGTGGGCATCGAAAACAACGAGGCGCGCGACCGGAAGCTGGCCAACGTTGTGATTATTCCAGATCTGACGGGTTTCTCGGCGAACGATTATCTGAAGACGGATCAACTCGCGGCGCGTGGATATGCTGCCGCTGAAGCGAACCGCGATGCGCTGCTCAAGTATTCGCTGAATGAGCAGCAATGGCAGCGGTATCTTGCACATCGGCAGGCCCGCCAGCTTGGTCCGCCGGGCGCCATCCTGCGGGTGATGGTGCAGGCTCCGAACGCGGATGTAAAGGCTGCCGCTGAACGGCTCTTTGCTCCACTTGTGAACCAGCCTGTGAATACGGCGAACGTTGTAAAGCTGTTGGCGGAGTTGCGGAGCGATGGCCGCTATGAGGCTGACTACACGGTTGGTTATGACAAGACGGAACCTCGACGGCCCATCCTTCTCGTAACGATCGCAGACAAACGGACCGGCCCGCCGTTCCTGGATGTGGGATTCAACCTGGAGGCACAGAGCGGAGCAGTGACGCGCGCTACGGTGAGCAGCATTCTGCTCGATCAGGATCTTGGCGGATATGGCTCTGAGCTGCGCACGAATATCGATTTCGGGTTCTTCACGCGGCTGGAAACGGAGTACTACAGGCGGATCAACTGGGCTGGTTTTTTTGTAGCTCCACGCGGTGGCATATCACGCATGCCGTATTACATCTATAGTGGAAACCTCCGGCAATCGGAGAGGCTGGCGCAGTTCATCGGGACGGGTGGGGATGTCGGGTGGACTGACGGTATCAATCAGCAGCTGCGTGCAGGCTGGCAGATACAGAACGTGAAGTGGTACGTCACCACGGGTGCCGATGCGCTGCCCAACTATGGCGGCGCCGCGCAAACGGTGCGCGCGCAATACATCTTTGACTCGCAGGACCGAGCGCTCGTTCCGCACTTTGGCGTGCGTTCGGTGACCAGCGTGGGCTATCTATATGGAACGCCGAAGAGTCCGAGCACACCGCAGCTCTTCAATCAGGTGGAGTTCGCGCACACCTTCGACAAGAAGAACGTGCTGCTGATGAACATGATGGGCGCAACGATGTTCAACCACAATGTGGCGCAGCCTTTCCGGTATACGCTGGGAGGCCCGTTGCGCCTGAGTGCAAGCGCGATCGATCAGTATCGCGGCACGGACTACTTCCTGATTACATCTGGATATTTGCGACAGATCAAGTCGCTGCCGTCGCCGTTCAGCAACAGTCTGTATCTCGGGGCGGCTTATGAGGCGGGGCAGATGCGCGCGCCTGACGCAGCGAATATTACACGTCAGGATGTTTATATCGGCATTATTGCAGTTACACCGCTCGGAGTGATATCGCTTGGACCAGCGATAGGGAATGGGGATGAACGGAAGCTGGTGTTCACGATTGGCAAGTATTTTTGAGTTGGGTGGATGAGGAACACAGCTTCTCAGCTGTCATCTGCCTGACGCCAGCCTTGCTGCGAGACGTTCGGGGAGCCTTGCTTCGCGAATCGCTGCCTGGGCTGCCGCGATGTCGTAGGGCGTGCGCATGAACGTCACTTGTTCGGCGGCATCGTCGTAGATTGCAAACGCAGCGCGCCAATCGCCATCGCGCGGCTGACCGACGGAGCCGGGATTGATCAGGTGTCGCGATCCTGTTGGGACGGCCAGCGCACATTGGTCCAGCTTGTCGCGGTCGTCTGGGTCGTACGACGGAAAATCCTCTGCCCAGTCCTGCGAGCGCTGTGAGAATCCTCCCTGCACGTGTGTGTGACCGAAGAAGGTGATGTCGGTGGCCATGCGCTGCAGGGGGATCCACGCATCGCGCATGGAGACGATGTACTGGTCTTCGTGGAGAGGTGATCCGTGGGCGCACATGGCGCGACCGCGGGACTGAAGGGGCGGGAGGATGGGCCCCATCGGCACGGAGCGGAGCCACTCCCGATTGGTCGGCGTGAGCTGCATGCGAGTCCATGCGGCGGCCTCCGAGGCGACCGGGTTGAATCCCTGGGAGCTGGTCAGGCCGCAGCAGACGCGGTCGTGATTGCCTCGGACGTGGATGGCGTCGCGTCCGGCGAATGAGCGCATGATGTCGAGTACCTCGTTGGGCCGCGCGCCATAGCCTACCATGTCGCCGAGGTTCCAAAGCTGATCGAAGCCGCCGGCTGAGCTGCTGCGTGCGGCGGCCAATACGGCATTGAGCGCATGCAGATTTCCGTGAATGTCAGAGAGTACAAGCGCGCGCATAGTTATGACCGACCCACCTTATTAGATTCCGGGTCGCACCATAGTAGCAAGTGGGCGGTCGCGAGGCGTTGTCATTGTGGGTGCGGATGTCAGCAGGCTTCGGGTGTAGGGATGCTGGGGCCGCTGAAGCACCTGCGCTGCAGGGCCGGTTTCAATGATCTCACCGTGGCGCATGACTGCGATCCGGTCGGCAACCTGACTGACGACTGCGAGGTCGTGCGAGATGAAGAGCATTGCTAATTTGTGCTCGCTTTTCAGGCTTTTGAGCAGAGCGACGATCTGAGCCTGTACTGTTACATCGAGTGCCGTGGTTGGCTCATCGGCGATGAGCAATCGCGGCTTATGCATGAGGGCCATGGCGATGACGATGCGCTGGCGTTGACCGCCGGAGAACTGGTGGGGGTAATCATTCATGCGCCGCGCGGGGTCGGGCAGCGCGACCTCGTGCATGGCAGCCAGAACGCGTTCGCGCACTTCCAACTTTGGTGTTCGCGGTGCATGGGCAAGCCATGCTTCCGCTATTTGCCGTCCCACTCGCATTACGGGATTCAGTGCCGTCATTGGCTCCTGGAAGATCATTGCCATCGACTGACCGCGGTGCCGCCGCATTGCATCTTCCGGCAGGCGCATGAGGTCTTCCGTGGTGCCATCCGGACGCCGCAGCGAAACGCTGCCGGTGATCGCAGCGCTCGGTGGAAGCAGCCGCATGAGCGCCAAGGACGTTGCCGACTTGCCTGAGCCGGACTCGCCGACGAGACCGAGCGTCTCTCCCTCCGCGAGTTCGAAGGAGATGCCGCGCACTGCATCTGCACCAGAGAATGCGATATGCAGGCCGTCGACTGAAAGCAGCGGAGAAGCTGCGTGATGTAGCTCTGGAATCACTTACCCAGCATAGCGGAACGGCTGAGTTCACTGCGTCACGTTGAAGGTGCGCCAGGGACTGATCTTCATATTGCCGTGGGCACCTATGCTCCATACTCGCCAGTGATACTGGCCGGGGAAGACGGCGAACTCGGCGCGCACATGGGTCTGTAGACGCGGGCTGTGGTCTTCGACGAGATACAGCCGCGAGTCTGACCATCCGCCTTCGTGGCCCAGTTGCCACTCGACGACCTGAAGGCCTGCGCCGCCGTTATTGTCCCACACGAGATCCGGTTTGATCCCACTTGTAGCATCCTCCTGCGGTGCTGCGAGCGTGACGCCCTTCACGCCCGCGCGCTGCTCGGCTGCACCCGGAGCGCTGGTATCCATCAATGTCCGGCGCACGCTTGATTGCTCTACCTGCTGCATGTTCAGGGACACTTGAAGCACTCTCCAATGTGAGTCCTTTGCCATGCGCAGGATCAGCAACGGATGTGCGACACCAAAGACGCGCGAGGATGAGACAACGACCCGGAGGGCAACAGCAGCCACACCGCCGTTGACTGAGACGCGCTCGACTTCAATCCTCGGCATCGTCTGGGCGGCACTGGTTCCACCTACGGTTGCCAGCATCCGATCCACGCCGAGCGAGGAGGTGTGAGACATCTCCGGGTCGGCCTCACTGCCTACGGATTCACCATTGAGCAGGCGCTGCATTGCGCTTGTCGCTACCGTTGCCGCAGCCTGCTCCTTCTTTGAGAGCCCTGCCTGCACGCAACCTGCGCATCCGGAGTAAGGCTCGCTCATCCACATCGCGAAGGCCTTCGCTTGCGGCATATGTGGCGCGCGCGCAAGAATGGCGAAGGGTTCTGACGGTGGAGGTGCGTCCGTCACTCCATTGGGATAGAAGCTCGCGGGGCGCAGCATGGCGAGGCCGAACTGGCCCTGCATGCCTCGCCACCATGCCTCGGGCAATGAGCCCACGAGGACATCTGGATAATCGGCGGTGCCGCGTTCATCAAGCAGACGGTCTTTGAGTTCATCGATGGAGACCTCGGTGAAATGGATCTGTAGGCCTGGAAACGCTTGCTGTAATCGGTCTTTGAATTGCTGCGCTAACGGGTCGCTGGGTGGCTTTGGAGCATTGTTCGCCGCGTTCGCGATGGTACTGGTTGAGTTTCCAAAGCTGGCGACATCCTGGCCCGTGTCACCGGATTTTTCGCCAAAGCTGCTGGCGTTCTGTCCGAAGGTACCGTCGCTATTGGCTCCGCCAGTGCCGGTCGTGCCGTAGGTGCTTGCTTCCTGGCCGTACGTGTTGGCTTCCTGTCCGAAGTTACTCGCGTCTTTATGCTTATAGCCGATGCCGTTGGGTGTAGCGGACGGCGCGTCCTGTCCCTGCGCAGGCTGGGGTGCGCTGATCGTGCGGCTGTCTGCATCCACACCGTAGCTGGCAGCGTCTTCTCCGTACGTGCTTGAACTCTGCCCGAAGTTGCCGGTGGTCTTGTTCTGGTAGGTAAGAGGTGTCGCGTCATGAAGGGCTGCGATTGCCTGCAAGTTTGTCTGCGGAGGATGTGATGGCCTTCCGACAAACCATACATTGAGATGGCCCTGACGCAGGGCAGACATTGTTTCATCCTGTCCGCCATCGCTCTGGTGCTGTTGCTCATTGGTCTGCGACTGTTGCTGGGCGGCCGCACCGCAGGACAGCGCGAAGGCCGCCAGCATCAGTGCCGACAAACAGATCGCCATACGTCGCCTGCAAACCATTGTTCCTCCAGCGTTCATCTCAGTCTAGTCCGATGCAACATTGGACGGTGTAAAGCGCGAATGGACGCTTGCATGATCCGTGGATACTCGCGTCGATCCCGCCGCAGGCTACATCCAATATGAATGAGTGTGTCTCCGCAAAGCAGCGTACGGCTTTCTGTACTCGATCAGTCTCCGGTGCCTGAGGGTTACAGCGCATCGCAGGCGCTGAACAACTCGCTCGATCTTGCGCGTCACGTAGATCGTCTTGGTTATACGCGGCTTTGGTACTCCGAACACCATGCCATGGATCTGCTTGCGTGCACTGCGCCTGAGATTCTTATTGCGCGCGCCGCGGCCGAGACGGCGCGCATTCGCGTTGGCTCGGGTGGCATCATGCTGCCGCACTACTCCGCGCTGAAGGTGGCGGAGGTCTTTCGGACGCTGCATGCGATGTTTCCCAACCGCATCGATCTTGGTATCGGGCGGGCTCCTGGCGGCGGCCAGTTGGAAGCCTATGCGCTTCGCCGTGATCGCAAGTCCCCGGCGGTGGACGACTTCACTCAGCAGTTGGCTGAGTTGCGGGCTTTTCTGCATCCGGAGGAGTTTACCGCGCTTCTGGGAGCGGCGCGTGCCTTCCGCACTATTCGTGTGGCGCCGGACGCACCAGGCGCGCCGGATATCTGGCTGCTTGGATCGTCAATGTGGTCAGCTGTTACCGCGGCGCAGCAGGGGCTGCCTTACGCCTTCGCGCATTTCTTTTCGCCCATCCAAACGCGGCAAGCAATCGAGTATTACCAGCGTAACTTTCAGCCGGGAAGCGCACGCCAAACGCCGGAAGCCACACTTGCCGTTGGCGTTATCTGTGCGCCCACGCAGGAGGAAGCCGATTTTCTGCATGCATCGGTGCGGCTATTACAGCGTCGCATCCGGATGGATGATCGCCGCCCCGTCGCCACACCAGAAGATGCGCTGCGAGAGCTTGACGCAAAGCCGACGGCACCGAACCGCTTTCTGGCCTTTACCGCCGGAACTCTGGATGCGCCGGAGGATACTGAGTGGCCGCGCTATTTTGTGGGAACGCCGGAGCGCGTTGCAGCGCAGCTACGCTCGCTGGCTGACGAGCTACGTCTCGGCGAGATTATCGTCAACACAATTACGCACTCGCATGAGGCGAGGCTGCGCAGTTATAGCCTTCTTGCCAGGACAATGGGGCTGGCTTCGGCGTAGATTGCCCAAATGTTCATGCAATCCAAGGATCGCAGCCGTTAATCGAACGCGTGCATCGATAAAAGCTCTAGTCAATTCGCTGAAATAAAGTACATTCATAGTATTCAAAGACATTGCACTGAAACCTAGAAAGCTGTTCGCATCAATTTCGCGGATACGCCCATATCAGTATTCAGGCAAGAGTCAGCTCTGATGCGATCCGTCGGAGACGCAGTAAATGACGTCATTGTTCGACCTTCAGGAGAGTCAGTACTATGCGAAAAGTTCTTGCATTCATGTTTTTCTTTTGTTGTTTGACTGTCGCAGTCATAGCGAAGGCGCAGCAGACTCTGGGTTCATTGAACGGCACGGTACTCGATGCGTCCGGCGCAGCGATTCCAGACTCGACTGTAACCGCGACAGATTCGGCGATCGGTATTACGCGTACCGCAAAGACCCAGTCCAATGGCTATTTCCAGATATTCAATCTTCCTGTGGGAACATACAACATCAAGGCGCAGCACGACGGCTTTGATACGGCGGAGTCGGTAGGTATCCATGTGCAGGAAGCGGGCGCAAGGACGGTAAGCCTAACGCTTAAGGTTGGGCAAATTTCTACCGCAGTGGTCGTTACAGCGGATCCACTGCTTAACGCTACCGACGATACGAACGGGTACACGCTAGATAAAGCGCAGATTCAATTGACGCCTTTGGCGACAGGTAGTTTCACCCAGTTGGCTGTGCTTTCGCCGGGGGTCAGCGCGGAGCTGCTAAGCAATCTGGACACGAACTCGGGTTTGGGCAATCAGCCTGTGTGGGCGAACGGGCAGCGCGACACCTCGAACACGTTCCAGGTAAACGGCGTCGATGCGACCAATCTGTTCAATGGGAAGAGCTCCAGCGGATCGAACTCGCAGCGGTACGCATTCAATATTGGACAGACTTCGGCGGTGGCCGGTGCCGCCGGTGTGGGAACGTCGGTGTTCGGTTCAAACGGCAACAGCCTGCCATCACCACCGCCTGAGTTTCTGCAGGAGTTGCGTGTAAATACATCGATGTATGACGCGCAGCAGGGAGCTACCAGCGGAGCGCAGATCGACGCGAATACCGGCAGCGGCACCAACGACTTTCACGGTCAGATGTATGGATCATTTGCGAATAATTCCATGAACGCGTCGCCTTACTTCTTCAAGCAGGAATACCTGCTTGCGCAAGAGGGGATCGGCGCATTTCCGGAATCCTTGGAGAATCCTGCGCTGCATCGTTGGACCGCAGGCTTCACGGCGGGCGGCCCGATTGTGAAGGACAAACTGTTTTTCTTTGTCGGCTATCAGCACCGCTACAACAGCGATCAGGCAACAGGCGTCTCGCAGATGAATGTGCCGATCGGATTGACCGATGACCGCTCGGTTGCGGGTTTGAATGCGGCGGCAGCCAGCTATGGCCAAGCGTTCACGGGTACGATTGGCCCGATTGCGCAGGCACTTTTGACGGCGAAGCTACCAAATGGGCAATATCTGATTCCGTCGTCGCAGAATTCCGCAACTTACGCCTACGGTGTTCCCAATGTGACGCTGCTGGGAACGTCAACGCTGGTTGCGGAGCAGGCAAACGCCGCCGTGGATTGGGATGTGACCAAGGCCGACCGGCTCTCTGTGAAGTATTACTATCAGACCGATCCGGTCAACAAGCCGTTCGGTTTTTCGCAGACGGGCGGTTTCCCCGTGACCCAAACCAACGGGGCGCAGGTATTTGCTGTCGACAACACGGTCACGCTGGGATCGAGGGTGAACTGGGAGCAGAGGGTTGGCTTCGACCGCATGGGATCGTACAGCTTCTATAAGCAGACGCTGGGACCTGACCCGAATCTTGGTTCTACCTATGGAATAGGTACGGGACTGTTTGGCTACCAGCCGAATGCCCTGCCCGGCCTGAGCCTGGGCGCGTTTGCGAACAACAATGTTTCGTCACCCTCATTGTCCGTAGGTCCTTACAGCTCGTTCGTAAATCTTGGCTACTACCAGAACCGCATCAATCCTTCGACGAACGTGATCTTCTCGATTGGCAAGCATACCATCGTTGCTGGCGGCGGTTTCAGCTATACGCAGTTGAACATCGAGAATAACCGGCAGGGAATCGCACAGGTACAGACCAAGAACTTCGACAGCTTTCTCTCTGACCAGGCGTTCAAGTCGAACGTGCTGGAGTCGATCGATACGACCTCCGGTCACACGCAGCGCAATCTGGCAGACCGCTACTACCGCTCCAATGAGATTGCTGGTTACGTGCAGGATAAGTGGCAGGCGCTCTCGAACCTGAGCATCACCGGCGGCGTGCGGTACGACTATCATGGCGGATTGACGGAGAAGTACGGCAACATGTTCAACTTCGATCCGAGCCTCTACAGCGTAACGGGAAGTGTGGCGAATGGGTTCAATGTCCAGAACTCGGGTTTCGTGATCGCGGGCAATAACAAATATGATCCGACGCTGGGGGAGACAGACTCGACGTTGAATGGGCGCCAGTGGGGCATCTCGCCGCGCGTGGGATTTGCATATTCGCCGAAGCGGTTCAACAACAAGGTTGTGATCAATGGCGGCGCTGGGATGTACTTTGATCGGGGCGAGCTGTTCACCTATCTTTCGCAGCCGGCGGGCAGCGGCAACGGCGGACCGTTTGGCGTCACTGAATCTGCGCCGCTGGCGAGCTATGTGACAGGTACCGGACAGAGTTTGTCTGATCCGCTGGGATCGTCGAGTGGAACGTTCACGCCGGTCTCGCAAGGTGGATCGTATGTTCCGCCCAACGCGAATCCTTCGACGATCACAACAGCGTTGCAGAATACGCTTGGCGCAGGGCCAAACTCTGCCTACGGGTACTCGGGCACAGCACACCCAGGCTTCGGGCAGAACTGCAGTGGAACTGACAACCAGGCCAACTATACGGATTGCCCAGTGGCGCTGAACTTCGGTGCCTATGACAAGAACAACGTTCTTCCCTATACGATCAACGTGGCACTGAACGTACAGTGGCAGCCGACACAGGACATTGCGATCACTATCGGCTACAGCGGCAATCGCGGACGTCACTCGGTGATTCCGATCCCGTTCAATGAGCCGGGCATTGCGACGCCTACGAACCCGATCCACGGGGAGACCGCAACGTACGGATACGAGGTGCTGAACCAGAATACTTCGGGAGATGCCAATGGTGATTTCTCTCCGATCGGGAGCGAGCCCTGGAACTCCGAAGATGGAGGAAATACAGACTTCCGCACGCCGTACATTGGCTACAGTCCGAATGCCGCGTTGTTCAAGACGGTGGGAACATCCGCTTACGATGCGCTGGAACTCCATCTTGAGAAGCGGCTGTCGCACCATCTGCAGGCGGGCGTGAGCTATACATGGAGCCATGCTCTCGACGAGCAGAGCGACCTTGGTCTCTTCTTCACGGGAAATAACCCAAATGACCTGCGGCAGTCGTATGCTTCTTCGGACTTTGACCGCACGCATGTAACGACGGCGAACTTCCAGTTCCAGATACCCAACGCGGCACGCGCGCACTCCGCTCTTGCCTATGTCACGAACGATTGGAGCATCACCGGTTTGGGAGTGCTGCAGAGCGGTCAGCCATACTCACTGTACGAGTTCTATGGTGCCGTCGGCAGCGCCTACTTCGGTGACTTTCCGACGCTGCTGAATCCGGTCCTTCCGATCAAGGATCCGGCACTGGCAAAGTCTAAGGCGCTCACGGGTAATCCAGGCGACAGGCGCGGTGCGGGCGGCGAGTATATTCCAACCATCGATCCGACGCAGATTGCGATCAACTACATCACTCCTGGCAACAAAGGCGTGCCAACAGCAGCGCAGGGGAATGCGGGCGATCCGGTAGATATCTATGAGACGGACTTTGCTCCGAGTAACCAGAGAAACATCTTCCGTCAGGCATTTCAGAAGCGGCTCGATGTGTCATTCCGCAAGAGTTTCCAGGCGACCCACAGGATTGCGGTCCAGTATGAGTTCAACATCTTCAACGTGACGAATACCACGAGCCTGGATGTTCCGCAGGACCAGACACAGATCCGGCAAAACTTTGCCTGTTCAGCCTCTGCCTTCAATGAAAGCCTCTACAATTGCGTCAATGCGTATGTGAACTATGGCCAGATTGCGACCAGTCCGAAGGTTAGCGATCAGCAGTCGGCGTTGACGAACCTGGATCAGTTGCCATACCACACAGGTACGGGTAAGACGACCGCAATACCGACCGAGCTTCCGGTAGGCGTTCAGTCTTGCAACGCGTCGCTGGCTGTAAATGCGAATGGCTGCCCCAATAATGGTGCGAACTTCGGCTCGGTCACCAATACAATCGGCGGCAACCGAGCGGTAACGATGGGGCTGCATATCTTGTTTTAGCTGCGGATAGTGTATCCGGATGGGCAGCGGCCTTTGGCTGCTGCCCATTGTTTTGCGCTTCCCAAAACGGAATTTCTTCGCTAGGCTCAAATACACACGGTTCTATCAGCATGCCGTCTACTTGCCGAGCGGTTTCGGCGACCGACGGTGAATCAGTCACTCCTTCTGCGTTTCAGGAGTTCCGGCCTTTTCCCGGGACGGGGTTCGGCTGTTGGCATTCAGTCTTTACATCAATGCGGCCGAGGGTGGGACGCGATCCGTACTGGCACTCGGGCGGCGTATCACAAAGCGGCTGACGTGCGCCCTGCTGCTGACATGCCCTGCTGTGGTGCTTGCACAGGGGCCGGTGGATGGCGCGATCCGCGGCCATGTGACAGAAGTCTGCGGACCGTACCCTCACCCGTGCGCGGCAACCAGCGTTCATATCCATCTAACGTCGAGCGATCTCGATGTGGCGCGCGATGTGGATGCCGACCGTGATGGCAACTTCCTGATACTGCGATTGCCGCCGGGAGAGTATCAGGTTCGCGCGATTTCGCGGCTGCCAGATCATAGCGTTGCTGTCACTACCTTTGACTTGCAGGGAGGTGATTTTGACGACGTGAGCATGACGCTTGGCTCAGCCCATAACCACACGGTCACAACGTCACCCGGGCTCCATCTGACCACGTTTGAGGTGCAGGCGCGCGAGAGTGCTTTGCCGATTGAATCGCGGCAATGGGAGAACCTTGTCGAGCTTGATTCGACTGCCAATGAAGACCCGGCCGCAGCGGCAGCGGCCAGCGGCACTGCCAGCGATAGTGAAGGCAACGCGTCCAGCAGAAGAAGCGGCCTCGACGGTGCGGGCGGTGCCGGCATCAGCTACGCAGGGCTACCGGCGACGCAGGGCAAGCTGTCGGTCGACGGCCTTTCGGCGAACCAGAGCTTTCGCTCCGGTCCTCGGGGTGCGGCGTCGGATGGTGCAACCTCTGGATCCAGCTATAGCCAGGGCTCGGTGCGCAGCTTCCGCGTCCTTCCGCGCGATTTCTCGGCGCAATATGGAACGCTGGGCGGAATGGCCGTGGTGACGCGCGCTGCGAGTTCAGCGCTGCACGGAAATGCATTTTTTCTAGCCAGGGAAAGCGGATGGGCGGCGGCAAATCCCTTCTCTATCGAGACGCACTATCGAAATGGCGTGGTTACGAGTGACAATGTAAAACCTGCGGGCTCCCTGCTGCAGTTCGGGGGGTCAGCGGGCGCTCCGCTGACGTGGCGACCGCGTGGCGGGCCGAAGGCGTCCCAGCATAAGGGCAGCAATCAGCGCGAGCCGATGTCCGTCTTTGCGTCCATCGAGGTGTTGTTGCACAACGATCACATCGTATCGACGCCTGAGCTGCCGACATTCTACAGCTTGTCGGCGGACCAGATGGCGCTGCTGACGAATCGCGGGGTCAGCTATGCTGCGACCAACACAGCACTGAATTATCTTGATAGCTTAACCGGCACGACAGCGCGAAGTGCCTATCGGGTGCAAGGATCGGTGCGTTTCGATGTCGCTCCGACGACCCGCGATCAGCTGACACTCACTTATGCCGCAAATCGGTACGACGCACTCGCGGGGACAGCTCTGGGCCAGGCGTCGGACGCAGTTGTATCTCGAGGAACTGGCAGCCTTGGTGACAGCGTGGTTGACGTCGACGCTGTCACAGGCCGATGGGCGCATACATTTTCTTCGCGCCTGAATAATGAGGTGCGATCGCAGTTTGCGCGAGATCTCGACTATGAAAAGCCGCACACGCCGCTGGCGCAAGAGCCGGCAATAGGTCCCGGCGGCTACGCTCCAGAGGTCGCGATTGCGCCGTACGGATTCTCGTACGGAACGCCCACCAGTATGAGTCCCGGCGCGTCGGGCGGCCATGGTGTGTATCCGGATGAGACGCGGTTCGAACTCGCCGACACGATGCAGTTCCATATGGGCCGCCATCTGATCATGCTCGGCGCTGATTGGAGCCGCATCCATGACACGATCGACGCCCTCAGTGCGCAGGAGGGCGCGTTCAACTACGATAGCGGGACAACCAATGGCAGCGACGGTGGCCTTGTGGACTGGATCACCGACTACACGTTCAACGTCAACGCTTACCCGAACGGCGGCTGCCCAAGCATTATCGCCACAGTGCACTACTTTTGCTTCCGCAGCTTTCGGCAAAGCTTTGGCGAGCTGGATACAAAGTTTGTCACGCACAACATTGCGGGCTTCGCGGAGGACAGGATGCGCGTGCGCAACAACCTTACTGTGACGCTGGGAGTGCGATACGACTACACGCTGCTTCCGCGCCCGCAGGCACCCAATCCACTGCTGGACGCGGACATCGTAGAGATGGGTGGCACGATTCATGGGGCTACCAATATTTTTCCAGAGGATAGAAATAATATTGGGCCACGCGTGTCCATGGCGTGGTCGCCGCGGACCCTGTGGGGATTGCCAGCGCGGTGGTCGCGCAGTGAGGGTACGCTCTTCACCATGCACCTTGGTTACGGGGTCTTTTACGGCAAGATTCCTGGCGCAACCGTGCGCGCCGCGCTCACCGACACGGCCCTGAACCCGGCGTTGGATTCTTCTGCTCTCAGCACGATGACCCACATCCGGATCCGGCCTCAGACCATCACGGATTGCCCACAGGTGACGGCCATCCAGCAGGGCTTCGGCTATCCCTGCGACTACACGTCGGCACCTCCGGCAGCGGTGGTTCAGACTACCTCGGCCATGGTCTTTGCCAGCAACTACAGGCTACCGGTAGTGCAGCGAGGAACGATCTCGGTGGAGCGACAGATGGGAAAACGGGCGAGCGTCCAACTCAGCTTCACAACGGCTGAAGCAACCCAGTTGCCCGCCAGCACCGACATCAATATTGCGCCATCGAAGGGCCTGGTCAGCTATCAGATACAGGTTCCCAACGGGCACAAAGGTCTTGTCAATGGTCAGATTTTTGAGGTGCCACTCTATCAGCAGCGCCCCATGCTGAACTTCGGAGCAGTGACTGCGCTCGAATCGAATGCAAACGCGACCTACAACGCATTTACAGCCGAGGCGCGCACGGATGGCCTGCACTGGCGCGGGCTGCGCACGCTGGAGTTGCGTGGCAGCTATACGTTCTCGCGCTCCATTGACTACGCACCGCAGAACTCCGCCATTCCGCAGGAAGATACGCAGTTCGATCCCTTCCACAATGGCTATGACAAGGGACTCTCAGACCAGCAGTTCCCGCAGCACTTCGCTGGTACGCTGATCTACCCGATACGCATACGAAGCGGGCCTGCACTCGTGCGACGAGCGCTCGACGGATGGCATATTTCCGCAATCGGCATTGGCACCAGTGGACAACCCTACAGTTACAAAATCTTCGGTGGCACCTATCTTGCGGGTGGCCGGCACTCCATCAACGGCTCAGGTGGTGCTGCTTACTTGCCTACGATCGGGCGTAACACGCTGAGCCTTGCACCGCAGGGTACGGTTGATCTTCGCCTGAACCGGGAGATGTCTGTCGGCTCGAGGCTGCACCTCAATGGATTCGCCGAAGCCTTCAATCTTCTGAACGCTGTCAATATTACGGGTGTCGAGACGCGCGCATTCGAGATCGGCAATCCGACCACGATCGGCAATCCCATTGGCACGATCGGCAACCCGACCGCAACGGGACCCACGCCGCTGATCTTTCAGGATGCTGCGCAGATTGCGACCGAGGGTCTGACCACCGCCATCCCATTCGGTACGCCAGATTCGTCCACGTCTACGTCGCTCGTAAGCCGCGAACGGCAGGTCGAGCTTGGCGTGCGATTACAGTTCTAGTTAAATTGATTTCACTGCACCAAAGCGCACGCGGAGAAAGAATACAGCTGCCATTGGGCAGCGTACGATTAAGGATCAGGAACGCAGGCCACCGGAGTGTTGGAAATGAACCTTTTAGACGTCATTGCTCACCACGGATATGCCGTGACGTCGATTGCGCTTTTTGTGACCTGCTGCGGCGTCCCGTTGCCCGTATCTGTCGTTCTGTTGACTGCGGGTGCGGCGGCGCACGGAGGTTCGCTCAATCTGGCTTTGGTGCTGCTCTGTGCGGCCGGGTCCGCGCTCGCCGGGGACACGCTGATGTATCTTGGCGGCCGCTACACGGGTTGGTGGCTGCTGGCGGCCATCTGCAAGTTCAGCCTGAACCCGGAGACCTGCATCTTCGGTTCAGCGCGGTCGTTCTACGAGCGTGGCCCGAGGACGCTGCTCTTTGCGAAGTTTGTTCCCGGGCTTGCGACCGTGGCGGCTCCGTTGGCCGGCAGCCTTAATATGGGTCTGCGGCGCTTCCTGCTGCTCGATGGCTGCGGCGTCATTTTCTACACTGGTGTATGGGCTGTGACGGGGTTTATTTGCGCTCCGTTTCTGCGAGTCGTTGTGGGGTGGGTCGAACGCGTCGGTCACGTTACCGCTGTGATGTTCCTCACCGTTGTGGTACTGTACGTCGGCTGGTTGGTGCTGAGTTCACTGCGCGACACCCACTTTTCGGAGATCGAAGAAGTCTCGGCTGTCGAGCTTTTTGAGCGGATACGAAGTGCAAACAGTGACAAGTTGATGATTATCGCGGATGTTCGATCCCACGGCTATTATGACCCCGGGATGCAGCGGATCAAGAACTCCATTCGGGTGGAGCCGAGCCGGTTGAAGGAAGAGTTGGCTGCGCTACGGGCTTTCATGCAGCCGGAGTGTGAGATCTATCTTTATTGCTCCTGCGCGCGCGAAGCCACCAGCATCCGCGTTGCAAAGATGCTGGAGCAGGAAAACTGCTCCACCAAGGTTATTCGCGGCGGAATGCGCGCCTGGATCAAGGCGGGCGGACCGCTGGAGGCAGTGCCGGCGGGGGATGTTGAGCACCTTCCTCGCTTCGATTGATGCGCTCCAGGTCGGGATTGAGGGATCAGCGGGCGAACCTGGAGAGCTTCGTCAAAAGGCCGGTGTACGGCAGGCCGTCCGCGTAGGTCTTCAGGATCAGGGAGCGGAGCATTGGGGTGCGCATGGCCCTGAAGCCGCGCTCCGGCTCGTTATAGAACGCTGTTGCAGCGCGGTGGGAGAAGGCCAATGCTTCCTGCAGTGGCCGCAGTTCGCGGGCGTAGGCTGTAGCAAGGGCGCTTGCGTGGAGGCCTTGTTCACAGGCTACAATCGCCGCCGCCGCAGCTTGTCCGCTGACGATGGCCGAGTGAATGCCCTCGCCTGTAAGCGGGTCGACGAGGCCTGCCGCGTCACCGACGAGCAGTATCCTACCGTGCGGTACATAAGCGTGGCCGCCCATGCCGAGGTACTGTCCGGTGATGTGTTGCAGCGCGGCTATACCGAGCTTTTGCCTGACGTAGGTCAGCAAGAGGTCGCGGTTAACGCGCTTCGCGTCGGTATTAGGGAGCTTCTCGCTGGCGTTAGCGGTTTGTGGAGCGAAGGTGCCGACGCCGATGTTGATATGTTCGCCCTTGGGGAAGAGCCAGCCATAGCCACCGGGCAGCGGTGAGAAGTCGAAGACAAGATCGTGCGGTGCATCGCCGCCCGGGAGCTGCGCTGGGAGCTCCGAGTAGGGCACTGTTGCTTCGAGAGCGAATCCGCGCGTGTACCAGGATGGATCGGCCTCGCTGCCTGCGCCGCCGGGCAGCGTCTCGGAGAGGCGTCGGGTTTGTCCGTTCGAACCGTCGGCACCGATGAGTGCGGCGGTGCGCAGCGTGGTTGTTCCTGACTCCGTGGCGACATCGAGAGCGATGCTGTCGGGCAGCTCTCGGAGTGCGAGCAGGTGGTCGATCTTGATCAACTCGACGCTGCCACCGTTGCGTCCTGCTACCAGCGTCTGATCGAGGCAGAATGCGTCGAACCGCTCACGCACGGCCATGGCGCAGATCGGGCTGCGAGAGCGAACGCGCACCTCGCGTGCGTCTGCATCGGGCGACGCTTGTTGCAGGACGATCTCCCGGCAGCTCCGCTCCACAACGGGTTCCACCGAGTAGCGCAGGGCCGCCAGCGTCTTTCGGGTGAGGCCGCAAGCGCAGGCCTTATGGCGAGGAAACCGTCGTTTGTCGAGCAGAAGCACACGCCTGCCGGCGCGGGCCAGATCGTACGCCGCAGCGCATCCTGCCGGGCCTGCACCGACGATGACGGTGTCGCTATGGATGATCATTTGCTCAAGTGTATCGCTGGCCGGCAGCTGCGTCGCGCTACGCCGCAGTTAGCGCGGCGTGTGCACCTTGATGTAGTCGCGGAGCTGCATATTCAAGTCCAGCGCCTTGGTGACGCCGGTGTCGAGCATACGGAGCCACTCGCTTGCTGGCTCCTTCAGTTCAGCCATATTCAGCAAATAGCTTGTCTGGACGATGATTTCGAGCGCATTCGACAGGTCGTGCGCAAGCTTGCGAATCTCTACAGCCAGCTCTTCTGGAATTTGCTGCTGCGGCTCAGGGGCCGTCTTTGGCGAAGGTTTAGCCATCATCGAGTTCGTGACTCCACATCTTGAATTGAATGCAACAACTTACTGCTGCGCGGATTCGCCAAGTGTACCTTGCGGCGCGAAACCATGCACGCATTGACAGCGGACCCGCGCTCTGGGAAACTAAGAGTTCACGCAGGTTGCGCGGCTCGAATGAGCTTTTGCAGTGTATCGTGAGCCGAAATGGCGGAATTGGCAGACGCGCATGGTTCAGGTCCATGTACTCGCAAGGGTGTGGAGGTTCGAGTCCTCTTTTCGGCACCAAAGTTTAGAGATCCGCACCGATGGGTGCGGATCTCTTGTTTAGGGCCATGGGCTATGGTGTGGCGGCTCACGATTGCGGGCGCTCCGACGCATCGCCTTGCGACTGAACCTTCGGGTGAATGTCCACCTGAAGGTTTCGCCCGAGCCACTTGTCCTCCTCCGGCCAGTGCATGGTGAAGATGATACTTCCGGTCTGGTCGGCAGCGATCGGTATATCGACGAATGTGCCTGGACGACCGACGATCCTTGCATCGAGGCGGCATTGCGTGGCCCAGTCGTCGATGGTGTAGACGACGCTGAATCGGGATTCGTCGATGATGCGTAACGTGCCTCCCTGCACCGCGGAGCAGATGGGTCGGCCTAGCTGGAAGATCTCCAGCCGGCTGTGAAAGCTGCGCTTTTCTTTGGGTACGGCGTAGCGTTGCTCGACGACGGAGATGCGGTCGAAGACCTTTTTGTCTGCGACGGATCGGAGAAGCTTGATGTACTCCGCGTGTGCCCATACCAAGGGCTGGGCGGAGCCTGCCGATCGACCGAGATACAGGTCCTCCGAGGGCATATCGGCGTAGTCCCAGACCTGTTCGGGGAGCATGTCGCCGACGGAGCTGAACTGCTCCATGGCCTTGATGTACAAGCTGACGTCGTTGCCTGCGGCGAGCTCATAGTGAGCGCGTTCCCCGGCCAGGATAGGCCATGCCCTGCCTTGGCCCCAACCCATGTACGGGCCTCCATCCTTTCGCTGACCGTAGCCATCGTGGTTGTAGCGACGCCAGCAGGGACCGTAGGGTGTTTCGATCTTCAGCACAGCGTCGACGACTTTGAGGGAGTTCACGATCAGGGGGTCGTCGGCGCGGCGCACGCCGTAACGGACCAACTCCAGGAATCCTGGATCGACGATCTGCCGGGCTTCGAATGCAAATTGCTCGTCCGGGGCGCGATTTGCGATGTGAATCATGCCGATGGGGATGTCGGGGTTGTGAAATGGTTCGCCGACCGCAGGTGGACGGATGCGCATGTAGTGGTGCGGGATCTCCGGCACAAGCGTTCCGTGCATTGTGGTCGTCCACGCGTCGAGATGGGCTTCAATCCAGTCGGCGTAGTCTTCGAGAAAGGTACCCATCTCATCGGAGCCGTGCGCACGGCAGATATCTGCGGCGCAGACGAGCGCGGAGATGACGACGGCGAGCGTGGAAGGGCTGTAGCCGGGATTTTCTTCCCAGCGTTCCTGCTGTGTGACGGGGGCATAGCGGACGAGGAAGGCGGATGCAGCGGAGACGAAGTGGAAGATGTCGAACTCACCCAGACCGTCCATCTTCCAAAGCCGCCAGGCAAGCAGGATCGGAAATGCCACTTCGTCGAGTTGAATCCCTGACCAGTAGGGCGAGCCATCGATCCAGAAGTTCTGCGCGAAGCCGCCGTTGGGGTGCTGCGTGCAGGCCAGGTAGACGAGGGCGCGGAGAGCGGTCTCCACGCGCCCGCATGCGAGGAGCGCGGTTGCCGATTGCACCATGTCGCGGGTCCATACGAGGTGGTAGCCGCCAAGATCGTCGTCGGATTTTGAAGCTCCCCAGGGGATGGACGCGGAGGCGATGAAGGCACCTGAGTAGGTCTTATCTTCGTGGGCAAGAATGATGGCGTGCGATGCGCGCATCAGCTTGCCGCCATCGGTGGAAACGGCTTCGAGTTCGGCAGGCGGAAGCGCACGGTGCCACTGGTCGATGAACCTGCGCCGATGCTCTGCGTAGTCTGTCGATAAAGATTGCATCATGCCGGCGAGGGCGGAGTGGTGGCCGTTGCCGAGCGAGATCGCGATGGTGAACTCGCGGTGCTTCGCAACATCGATCTCGCCCATCATGGCGATGTTGCCGTCGAGTGCCTGACCAAACTGCCAGGTCATCTGCATGTGGCTTGAGAGGTCCTGGTAGCCGTCGCTGGCACCCACGTAGCCGATGCTGCTGCGTGTAAATCCGCAATCCGCACCGAAGGCGAGAGAGACGTTGTTTTTCCAGGCGAGGAGGCAGCGCTGACCGGCGACGTCGAGCGCGCGTGCAGAGTTTCCAGCGCCGCCACCATCGAGATGCGGTGCAAGCAGAGCGTAGCACTTGAGGCGGGAGAGTGTCTCCTCTTCGCCCTCGATCGTTACGTGCATCAGAACCACGGGATGGTGGGGATCGGTGATGAACTCCTTGGTGACGCTGTAGCGTGATCCGAGGTCGTGCGCGGTGACGCGGACGGCGAGCGCGTTCGGATCGATGTAGCGAAAGTCGTAGTGGAGATCGCGCTTCTCTTCGTGAAAGAAGGTCTCTCCGTCGGTGAAGAGAAGCTCCATGTCGCGGGTCTGAGGATGGTCTATGGTTGGGTAATAGATCTCGTTCAGCGTGCCGTGGGAGGCTGTGAACCAGATCAGGCTCGAAGAGGCGTAAGCTGTGCTGACGACGTCTTTTTTGCTGGAAGTCCAGCGCGGCTCGAGCCCGGGTGAGCCAAACGCAGGTCCATCGTCGTCCAACCATCTGTAATTTCCACCGAATACACTCATGCAGCCTATTCGACCACAAAGCTGCGAAAGTAGTTTCACATTCCTGCATCAATTCACAGCGCGGTGCTAATCTCTAGGCTGCCGCACCGTGCACGTGCGTGCACGCATCCAATCTAACGGATCTCTCGCGGCGTCGGTACGTCGCCAAACCCCTGAACTTTCAAGAACGAAAAAGGAGTACATTCATGGCCTTTGAACTTCCCCCACTTCCTTACGACTACGCGGCGCTTGAGCCTACTATCGACGAAGCGACGATGAAACTGCATCACGATAAGCATCATGCAGCGTATGTTGCCAACCTTAACGGGGCCGTCGACAAGCACCCGGATCTGGGCAAAAAGACGCCCGAAGAGCTGCTGCAGAACCTCGACAGTGTTCCCGAGGATGTTCGCGCGGTGGTTCGCAACAATGGCGGCGGCCATGTGAACCACACGATGTTCTGGCAGATCATGAAGCCCAAGGGCGGCGGTACTCCTACCGGGGATATCGGCTCGCAGATCGATACCGACTTCGGCAGCTTCGAAGACTTCAAGAAGAAGTTCAACGAAGCGGCTGCAAAGCAGTTTGGATCGGGCTGGGGATGGCTCGTCTACAAGGGCGGAAAGCTCGAAATTATCACCACGCCGAATCAGGACAACCCGCTGTCGCAGGGTCTGTTTCCGATTCTTGGGAACGATGTGTGGGAGCATGCCTATTATCTGAAGTACAACAATCGCCGTCCCGAGTATCTTGCCGCATGGTGGGATGTTGTGAACTGGGATGAGGTCAACAAGCGCTTCACGCAAGCCAAAAAGTAGGCTGTAGAACAAGAAGTCGTGCTGCAGAACAAGCGCACTCACGGACGCAGAAGCGGTCCATGGGTGCGCTGGTTGTTCGACCCAGGCCGCATTGGCGCATGCCAGCCGGATGCCTTAGAGTGAGGGTGTTGCCCTTTGGAGGTCGGATATCAAGCTCAACTATGCCACGCTTCTTGTTGCGGCCATTGCAATCGTTATGTTTGAGGGTAGATTTTGCACGCCGCCGTGGTCGCCGGTGCGCATTGCAGCGTTACTGATCGCAGGTATCTCGTTCGGCCTGCTGGTGCTCGCCCGTGTGCAGCTGGGCAATGCCTTCAGCATTCAAGCGAAGGCGGAGACGCTGGTGACAACGGGAGTTTACGCACGGATTCGCAACCCCATCTATGTTTTCAGCACGCTGTTGCTCGCTGCACTTGTCGTCTTTGACCGTGCACCGAAGCTGTTGCCTGGCCTGCTTGTTCTCATCCCGCTTCAAGCCTATCGCGCCCATAACGAGGAGAAGGTGCTTGCGCAGAAGTTCGGTCCGGCGTATGCGGACTACAAGCGGCAGACCTGGTTCTGAATTGATGGTTCTAAGTTTGCACCGCGAGCGGCGGTTATGGAACGAACAAAAGCCCTCCTGCTGGAGGGCTTTTGCGGAGGTGATCCAGAGGCAGCTTACTGCAGGGTGCTTCCGCCGCGATTGCCTTTTGGCCGCCGGTTTATCTGAAGCACTTTCTTTCTCATGCGAAGGGACTTCGGTGTGACCTCAACGAGTTCATCGTCGGCGATGAATTCGATCGACTGCTCGAGGGTGAGGCTCTTGAACGGAACGAGTCGCACGGCATCATCGGAGCCTGAAGCGCGCATGTTGGTCAGCTTCTTCTCGCGCACGCAATTGACGTCGAGGTCGTTGTCGCGTGAGTGTTCGCCGATGATCATGCCTTCGTAGACCTCAACGCCGTCGCCGAGGAACAGGATGCCGCGCTCCTGGATGCCGTCGAGGGCGTAGAGGGTGGTGACGCCCTGGCGGTCAGAGATCAGCGCGCCGGAAGGCCGCTGCGGAATCTCGCCCGTGTACGGGATATAGTCGCCGGCGATGGAGTTCATCACGATGGTTCCGCGTGTCTCGGTCAGCATTTCATTGCGGAGGCCGATCAGCCCGCGCGAGGGGACCTTGAACTCCATGCGGACGCGGCCTGAGCCGTGGTTGGCCATCTTGACCATCTCGCCTTTTCTCGGTCCAAGGCGCTCGATGACGGTGCCGACGAAGTTCTCGGGGATATCGATGGTCAGAATCTCGGAGGGCTCCATCAGTTGGTCGTCGATGCGCTTGGTGACGATCTGCGGACGGGAAACCATCATCTCGAAGCCTTCACGGCGCATCATTTCGATCAGAACGGAGAGCTGCAATTCGCCGCGTCCGAGCACCTTGAAGTTATCCGGTGTGCCGGTATCTTCTACGCGAATGGAAACGTTGGTCAGAAGCTCTTTTTCAAGACGCTCCTTGATGTTGCGCGAGGTCACGAGCTTGCCTTCGCGTCCGGCGAAGGGACCGTTGTTGACGGAAAACACGATTGCGATGGTTGGCTCGTCGATCTTGATGGGCGGCAGCGGCTTGGGGTTCTCGAGAGCGCAGAAGCTCTCGCCGATGGTGATTCCGGGGATTCCCGCAACCGCGATGATGTCGCCAACTTCGGTGACTTCGGTGTCTGTGCGCTTGAGGCCGTTGAAGGTGAAGAGCTTGGTTACTTTGACCGTCTCAAGCTTGCCGTCGACCTTGGACAGAGAGACTTCCTGGCCGATGCGGAGGGTTCCGTTGAATACGCGCGCGATGGCGAGGCGGCCCAGGTAGTCTGAGTAGTCGAGGTTGGTCACCAACACCTGCAGGTCGCCATCGGCGGTTCCGGTTGCAGCAGGGATTGTCTTGAAGATCAGCTCGAAGAGGGGCTGCAGGTCGGTGCCCGGAACGTTGATATCCATCGTTGCGGTTCCGGCCTTACCGTTGGTGTAGATCACCGGGAACTCAAGCACGGACTCATCCGCATCGAGGTCGATAAACAGGTCGTACACCTCGTTGAGCACTTCCTGCGTGCGTGCATCGGGGCGATCGATCTTGTTGATTACCACGATGGGTGTGAGCTTCGCCTCAAGGGCCTTGGAAAGCACGTAGCGGGTCTGCGGCAGCGGACCTTCGGACGCATCGACTAGAAGCACGACGCCGTCCACCATCTTGAGTGCGCGTTCGACTTCACCGCCAAAGTCCGCGTGGCCTGGCGTATCCACGATGTTGATTTTGGAGTCGTGATATTGGATGGCGGTGTTTTTGGCCAGAATCGTGATGCCGCGTTCTTTTTCGAGGTCGTTGGAGTCCATGACGCGTTCTGCAACGGCCTCATTGGACCGGAACGTGCCTGACTGGCGGAGCATGGCGTCCACGAGCGTGGTTTTGCCGTGGTCAACGTGGGCGATAATGGCGATATTACGGATTGCTTGGGTGGTCGTAGAAGTACTCACTGCGTTGGGATGTCCTGTTCTTTAGCGGGGCGTAGGGTCGCAAATCCGCGCCGTCATTCGGATATAGCTTCGCAGGTGACACAAAAGGCGAAGAGCGCGTTACCTTCAGTCTACCGCAGCCGCTGGGTCTGTACCTACCGAGTTTCAACGGATGTTACATTGCTGCATCGTTTCCAGGTGCCGGCGACCGGGGTGTGACCGGTTTGTCGCGAACGATCTGGAGAGCCTCTTTGAGCTGTGCCCACTTCTTTGGCTTGTCTTCGAGGGCGTCCTTTGCGCGGGGATTCCGGTAGAAATGATCGATATCTGCGAGAATCCCTGGCGTAATGTGAGCGTTTTTGTCGCTTGCAAGATGCTCAACCCACTGAGCGTACGTGAGATCCGCTAACTTGTACTCGCCTTGTGTTGTCTCTCCGCCGGTGTCGAAGTCCAGCTCGGGAATCGACGGCGGCTGCCGCGCGGGTGCCGCAGCGACCGCTTCCACTTCAGACCTGTAGGCATTCTCTACAGCGTTGAAGTTCGCCAGATACTGCGTTTGCTGTGCGCTATCGGGCAGATGCAATTTGAGTGCGCTGAAGGGGCCGACCTTAGGGAGCAGGTTGATGAAGAAGGCGAGGATTCGGGCGCCTACGGTCGGACGTTGGTACTGCCTGCCGTACACCTTCTCAAAGTTGGTGCGGCTAAGGCGATACCGGAACTCGTTCTTGGCGACGCTGGGGTTCGCCTTCTGGATCTGCTTCGCGTATCCCGCCAACGCAATCTTTGTCGCCTCTGGAATCAGTCTCGAGACAGAGTAGCGATAGGATTCGACCGAGAGGTCTTCATGGCTGAGCACATCGCTGATGGGCAGACCGTATGTCTGTTCAAAGGCCTTGTTCATGAGCGGCTCGGCGACCTGGAAGCCAATGAAGTCGCGGTAATTCTGCTGCGAGTACGCGCCGTGGGCCACTTCTACGACGTCGAAGCCGAACTCGTTGCGCAGATGGGCGGTCGTATCGTCATCATAGGTAACGATGCGGCCGAACCTGTGCCGCAATTTGGGATACTCTTCGCCGGTGATGATGTTGACGGTGGGATGGCCGACGGTGTCGCCGTAATAGTGCGCCAGAGCTCCCAGCGCAAAGGCATATTCTTCGGGCGTTGTGGAGTCGCGGAGGAGCGCTTGGACGAATGCATCCGTTCGGGCGTAGTGCAGCAGGTTGGAGAACTCCTTGCTGCCGAGCGGATAGTAGCCCATGTCCTGAATGACGGAGCCGCCGTAGGCATACGCATGGCATTTCGTCAGTTCATCCTTTGTAAGCCCGGGATAGCGTTTTTCGAGCAGCGGGATGAGGTAGTGGGGCCAGGCCATATCCACGACCTCTTCATGCGAAAGCAAAGAGTACGCGTGTGCAGTGCCGTATGCGGCGAAACAAGTGAATACCAGTACCGCCCAACGAAGAGCCTGGGTAACACGCACGTAAGTCACTTCGATGTTCCTGTCTTTCTTGTCATTTAAGGCTCACCTGCGTTTGATGTGCCAGAGTCCAAAAAGGTAGACCGATTGGTATGGGTATTTAACCTATACTAAAGTCCCATGGATAACATCTCGCCTGAAGTTCGGCTGCAGCACCCTATTGCGGCCACGCAGAACTATCATCTGGACCATGCGTTCGACGAGATGTTCGTCGGCAAGGACGCCCTGCGCGAGCACTATGGACCTCTTCTGGAGCACTTTTCTGCTCTTCCCAATGACGAGGTGCAGCGCCGCAAGCATGCAGCCGACCTCAGTTTTCTCAATCAGGGCATTACGTTCACTGTTTACGGACGAGAAGAAGGTACGGAAAAGATCTTCCCGTACGACCTGCTTCCGCGAATCATCACCAGCGCCGAATGGGCAAAGGTCGAGCACGGGCTTACACAGCGCATTACCGCTCTCAATCTGTTTCTCAAGGACATCTATAACGAGGGACGGATCCTTAAAGACGGCATTGTGCCAAGGGAGATTGTGTACTCCTGTCAGCACTTTCGCCGCCAGATGGTCGGCCTGCAGGTGCCGCGAAACGTCTACATCGCGGTCTGCGGGACGGACTTGATTCGCCTCGAAAACGGTGATTTTGCCGTGCTTGAAGACAATCTTCGCGTCCCTTCCGGGGTGAGCTATATGCTCACCAACCGGCGCGTGATGAAGCGCATCTTTCCACAGCTTTTTCGCAACTACAACGTGCGGCCCATCGAGCAGTACACTCAGTTGCTACTGAGCACATTACGATCGCTTGCACCGGAGGGGCGGCCGGAGCCGAACATCGTTCTGCTGTCGCCTGGAGTGTTCAACTCCGCGTACTTCGAGCATGCGTATCTGGCGCGCCAGATGGGGATCGAACTGGTGGAAGGGCGCGATCTGGTGGTTCACGACAATATCTGCTACATGCGGACGACGAGCGGTCTGCGGCGGGTGGATGTGATCTACCGCCGGGTCGATGATGACTTCATCGATCCGCTCAGCTTTCGGTCAGACTCCATTCTGGGGGCGGCAGGTCTGTTCAATGCGTACCGGGCGGGCAATGTCACCCTCGCGAATGCGTTCGGTACAGGCGTCGCGGATGATAAGGCGCTTTATGCCTACGTCCCGGACATCATCCGCTACTACCTCAGCGAAGAGCCGGTGCTCAATAATGTGGAGACGTTTCTCTGTACGCGCGAGAAAGAGCGCAACTACGTGCTTGCGAACCTGGAGAAACTCGTCGTGAAGGCCGTGGGAGAGTCTGGTGGCTACGGCATGTTGATTGGCACGCAGTCGACGCAGAAAGAGCGCGAGGTCTTCGCGGAGAAGATCAAGGCGAATCCTCGCAATTACATTGCGCAACCGACGATCAGCTTTTCGCGCGCGCCGTGCCTGATCGGTGACGAGCTGGAACCGCGCCACGTCGATCTGCGCCCCTATGTTTTGTATGGCGATAAAGTCACGATCGTCCCTGGCGGCTTGACGCGGGTCGCGCTCAAGCGTGGATCGCTGGTGGTGAACAGCTCCCAGGGGGGCGGCAGCAAGGACACCTGGGTGCTGAGTTAGAGCGGGCTATAGAGATGAAAACGACCGCATATTTTCGAGAACAGGTTCTGCGTAAGAGACCATACATCCGAGTTGTTACTCTTGAAGACAGGGAGACCATCCACAACGCGTTAGCAGACAGTGGATTCCCGAGGAGGCAGCCATGAAGCTCCACTACGATAGCGAAACAGATTCTCTGTACATCGATCTCAGTGCTTCACCCAGCACAGATTCAAGGGAGATATCGGAGGGCTTGGTGGTCGACTATGACGAAGCTGGCAGGGTCGTAGGTCTCGACATCCAGCACGCCTCACAATCGCTTGATCTCTCCCGCATCGAAACCGAACATCTGCCCTTACCGATCAGCGCATAATGACATTGCTAGTCCTGTGCCACTGCTGCAGCCGATTATCGGGGAGTTGAGAGATGATGAGTGTTCAACATCCATGCTGAACCTGTCGAGGGCCTGGCTCGCACGGCTATTTCTATCCTCGGGTCTCTGCGTTGCGATTGCGGCCGCAACCGCGTCCGCGCAGTCCTCGCGGCGGGTCATCCTCGACGAGGATGGGTCAGGCCCGGGCGGGACTGGCCAGATGGCGATGATGCTTTTGCTGCAGTCGCCGCAGACGCAGGTGCTCGGCATCACGATGGTGAGCGGCGATGCGTGGGAGCCAGAAGAGGTCGAGCACACCCTGCGCATGTTGGAACGTATTCATCGCACGGATGTGCCGGTTGTTCCGGGTGCGGTCTTTCCGCTGCTCCATACCCGCGCTGAGGCAATGCATGACATTGCCGCTTACGGTCGCCTGGCGTGGTATGGTGCGTGGGGCGATCTTGCTGATCACACAGGGCCGAAGCCCTATCACGGACCTTTCGTCGTTCCACCGATGCCTGAAGGCGAGCCCACCACCAAACCTCTCCACGAAGACGCTGCGCACTTTCTCATTCGGCAGGTGCATGAGCATCCGCATGCGGTAACGATCATTGCTGCCGGGCCGCTGACCAACGTTGCGCTCGCGCTCTCGATCGACCCTGACTTTGCGGAGTTGACGCAGGGCATCGTCATCATGGGCGGCAGCCTGAACCCGCAGACGGATGACCCCGAATTCACGACCAACCCGCGCCACGAGTTCAACTTCTGGTTCGATCCCGAGGCTGCGCACATCGTTCTGCGTGCGCAGTGGCCGCGCATCGATCTGACGGACGTCGACGTTTCGATCAAGGCCCGCTTTAGCCCGCAGATGTCGGCCGAGATCGGGCAATCTCACTCGCCGGCCGCGCAGTACATCACAAGGTACACCCGAGATTTCTCGTACATGTGGGACGAGCTGACCGTCGCTGCGTGGCTTGACCCCGCTATGATCACCAGACAGCGCACGCTGTTTGTCGACGTGGATACTGCTCCTGGCCCCAGTTACGGCAATACCCTCGTTTGGGACGCCAGCAACAAGCCCACGCTGGCTGGCCCGCAAGGAGCGATGAAGCCTGTGCGGGTGCAAGACGATCTTGACCTGTCCGCATTCAACCATTTCTTTGTACACTTGATGCAAGAGACTCCAGCAAATCCATAAGCAATTCAGCAACCGGCAGTGTAGAGTGAACAACACATCGCACGAAATATTCAGGAAAGGGAACGACCGAATGCTGTCACGCGTCGCCGATTCACTGTACTGGATGAGCCGCTATCTTGAGCGTGCAGAACACACGACACGGCTGCTCGACGTCAATCTGAACCTCATGCTGGACGAAAGCTCGACGAGCTCGGACCACCGCTGGCAGCGACTTTTACTCGCCATGGGAAAGCCTAAGCGGGTGAAATGGGATGGAGATCCTTACGCGCTTGCACGCACACTCACGTTCGACACCTCTATCAAAGCGTCTGTCGTCTCCTGCATTATGGCGGCGCGCGAGAACGCCCGCCACGTACGCGAGCAGATCTCTACGGAGCAATGGCACCGCCTCAATCTTCTCTACCTTCAGGTTACGAGCCCAGAGCTGAAGCAAGCTGTTCAGCTGGAGGCCGCCGCAGGCTCCAGCGAAGGGCCGACGGCCTTCCTGCAGGAGGTTATGGATGCTGTCCATCAGTTTCAGGGCGTTACGGACTCCACCATGTCGCACGGCGAAGGCTGGCAGTTTATCCAGGTTGGACGCTTCCTTGAGCGGGCCTCGGCAACGACGCTTCTGCTTGAGGCGTACCATGAGGATCTATGGGCCAAGCCGGACCGGTCGATCGAAGCGAATGAATATCTGGAGTGGATGGGGCTGCTACGCTCCGCCACTGCGTTTGAGGCGTTCTGTAAGGTGTATACCGCTGATCTGACGCCTGACCGCATCCTGGAGTTCCTTCTGCTTGACGCAGAGTTTCCGCACTCCCTGCGGTTTTCGATTGATCGGGTGCAATGTTCGTTGCAGTCGATTCAGGATCAGTCGGGCAAGACCCGCGCTGATGAACTGAACCGCATTGCCGGCAGGCTCAGTGCGTCGCTCGGCTTCGCCAGTATTGATGAGATTCTGGTCGGCGATGTTGTCGGATATCTCCGCGGCATTCAGCGGCAGTGCCAGTCGATTCACGAAACCATCTATCACTTGTACGTTGACTACTCCATTCAGGCCGCCCTAGCGGGATAAATGACCGAACGCGTCCTCAATGCGCCAATTGACCCTATCAACGCACCCGTACGATCCAATGCTGTGGACATCGTCAAGGGGCTTGCCATACTACTCGTGGTCTACGAGCACACAGGTCAGGGAATGTCTTCGCGCGGATGGTGGACAGGGCCTTCGCGGTCCTTCTCGGATCTGTTTGTCTATAGCTTCCATATGCCTGCCTTCTTCTTTGCCGCCGGGCTGTTCATCGCAGGCAGCATCCAGCGGCGAGGCCCGTGGGGCTTCACACTGGAGAAGATGCAGACCATTCTTTACCTGTACATCGCGTGGGCGGTGTTGCTGGTTGCGATTGATCCGTATATCGCGCAGTTTAAGGCAAGTCATTCGCCGGTGCATTGGGATAATTTCGCGATCTCTCTGATCAACGGTTCTGCCGGATGGTTCTTCGCCGTACTGTTCTGCTGCCAGATGCTGGCGCTCGCGACGCGACGTGTGCCTGCGTGGCTGCGCTTTGTTGTGGCCGCTGTAGCAGCGTCGCTGCTTCCATCCGTCGGGTATGAGGTTTTTTACAAGACTGTCTGGTTTTTCTCTTTTCTCGCCGCTGGCATGCTGGTGGGCAGCTCGATCTCTAAGCTGAGCCGGGTTCCTGTTTGGGCCGCAGCGCTGGTTGCCGTGGGTATCTTCAGCCTTCAGGTCGTCATGGTGCAGCACTTTCGGCACGCTATCAGCTTCGGTGCTCCCTCGGCGTATCTTGCCGTTGTACTTGGCCTAACGGGTATTGCCGGACTTTTCTTCATCGCCCGCATCATCGAGCACACACGCTTCGGAGATGTCTGGGCATGGATTGGTGAAGCGTCTCTCTCCATCTTTCTCATGGCCCAGTTCGCGCAAGGGGCGATGCGGTCGCTTCTCCTCCGCATCTTTCACACTCACGAGTTCTGGTTGCAACTTATCGTGCCGACGCTGGCAGCGCTTCTGCTTCCAGCGGTACTCTGGCATCAACAACGGCGCTGGCACATCGGCTGGCTCTTTCGCTGGCCTCTCAGCTAATCTCAGACTATTCGCACTTCTGGAGCACCGACGATGTACTACTCCATTCGGCACCTCACCAAGTTCCTCTACAAAAGCCCGGTCAGCGAAAGCATCATGGAGACGCGGATGCATCCGCGCTCGGACGCGCAACAGCGCTGCCTGACGTTTCATCTATCGGTCAGCCCGCGGTGCCGCGTCTTCAGCTATCGCGACCACCTTGCGAATCACGTGCATCACTTCGACATACCCGGCCAGCACGGCCAGCTTGTCATCGTCGCCGAGTCCCTGGTCGAGATGGCTCCGCACGTCAGCGTTCCGGACGCGCTGCCCTCCGGATCATGGGCCGAGCTTGACCGCCTTGTCCACCAAGGTGACTTCTGGGAGATGCTCTTACCCAGTGAATTTGCGCAGTTCACGACCGAGCTCGAAGATTTGGGGCGGCATTTTAATCTGCAGCGCAGGGATGATCCGCTCAGCCTTCTTCACACGCTGAATCGCCAAGTGTACGAATACTTCGATTACAAGCCGAAGTCCACCAAAGCCGATTCTCCTATCGGCGACGCGCTTCGAACGAAAGCCGGTGTCTGCCAGGACTTCTCCCACATCATGATCGCGCTCGTCCGTTCGCGGCTACAGATTCCATGCAGGTACGTGAGCGGCTATCTCTACCATGGCGACGCCGACAAAGACCGTTCCGAAAGCTCCGCTACCCACGCATGGATCGAAGCATTTCTGCCTGAGCTAGGCTGGGTCGGCTTCGATCCCACCAACGACCTTATTGCCGGAGACCGGCACATTCGCACCGCGATCGGATGCGACTACGCGGACGTCCCACCGACGCACGGCGTGTACCGAGGCAAGACCAAGACGGAGCTCTCGGTCGCCGTGCGCGTCGAGCCCAGTGAAGGTACGCCATCTCTGGACCGCGAACTTCCTGTTCCCGAAGACTGGTCTATCCTGGTCGAAAAGGCACAGGCGGTTCCACAGCAACCCCCACCGATGACTCGCCAGCAGCAGCACGCGCAGCAGCAGCAAGATGGACATAATGCTGCCTGAGATCACAGATTCAGCTTTTTGAAGATGCTTTCGGGAATCGCGCGAATGACACCCATAATTATGCGCCATATACCTGGAACGTAGACCACATCTGTACCGCGATCGATCGCCTTTACCAGCGCAGCGGCGACGTCGTTCACATCTGCGAACTTCGCATTACCCTTCATATTTTCGGTCATCGCAGTGCGTACGGGACCGGGCTTGATGGTCATGACGCGCACGCCGTCGCGGTCGATGCGGTTGCGGAGGCCGTCGACGAAGGTTGTGAGGCCGGCTTTGGAGCTGCCGTAGACGTAGTTCGATCTGCGGCCGCGGTCGCCGGCGACGGAGGACAGAACGGCGAGAGTTCCTGTGTGCCGCTGCGACATATAGTTTGCGAGCCACGTGAGCAGGCTGACGGGGGCGGTGAAGTTGGTGTGCAGGACCTGCGTCGCGGCCTCGACTCTTCGCTCCGCATCGGTCTGATCGCCCAGGACGCCCAGCGCTAAAAATGCTATATCCAGGCCACCGAGCGCGTTCACGGCGTGCGCCAGCAGTTCAGGATGTTGCTCCAGATCGTCCAAATTTGCGACCGCTGTCTCCACAAGCGCGGCTCCGCGAACGTTCGCGTCGGCTGCGACAACGTTCAATCGATCTTCGCTGCGTGCGACGAGATACAGGCTGTCGCCGCGCGCTGCCCACAGACGCAGACAAGCCTCTGCGATGCCCGACGTCGCGCCCAGCACGAGGATTCGTTGGGGTGTATGCTCCTCGGCTTTGGGTGGGTGCTCCTCGCGCACCGAGCGCAGTGCCAGTGGCCGCTCTATGGGGTTAGTCTTTGGGGCGGAATCGGAGTTCTTTGTTGCTGCTTTGGCCTCTCCATTTAGTTCCGTGCTCATCGTCCACCCCCGCGTACACCGGACTGGCCGCCGACTACGCGTTCCCAGAAGCCTGAGGTCAGGGCTGGGTCTTTGTAGACAGCAAAGCGCTCCCACTGCGGGTAAAAAGCACGGAACTGCGCGGCTGTCATGCGGGCGTCCTTTGCGGGATACAGGCGTCCGCCAAACTCACGGGTCATCTCGGCAAGCTTGTCGAAGAGCAGAAAGCTCTTGTCGTGCTTGATGGGAAAGTCCAGCGCCAATGTAATTCCAGGCTTGGGAAAGCTCATCGCTCCGGGCGACGGCACATCCCCAAAGGCTTTGAGGACGGCCAGAAAGCTGGCGAGGCCAGACCTCGCAACCTCTTGAAGGATTGCAATCGTTCCTTCTTTCGCGTGCGCCCACGGAATGACGTATTGAAACTGCAGCAGACCGCCTTTGCCATACATCCTGTTCCAGTGCAGCACTTTATCCAGCGGATAAAAGAATGGCTCGTAGTCCTGCTGCATCGTTACCTGTTTTTTCATCTGTTTCTTGAAGAAGAGGCTGTTGAAGGCGCCTACGGTAACGCTGTTGAGGGCCATGCCGGGGAGTTCGAAGGGGAAGCTGAGCTTTGGCTTGCCGGAAGGCTTCAGCGGGCCCGGCGTTCTTGCGTGGTCGCCCTGCATGAAGATACCGCGGCAGAAGTTTTTGCCGGTGGAGGTTACATCGACCCAGCTGACGGTGTATTCCACTGACTCGGATTGGCGGGTGAGATCCAGGAACTCGTCGATTCCGTGAAACTGCGTTCCTACATAGTCGATCACGCGGCTGACGATTGGCTTCAGGCGAATCTGCGCCCATGTGATGAGGCCGGTAAGTCCCATGCCACCAATGGTTGCGGAGAAGTAGTCGGAGTTGAGTTCAGGGGTGCAGCGCAGGCGTCTGCCGTCGGAGCGAACGAGGTCAAACTGGGTGACGTGGCAGCCGAAGGTGCCTGCGTGGTGGTGGTTTTTGCCGTGGATGTCGTTGGCAATGGCACCGCCGAGGGTCACGTACTTGGTACCTGGGGATACGGGCAGAAAGTAGCCCCGGGGCACTGCGAAATCAAGGATTTGCGCGAGAGTGATGCCTGCCTCGGCGGCCAGCAGGCCAGTGACTGGATCGAAGGCGAGAAGGCGGTTCATCCCTGTGGTTTCGAGCAGCATTCCGTCCTTGAGGAGGCAGACGTCGCCGTAGCTGCGACCCATTCCGACGGCGAGTGCGCCGTGGTGCGCGCCGTCCATTGCGCGGGGGAAATCGGTCTGCCAGTGCAGGTGTTTCAGTTCGGCGGGGAAGGAGGGATAACGGCCCCAGGACTCGAATGGTGGGGGGCCGGATGGCTTTTGGTCAGCTCTATTCGATGGCGGAGAATCAAACTCAAGTTCTACAGAGGACGGCATAGCTACAGGATAGTCGATGCGCCTGCCGCCCTCCGTGGAAAGTGCTGATACCAGCATGTTTCTTGCTTGTTTGCGTTAGTGCATCATTTCGTTCAGGGCCTGGAAGGTCTCGTCGAACTTGCCGCTTTCGGAGGCAAAGCGGAGGCCGTGGACGCGCTTGACGCAGATCTCGGCGGGAGTGGGCTGGGTGTTGAGAAGCTCCATGGTCTCGGCGATGTACTCGTTGAGGGGCATGGCGCGCGGGTCCTCGGAACCGTTCATGAGGTCAGTCTGGACGTAAGGAGGAATGATTTCAATGACTTCGGTGGTGGTGTCTCTGAGTTGGTAGCGCAGGGATTGCGTGTAGGAGTGGAGCGCGGCCTTGGTGGCGCAGTAGGTAGGCGTCATGGCAATGGGAATGAAGGCCAGACCGGAGGTGACGTTGAGGATGGCGGAGTGGGGCTGCTTTTGCAGCAGCGGAAGCAGCGCGGCGGTGAGGCGGATGGGGCCGAGGAGGTTGGTGGTGACGATGGCTTCGGCGTCGGCGAGGTCGTCCGGCTGCGCGAGGAGGTTCTCGGGGCGCATGATTCCGGCGTTATTTATCAACACGTTGAGAGATGGGAACTTGGATGCAACGTGGGCTGCGAAGGACTTGATGGAAGCGCTGTCTTCGATGTTGAGGGTCAGGAACTTCATGCCGGGATTGGCTGCGGCTGTGGCTTCGAGAGCGGACCTTCGGCGGCCGGCGATGATGACCTGGTTGCCTTGTGCGTGGAGCGCTTCAGCGAGGCCGCGGCCGATGCCCGAGCCACCGCCGGTGACGAGGATGGTGTTTCCGGTGATCTTCATGGCGATTGGACGCGCGATGCGGTGGGTGGCGCTGCAAAAAGTTTTCGGTGCGGGTGGTGCGAAATTGGTGTGATTTAGTGCGTACTATGGCGGGGTTAGAGCGCACTTCGCCGGGGTTCGTGTGCTTTGAGGGTGCGCTTTGCTGCGTTGTGGGCGCAGTTGGTGGATTTGGGGAGCGTTTTTGGGTGGGTGATTGGTTGTGCACCATTCCTGGGGCATGGGGTTTTGGGAGAGGCTGAGGGTCGGGGTGGGAGAAGCAGGTCCTCCGCCTGCGGCGAAGGATGACAAGCGTTTGGGGCGGGTGGTGGGAGGGAAGGTGTGATCCCATGTCTCAGAAGCGGGACATGGGGCACCCGGTATCCAGCGACCCCACCCATGACGGTGGAGCTGTCATGAATGGGGCACCCTGCACCCGGCACCCAGCACTTAGCACTTAGCACTTAGCACTTAGCACCCGATACCCGATACCCGGCAGTCGGCCGGTCGGTGGTGGTGGTTGGCGGTGGTGGGGTTATTTGGATTCGCTGGCGGTACGGGCGGGGGCGAACTCGTCGCCTTTGTTCCACTCGATGGTGTGGGGTGCGGTGATGGCCTGCCAGCCGAGGTCGATGCCGAAGCGGGCGAGTTTGGCGTCACCGGCGAAGTCCCATTTGGGATCGAAGTTGTCGGAGAAGTTGTGGTAGTGGTTGTCGTTATATTCCTTCTCCTGCGCTTTGCCCCAGGCGTGGTCGTGGCCCTCGTAGAGGGTTCCGGCGTCGACGCTGAAGGCGGGGATGCCGACGCGGGAGAGGCTGAAGTGGTCGCTACGGTAGTAGCTGCCTGCGCTGGGGCGGGGGTCGGGGACGATGATGAGGCCGAAGCGCCTGGCGGTGGCCTGGACGGTGGGGAAGAAGGTGGTGCGCTGCGCGCCGTTGACGTTGATCTCCTGCGGGATGCCGATGGGGATGAGCATGTCGTAGTTGATGTCGAGGGCGATCTGCGCGGCGGGGATGGGCGGGTGCTGGCCGAGGTACTCGGAGCCGAGCAGGCCCTGTTCTTCGGCGGTGACGGAGGCGAAGATGACGGAGTGGGGGACGTTGCGTGCGGTCTGGCTCCAAGCGCGGGCCATTTCGAGGATCATGGCGACGCCGGTGCCGTTGTCGGCGGCACCGTTGTAGATGTTGTCGCCGGGCATGCCGGGGACGAAGCCGAGGTGGTCGTAGTGTGCGGTGTAGAGGACGGCCTGGTCCTTGGCGCCGGCGGCGACGTTTTCGCCGGGGAGGATGCCGATGACGTTGGGGCTCTGGAACTTGCGGACGGTGCTGGTGACGGTGGCCTTGAGGGTGACGGGAAGCTGGACGGGTTTGAAGCCGGGCTTGCCGGCGGCTTCAAACTCTTTGTCGAGGTCGAGGCCGCTCATGGTGAAGAGCTTGCGGGCGACGTCGAGCTGGATCCAGCTGGCGGCTTCGAGGCCGGGGTTTTTGTCGTCGGCGAGGTAGGTTTTTTCACCGGCGTTGGAGTTCTTGACGACGTCCCAGCCGTAGCTGGCGAGGTCGGTGCGGTGGATGATGAGGGCGCCGAGGGCACCTTTGCGGGCGGCCTGCTCGAACTTGTAGGTCCAGCGGCCGTAGTAGGTGAGGGCGCTGCCGGCGAAGAAGGCGGGGTCGTTGGAGGGTGGGTCGCCGACGATGCAGAGGATGACTTTGCCTTTGACGTCGACCCCGGCGTAGTCGTCCCAGTTGAACTCGGGTGCGGTGACACCGTAGCCGACGAAGACGATGGGTGCGTCGATGGTGGCGGTGGGGGTGAGGGTTTCGTTGGAGACGGTGTAGTCGTCGCCGAATTTGAGGAGGACGGGGGCGTTGGAGGACTTGTCGCCGATGAGGGTGAAGGAGGTGTCGGCGGGCTGGACTTTCATGCCGACGAAATCGACTTGCTGGAGGTAGGTGCCGTTGTCGCCGCCGGGCTTGAGGCCGTCGATGGCGAACTGGGTGGCGATGTACTTGGCGGCGAGTTCGCCGCCGCGGAGGCCGGGGTATCGGCCTTCGAAGAGGTCGTCGGAGATGAACTTGTCCTGGGCGCGGATGTTGGCGGGGTTGATGGCGGCTTCGATGCGGGCGGCGGTGGGAGAGGCGGCTTTGGGCTGCATCAGGGCCTGGGTGAGCGGCAGGTTGGCGGCGAGCAGCTGATCGAGATCG
>JABBOG010000059.1 GCA_019351975.1 Acidobacteriota bacterium
GCCGCCTGGTTCAGACTCCCCCTTCACCCTCTACACCAATAGATAATCAGCTCTAGCCGCTTGAACGAGAATTGCGTACAGAGCAGCATCACTGTCCCTGTTTGGCTGCCTGAAGATACTCGACATACCCCAGCAGCGCTCCCCAGTGGTAGAACCGGTCACTGTTCTTCACGTCATCTCCCTCGCCGAGAATGGCGTTGTAGTTTTCATGGACATGCCGATGCTGCTGCCACTCGCGCAGGAATAGGGCATACGATTTAGATGCAAGCGCATCCTGCGCCTTCGGCAGCTCATAATTACAGAGCCCTAGATAAACCAGGTAGTTCATGGGACCCCAGATTCGTCCCCTCCAATAGTTTTGATCATGAAATGCAGGATCGTTCCTTGCAATCGAAGGTAGCGCCCACTGACCCCAGAACTCCGCCGTGTTCATCATATGTTTTTCCACCATCTCGCTTGCCGCTCCAGCACTTGGAGCACGCGCCAGCATCGGATAAAAGTTCGTCGGAGAAAGCCGGTGGCTGAACTGCCCCGTATGCAGATCTTTATTCAGGTAGATCCCCTCCGACGGTACCCAAAGTGTCTGCAGCTTCGCGCGAAACGCCGCACTTCGCGCCCGCAACGCCGATGCATCCGCGCTCTTGTGAAGTGCGTCCGCAATATTTGCCAGCGCGTCGCAGTCTGCAATGTACATGCTCATCAAGCCGACGTCGGCGAACTCCAGCACATGCAGCTTCGGCTCGTACACTGCATCATCGTACATCGGACTGTTATCGAGGCCCGACTCCAGGATCGCTCCCGCTCGCGTTCCACGGGACCCATCGTCGAGATTCCCTGGCGGGTTCTGTCCATCGCTACCCCACGCCAGATAGCCATCAATCTGGCGATGCTTCGGCCACCACTCATTCCACTTCAGCAACGCCGGATATGCGTCCTCAAGGAACCAGCGGTCATGGTACTTCTCGTACAGTCCGAGAACAGTGATCGAACCCACAGGCGGCTCCGACCTGTCAAAGCTCTTCCAATTCCCCGCCCTCGCGTAGTTTGGAACGAAACCCTCCGCCGTGCTCGTGCGCAGCGTCTCAATCGTGTCCGCATAGGCCAGATCGCGATCACCCACGGAGGCCATCGTCGCCGCGAAGAACGTGTCCCAGTCGAAGATAACGTAACCTCCCCATTGGACACTCCAGATGCGGCTGACCGGCGAGACGACGCGGCCGCGCTCGGGTTCGAAGATCGTGTCCCATCCCAGCGTCGTCTCGATCGCATCCACAATCGTGGTGGCCTTCGTATTCTTCGATAGCGACGCCTCATACGCTGCATGCTCCCGATCAAGTGTTGCTTCCACCTCTCCCACGCTGCGCCTGTGTCCTGTACTGATCGCCACTGGAGATATCAGGTCCGCTGCAAAGTACGGACCGCCTACGCCCGGTTGCGGTAGCGTTGCCGAAGATGGCTTTGAGCAGGTGCAGAAGACGTCCGTCCGCGCCGTTGGCGTCACTGCCTCAATTGCATCGCCGTTCCAGCCCACCATCCCCGGACGGTTCCATAGCAGGTCAACGGAAAAAAATGCCGTCGGTGCAAGTCCGCTCGTTGCGCCTGCAACGGGGCTTACCAGCATCACCAAATCTCCACCGTCGTGAGCACTCTGCACCCGCCACTGGTTTGATCTCCATGACACCTGTAGATCCGTGTAGCTGCCGTCCCACGCATGCGGCCCAGGTCTCACCTGCTCCGCTCCTGGATCCAGCCTTCCAATTAACACCTCAGGCAGAAAAGCATCGTGTGATTCCGTAGTGTTGTGCTTCATACCTAGATGGATCGCCAGCCCATCCGGCAGTAATACCTGTGTCGTCACACTGCGCGTATCCCAGGTGTTCCACCCCCGTGCCAGCCGCTGCTGTACCGTCGTATACTGCGCTGAATCCGGTGCCAGCGGGACCGCCGCTGTAGCGCTCGGATGCGCCTGCGCGAACATAGGCAGCGACACCCCAAATATCGCAATGACCCCACTTTTGCTAACAAGAGCAGCCGTTCGTTCTAAACCCACTCGGATCTTCATCGGAAACTCCCTTTTGCTGCCGACACAAATTACATTCTGCTCGCCTTCAGCATCTGGTTAACAGACTGAGCCGTAAGGCGCTCCAAGCCCGAGGTGATCGCGAAGAGGCAGATGCTCACGATAACCGCTCGCGTGACACCACAAAGAAGTATCAGGCGACAGTCGTGTGATACAGCCGATAAGGCTCGTCGGCGATGGCGGAGTACGGCTTCAGCGTGATAGCACCGTTGGAGGTAATGACCCTCCACTCTGGTGATCCGGGCGCACTCTGCCGTGCATCCAGCAGCTCGGCACGCCTAACTGGAGCGCGAAGATTGCCGACGGCAAACAGAGTCAAAGGGCCATGGAGAAGCGCTACGACCGTCGGGTGGTCACGATCAATGGGCTGCACACGCAGCGGCATTGCAATGGTGTACTCGATGATGTCGTCTTGCTTCCATTCGCGCGTAATCGATGCGAAGGTACCTGGAGTCATAACGATTCTTAGGCGCTGTCCGTTAACGGCCACAGAGGTTCCGATCCCCGCCCACGCGGGAACCCTCAGGTTCACCGTGAAGCGAGCTGGCCGAGGCGCGGTGATCTGAATACGAACCTCCGGCGAGAGCGGATAGTTGGTTCGCTGTTCAAGCGCATAGTGGGCACCTCCCTGCTGCCAGCGAACACGCGAAGGCACAAAGAGATTCACGTACACGGCACCATGCGAATGGAAGTAAGTGCTGATACCGTAATCCGCGGTCATTTGCGGGAAAGTTCCAGAGCAGCACGGCCATTTGTCCGGGTGATAGAACTTCGATGCGTTGTCGTTATAGTCGGCGTAGTAAAAACTGTGACCATCCGGCTGAATCGGCTTGGCGCCGAGGATTGTATTGTAGAGAACGCCTTCCATGCTGTCGCCGTACGTGCTGTCGGCGCTGACGCGCATCAGGTAGCGGGTGATCTTGAAGTGCCCGTAGGCACCGCAGGGAGTCTCAAAGCTGGAGTGGGTAGACTTAAGGCTATCAGCCATATCGGGGCTGCCGGGGACGCGGAAGGTTTCGTTTGGACCCCACCCTCCCGTGGCAAAGCTCTGCGTCTCACGAACGAAGCGGAAGCCGTTTTGCGCGGCTCGAAGATGCTTCTGGCTGCCCAGTACAAGATATGCCTGCGACGCCGAGGAAAGCGCATTGACATGGCTGTAGGCGTGCTCTCCTGGAAGAATATTCTTGTCTTCTGAGAGCGGATCAAAGTAGGTATCGTCTTCGAGAAAACGAATCGCGAGATCACGATAGCGTGGATTTCCACTGCGCTTATAAGCCAGAAAAAAGTTCTCCGGAAGTGTGTAGCTTTCATCCCACGTGTAGGCAATGTTCGGATGGGGACGAGCGGCCATCTCCCGGCGATTTAACGCCTTGGGTGGTAGATACGGCAGCACCGCATCCGTAGCCTTCCCAAGCACCTCCAGTGCGATCGGATCGCGGCCAAACTGAGCTGCATCGATGAGACCACAGTTCGTCTTGTCGAAAGTGTAAGCAGGTAGGCAGTAGCCCTCGTAGAACTTCGGCGTAACCGTTGCTGCAAAACCGCGTACGAGACGCTGAACTTTCGCCTGAGTGGCCGAGTCTCCTGTTACTGCGTAGGCGCGTGAGAGGCCTGAGAGATATTGCCCGAAGCTGTGGCCGGGAATATAGCCAGTCATATCATGCGGCGGATTGAACTGGCTCGAGAAGGAATACCAGCCTCCCATATCTTCTCCTGGAGCGGAAAGTCCCGCAGCCTGGCGGAATGGCTTGAGGAGCGAGTCCTCGCTAAGCTCCATGAAGAAGGCATGGTTCTGGTTGAACTGATCGCGGAGTGGACCGTCAAGCAACTCCACATCGGCGTAGTCGAACTGGGCAAGCCGCGTTTGACCGGTGGAGCGCTGCCTCTGCGCGAACATGGATGTACCGCAGAGTCCTGCGCTAACGGCTAAAGCCGCGGTGCTCTTCATGAACGTTCTTCTGCTTGGGTGTGACATGCTCTCCTCCGTAATTCTCATGAAGCATTGATCAGATCGATCCGCTCTACAAACTGGCTTGGATCAGATGTTGGTTGTGGATCATGTAGCACCTACTCTGAATGCTTTATCGCAAGGCTCCTTTAGACGCCACAGGAGCGGAATCGACCGTGATCTTATAGCGGAGGCGTTGACTTTCGTCCTCCCGTTCATGCTGATGCAATGCTTCGAGCTGCTGCACCAAAGCCTGCTCAGTCGAATGGTCGCCTGTCTTCCGCGCGGCACGCATCAGTTGATACATCGCGTTCTGGTCTGTTGGGTCAATGCGCAGCGCCTCTTTGCACTGCGTAATTAGTGCAGCAGTCTTACCGTCCATGCCATCGATCTTCGCCATCAAATCGTGTGCGGCAAGCAGGTTGGGATTGAAACGCACTGCGTCCGTGGCGGCGTGTACAGCCTCACGGAAATCTGGTGACCCCGGAACCGCACCGTTATCGATCAAAATACGTGCTAGCAGGTAGTTGAGCTGCGCATCTCTGGGATTTGCAACGAGCCCTATCCGGGCCGTTGCCAACGCCTCCGCAGAGTGGTTCCCTTGAGCCTCAACCAGGCCGACGCCATACGCACCGGTTCCGTGATGCGGATCAAGCTGCTCCGCTCTGCGAAAGTCAGCCTCTGCCTTGTCATACTTCGCCAGTCCGCCGTAGAGCATACCGCGTGCAAGATACAGCGATGACTGGTTCGGCAGACGTTCAATCCCGGCAGTGACCATGGCGATGCCGGAGTCATACGAATCGTGCAGCAGGCAAAGCTCTGCGAATCGCACATACGGATCGGCGCGCATGGGGTTGAGCAGAATGGCTCGACGCATGAGTACAACAGCATCGGGTGTGTCACCAATGTCTTCAGAGACGTCGCTCGCCAGCAGCAGGGTTTCGTAGTCCGCCGTTGCGAGCAGCGGCTTGAGCGTCTCCGCAGCCTCACGATTCTGTCCGGCGCGCCTCTGAGCGAGTGCAAGATCGTAACGAGCATCGGCATTCTCGGGTTCACGCACAAGAAGCTGCTGAAACTCAGCGCTCGCACGCGTGTAGTCTCGCTGCTGGAAGAGGCATGATGCATAGCGCTCCACCGATTCCGTATGCCGGTTCGTCTGGTCAGGCACGAGACTGAAGTCCGCCACAGCCGCATCGCAGTTACCCATGCGCGCTTGCTCCAGCGCGAGCATCTCACGTGCTGTGCTGTCGGAAGGATCGATCCGCAGGACGCGCGTTAGCACGGAAGCAAGTCTTCCATCTTTGTCTCGCGAGAGCACCTGCGATTCTCCGCGGAGCGCAGGAAGGAAGTCCGGGGAGATCCGCAGTGCAGCGCGAAAGGCTGCGATCGCGTCGGCGTCTTTACCCTGCATCGATAGCGCTATCCCTTCGACGGTATGAAGGCCAGGATCATTTGGATGCGCCTGCAAGCCGCGTTTGGCCTCTGCCACAGCGGCGTCGTACTGCCCCGCACGCACAAAGGCGGCCGCGGTGGACGACAGCGAGGCCTGCGACCGTGCAAATACGTTGCCGCATCCAAGCGTTAACGCTACTAGCATAACGCGCACTCTCAAAGACCGTCGGAGCCTCGCGGCTTGAATGGCTGGGTTAGGCATCTGCTGCTACTGTCTCCTGTCCCGGGAGCGAAGCATCCCGCGATGCTTCACCCGAGCGCTACGAAGGTAATCCATTGCTGAAGCAGGCATGTGGATATGGCTGCTTCAGCACCGGTTCACCTTTGTACCACGTGGACTATCTTGCTATCCGGCTCGGTCCATGCTGCTGGACCCTCATGAGTAAGTTGCTTCTTCGCATCATCCCAGCGCAGCCGGGTTATCGAACTGCGGCCCTTCTCATATCCGTAGCTCGTTCCATCATCTGAGAAGAGCGTAAACTCTCCATTCGCACCGGGATAAACTCGCACCGAGGCGATCTTTTGCTCCTGCGCTGTGCTCAGCACGTCAGAACCGAGCGGGATGATGGATCCAGCGCGGATAAAGAGTGGGATTGTATCGATCGGAGCACTTACGTCGATGGTCTGACCGCCCTTCACGCGCTCGTTCGTCCAATAGTTGTACCAGTCACATCCCGCCGGCAGGTAGACCTTACGATGCGTTGCTCCCTGTTCAGTCACAGGAGCGACCAGAAATGCCGGTCCATACATATACTCATCGCCAATGTTAGCTACGTTGGGGTCATGCGGGAAGTCCATAAACAAAGCCCGCATAAAGGGCGCTCCTGTCTGATAGCTCCCATACGCCAACGAATACGTATAGGGCAGGAGCGTGTATCTCAAACGCAGGTACTTCGCCAGAATGGGCTCAGCCTGCTTGCCGTAGGCCCAGACTTCGTTGTGCATGCGCTCTCCGTGGGCACGCATCACGGGCTGGAAGACGCCCCACTGGAACCACCTCACGAACAACTCCGGATAATCGGCATAGTTTCCGATGTTGTCTTTCGCATCGGAGCCGTCGATCAGCGGCTTGTGCTGAGGTTTGTAGTCAGCGGGCACAGCTGGTGAAAAGAATCCGGCGATATCGGTATCCCAATAAGGCATACCGGTCGCGGTGAAGTCCAAACCAGTGGAGATGGAGCGTTTGAGCATGTCCCAGGTGGACATGATGTCGCTCGACCAGAAGATGGTGCCGTTCCGTTGCGCTCCCAGATAAGCTGCCCTGGCTAGAATCATCACGCGGCGTCTGTCACCGAAGTCACGCCGAAAGCCCTCGTAGACAGACGCGGTGTGGAAGAGCGGATAGGCGTTGTAATAGCGGGCTCCTGAACCGATGAAATAGTAGTCGTGCTCTGGATCGATGTCTGGCTCGGTCTCATCGAGCCAGATGTAGTCGAAGTGATCTGGCTTGACATAGCGGTCGCGGATCGTCTCCCACCACCAGCGCGCCGCGTCCGGATTCGTAGTGTCGATGTTCGGTCCGATTGCCTTGGAGAATCCGCCAGGGTCTGGAACCCCATTGGCGTCGTGGATCAGCCAGCCCTTCTGCTTCAGCATGTCGTAGTACTGGGTGCCCTCTGCGAAGTGCGGCCAAACGCTCAGCAGCGTGCGGAAGCCCATGGAGTGCAGTTGGTCGTTCATCGCTGCGGGGTCAGGCCAGCGTTTAGGATCGAGATCCATCTCCCCTTGCCGTGTCATGTTCAGGAAATCCACCACCAGCACATCGGCAGGCAAATTACGCTCACGGTAGCCTTTCGCAATCGCCAGCAACTGCTCCTGCGTGGGGTAGATTGCTTTGCTCTGGATGTAGCCATACACCGGCTTCGGAAGCAGGTGCGTCACTCCGGTCAGCTCGCGGTACCCCTCGTAGATCTTGTCCGTCGTGTCACCGGCAATGACGAAGAAGGACACTCGATCCCCCACCTCGGACGACCATCGATTCTGCTGATTGAACCCCAGATCGATCGCTGTCTTCGACGCGTTGTCCCAAACCAGCCCATACCCCAGACTCGACACCATGAATGGAACGCAGACGGTCTGTCCACCCGGCGCAACGTAGTTGTGCCAGCAGTCGAGGTGATGGTCCCGCAGATCGAGAAAGCCCTGCTGGTGTTGTCCCAGACCGTAGTAGTGCTCGTCACTCGGCGAGGCGAAGACTGCGCTCACGCGGCTTCCAGCATCATTGGTCGGCATCGCCGTATCCGGAGGATTGGCCTTCATCGACCAGTTCCGCATCGTCAGCAGCGTCTTCCCGTCAGCCGTTGCAACCGTAATGCGGTCTTCGTTGGGACCATTGTGGTTGGATGATCCAAAGTATTGCGTCCGTAACTGCTGATTCAGCTCATCCAGAGGCATACGTTCCGGGGTTTCGCTCTTGGGCAACGGACTAGCCGACACATGAACGACTAACTGTCCAGAACGGAAGACATCATCTCCGGACGCATCCTGAGCACGCTCCCAGCCGGTGCTCGATGGTTTGGCGATAATGCCGTACCCAGCTGGAGCTTCCGCCTTTGCCGCATCGTTGCTGAGCGTCACGCGAAGGATGTTAGGGGCGTATGGCTCGAGCACAATGGTGTCGCTGCCATGATGCAGAACGAACGACCCTTGCACAGACTGGGCCTGTAGACATGTCGCGCCAGTAAGCCCAAGCAGAAACAGAACAGCAGCCGTCGAACAGCTCCGCCGAGCAACTCCGACGGACGACCCGCCTTGTGTGTGCTTGTTAAAACCAAAACACCGGCTATGCATATATTCCTCCGAACGGGTCTGTCTTCCCATTACTCTCGCATGACATGTGCTGCTCCGCTAACTCGATCAGAAGTCACTGCACAGTCTGCGCTGAGCTACGCAGTGTCTCTCTGAGGGTAGTACAACATGTTAGAAGCTTCCTCGGATATGAAGCTGAACGCTGCGGCCGCCGGTCAGGCGCTGCAACTCCGTGGTCGATGTGCCGAACTGGCTGGATGACAAGTCTGAGACGACACCGGTAAGATTGACCCGATTGAATAGATCGAACGCCTCGGCCTTCCCTTCCATATCAAGGCGTCTGCCGCCAAACCACTTCACTGAAAACAGCTTTGCCAAAGTAAAGTCCACGTCGTTGTATCCAGGCTGGTCATACGTGTTTCGGCCCAGGTTGCCTTCGGTTCCAAGCGTCGGGATCGGAAACTGCGAAGCACTGAATATACCCGTAATAAACTTTTTGCGGGGTTGGCCGCTCAGATGTGGTCCAAAGCTCGGCACGTTTGGAACATCATAATCCGATCCATCGGCGTTGTAATCGCCACCGGAGTTCCCGATTAGTTTGCCAGCAGCGTTATATACCGGCTGGAAGGCTGCGCTTGTGTAAACGGTGAAAGGAAGTCCTGTGTGCAAAATCCACACGCCTCCCATCTGCCATCCGCCCAAGATCTCCCTTGCAATCGCCCTGCTGAAGTGGGTGGGCAATGTCCAAGTACCATCGGCCGAGAACTGTTGGCGAATATCAAAGTCTGCACGTCCGTACTGCGCAGCCAGGTTTCCGTTCTGGATGACCTCCGTGCTCGTCGTAATTGATCCGCCATCGAGCGATCCCGAGTTGCTGAATTCGTCCAGCGCTTTGCCGAAGGTATACACGCCTCGCACGTTGAATCCATGCGAGAGCAGCTTCGTAAGCGTAGCGGAACCATATTGCCCGTTCGAATATCCGTTCGAAGTTGCATAGTTGATGGCACCAAAGTTCTGGTTCAAACGGGTCAGCGTTCCGTTGTTGATCACCATGTCGCCGCCGAACCGGTTGAGGTCTTGGTTGAAGACGGGCAAGTGATGGGCAGTGGATGCGGAGTAGTCCACCTCACCAATGAGCGTGTTCGTAATCTGGTGTTGCACGCTCAGTGACCATTCCTCAACCTGAGTAAGCTTGTAGTTTGGATCATATCCTCCAAGACTTGCGCGCTGGCCCGTGATTCCTCCGTCCGCATTAAGCGTAATGTTGTTTGTGTTGACCACAGGACAGATCTCGTTATAACCGGTGGGAGCATTGCAGAGCTGAAATGGCGGTGTTGGTTGACCTTGGTACACACTTAGAGATGGTGTGTAATAGTTCGGCAGATTGCCGGCGGTGATGTCTGTGATATGAATATATGGCGGCTGATCCGCAAACACTCCGAATCCACCGCGGACCGACGTCCGTCCGTTCCCAAAGAGGTCATAGGAGAACCCGATGCGCGGCGTCAGATCCCAGATGGTGTGATTCAAGACATGCGTTCCTGGCTGCAACCCGGCCACACCATTGGCAATCTGTTGGAAGTATGTGCTCCCCTGTCCCAGAGTATAGTTCGTTAGCTGCGGGCTCAGAACAGAGAAGAAGTTGGCCATGCTGTCGTAGCGCAAACCAGCGTTGATCGTTAGCCGGGACGATGCCTTCCAGTCATCCTGTAAAAAGATTCCAGTGACGAGCGCGCGGTACCGGCGGTTATACGGTGCCTCCGCATGGGTCAGCAGACTCACGGAGGTTGCACTCTCGGATGTCGCATCATCCTGCACAAAGTCAAGCAGGCTATTGAAGTTGTAAGTCGGCCGGTCGAAGGCACCGCTCTGCGCGTCTGCCTCCCGCACGTTGTCCTGTGTGAAGCCCAGCTTCAAGGTGTGTGTCTTCACCGCTGCTGTCAGCATGTCGCGCCAGCCGATTGTTGTTTGTGTAAAGTTGCCAGGACCCCAATTCGAAAAACCCTGCAGACCAGTCACATTGATATAAGGAATAGAATCCGCGGCAACCGGAAGATCCGAACCAAACGGCCGGATCATGTTCGCGCCCGCCTCGTTCAGCAGCTTAGGCGAAAAGATATGTGTCCAATCTGTGTTGGCGAAATCAGAACTATTCGCTTGATTGTAATCTAGGGCTGGACGCGGCGTCGCGCTCACGGACGTGTCATACGTGCGCATGAACTCGGCATAAACGCGGTCGCTCTGACCTATGTAGTCATCTCCCCGTATGCTCCATTGATAGCCGTTCTTTGGAACCGAATAGCTGATGTTCGCCGTACCCAGCACAGGCAGATTGGGAGGCAAATTGGCTGGCAACGGATAGTAGCTGCCCGTAATCTGACTTGCCGTCAGAATGTTGGAAGTCGGAAAACTCAGGGGCGGTGCGGCAAGCAATACCTGTGTAGCGACGTTGTTCGGCAGGTTTGCCTTTGCCCACTGGTCGAATTGCTGTGTCTCGACAGGGTACGCCGACGCACTGACTGTGCTCGAACGCAGTACATCGATGGCACCATAGAAGAATAGTTTGTCCTTACGAATTGGTCCGCCCAGCGTAACTCCCATCTCCTGGCGCATGAAGGAAGGGACACTGTCTTGAAACTCCGTACGAGTTACAAGATCATTATTCAGGAAGTAGTAGTCGCCCGTACCGTGGTAAAGGTTTGTGCCGGATTTGGTAAACACATCCACCGTCGCACCTGCATTGCGGCCCTTGGTAGCGTCGAAGTTATTGGTTCGGATGTCGATCGATTGCACAATCTCAGGATTGGGCGAGATCGAGGTTCCGCCACCGCGTGATGGAGTATCCGTGTACGCCTGATCAATTTGATAACCGTTCTCCTCCTGCCGCAACCCCGCAGCATTGATGTTGATCGCATACTCGTTCGTATAGTTATCGGTGGAGTTCGTCGCGCTACCAGTAATTCCCGGCGTTAAGCTCGCAAGTCCATAGACGTTTTGCCCACCAAGAGGCGTAACACTTACAGTCTCTTCGGAAATAATCGACCCGGTATTTACGGAGGCAAGATTAATCGCAGCCTGCGTGGCTGACACCGTAACTTCTGTCGACGTAGAGCCAGCAGCGAGTACAGGGGAAAGTGTCCGAATCTCGCCAACCTGCAGTGCAAGGTCGTTCTGCTGATATGTCTCAAAACCACTGCTGGAAATCCGCAGCGTGTAGGTGGAAGCTCCAATGCTGTCAATTCGGAAATATCCGGTCTCATTTGTGGTCGCGTTCTTGGTCACGTTCAACCGAGTGTCAGTCAGCGCGATCCTCGCTCCGGGTATCACGGCGCCGCTTGCATCGTGAACGGTTCCCTCAACACCGCTGGAGAACTGCGCGAAAGCACACGAGCCCGCCACACAGGCGAACACAAACAAGACAATGGCCCTCAAAACCTGAGATTTAAGACGACCCATGTGGAGCTCCCCCATAAATGTTGACTTTTGGCTTAAGTAAGCCTTTTCTTGACCGACCCGGTTGTACGAACACGGCGTTCTTGAAAGTACTAATTCGAGTCGCACAGAATAATAGCCACTCCAACTTTCATGTGTCAACAAGAGGCACTCATCTCATCCGAAGGAAACTTCGCATCTGCGAGATCTCCTCGCGTAGAGCAATGTGACTCTACATTCCGCTAGTAGGAAGCCCACACTCGTCTCAGTCTTGATTCAATGCGATCGCGCGGCTGGAACGGCGACCATGTCGATTCGCACACACGAGACTTGAGAAGAGGAAACAACGATGGCCTATGAAAGCATAAATCCGTACAACGGCAGGACAGTGAAGACATTTCCACAGCTGTCAGATGAACAGCTCGAAAAGAAGATTGCCACCGCAGTGGCTTGTTATGAGACATGGAAGAAGACGCCCTACGCCAAGCGCGCCGTGATTGTTGCCAAGGCCGGCGAGTTGATGCGTCAGAACGTGGATCGCTTTGCCAAACACGCAACAATTGAGATGGGCAAGCTCATCAATGAGGCCCGCGGTGAGGTCAATTTTAGCGCCAATATCCTCGCCTACTATGCAAAGAATGGCGAACGCTTCCTAGCTCCAGTGAAACTACATCCCGAGCATGGCGAGGCTCACATGGAGTCAAGCCCTATCGGCGTCATCTTCGGTGTCGAGCCGTGGAACTTCCCGTATTACCAGTTGGCGCGGGTCGCCGGTCCGCACCTCATGGCAGGCAACACGCTGATGGTCAAGCACGCGGGCTGTGTCCCACAGTGCGCCATCGAGTTCGAAACGTTGTGGATCGAAGCCGGTGCGCCGGAAGGCCTTTACACCAATCTGCTCATCTCGCATGAGCAGTCGGACAAGGTCATCGACGATCCCCGCATCAAGGGTGTTGCACTCACAGGAAGCGTTGCAGCCGGTCGTAGTATCTCTGCGCGCGCAGGAACGAACCTGAAGGTTTCTTCAATGGAGCTTGGTGGAAGTGACGCCTTCATCGTCCTCGAAGACGCCGATCTGGAGAAGACGATTCCGTGGGCCGTCTGGGGGCGCATGTACAACGCTGGTCAAACCTGCTGCGCGTCCAAGCGTTTCATCGTCGTCGAAGAGATCGCGGACCAGTTCCTCGCAAAGTTCAAAACGGCTCTTGAAACGTTGAAACCTGGCGACCCGATGGATGAGAAGACCACGCATGGTCCTCTTTCGACCGAGTCCGCGCTGCAGGACTTGCTGAAGCAGGTAGATGCCGCGGTCAATCATGGAGCTAAGGTCGTCCTAGGCGGCAAGCGCCTCGACCGCGCCGGCTCGTTCATGCAGACGACCATCCTTACCGACGTGATGCCCGACAACCCGGCCTTCCGCGACGAGTTCTTTGGCCCAGTTGCCAATGTTCTTCCGTGTGAAGGACGAGGCTGCCGCGATCGCCCTCGCCAATGACTCGGACTTCGGTCTGGGCGGTTCGGTCTTCACCAAGGATGTAGAGCGCGGCAAGCGCGTTGCGACTCAGGTAGAGACAGGAATGATGTTCATCAACAACATCGACTGGTCTGACGCCGAGCTTCCCTTCGGCGGCATCAAGGACTCCGGTTACGGGCGCGAGCTCGGCAACATGGGTATCCAGGAATTCGTGAACAAGAAGCTGGTCCGTACTCACGATATGGTCGCTCCGCTGGTCTAGTAGCTGAGCTTTTCAACGCATGCGCGGTACTCCGCTTTCGTGGAGTACCGCGTCGCTTCCAGCGTATGAGCACGGAAGCCACCCAGGAGAACCCGATGTACGTCAATGTCGCAGTCTTGAAAGAAACGGCACCGCACGAACGCCGTGTAGCCCTTGTTCCTTCCGTCACGGCCGGGCTTGTACAGTTGGGCGCCAAGCTTCATATGCAGACAGGCGCAGGCACCGCGAGCAGCTTCCCTGATGAGGCCTATAAGGAGGTTGCGTTCATCGCAGACCGAGCGAGTCTTCTCGCGGATGCCGATGTCGTGCTTGCCGTGCAGCCACCGGCTCTCGATGTCATCGATGCGATGAAGGAGGGTTCCATCCTCATCTGCTTCGTCTATGCCGAGCACGAACATCCTTTGGTGAAACGGATGCTCGAGAAGAAGATTACCTGCTTTGCCATGGAACGTATTCCACGCATGACGCGGGCGCAGGCGATGGACGCGCTTTCGAGCCAGTCAGCATTGGCTGGTTACTACGCGGTGGAACTAGGCGCCACGCACCTGGCCCGCGTCTTACCGAAGATCACGACAGCAGCCGGAACAATCGGCCCAGCTCATGTTCTTGTGATGGGTCTGGGCGTCGCCGGACTCGAGGCCGTTGCGACCGCACATCGTCTCGGCGCGGTGGTGGAAGGCTATGACGTTCGTCCGGACACTGAGGAGCAGGTTCTATCCCTCGGTGCGACCTTCGTCGAGACCGGCGTGAATGCGCAAGGCAAGGGCGGCTACGCACGAGAGCTTACGCCAGAGGAAAATACCAAGGTCGCTGCCGTACTAACGAAGCACATTCAGCAATCCGACTTGATTATTACGACGGCGGCAATCCCAGGCAAGCCCTCGCCGAAGCTCATCAGCAGCGCACAGGTGAAGGGCATGAAGGCCGGTTCGGTGATCGTCGATCTCTCGGCCGAGGGTGGCGGCAACTGCGATGACACTATGCCAGGTCACACCACGCAAGTTGGGTTGGTGATCATCGTCGCGCCGCTCAATGTCCCTTCGTTGCTGGCGCAGGACGCCAGTGAACTCTATTCGAAAAACCAGTACGAACTACTGAAACTCATGCTGAAGACAAACATCATCACGCTCGACTGGACGGACGAAGTGATCGCTGGAACGGCACTGACGCACCAAGGAAAACTGTCGCAGTCCGCTGAGAAGTCAGCAAAGCCAGCAGTGAAGACGATAGCTGCGGTCAAGCCAGCCGCGCCGATACCCACCAAAGCAGCCTAAACGCAGCACAAGGGAGAATTCTATGCAATTCGATATGGCAATCACAGGTTTTGTAGCAATGTACATCTTCATGCTCGCCGCGTTTGGGGGCTGGGTCATCATCGGCAATGTGCCCGCCATTCTGCATACGCCTCTTATGTCCGGGTCCAACTTCGTTCACGGCATTGTCGTCATCGGCGGCATCATGGCTCTGCTGAATGCAAGCACTGTAACCGAGCAGGTCATCGGATTCTTCGCAGTGTTGCTAGGTGCAGGCAATGCCGCGGGCGGCTACGCGGTAACTGACCGGATGCTTGCCATGTTCAAGACCAGCGGACACCAACCCGCTCTCATCCACGCGAGACATCCAGCGAAGAAGAGCTAGGGGATACCATGGAATCGACGACTGCACATCTCATTACCGGCGCAGCGGATCTGATCGCGGCGTTTCTATTCATGTATGGCCTCAAGCGGATGTCTTCCCCGGTATCAGCTCCATCGGGTATCCGGGTTGCAGGCTATGGAATGCTTCTTGCAGTAGCTGCCAGCTTCCTTAATGTCTTTACCGTGGACGCAGCCGCGAAGCCCCATCTCTGGATCAATCTTGGCTTGGCGCTGGTCGCTTTGCTGCTCGGCGCGTCCGCAGCTTGGTTCAAGGGCCGTTCCGTTGCAATGACGGAGATGCCGCAGATGGTTGCGATCTACAACGGCCTCGGCGGCGGAGCCGCAGGCGCGATTGCCGCAGTAGAGCTCTTCGGCAGTAAGACGCATGGAGCTGGACAGCTTGTAATGACGCTGCTAGGCGGCCTTATCGGTGCAATCTCTATGTCGGGCTCCGCCATCGCATGGGCCAAGCTCGATGAACTCCTCAAGAAGCCGATGCGCTTCCCAGGCCAGCGGCTTGTTAATGCCCTCGTGTTTCTCGCGTCACTGGGCATAGGTGGCTATATCGTCTTTGTAACGCAGTCTGGCGCGACGCCGATGCTGCCAATGGCCTCTGTGCTGTGGATCTTCTTCGGAACAACGCTGCTCTTCGGCATCCTGATGACCCTGCCCATCGGCGGCGCTGACATGCCCGTAGTGATCTCCATCTACAACGCTGCCACCGGCCTCGCTGTTGGCTTCGACGGCTACGTCATTCAAGAACCCGCGCTGATGATCGCAGGCATGGTCGTAGGTGCTGCAGGAACGTTGCTGACCCTGCTGATGGCCAAAGCGATGAATCGCTCTGTCAGCAACGTGCTCTTCTCAAACTTCGGCGAGGCAGGCAAGAAGAAGCGGAGCGCGATGAAGGGCGAAGAGAAGCCGGTGGATGCAAGCGACGCCGGTATTGCGATGCGCTACGCCAAAAGCGTCATCATCATTCCAGGCTATGGCCTCGCCGTTGCACAGGCGCAGGAGAAGCTCTATGAGTTTGTCAAGCTGCTGCAGTCGTCTGGCGTAAGTATAAAGTTCGCCATCCATCCCGTTGCAGGACGTATGCCCGGTCAAATGGACGTTCTGCTCGCCGAGGCCGGTGTGCCGTATGACCTCATTGAACAGCTTGAAGACATCAACGACGGCTTCGCGACAACAGACGTGGCCCTCGTCATCGGCGCAAACGATGTCGTCAACCCATCCGCCCGCACCGACAAATCATCGCCCATCTTCGGAATGCCGATCCTCAACGCAGACAAGGCCAAGAAGTGCTACGTGGTCAAGCGCGGACAAGGCAAGGGATACTCAGGCATCGAAAATGAACTCTTCTACGAGGACAACACCTACATGGTCTACGGCGACGCCCAGGCTGTCCTGGTCAAGATGATCGAGGCTGTACGCGGCCTCGGCTCTGCCGCAGCCTAGCGCGATCACTCAACGCACTTCAACCGCACCAGGATTTCAAAAAGAGGATCCAATGAGCACAGCCACACTTGAACCAAAGGGCGAATCCACATCCAGTAGACGCACGAACACGATGCAGGCCGCTGTCGTTGAGGCGTTCGGCAAGCCGCTCGTGTTGCGTGAGTGGGACGTTCCAAAGGCCGGTCCAGGCCAGATCGTTGTCAAGACCGAGGCTTGTGGCGTCTGTCACACGGACCTCCATGCCGCAAATGGCGATTGGCCCTTGAAGCCAAAGCTGCCTTTCATTCCAGGCCACGAAGCTGTCGGCATTGTCACCGAGGTTGGCGTCGGCGTGACGATCGTCAAGGAAGGTGATCGCGTCGGCGTGCCGTGGCTCTACTCCGCCTGCGGACATTGCGAGTATTGCCTAGCAGCATGGGAGACTGTCTGCCCTGACGCGCAGTTCGGTGGTTACACAAAGAACGGTGGCTTTGCCGAATACATCCTCGCGGATCCCAACTATGTAGCACTCATTCCAAAGGGACTCTCGGCCGTGGAGGCTGCACCGCTCATCTGCGCCGGCATTACAACGTACAAAGGCATCAAGCAGACCGAAGCCCTCCCCGGCGAGTGGATCGCAATCTCCGGCTGCGGCGGTTTAGGTCATCTCGCGGTTCAGTATGCGAAGGCTATGGGACTACTTGTAGCCGCAATCGACGTCGACGATAAGAAGCTGGCCCACGCAAAGTCGCTCGGGGCGGATCTGACCTTCAATGCTAAAAATGGCGATCCGGACGTAGCCTTGAAAAAGTCAACAGGTGGCGGCGCTCACGGTGTCCTGATCACGGCACCATCGCTGCCCGCCTTCAAACAAGGTGTCGGCATGACCCGCAAACTAGGGACGTGCGTTCTGGTTGGCTTGCCGCCCGGTGAGTTTCCCGTGCCACTCTTTAACGTAGTCGCAAACTGCATCACAGTGCGCGGCTCCTTCGTCGGAACCCGCGAAGACATGGCAGAAGCCCTCGACTTTGCAGCCAGAGGCCTTGTGAAAGCGGACGTAGAGTTACAACCGCTCTCCGCAATCAACGATATATTTACCCGCCTTAAGCATGGAGACGTAGCTGCTCGCGTCGTGCTCGAGTTTCCAGGTCATCGCGCCTCCGCAGGTCGTCGCAACGATGAAGAGGGATTCTACGGGGACAGCGGCAATGACTAGATCGCAAATAGAAGCATAACAAGGGGAAGAGCCTGGGCTTGTTGAAGACTCTGCACGCTGCTACTGAGTGCAGGGTCTTCAACGATAACGAAAGATCGGAATAAAGATATGCAAGACATACTCAAAATCATTCGGAGCAGGCATTCGACACGGGGTGCCTTTGATCTCACTCGTCCGATTACGAAAGAAACGCAGACACTCATCCTTGAAGGTGCCCAATGGGCGCCGACACCGACCAATATGCAAAACTTCGAGATTATCGTGGTCGACGCCAGGGAACAACTTGATGCCATCGGAAAAGTCCCAGCCGATATGTCTGAGCAGTTTCTCCGTGAAACATATGCGTTACTTTCACATTCCACGGCGGAACTCTGCGAAAAGAAGACTGGGATGCTCATTACATTTTTTCCCAGTACATGGACCAACCCTGAGGCATGGGACCCTGACTCCGACTACAGATCGCAGCTCACGTTTCTCGGTCGTGCCATCGGCGAAACACCGCTATTGATGCTTGTAGTTTACGATGCAACCAAACGCGCCCCAGGCTCGGTGGGCGACCCTGTCGGCCTCATCAGCCTTGGCTGCGTGCTGGAAAATATGTGGCTCGTCTGCGAGTCACTGCAACTTGGCCTTCATGTCCTGACCGTCGTCAGCGACGGCCCCGTTGAGCAGAGCTTGAAAGAGCTATTGCACGTACCAGCCTGCATGAAGATTGCGTTCGCCTGCAGCATTGGGTACGCCGCTCATCCCTCAGCGTCCTATACGCGCGTACGACGCGACTTAGGCGCCTTTGTCCACTACAACAACTTCACCCGTACCGAACCGCACGCTCCAGCCAAGGATCAATCCTGAGCCACCCGAAGTTTCGATTGTCTCTACAACCGAGTCAGCCTCAGTGCCATAGAGCCTACTGCGGCTCAGACCAATCGCGCTCCTCCGCTCCCCTTGTGCTCATGACCTTACCCCGCGGAAGCCTCCTCTGAGCCTTTGGACACAGACACTGTCGCAACCACTCACTACATTCGGGAGTGTCCGACTACGCAGCAATCGAGGTGATACCCATGACAACCGCAACTCTTGAGTCAAAGGCTGAAGCCACTCTCCAGACATCCAAGTCCACCATGAAAGCACTCGTCTACCGGACATCCGGCAAGGGCTCCGGAAATCCCTCCTGGGAAGACCAACCCCATCCCGCCGTTCAGCACCAAGAGGACGTCATCGTCAAAATTACGACCACCACGATCTGCGGCA
>JABBOG010000121.1 GCA_019351975.1 Acidobacteriota bacterium
GCGGTTGATCGTCGAGCGGCCGGATGCGCGGGTGCGTGAGCTGGAAGAGCTTGCAGCGCCGCCGAGCGAGCCGCTGTTTGTGCGTGCGGGCGATGCGTTGGGAGATGGCAGCGATGCGACGCGGTTCACGATCAACGGGCTGGTCTTTGGCTTCGATGCGTCGGCTGGGCAGAAGACGGGCGCGTTCCTCGACCAGAGATTGAACTATGCGGCTGCGGCGCGGTATGCGCGGGGTGAGGCGCTCGATGTGTGTACGTACCAGGGCGGGTTTGCGCTGCATATGGCGGGGCGGTGCGAGCGCGTGACGGGTGTCGATGCGAGCCGGAGTGCGCTTCAGGCGGCGGACCGGAATCTGCAGCTCAATCCGCAGCTTGGGGCAGCGGTGGATTGGATCGAGGCGGATGCGTTTGAGCTGCTGCGGGCGTTTGAGGCAGAGGGACGGCGGTTCGATACGATCGTGCTCGATCCGCCTGCGTTTGCGAAGTCGAAGCGTGCGGTCGAGGGCGCGCTGCGGGGGTATAAGGACCTGAACCTGCGTGCGATGGCGATGCTGCGCGCGGGTGGCACGCTGATAACGGGTTCGTGCTCGCACCATGTTTCGCTGGCCGAGTTCAGCCAGGTGGTTCGCGCCGCTGCGGCCGATGCGGGGCGGCGGGTGCAGGTGCTGGAGATGCGCGGCGCGGCGCCGGACCATCCGGCGATCGTGACGCTGCCGGAGACGAGCTATCTGAAGTGCCTGATCCTGCGGGTGGCGTAGGACCGTCGGTCCGAAGAAGCTGGCACACGATTAGGGTTGTGGCGGCAAGGATGGCTCAGCGTGTTCGCGTCCGGCTAAGTTGCCGTGCATTGCTCGGGCAAAACATAAGTTAGGTGTCAAAACTGATAAGCCGTCAGCGGATGTGCATCCGAAAAAAAGATCGTAGCTGCTCCAAATCTGCTTCGCCCAATCCACGTTTGCTCAAGATCCGACTGTTTCTGGCTGTCACTAAAGCGAAAACATCGTTGCCTTCTCTCCATGCGCTATAGTCGCTCCAAGGAACGAAACTGGTAGCACCTGTAGAGGTCTTTGTATTAATGCCCTTCGCATCTGCCGTAGCCGATGCTTGTGCATCGCTTAGCTGTGTAGCTGTCTTTCGTACTGCACTTGATCTGCGGTTCCAAACGAACCACAGAAAAAATGAAGGGATTAGCACGAGGCACACAGACGCCGGCTGAAGACGCTGTCCATTAACGACCCTCGCTATATTGGCCCATAGAATCACGACAAGGAGAACTGTGGAATACCAGTAGGCTCGAAACAAATTGAACCAATACACATAGCCTCGATTGAGGCGCGTGCCTTGTCTCACCTCATCTGGAGTGAGTTCTGTCGAAAGAGTTACATGGGTTGTCATGAATAGAGATAATACGCAAAGGTTTGAATGTTGTCAGTCGACTGAATTCAAAGCGCCGGAAAGGTAAATTGTTTTGCAAGTAGGCTGGTGCGGGCTGATCATCTTGCGCAGTGGCTCATGAATTGTGGGTTAGTTTATGCATCCCAGCATCTCCGATTCCTCATGGTGCTCGGAGTCGGAGCAGCATTATTCACTATCGAAAATGCGTCCTAGCTCCTTGTTGGGTTTTTCTATTGTGAATCAGAGCTTATTTTTAGGCGCTCTCTCGGTGGTCTGGTAGACTTCTCGCCATGCGAAACGATCGTTGCTGTTCCTGGGCTGCGGCCCTTGTCTTTTCTGCCTTCACGGTTGGTCTGCCCGCGTGGGCTCAGACGCCCCAGCCTGCTGCCACTCCAGCGACGCAGCCGCATGGCATGACGCTCGATGACCTTGCGAAGCTCGAGCGTGTGGGTGCGCCGGTGCTCTCGCCCGATGGCAAGGAGATCGCGTACACGGTGTCGCATGTGGATGCCGAGAAAGATAAGAGCGCGACCGAGCTTTGGATGATCGACTGGGACGGAAAGAATGATGTCCAGTTGACCTATGGGCCGGATGGCGCGGGGGATCCGCAGTGGTCGCCGGACGGGCGGTATCTTTCGTTTACCTCGTCGCGCGAGGGCAAGGCGAAGGGCTCGCAGGTGTGGGTGCTCGACCGGCGCGGCGGTGAGGCGCGGCAGTTGACGGATGTGAAGGAAGAGCTGAGTGACTATCGCTGGTCGCCGGATTCAAAGACGCTGCTGCTGACTCTGCGGGCGAAGGACGAGCCGGAGCCGAAGGAGGGTGCTAAGGCTGCGCCGCCGAAGCCGATCGTGATCGACCGCTTCCATTACAAGGAGGATGTCGAGGGCTACCTGACGGACAAGCAGGATCACCTGTATCTGTGGGATGTTGCGACGAAGAAGCTGGCGAAGCTGACGACGGATGAGAAGTATGCCGAGGGCGATGCGGTCTGGTCGCCGGATGGAAGCGAGATCGCGTTTGTGAGCAACCAGAGTGTGCCCGATCCCGATCGCACGGTCAATCGCGATGTCTTTGTGGTTGCGGCGAAGGCTGGTTCGACGGGGCGAAAGCTGACGACATTTGCAGGGCCGGACGAGGGGCCGCTGGCGTGGTCGGCGGATGGAAAGAGCATTGCATACAGGCAGGGGACCTCGGAGAAGTATTCGATCTACGACATGCCTCGGCTGGCGGTGGTCGATGTGGCCGATGGCAAGGCGCGGCTGGTGGCGAAGTCGCTCGATAACTGGGTCGGTGCGCCGGTATACGCGGCCGATGGCGACTCGCTGTTGACGACGGTTGGTGAGGACCGCGTGCAGTATCTGGCGGAGGTCTCGCTCGGCAACGGTGCTGTGAAGCGGCTGACGGCGGAGGCTGGTGTAGCGCGGGCTGTGACGGAGAAGGCCGGGCATACGGCTTTGCTGTGGACGACGGATGCGACGGCTCCTGAGATCTATGCGTTTGAGGGCGGCAGTCTTCGAAAGCTGACCGGGCACAACGATTCGCTGCTTGCATCGCTGGTACTGGCGAAGACGGAGGATCTTTCGGCGAAGGCGAAGGACGGCAACGAGGTGCATGGGCTGTTGACCATGCCGATCGGCTACAAGGCAGGGACGAAGGTGCCGATGCTGCTGTTCATCCATGGTGGGCCGACGGCGCAGGATGA
>JABBOG010000122.1 GCA_019351975.1 Acidobacteriota bacterium
TAGTGCCTCCTTCTGGCGTTCAGAAAAGTATGCACCATCTATCTCTGGGACCAAAAACCTAAGGATGACGAAAGCAAGGCGCGTTCGCTTTACGACTTACCTTTTCAGCCCTGAAGTCGATCTCAGTCCAGGCTCTCGTCGGTGAGATGACAGGTTGATGGAAGCGTACCGTCACGCAGATAACATGGCATTACAGGACGCAGAGCGCTACGCGGGGACAAGGGTGCGCCTGGACGGGCGAACTATGACCGCCTGTCCGGAAATCTAGTCATCGCGGTATATACACACGACAGCTGATTCTGAACATTCTAATCTGGCCCAGTATGGCGGTTTAAATTGCCCACCCTTGGGCACCACGGACTCTACCCTGTTTCTCAGTGATATGAGAGGCGGAGGGCGAGTAGGATTGGAGACGCGAAATGCTCCGGGTCTTGTCGGGAACGCAAAGCCGCCGTGTTTCGTGACCAGATGGCTCGCTTCCTCCGCGCTCATGAGATGGTCGAGTCCTTTGTACTCAACCCGTGCAGCTTAGGCACAATGCATCAGGGTCTCATAGAGGGGCGGATGGATTCAGCGGTCGAAGACGATCCACCGACTGAGGGCCAAGTCGGTGAGCTTCAGCTTCGGACGGTGAGCCAACGGATTGTCCTCCGCCATGAGGATGTACATTGGCGATTCAGTCAGCCGTACCGTTGATAGGCGAGGGTTTGCCGCTGGGTGCGTGATAAGTGCGAGATCCAATCGCGAGCACAGAACGCCAGCGGCCAACTCCGGCGCGAACGCGCTGTGCGACGAGACATTGAGGTTTGGATAATGCGGCAGATGAACAGACAGCAATACATCCGTCAGTATTGGGTCGGCGTACTGTGAACGCCCGACGGCGAGATTGTCGTCCACATGATGTGCAAGAGATCTCGTGTACTGAATGGCGCGCTCTTCGTGCTCGATGGGCAGCGTTGCCTCGGCAATAAAGATACGACCGGCATCGGTCAACTCAACCTTGTTGTGATTCCGGCAGAAGAGTGTTCTACCAAGCCGACGCTCTGCATCCTGGATGAGGCGGGAGAGGCCGGACTGACTCATACCGAGGCGGATGGCTGCTTGGGTATAGTTGAGTTCTTCCGACAAGATAATAATTGCGCTCAGGTGCCGAATCTCTAACAGTGGCTTCTGCATGGCCCAGTCCCCCTATCGCTCTACGTGTACGCATGGGTGAAGGGTCGGCGGTACAGCGAGATTCAACCCGCCGAATTGGACAAATTATCCACAGGGTTGAAAATCACTGTCAATCAATGAGTTACAGCGCTTTGATGATGCGAAAAAATCCGCGACTTTCAGCAGTGCTGTAACTGTTCGGTTCCTTATGCGCGGGAGTCATAAGCGCGTTTCTGCAAATCATTGGACATCGTCGAGGCGGCGGATTCACCTTCAAAGCACCACGGAGGTTTGCGATGTACGACCAGAAAAAGCCGCCCACGTCGGAACGCATGCTGCCGATCCTGGGGCGCTCCGGTATTGAACCTTTACTGGACAGCCACACAGCCGCCGCAATGCTGAATGTCCATCCTCGCACGCTCCAGCGCATGGTTCTTCGAGGGCTGATCACAGGGGTTCAGGTGGGCAAACTCTGGCGCTTCAGGGCCTCCACCATCAACGCCTGGATAGACCGTAAGCAGGCGAGTTAAGGCGATTTCAACAGCGCCTATATGCCCGATTTTACTGGCGACACGGCAACCAATCGACTACCCTTGAGGTACGCCATTAGTGCCGTGAGTCAAGGAGGAAACCTTGAAATCACGAGCATATTACCAATTCGGAAGTTTAACCCTGAAGAAGCGGGCGAAGAGCGCAGACGTCTGGGAGTTTCGGTACTACGAGGATGCGGCGACTGGAGGGAGAGCACGGAAGGCTCTCTTCATCGGCACCACCGATATGTACAGAACCGAGGCTCAGGCCCGAAAAGCCGTCGAAGCGATTCTCCTCAAACTCAACGCTGAAAAGCCCATGCACCATCTTGGCACCGTGACGTTTGGCGGTCTCTGTGACAGGTACATCGCGGAAGAGTTGCCTGAACGCTATTCAACTCGGAAGTCGTATCTATCGAACATCAATCTGCACATCAAGCCACGCTGGGGGGATTACCTCATCGGGGCAATCAGGCCGATGGCAGTTGAAGGTTGGTTCAAAGAGATGAACAAGTCTCCCAAAACGAAGGCGCATATCCGAGGCGTGATGCACGTCATCTTCGAGTGTGCTGCCCGCTGGGAACTGTTCACCGAACGTCGCAACCCAATAGAGATGGTGCGTGTCAAAGATTCGACGAAGCGGCGTAAACGGCCAATGATTCTCACCAACGATTCCTTCGACGCGGTACTGGCGGGTCTGCCCGAACCGTTTCGGACGATGGTGGTGGTGGCGCAATGCCTGGGACTTCGCGTAAGCGAGATCACGGGCTTGCAGTGGGGCGACCTCGATACCGAAGGTCGTCAACTCCTCGTTCAACGAAGCATCGTGAACGGAAGAGTGGACGACGTGAAGACCGAGTATTCCCGCGATCATGTGCCGATTCATGAGTCCTTGCTGGAGGTCCTGCTCGCATGGAGCGAGCAGTGCCCGGAGACGGAAGAGGGATGGATGTTCCCGAACCCGTTGTCGAGCAAGCCCTACTACTCAACTGAGATCCAGAAGCGGTATCTCAAGCCTGCGGGCATCAAGTTGGGACTGGGGCCGATCGGCTGGCACACCTTTCGTCACACGTATCGGTCATGGCTTGACGAGACCGGTGCGCCCATGAAGGTGCAGCAGGAACTCATGCGCCACGCCTCCATCCAGACCACGATGAACGTCTATGGACAGGCAATGCCGGAGTCGAAGAGGGAAGCCAATGAAAAAGTTGTCATGATGGTGCTCAAGCCCTTGCGGGCGAGCGCCTGAAACGTCAATTTTTCTTATTGGGAGTAAATGGGAGTGAATCTGATTTTCTGATTCTCTCTAAACCATTGATTTGATTGGTTGCGGGGGTAGGATTTGAACCTACGACCTTTGGGTTATGAG
>JABBOG010000123.1:0-566 GCA_019351975.1 Acidobacteriota bacterium
GTCACATCTTCCCTCCCCACCTCCGCGTACACTCAGTCTCCTCTCCACCACCCCACACCCTGTCATCTCGACCGGAGGCGCAGCCGCAGTGGAGAGACCTGCAGTTTGTCCACGGAGGCACCATGCGCGAATACCACTTCTACGTCTACATCATGGCGAGCCGCAGCCTGACCCTCTACATCGGCTTCACCTCCAACCTCCAACGCCGCATCGGCCAGCACAAGAGCGATGGATGGGATGGCTTCTCCAAGACCTACCAATGTCACCGCCTCGTCTACTTCGAACACTTCCAGAATGCAACCACCGCCATCGCACGCGAAAAGCAACTCAAACGCTGGTCCCGCAGCAAGAAAATCACCCTGATCAAGTCCACGAACCCAGCCTGGTCAGACTTAAGTGCCCCTTGGGGCCAACCCATCGAGCAGCAGAACCGCTAAAATAGTGGGTGCAATCTTACGCACGAAGGAACCCCATGAGCACAGCCACCCAAACCCCCTCTCCAGCGCTCGAAGCCGCAGCCCACAACGCCGGCCTGCACCTCACCGCCGCCGAGCCCGGCACCGACT
>JABBOG010000123.1:744-2318 GCA_019351975.1 Acidobacteriota bacterium
CGTCACCCTTGCCGGCAACGTCGCCCTCGCCGACAACCCCGCCCACCAGCAGCTCCTCGAGCTCAGCCAGACCTTCGACGCCGCCGACCCCCGCTTCGCCGCCGCTCTCGCCGTGTACTTCCGCGAAGCCGCCCAGCGCCTGCGCAATCCCCGCCCCGACGTCTACCTCTCGCTGCACGGCCTCCCGCTCAGCTTCGGCAAATTCGCCTGGCCCTTCCACGGCTCCACCTCCGGCGCGGACACCTTCATCGTCCACGGCGAAGTCAAACTCGAAGACGGCCTCGGCAGCCCGCTCCACGCCAAGGTCTCCGCCTCCATGACCCAGACCTTCGCCACCGTCATCCCCGCGCTCGAGCAGCCCTTCGCCGAAAGCTTTATCTTCAACGCCGTCCGCAAAACCCTCGACCAGGGCCAGCTCGAGCTCGTCGCCTCCGGCAACCGCCAGCCCGTCCCCGTCACCACCCGCTACTACTCCATGAAGCAGCAGGTCTTCATCTTCAACGACACCACCGAGACCCAGCGCCGCACCTACCTCGCCGCCAAAACCTTCTGGCTCTCCCACATCCTCGGCGCCGGCCAGCCCATCTGGATCACCGACCCCCGCGACGCCCAGTACCTCAACACCACCGTCGCCGACCTCAAGTCAACCGCCGCCTCGCTCGTCAAGGACGGCCTCGTCCTGCTCGACGACTCCGGCAACTGGTCCACCGCCACGGAAACCCTGCGCAGCCAGGAAGCCACCTACCGCGCCGAAGTAGCCGAAGCCCTCGCCTTCATCAAGCCCACCTTCAACGAAGACATGCGCGGCGGCCACACCAACATGTAACCCCCCAGAGCTCTCCCGTACCCAATCTTTCGGATCCGGGAGCCCTCTCTACTCCTTACTACTTACTCTCTACTCTCTGAGCTCTCTCACACATGCGAGAGCTCCAGCTCCAGCTTCACAAACGCCTCCCACGCAGCGTCTTCCACCACCACTCCCAGCCGCATACTCTCCTCGCGCGTGCGCAGCGCACCTTCCCCTGGATACCGCACCGGCTTCTCCGGCTGAATCGGCGTCGCGGCATGCAGCGCATCGATCGCCTTCTGCGCCACGCTCTGCCCCTGCGCAAACCTGCTCAGCTCCTCAATCGTCTCCACCGACGTCGGCGAAATCGCCAGAAACACCTGCGACTGCCCCACCTCCTTCAGCGGATCGGTAGAGAAATCATGCGTCGCCATCCCGCCCGTCAACATCGCCGCCAGCACATCCAGCACAAACGATAGCCCCGACCCCTTCCAATACCCAATCGGCAACGCGCGATGCGTGTCCTCAATCACCCTCGGATTGTTCGTCAGGTTCCCTTGATTGTCATATCCACCCGGCACCGGGAGCAGGTCTCCTCGCTCGCTGTAAGCCGCCAGCGATCCATACGAAAACTGGCTCATCGCCATGTCCAGCACAATAGGCGCCGACTCGCCCTCGCCCCCCCCCGCCGAGATCACCCGCCGCGGAATCGCCACCACCAGCGGATTATTCCCCAGCGCCACCGAGCTCGCTCCCCACGGCGGCAGATTCGGCAGCGTGTTCGTCC
>JABBOG010000123.1:2328-3011 GCA_019351975.1 Acidobacteriota bacterium
GCGACGTGTCCGCCAGCGCCACGCAGCCCAGCCCATGCTCCCGCGCCAGCTCCATCGCCCGCTGCATCGCGCCATACGCCGCCAGGTTTCCCGGCCCGCGCCTCCCCGTCCAGCGCTCAATCGCCCCAAACCCCGCCACCTTCTGCGGTCCCGCACGCGGATCGATCAGCCCGCTGCGCACGTGCTGCGCAAATCGCGGCAACCGCGCCACCCCATGCGTCCGCACGCCATCACGATCCGTCTCCGCCGTCAGCCGCGCACCCAGCGCCGCCCGCGAAGGCGCGATGCCCAGCGCCAGCAGCACCAGCTCAATACGTGCCTGCAGCTCCGCGAACGCGATGCGTCTCATACGTCCTCTTGCTCCGCATGGATCATTAGCCATCCAGTCTACACATCGGCGCTACACTCTCAAGAGCGCGCGCACTTAAACGCCAAAATGCCCCCGAGGTCCCCTTCCGTGAAGTTCCTTCACCTCCTGCTGCTCCTTCCTCTGCTCTCGATCGCCGCTCTCCCCACCCCCGCGCAATCTCCCTCCCGCACCCCCATCACCGTCCCCGCTCTTCTCCTCTCCGACATCCACCTCGACCCCTTCCACGACCCCGCCAAGTTCCCCCAACTCCTCGCCGCTCCCGCCTCCGCCTGGGCCGCCATCCTCTCCGCTCCACCCTCGCCCACCCAGCCCG
>JABBOG010000124.1 GCA_019351975.1 Acidobacteriota bacterium
GCCCGCCAAAACGGGCGCTTCGCTGTATCCCACCGCAACAAACGAGCAGACCTAGTGTAATGTCCCATAAATAACTTGACTAACTAGACGATTCAAGATAGGCTTGGATATGTCTCAGGGACGTCCCTTGCCTACCCTTGAACTGACTGCGGAGGAGCGGCGTGAGTTGTCTGGTTTTGCCGCTTCCCGTAGCCTTCCTCATGCGCTTGTCGCCCGCGCCCAACTGGTGTTGTGGTCTGCCGAAGGCGTCGCCAACACCGAGATTGCCGAGCGTCTAAACTGGTCCAAGCCGACGGTGGGCAAGTGGCGGCAACGATTCGTCGAGCATCGCCTTCAAGGCCTTTACGATGAGCTTCGCCCGGGGCGTCCACGCTCGGTCTCCGACGAACAGGTTGCCGTTCTGCTGCGCCGCACCCTCAAGCAGAAGCCGCCCGGAGCCACCCACTGGAGCGTTCGGCTTGCAGCAGAGGCCAACGGCCTTTCCAAGTCCACCGTCCATCGCGTCTTTCAACTCTTCTCCCTGCAACCGCACCGCAGCAAGAGTTTCAAGCTCTCCACCGATCCCTTCTTCGTCGAAAAGGTGCGCGATGTGGTCGGCCTCTACCTCAACCCGCCAGACCACGCCGTGGTCCTGTCGGTCGATGAGAAGTCGCAGATTCAGGCGCTGAATCGCACCCAGCCGGTCTTGCCCATGGGGCTCGGCTATGTCGAAGGAGTCACCCACGACTACGTCCGGCATGGCACAACGACCTTATTTGCCGCACTCGACATCGCTACCGGAACCGTGCTGACCGAGTGCAAACCACGCCACCGGCATCAGGAGTTTCTCAGCTTCCTCGAGCGCATCGACCAGGCCGTCCCGGCAGAACTCGATGTCCATCTGATCGTCGACAACTACTCCACCCACAAGCACGCCAAGGTACGCCTATGGCTGGCCGCGCGGCCCCGATTCCACGTCCACTACACGCCAACGTATTCTTCCTGGCTCAATCAGGTCGAACGATGGTTCGGACTCATCACCCAACAGGCTATCCGCCGAGGCTCCTTCAAAAGCGTCAAGGATCTCATCGCAAAAATTAACCGCTTCACCCAACACTACAACCAGAACTGCCGCCCCTTCGCATGGACAGCCACCGCCGATTCCATCTTCCAGAAACTCGCCAAACTATGCAATCGTATTTCTGGGACACCACACTAGAGTCGTGTTTCCTGCCCTGCACTGAGCGAAACTGTCCCGCTTGCCGCCGTTGGTCGAACTCATGCCGGATGTCCGATATGAAGTCTCCCCATGCCGCGCCGGAGTGCATCTCGGAGGATGGCCCGCTCGTCTGCACAGCCTCCTGCTCGAACATGCTGTCGCGAGCGAAGGTGACGTCCTCTTTAGCGCGAGTCATCTTTTGGAGATATTGTTCCTCTTGCCGATTGCGAGCGCGTGCGCCAGCGACTACCTGTTGAGCCTGATTTCCAAAGCTGGCCGCCATCTCTTTATGGGCGGCGAGGACTTTCTCCGGCGTGAGCGGCTGCTTCCTGTCTCGGCTTGAGTGCGCCGCAATCTGGGCCGCTCCTGGGCCGCTGTAACCAGTCTTTTCTAGCTGTTCTCTGATCTGGCGCGAGCGCGGACTGGAGGCGTCAAGATACTCCTGCGTGTATCGTCTGATCTCAGGAGCCCCGCTTCTCCCAGGCTCGATTTCGTATCCAAGTTGCGACGGCCGGAGAGTCAGCTCAGACTGATATACGGCTGTCGCAAAGTTCTGAGAGTCGAATAGTCCCTGCGGCTGAATCGCTCGAGTTGAACCGTCTGGCCTTTCGGTGACATTGAAGATGAAGGCATGGGTGTGGAGCTGGAGTGCAGCATAGCCATCAACTGGACGAGCGGTGTCGTGCTCGAACTTGGCGACCGCGCTCAAGGCCGCGCGACTACTGCGAAGTCGCCGATGGAGTTTGCTGATTTCTTGGACCGTATGTTACACGCACCACAGTCCAAAACAAGCCGCATCGACGTCTCGGCCTCTGTCGGGATGGGAGCCAGTGCATATTGCAGGTTCGGTTTGCTCTTCTTCAATCCGAATCAAGGTTTGAACTTTCATATTGACAGTCATTTGTGAATTGGTCGATACCCGATTCCGGCTAAGACGCAGCAGCCCTTCGCGCCCATGGATACGCAGATCAGCTCTGTTCCGAGGCGGGCCGCCGAAAAAGCGCAGACTGCGTCTATGGTAATTTCGGCTTCCGCAATCCCGGCCGCGGTTGAAAGCATTCGAACCTCGTTTTCGTTCATCTTCAGTATCGAAGCTCGGCCTGACAGGCGCTCGACCATTTCCAGATTCCAGCCCTCAGATTCATATGGTAGAAGCAGCGTGTTTGCCTCAACGTCTCTAAGAGCATTGCAATCTTCCTTTCGCTCGCGGCATCGGTTTTTAGAAGCGTTCCCATGTAGATCCAGTCCAGGCTGAATTACTCGATTCTGCGCATGACGTCGCTGTCGCTGACAAGAGCATCGAATGCCGCAGGTCGGTTGATGGTGAATCCCGGCTCTCCGTGGTCGGCCGCCGTTACGTTGGCCTTTCCTGTGTCGGATGTTGCAGTCGTCTCTATGAAAGCCGTCGATAGACCTATCCCATCCATTGCTTTGAGCGCTCCCTAGCCTGCCGCGTCCTCACCCACTGCCGAGAGCGGCCCCGTCTCGTCGCCGCATCAGTTGAGATTCGCGCATACATTCAACGCCGCACGGCCCAGAAACTCACCAGTGTCGAGTGTGTCCAATAGGATCTCGCTGATGCTTGCTACTTTCATTCCATCGCCCACTGCGATTCAACATATGTATAGTCAAATCTCCAGTATGTTGTCTATGGCAACCTGGTTATACTTGCTAAGCTAATAAAGCCAACAGACGATGGACGAATGAAAATGGCGACCCCGAAAATGAACAGGACGGAGACAGCTGCACGATCCTCTGCCGACGCACACCCCAAATATCTGCAGATTGTGGAGACTCTTCGAAAGA
>JABBOG010000060.1 GCA_019351975.1 Acidobacteriota bacterium
TACACCCATGCCAGCGGGAGAAGAGCTTGCGACGCTTGGACGGACGGGGGCGACGCTTGCGATTCATCTTTCCATCACGAATCTGGATCAGATCTCGTCGCAATTAATTCCGCTGTACGGAGCAGAGTGCGCTGCTGTTGTGGTGCATCGAGCGAGTTGGCCGGACGAGCGCATTCTGCGGTGCACTCTTGGGAGCCTTGCCGAAGAGGTGAAACGGTCAGGTATCGATCGCAATGCGCTCATTTTTGTAGGCAGGTCTTTGGGACAACATGGGTTTGGCGAAAGCTACCTATACTCGAGCTCAAGAGATCGCGCGGAGGGTAGCGAGACTTAGATTGTGACTGTGAACAGTAGCATCTCGATGCCACGGCCGTCAGCACAAAGGCGGACAGGTGTGCTGCGTGTGTTGTTGCTTGGCGGAACGACTGAAGCTGTGGAGCTAGCCAGGATGCTATCGAAGAGAGTTGATGTAGCGGTGGTGTCTTCATTGGCGGGCCGTGTGAGCCATCCAAGGTTGCCAGAAGGGATTGTTCGCGTTGGAGGGTTTGGTGGTGATGCCGGACTGGCGGCGTATCTGCGCGATGAAGCGATCGATGTTGTGGTGGACGCAACGCATCCGTACGCGGCGCGAATTAGTCAAAACGCTGCGTTGGCTTGCGGAAGTTCAGCGGTTCCGCTGATCGCCTTTGAGCGGCAACGGTGGGAGATGCAGGCAGCGGACCGTTGGCATCTAGTGCCTGATATGCGTGCCGCGGCTTCCATGGTGGATCGTGAAGGGAGTCGTGTCTTCCTCACTATTGGACGGCAGGAGCTCGGCGCTTTTTGCGGGTGCGAGAAAGCCTGGTTTCTAGTGAGGGCAATCGATGCGCCTACATCGTGCATGCCTCCGCGGATGTCACTCATTCTGAATCGTGGCCCGTACGCTCTTGAGGATGAGTTACGGCTGCTTAGAGACTTTTCTATCAATCTAGTTGTAACGAAGAACAGCGGGGGGGCAGCGACGCGCGCGAAGATTGAGGCTGCAAGGATATTGCGCATACCGGTTGTGATGATCGCGTGTCCAGCGAAACATACCGGAATTACCTTTACAACTATTTCCGAAGTGATAGATCAAGTTACGCAGTTGACGCTGGATTTGCCGTAGTTGCTGTAGGACTCTGAGGAGCTGTACCTATGCGAAAGTTATCCCTGATCGGCATCGGTGCCGGGAACCCGGAACATATTACGGTACAAGCGATCCGTGCGCTGAACGCGGTGGATGTGTTTTTCATTATGGACAAGGGAGATACCAAACAGACCCTACTCCACATACGGAGGGAGATATGCGAGCGGTATATCGAAGGCAAGAATTACCGTATCGTTCAAGTTGAAGATGCGTTTCGAGACCCCGATGTTGCTGACTATGCTGCTCGTGTTGAGCTATGGCATGAGCAACGATCAATGACTTATGAGCGGATAATCCTGGATGAACTAAAAGAGGATCAGGTCGGCGCATTTCTTGTATGGGGCGATCCTTCGTTGTACGACAGCACCCTCCGGATTCTTGACAGGGTTCTAGCTCGTGGCGCACTGCAGTTTGACATCGAAATGATACCTGGCATCACCAGCATGCAAGCACTCGCAGCGCAACACCATATCGCATTGAACGGCATCGGAGAATCAGTTCTTATCACTACTGGCCGAAAGCTTTCTTCAACTGCGATGCGTAACATGGACGCTGCGATCGTAATGCTGGACGGTAAATGCGCTTTTCAACAACTTCGCGATCAGGATTGGGAGATATTTTGGGGTGCTTATATCGGAATGGACCAGGAAATACTGTTGTCAGGCAAGCTAAGTGACATGGCAGATGAAATTGAAAGTGTGCGGTCCGAAGCTCGGCGGAAGAATCATTGGATCATGGATACGTATTTGCTTAGACGTTCCAATAGTAGTTCGTGACTGTGAAATGATCCTGTTCTGTAAAGAACAAAGGCGAAGATAAGTCAGTGATCGGTAGGCCGAGCTGCAAGAGTGTATGATCGGCGTTACTTAACAAGCAGAATGGAGTATAAAATTTCGATGCAATCTTCATAAAGTGGTTTAGGGGCAAGTGTAATATGCGTATATTAACCAGAACCTCCTGTAATTGTTTGTTGTTGGTGCTTGTCGTAGTTGGAATTGCCGCTTCGGACTTAGCTCCGATGTTGAGAGCTCAGGGTACGATGTGCGCCCATGGAGTAACGATCACTGGAAGAGTTTTGACGCATAATGGCACGCCCGTCGAAGGTGCAGATGTTCGCGTGCAAGAAGACAATATCGACGGAGGGCCAGAGCAAAAGAGCAATGCAATGGGTAGGTTCAGTTTTTCATCTCAGGCAGGAGTTCGGTACCGGCTGTCTGCTGCTAAGACGGGGTATCCTCAGACTATTACAGCGTGGAGAGAAGCCAAAGGATGCGTCGAGAATGTCGACCTTGCCTTTGATTCTAATAGCTCAGATACAACAACTGAGGGATTGTCGGCAGGTATGAGATTTGCCGATCAACCGAACTTTACAATAGCGGGTGTTACTGACTGGACGGCTGTGGGCGGTCATGGTTCGGATTCGGCGTTGCGCACGAGCGAATCGCTTGTCAACGAAGCTGTAGGCCTGAAGCCGGACCTAAGTACCAAGCCGGTCGGAACGCATTCAAGCGACGACAAGATAGTTTCACAAAATGAGAGCGATCTGCGCGCTGCTCTTCTTCGCGACCCTGACGGGTTCAGCGCCAATCATGCTTTAGGAGAATATTACTTAGAAAATGGTAAGGCATTGCGGGGGCTAGTATTTCTGGTGAAAGCGCATAACCTTGAACCATCCGATGACGACAATAATTACGCTCTGGCATCAGCCTATTCGGATAGTGAAGACTCTACGCGAGCTAGTCTCGATATTCATAAATTGTTACAAGGTGCTTATAACGCACGACTGTACCGAGAGGCAGCTCTTGTGGACGAGCGTGCTGGGAATTCGCTTGCAGCGGTGAATGAATTTGAAGAATGCGCCAAGCTAGATCCCAGTGAGTCAAGCTACTTTGAGTGGGGCTATGAGTTACTCAGGCATCGCGCAATCTGGCAGGCGCTGGATGTATTCCGTGCCGGTATGCAGGTTGATCCGCGGTCGCTACGACTACAGACTGCGACGGCGACGGCCTTATTCTCTGGTGCACGCTACAAGGAAGCTTCTGTGCTGCTTTGCCACGTAGCAGATGTGGACCCGAAGAATCGAGAATCCTATGTGTTTATGGGTAGAATTCAGATTGCAGCGCCAACCCCGTTAGATTGTATTGAGTCACGGTTAGCAAAGTTTGCAGCGTCGAATCCTTCTGATGCCGAGGTGGACTACTTCTATGCAATGACAATTGTAAAACGGCAGCAGCTGTCATCTAATACAAATGACTTGCAATTGGCAAAAAAACTACTGCTGAAGGCTGTTGACTCAAAACCTCCGTACCCTGAGGCGTATCTAGAGTTGGGCGTCCTAGCTGCAAACGAGGGAGACTATCGAGGTGCGATTGGGTTTTACAAAACTTCTCTTCGTTTAGATCCTAAGCTGGCCGATGCGTACTATCATTTGGGGTTAGCGTATGACCGAACGGCGGATGTGGACAAAGCGAAAGAGGCTTTCAAACTTCACGACGAGATTCAAAAGGAGCAACAGGACGCTACTGAAAAAGAACGTCTACAGATAAAGCAATTCTTGTTTGCGCAACAGGGTGCTACTAATGCTGCCCCCTTGCAGTGAGCAGGTCAAGTATTGCGTCCCCTCTGCGGTGTGGTAAGCGGCGAAGTAAGAGTGGCGATGATCCCATCACCTTCCCGTATTGTTATGATCTGATTAGCCGCGACTTTTTGAAATCTTTCAAGTTTTTGAGTCGTGGGCCACTTCACCTCTATAAGATCGATGACTGGGGATTTTGCGACGCCGAAGTGAAGTCTAAGATCACTTTGTGACATGACGCTTGTGCCGCTGTGGACCTCATCCATCTGAATATGTTTTCCTGTAATGACTCGAACGCGGGCTCCGATCGCCGTGCGATTACACTTCGTTCCAATCAGTTTAATTTTTAACCAATTGTTGCTGTGAACCCCTTCGTTTCTAAGTAGAGAAGGCGGGTCATTTAAATTGAGTATCAACGCATCCATCCTTCCGTTGTTATTGTAATCACCAAATGCAGCACCGCGACTCGAGAATCGTTCACTTATGCCGGGGCCCATCTGCGAAGAAACATCTTTGAAGGTTCCGTTAGCAAGGTTCTTGTAGACTAGCCGAGGATTTTTGAATGTCTCGCCGAAGTCATATTGATCAACCTCTGGATACACGTGACCGTTCACCTGGATGATGTCCTGCCAGCCATCGTTGTCGTAGTCGATAAATCCACAGCCCCAAGCTACGTAGCGAGTATTGACGCCAATACCAGATGGGAAGGTCACATCTGTAAATGTGCCGTCGCCGTTGTTGTGGTATAGGTTGCAAGTGTCGTCGACGAAGTTTGTTTTGAATATATCGAACCAGCCATCGCAATCGTAGTCAGCGACTGCGACACCCATACCGGCTTGTTCGTGTCCATCAATGTTGTAGGCACAGCCAGCCATGACAGCGACGTCCGTGAAGGTTCCATCATGGTTGTTCTTGAAGAGGATACTTGGCTGAGAGTCTACTGCGATATAAATGTCAGGCCACCCATCGTTGTCGAAGTCGTAGGAGACAGCCGTGATGGAATAACGGGGGCCCGGCTTGAGGATTCCAGATTTAGCGGAGACATCCGTAAATGTGCCATCGCCGTTGTTGTGATACAGAATATTTGTATCTGCTGGAAGACCACGTGGGCCACACATGATTGGAACACCCTTCCATTGACAGTATGTAGTTTGATCGATAGGAGGGATTGATTCAAGATCGAGCTTTACATAGTTACAGATAAATAGATCGAGATGGCTGTCGCGATCATAGTCAAGGAAGGTGCAGCCTGCTCCCCAGCGTCCTTTCTCTTGATATAGGCCGGCTTTCTTCGTCACATCCGTGAATGTGCCGTCACCGTTGTTATGGAAGAGAATGTTGTGTCCAAGGAAACAGCAAAAAAGATCATCCCATCCATCATTGTTGTAGTCGCCGACACATACGCCCGTCTGCCATCCTGTACGTGCTAGCCCGGATGATTCGGTGACGTCTGTAAAGGTGCCATCTCTATTGTTTTTGTATAAATGAGATATAGGTGCTTTGCCGCTAGGCCAGGTGGTGTTGAGACGATCTCCATTGGTCAGATAGATGTCGAGCCATCCGTCGTTGTCATAATCGAAGAAGGCGAGGCCGCTGCCCTTGGTTTCGATGATCGATCGCTCGTGCGAAACGCTTCCCCAGACGTTGGGGATCGTGAGACCTGCCTGGTGCGCTACGTCGACGAATTGAACATTTGACGATGGTCCGGTTGGGGACGCTTCTACTACGAGCGGCCCGCTCCATCTCCAAAGAGGTGTAGTGAGTGCGTCTGTAGCCGCGCTTCCGAGTAAGAGTAGCGAGGAGCCGATGAATCGTCGCCGAGGGGAGATCATAGATGGGTGTGATTATAGCGATCGTGTGCAAGGTGCGACTACTGGGGTGTGTCCAGCTCTGTTTGAATGGGGCAACCATTTGATCATTGGCGCAGTTCGGTCATTAGGTGATTTGCCTCTCGATTATCGGGTTGGATAACCAAGAGCTCTTGCAATAGTTTCGCAGCGCTTTGAGGATTGTGAAGCATGGCGTATAGGCGTGCAAGATTAAGGTAGGCCTGATCGTTTTTGGGAGCTACCTGAATCGCTGTCTTGAACGAAGACTCTGCCTGCTCAACATGCTGTAAGCGAACGTAAACAATGCCAAGGTTATTCAGTGCTTCAGGGAAAATATTGCGGAGGTTGATAGCAGTTTGAAGATATTGCGCTGCTATGTCCAGTTTATTTTGTTGTGCATTGAGCATGCCCAGACTGTAGTTGACGTCCGGATCCTCGGGCTGAAGCTGCACTGCGCTGTTTAAGCACTGCGCAGCCTCTGCGAATCGATGCTGGCGTCGATAGATATTGCCAAGGTTCAGCAATGCCACTTCATAAGATGGGCGAAGTTGGAGCGCATGCTGAAAGCCGGATATCGCGGCTTCCGTATTTCCTTCCTGTGCTGCGATCATGCCGAGATTATTCCAGGCTTCGGGATAGTTTGGACGCAGCTGTACGGTCCGTTGGAGATATTGGCGCGCCAAGGGGAGGTCATTACGCCGGAGGTTGAGTGTTCCGAGGTTGTAGTAGCCCTCTGGATCGTTTGGCCTGTCTTCGATGACTTGCTTGAAGGACTCTGCGGCTTCCTCCAGATAGCCGTGTTGAAACATTGCAACACCATATGTGAATGCATTGCGTTGAAAAGATCCTTGGACCAGCGTGCCTTCGAAGGGAAGGGCGCGGCTTGTACGCTCTGTTTGAGATTGGGGTGCGGATTTTACATCCGCTAGAACCTGGATAGGATCGAGTGTGCCTTGATAGAGTTTGATGATGAGGCCGTTGCGATCGACAAGGAATGAAGCGGGAAAGGGTAGGTCTCTGCGTCGGTCAAAGAGATATCTGTAAATGATGTTGTAGATTCCGGCCATTTCGTCTGTTGCTAAGAGAATGGGTATAACGATTTTTTCATTGGTGGCAAATGCATGGATAGACCCGGCGTCCGTGGGAGGATCGAGGTTGATTGCGAGTACTTCGATGCCGTGTGCTTTGAGAGCCAGACTGTAATGGTTGAGTGCTTGTAATTGCGCGTGGCAAGCGGGAACTGATGTCGACCAGAAATTGAGCAGCACAAGACTGCCTTTGCGCTGCAGCAGGGTCTGCTGTTTTCCGGTTAGATCCGGCAGGGTAAAGGCTGGTGCTCTTAGGGGTGAGATGAGCCAAGTGCTTATCTCGGAGGGATGACTCTGTGAGATTGCAGCCTCGCTGTCATGGGAGTAGGCGGGCGGCGATGAGACGAAGGCTTTCGCAGAGAAAGTAGGTGAACCCTCTTCAAGGTCGATGCGATGATTTGTGGGGAGCGAACGAAAGGTCTGGGTGAGTCCGCTGGGCCATCGAACTGCGACGGTGAGGTCGGATGAAGGTCGGCCAAGTCCAAAGAAAACTTCCTTTGAGTGTTGAGCCAGAAACCCGGAACCTGCCTGGAGGTACTTGGTCTGGTGGAGCGTGCCATTATGAACGGTAATGGCGGCCCCGATTGCGTCTCGATTGCTTTTGCGGCCCCGAAGGCGGAATGAGATGGAATCACCTAAGTCGACCATGACATTGTGAAGGATCTTGAGTTGCGGGGCGTTCCGGTTCTTGAGGATGACCTCGAGACGCCCATCATGATCGAGATCAGCCAGAGCAAAGGATCGGCTATCTTGTAAAAAATCCAGATCTACGATGCCTGATACCTCTGAAAAGGTGCCGTCTCTGTTGTTGGCGAACATCACGTTTCGCTCGTGGCCGTTCCAGGAGTTGTCTGAACGAATGAGTTCATTGATTGCATTCCAGCCGTGTTCGTAGGCCAGGGAAGAGGTACTGTCCTCAGGTGATTTTGCTACCACCTGACGCCAGAAAAAGCTTGCAAGATCTTTGTCCTTGCTGGAGGAAACATAACCGTTGGCGATGTAGAGATCGGTGTAGCCATCGTGATCAAAGTCCCAGGCGTCGGACGACCAGGACCACCGGCCCATTGCAACGCCGGCCTGTTCGCCGACGTTCTGAAATGTTCCGTCGCCCTGATTGCGATAGAGCGCATTTCCTTTAGCGTGGCGCTGATACAGCTTGCGAATGTTCTCGGGTGCCGAGGGGTGAAATTGGGGTTGCTCAGAAACCCGCTGGCCAGCAGCTTCCCACATACTTGCTATGTAGATGTCCTGCTTGCCGTCGTTATCGAAGTCGGCCCACGCGGCACTCATCCCAGCACCTACATTTTCGATGTGCGATTGTTTAGAGGCTACTGTGAACGTGCCATCTCCATTATTGCGATACATCTGAGAGACGCCAAAGTCGTTCGCAATACATAGGTCTGGTTTGCCGGTGCCACTTGCATCGCCCCAGGCGCATGCGAAGCTGTAACGGTTATTGTCTGCGTTGAGCCCGGCGATCTCTGTGGTTTCAATAAATGTTCCGTCGCCCTGATTGCGAAACAGGCAGTTTGGGGGGCCGTTGCGGGCGTCGTAGTAAGGGGCAGGATAGTGGTACTGGTCCAGTCCCAGATAGTACATGTACGTGCAGAGGAAGATGTCGAGATGACCATCGCCGTCGTAGTCTGCAAGTGCGGCGTGTGTAAATGTCCCCTGTGGTGGGGACGCAAATTTGAAGGCGTTTGGATTGCGAGAGAACGTGCCGTCACCCTGATTGATAAAGAGTAGCGGCCCGGTGCCGCAAACGACAAGAAGGTCCTGGAGGCCGCGGTTTTGAAAGTCCGCGAAGAGAGCACAGGCGGTGTTATCGAGAACAGCTACACCCGCTTTCGCAGTAACATCCTCGAAGGTCCCATCTCCTTTGTTCCGATACAGGCGATTCGGCAATCCAGCCGGCTGGCAGACGTAAAGATCGTCGAAGCCGTCATTGTTGTAGTCTCCTGCCGCAACGCCGTTGTTGCCGTATACATCGATGCCGGAAGCACTATCAAGGCTGGTGCGCCAATAATCAACCCCAAAGAGCATCTGTTGCTTGTATGACTCGACGTTGGGGAAGGCACCAGAGGTTACATCCACATAGACCGGTCCATGTCCAACGCTGAGAATTTCTTCTTCTGTGTGCCACTTACTGGCTTTCCAATGACCGGAAGTATCGCGCGACCAAGTGACTTGCCATGTTCCAACGCGTTCTTCGCGTTCTTTTTGTGTGCGAACGGCGACGATGTCGTAACGAATGCTCGTTTGAAGAGTGAGGGGGGCTGGTTTCGTCGGCCGAACTCCGAATATCTCAAATTCAGCTGTTTGGATGATTGCGAGTTGGCCTAGCCATGCTTGGACATCCTTGCTGAATTGCTGCCTCGTCGTAGCTACAGGAACGGAAAATTTCCGTCTCGTTGACTCAATACCAAAACCGGAACGAAGGGACTGCTCCTGAACAGGATGCAACGGCGAGGCCTCCAGCGGGTTTGCAAGGAAGTTGAAGAGCACGTTTGATTCGCGGGGCGAAGACTTGAGGGACTTCCCCCAGTCTTGAAGGAGGGAGTTGATCTCGAAGGCGTATGCCTCGGTAGCGTAGTCGTCGGAACCTGGTGAAACGAGTTTTAGGATGTCCTCTAACGGGGAGGGATTTGGATAGTGAGGTTTGTATCGAATGTCGGCAAAAGAGAATGCAGTCTGAAAGTCCGGGGTGTTGGTTGCAGGTGCGGCGAGAAGCGACCAGCCCCAGAGATTCGCAGCACGCAGTAGGAGAGGAGTAAGAGTTGCGCCCTTGAGCAATGCTCTTCTGGAGAGTTCCGATGGTTTTCTAATTGGTTCGGACATGATCCTCTCTGGATCGGTGAGGCTAGGAGCGCAGTCGCAGGATATCACCGACGAAGGAAGGTCTAGCTTCGTTACCGTGAGCATCGGCGCACGGCGGTGACGGAAGTTCGGAGTGAGGCAAGTGGCTCGCCTGTGGCGAAGCCGTGCCAACTCCAAGGCTGGAGCGAAGGGATGAATGCTTTTCAAACTTTCGGTTGACACCCCTCAGGCTGATGCGATAGTGTTTCGAGTCGCTAACCTGTAATCGCTTACACCGCTGTGAATCTTGAGCGCCATATGCTGCGAGGCACAGGGTAAGGCACTGAAACACTGTGGAGGAACTCAATGGACGGATGCCGTAACGTCGCCGGTGATTTAAAAAATATTGTTTCCACGTTGGTTGTATGCCTCTGCTTTTTGAGCATCATGCCGCAACACGCCGTGGCACAGGTAGATGAAGGATCTATTTCGGGTACAGTAACGGATACATCGGGGGCCGTGATTCCGGGTGCTGCGGTTACGCTGACGAATGATGATGTGGGATTGACCGTGAAGGCAACGACCGATAGCCGGGGTGATTATGCGTTTACGCCGTTGAGGATCGGTAATTACAGCCTGACTGCGGCGGCCAAGGGCTTCAGCAAGACGAGCCAGCAGAATCTTACGGTCAACGTCGCGCAGAATTTGCAGGTAAATGTTCAGTTGAAGCTAGGATCCGCGTCTGAGACGGTCGAAGTGACGACTGCGCCTCCTGTGTTGCAGACCAACGATGCCGCTGTTGGACAGGTTGTAACGGAGCGCACCGTAAATGATCTGCCCCTCAATGGCCGAAACTTTACATTTCTGGCCCAGCTGGGAGCTGGAGCTCAGACACCCCAAGCAGATACCCGCGGTAACGCAAATTCGGGAGCGTTCTCTGCGAATGGCTTGCAACCTGCGCAGAACAATTACCTTCTTGATGGTATCGACAATAACTCAAACGCCGTAGATTTTCTTAACGGTACAAACTTCGCAGTTCTACCGCCAGTAGATGCCATTGCTGAATTCAAGGTGCAGACAGCGGACTTCAGCGCCGAGTATGGACGGTCTGCTGGTGCCGTTCTTAATGCCACGATCAAATCGGGTACGAACCATATTCATGGAGACGTCTGGGAGTTTTTCCGCAACGACAAACTCGATGCAGCGGATTGGTTTGAGGATAATCAGGGGATCAAAAAAGGAGCTCTGCGTCAAAATCAATTTGGCGGAACAATTGGCGGTCCGATCATTAAGGATAAAGCGTTTTTCTTTGGGGATTATGAAGGGCTGCGGCGAGTTCAGGGAACAGTTTTTACAAGTTCCGTGCCGACAGCGTCAGAGATTAGTAGCGGCTTTACGAATTTGAGTGACATGATTACGTCGCAGGCAAGTTCTGCGCCACAGACGGACGATCTTGGACGAAGCATTCCGCTTGGCACGGTGGATGACCCAGCAACGACTCGGCTTGTGACAGCTGGCCAGGTCGATCCAGTATCGGGACTGGTGGCGACAACCACTGGATATGTTCGCGATCCATTCGGAACTTGTGCTGCTGGAACCCGGAATTTTACATTAGCTGGTTGCAATCTGAACCAACTGCCTGCTGGCAGACTGGATCCGGTAGGGTTGAAGTTACTCAGTCTCTACCCTGCACCAACGACCGGCTCCTTTACGACGAATTATGCGTCCAGCCCGAACCTCTATGAGCATAAGAACTCATTCGATGTTCGTGCGGACATTGATCCGAGCACGAAAGATCAGGTATTTGGACGGTTCAGTTATGTCGACGATCCTGAGTACATCCCTGGTCCTTTCGGCGGGGTTGCAGATGGTGGTGGATTCCAAGATGGACTACAGACGGCTGTGTCATCCCAGAGCGTCGTTGGATACACACATATCTTCACGCCAGAAACGATCAATGTCTTGCATATAGGATTGAACCATCTACACACCACCCGCAATGACCCTGTCGGAGGGCAGACGGGTATTCCCGCTCAGTATGGCATACAAGGGATTCCGCAGTTTTCTGAGAACGGTGGCCTGCCAACTATTACAATCGGAGGGCTTTCTACGTTGGGCAGCAACTCCTATCTACCGTCCGACGAAATAAGTCAGACACTTGAAGTTACGGATGACCTCACCAAGGTGTGGAAGAGTCATAGCTTTAAAGCTGGATTTGAAGGACAAGATGTAAAGGTCTCTGTGCTGCAACCGGCATATTCACGTGGGAGTTTTGACTTCAGCGGTACGTATACGGATATTCCAACAGAAAATAATGGCAATACGGGACGTGCGCAGCTACTCCTAACACCGCAGGCCGCAACGGTTCCAAACGGCATTAACTACTCTGGTGGTTCTGATGCTATCAACGCATCAAATGTAAATCGGACTTACGACAACCGTATATATCTCGCAGGATACTTCCAAGATGACTGGAGAGTCACGAATAAACTAACGGTTAATCTTGGGTTGAGGTATGACTACTTTGGCCCGATCAATGAAACAAATGGTGGGCAAGCTAATTTCCTACAAACAGGTATAGGAAATGGAACTCCAACTTTCCTGATACCCGCGACAGGAAAAGACAACCGAAGTCTCTCGACAAGCTTCACAACGCTTCTCGCAAAGGATGGAATTACGCTAGATTCTACTGACAACTATGGTGAGGGGCTGGTCACTGTGCAGAAGACGAATTTTGCACCGCGAGTTGGATTTGCATATCAGATTGATCCTAAATTCGTTGTTCGCGGAGGATTTGGTATTGACTATAACTCATTTGAAAATGCTGGCTATGGTCCAAATCTCGGTGAGAACTATCCATTTGTCTATAATTTTAACTACACACCTCAAACTTCTGGTACTAACACTGGCGAGCAAGCAGTATCCCCGATCAGCTATAACACACCCTGGGCTGGATGTAGTACCGCAGGTCCAGGTGGAACTGCAACAATGGGCTCTGGATTATCGTGCGTCAAGTTGAATCCCGTTGATGTGATTGCCCAGGGCTTATCTCTGGAAGGCATGCAATTTCATTATCAGACTCCTCAAACGCTCAGTGGCAATCTCACCCTGCAGTATTCGCTGACGCACGCGTTATCAGCACAGGTCGCTTATGTTTTCACTGGCGGAAGGAATATTGATGCAGGGGTAGGCCAAAACAATGTCACAGCTCTCTTGCCACAAGGGTATAGCACCACTAACGAGACAAATCCTGGGGCTGGCGGGACGGTGCCGTTTCCGGACTTTGGATCAAACTCGAGCTTCCAGGCAACGATTGGCAGCAGCGATTACAACGGACTACAAGCGAAGTTAGAACAACAGTTTTCTAATGGATTGAGCTTTTTGCTTGCCTACACTTACTCCAAAACACTTTCGGATGCCGGGGATCTGTTGAACGGTGGAAGCCTGGGAGGGTACCGCGCTCCTGCGGTTCCAGGTCTGGGTCCGATGTTCGATTGGACACTGGCTGATTTCGATATCCGGCAGGTACTGCACTTCAGCGGCAACTATGAACTCCCAGTTGGCAAGAATAAGGCCTATCTCAACAGCTTTGGAAGGGTGCCGAATGCAATCATAGGTGGGTGGTCCATTAATTGGATTACCACGCTTCAGGGTGGCCAGCCTATTACTCTGAGCTGCCCGACAGCAACAACTGCGGGAACGAATTGCGATGATGTTCGTGTGGCCGGACAGAATGAAGATCTCGGCCTACATAGGGATGCGCAAGGCAAGTTGAACTGGTTTGGAAATCCGAAAGCCTTTCAACAGCCTTGCGAATTAGGACCGAACGGTCCGATCCCGGGATCCCCTGCGGGCTGTATCCCGCTACAGGGAAGCGGAGTTTTAGGAGATGCTCCCGCAACGACTACGGGACCCGGTTTCCATCGTCTAGACTTCTCGCTGTTCAAAGCGATGCAGTTGAATCAGCGGTTCTCGCTTCAATTCCGGACAGAATTTTTCAATATCCTAAACCATCCAAACTTCAATTCACCGAACTTTGGAGGTAACGGTGTAGTGGCTATTCCTGGATCGGGCAATTTTACCAATCCTAACTTCGGCGAAATTGGATCTACGCGCGATGCCCCCTATGATCCAAGGCAGATTCAATTTGCATTGAAACTATATTTTTAGTGGTTTTACTGAGCCCCGGAGAGCATTCCTGCCTGAGTGTTCTTCCGGGGGGTGCCTTTAATTATGGCAACTGCAATGTCCCGATTGGGAGGTGCGAGGGTGAGTAGCTTAGTCAGAAATCACCCTTTAGCAATTTGGTTTGTGATGGTGTGGGCGATGTTTGCATCAGCGCAGGATAAAGCCGACGTGCAACGAGATCACGAGTTTCAGTTGGCGGTACAACTATACGATTCACAACACTATAAGGAGGCAATTGGAAGGCTCGAAGAGCTTGAGAGAGAAACGCCGGAGGACTTTCAAGTACAAGAGCTTTTGGGTACATCGTACGCTGCAACATCGCTGGAGTTGAAAGCGCTTGTGCACCTACAGTTAGCGATTCGTTTGAATCCACAATCTGGCGTGGCGCACACGAACCTAGCCACGACCTTATCTCGTCTGGGTCGCTCTCGAGTTGCGGGGGACGAGTTCCTGAAGGCATATGAGTTGGAGCCCGACAGCTATGCGACAAACCACAACCTCGGCGAGTTCTATGTTGCGGCTGGGAAGCTGACAGACGGCCGCTCGTTTCTCAAAAGAGCTCAACAGCTTAAGCCGACTGCATACGGCAATGGGTATGACCTTGCGTTAGCGGATCTGATAACGGGGCAATTGGATGATGGGCGGCAAACCGTACAAGCTTTGCTTCAAGAGAAGGATACGGGAGAACTGCATAACCTTTTAGCGCAAATCGATGAAAGAGAGCGCAATTTCGTGTCCGCGGCAAACGAATACGAGATCGCCGCTCACATGGATCCTACGGAGGACAATCTCTTTGATTGGGGAGGCGAGCTTCTTATGCATCGCACTTATGAGCCAGCAATTGAGGTCTTCCGAGCTGGCTCTCAGAGGTATCCACACTCCCCACGAATGCTTATTGGCCTAGGCGTGGCACTATACGCGCGTGGTTTGTATGAGGATGCGATTAAGTCTCTACTTGCGGCTGCGGATTTAGATCCTACAGATGAGCGCTGCTATTTATTTCTGGCGAAAGAGTATCAAAGTTCTCCTGCACAGGCTGATGAAGTGATCCTGAGGTTTAAGCGATATGCGCAACTCGAGCCAAACAACGCTATGGCGCAGTACTATTATGCAATGAGCTTGTGGAAGGGGAGGCAAGTTAACCCGTCAAGTCTTCGCACCACAAAGATAAAGCTACTGCTGGAAAGATCGATTGCGCTCGATGAATCGATCGCAGAAAGTCACATGCAGCTTGGAAATATGTTTTCAGAGCAACACCAATACAAGCAATCGATTCCGGAGTATATCCGCGCATTACAACTCGATGCAGACCTTCCCGAAGCGCACTACCGGCTCGGCACAGATTATGTTCACATGGGGCAGAAAGATCGGGCTCGGTTTGAGTTTGCGACGTATCAAAAGCTGCGAGCGAAACATCAGTCGGACAGCGATAAAGAAGGCGACATGCTCCAGCAATTTGTTTATTCCTCGAAAGCGACTTCGAAGGTTGAAGGTAATGCAGCTGAGCATTGATTTATGTTGATACGTGATTTTCATAAGGTGGAATGATGAAGGACAGTAGTCGCGAGATTGCATGGCAGCTCGGACGCACTCGCCGTGAGTTTTTGCGTGACGCAGCTAGGATGACGATTGGAACAGGGCTCATGAGCGCAAGCCCATTCCTGCGCGCGGCAACCATAGCAAAAAAAAGGAAGGTCATTGTTGTTACGTTTGGTGGGGGAGCGCGTGATGAGGAGACATTTGCTCCGGAAGGCCAGGGCAACATTCCTCACATGCTTGCAGAACTCATCCCGCAATCAAGTTTCTTTACGCAGGTGAAGAATAGTGGCATTCTTGGGCATTATGTTGCAACAGCGAGCCTCGCGACTGGGGTATACGAGACGCTGAACAATTTCGCCGCCGTACCGCCCGATCATCCGACAGTGTTCGAGTATTTTCGAAAGGACCTCTCGCGACCTGCTTCGGATGCCTGGGTCGTCGCGCCAAGCAATGGATTTAATCGTATTGGGGGGAGTGGTTGCAGATCCTATGGGCCGGGTTTTGGCGCTCAAGTGATTCTGCCGAAGCATCTTTTAAGCGCAGCGTCCGGCGGGAAAGGTACTGATTATGACCATCTGTTGCACGATAACTATGAGACGCCGTTGTACGCACCACAACTTGCCGGTGGTGAATTCGAGGTAAAGCAATTAGAAAAGATACTGAAGCTTTCTGTAGCTGACTTCACGTTGCATGCAAAGACGCTTTCGAGTCCGGATGAACTTTCTGTTTACATAACAAAACGGTTGATGCAACAAGAGTCACCGAGTTTATTGTGGTTGACGATGCACGACATCGACATCGCTCACTCGGGCGCGTTCTCACTTTATGTCGACGCAATCCGCCGCACGGATCGCCTGTGTGGAGAGTTATGGAACGCGATTCAGCAGGAACCCGAGTACGCTGGGAATACTACGCTCTTGATCTTGCCTGACTTCGGACGCGACGCCGATCAGGATGCTGGCGGAAATGGATTCCAACACCACAGGACGGGGGATATTGCCTCTCGGACTACTTGGATGATGGCGCTTGGAGCGGGTATACGCCAAGGCATGGTGTATGACACTCCAGTGCAGTCTATCGATCTTGTGCCGACGCTAGGCGCAATTATGGGGTTCGATGCGATGCAATCGCGCGGCAAGCCGATTCAGGAACTGGTTTGAGTATATGTTGCCGAAGAATCTACAAGCCGATCAGTTTAGCGGGTACCCTCCCAAGGCAAGGGGTTTAGCGGTACTTCATATTGCTACGTTTCGACAACTTCCACTAGTGTTTTTGCCTGGGCTGCTGCGAGAGTTGATTGAATATGACTTTAAGTTCCCAGCAGAGCGCACCGCCATTGATGGGGAACTCGCGACACTCAGTGCTAGATCGCCTGTGGAGATCGCTGAACTGTTCCGTGGCTTCTCAATACTCAAGCTATCGGAGAGTTTTGAGCACTTCGATTGGGTCAATCAACCTGCTAGATTTGTAGAACAGGAGTCAGCGTATCTCTGGTCAACCCATCAGCTTGATGCATTTCGTTCAGCGGCAACGCAATATGGGAATCGAGTTCAGGCGTCGTTGCCGAACGAGCCGCCAACGGTGCGCAGACTTGGGATCGCGGTCATCGGTCAAGGCTCTTCTTCGCAGGAGCCGCTGTTTCGCAAGCTGCGACCACATGGGATCTACTTCAATCAAGTGAAGCCAGACGATGGACTTGGGCTGCTTCTTGCGGCAGTTGAAGCGCGTGCTAAGACGTATCCTTCTGCTTACGCACACTGGTATGTAGATGGAGGAGAGCCGGCGCTACAAAGCTCATCGCTGACGACGGTATCGTATGCTGCCCTGCAGCCGGTGCGTTCAAAGTTGCTGGGTTACATGCAGCAGCAGATAGCGAGCATAGGTATGGGGCCGGAAGAGTTGCGCACGAATATGGCTACGCTTCTGCCTAAGGATCTTGGTATGAGCGGGGACGGTGATCAGACGCTGAACCGGTTTCAGGTGAGTCTTTTCACAGAAGGTTCGGGTACGCAAATTTTTAGCACCACCTTTGCTCAATGGACGACGCGAGAGGTTCTTCGACGTGCCCAACCGCTCACGCTGATGGTGCGGTATGCACCTCGGCAAAGGCAACGGCCGATGAGCGAATTGCTCTCCAATTCGGACGCTGCAATTGCTCTGGATCTGCCAGGCTCTCTGGTGGATGCGGACATGGCTGCGTATTATCACTGGATTAATCAAGAGCGACTGCCAGGCGCGGGGGAATCTTCCTTTCTGGTGTGGTTTGAGGGACACGATCAAGCGCTTGTGATCGCACCGACGCTTCCACGCGACACACAGTCCGATTCGGTTATGGATCTGGCGGATCTTGTGCGGTTAATAGCAGACTGAAATTGCTTTGGCGAGGGCAGCCTCAACAGTTGTGATGGAGGCTTTGAAGGAATGGGAGACGATGCAGCAATCTTTGGTGTCACCCTTTATGGGCGAATTTATGGGGACGATGGTTCTGATATTGCTTGGGAATGGCGTTGTCGCTGACGTGTTGCTGAAGCGCTCGAAGGCTGAGGGTGCAGGATGGCTGACAATCGCTGCGGCGTGGGGTATCGCTGTTTTTGCGGGCGTCTTTACGTCGACAGCGTGGGGTAGCATCGATGCGAATCTCAATCCTGCGATCACTGTTGCAGCCGCCATCGTCACGCACGATACACACAAGCTGGCTGTATATATTCCGGCGCAGATCCTGGGCGCGATGGTGGGTGCCTTTCTCGTTTGGATATTGTATCTGCCGCACTGGGCACCGACAGAGGATGCTGATGCAAAGCTCGGTTGCTTTTGCACCATTCCGGCAATTCGCAAACCACTTGCCAACGTGGTTGCTGAAGTAATCGGCACGTTCATTCTTTTTCTCGTTATCTCAGCCATTACATCCAAAGCATTCGGTGGTGATCATGGTCTTGCGATTGGACTTTCGCCCTTTCTGGTGGGTTTCCTTGTTTGGGGTATCGGTATGTCGCTGGGCGGCGTGACAGGGTATGCTATCAACCCTGCGCGTGACTTTGGTCCACGGCTTGTACATACTCTGCTACCGATTGCGGGGAAGCGTAACTCTGATTGGGGCTATGCGTGGGTTCCTATCATTGGGCCAATTGTGGGAGCGGCACTGGCGGCTGTGATGATTCGCGCCTTCGGGATCAGCTAGAGCTGATTATCTATTGGTGTAGAGGGTGAAGGGGGAGTCTGAACCAGGCGGC
>JABBOG010000061.1:0-1059 GCA_019351975.1 Acidobacteriota bacterium
GGGTGGATGGGCTGTTGGGTGGTGGGCTGAGGGCGGGGAAGCAGCGGGTGTTTGTGGTGACGTCGGTGGAGATTGAGAGGCTGTGGGGCGGCGTGCTGGATGAGGGGTTTGGAGTGAGGCCGGAGCGGCTGGAGGTGGAGGCGGGCGAGGAGCACAAGCGGCTGTCGACGGTGGAGCGGCTGGTGGAGGAGCTGGCAGAGCGGGGGGCGGATCGGGATTCGGTGCTGGTGGCGTTTGGGGGCGGGGTGATTGGGGACATGACGGGGTTTGTGGCGGCGATGTATATGCGCGGGATTCGGTATGTGGGGGTGCCGACGACGCTGCTGGCGCAGGTGGACAGCTCGCTGGGGGGGAAGACGGGTGTGAATTTGGGGGCGGGGAAGAATCTGGTGGGGGCGTTTCACCATCCGTTGGCTGTGATTACGGATACGGCGGTGCTGGGAACGCTGCCGGGGGCGGAGCTGCGGGCGGGGCTGCAGGAGTCGGTGAAGGCGGGGATGATTCGGGACAGGGCGCTGTTTGAGATGCTGGAGGCGGAGCATGAGGCGGTGCTGGAGGGAGATCGCGAGGCGTTGACGCGGGTGGTGGCGGCGAGCGTGCAGGTGAAGGCGGATGTGGTGAATGCGGATGAGCGCGAGATGGGCGTGCGGATGATTTTGAACCTGGGGCACACGCTTGGGCACGCGATTGAAGCGGCGACGGCGTATAAACAGCTGCTGCATGGAGAGGCAGTGGCGTGGGGGATGATCGCGGCGGTGGGGATTGCCGAGAGACGGGGGATGGTGACGGCGGCGGAGGCGGAGCGGATGGAGCGCGTGATCCGGATGTATGGGCCGATGAAGGGGTTTGAGGCGGATGCGGAGACGCTGGTGGCGTTGACGGCGAAGGATAAGAAGAATCGGAGCGGTGCGCGGTCGTTTGTGCTGCCGGTGGGGATTGGGGAGGCGGTGGTGGTGAAGGATGTGAGCGAGGCGGAGTTGATGGTGGCGGCGCGGGCGGTGGTGAATGAGGCGGGGGTGCGGTTTTGATGTCTGACCGGGAGCGGGTGAATGCGGGGGC
>JABBOG010000061.1:1069-12017 GCA_019351975.1 Acidobacteriota bacterium
ATCTTTGACTCGATTGCGCCGAGTTACGATGGGCTGAATCATGTGCTGTCGATGGGGCTGGACCGGCGGTGGTGGGGGCGGGCGGCGCGGAGTTTCAAGGGGGTGCTGGAGCGGCCTGACGCGCGGGTGCTGGATGTGTGCTGCGGGACGGGGGACATGACGGCGGCGCTGTTGGCGAAGCGTCCGGCGGGCGCTGTGCCGGTGACGGGGCTGGATTTTTCTGCGGAGATGCTTGGGCGTGCGCGGGTGAAGTATGCGGCGGCGAATGCGGTGTGGGTGGAGGGCGATGCGATGCATCTGCCGTACGCGGACGGGAGCTTTGACCTGGTGACGGCGGCGTTCGGGTTTCGGAATTTGACGAACTATGCGGAGGGGCTGGCGGAGATTCGGCGGGTGCTGAAGGTGGGAGGGATGATTGGGATTCTGGAATGTAATCAGCCGGACGGGCTGAGCGGGTTTGGGTATGGGATTTATTTTCGGCATGTGCTGCCGCTGCTGGGCGGGTGGATCTCGGGGGATAAGGCGGCGTATCGGTACCTGCCGGCGTCGGTGGAGCGGTTTCCGCGGCCGCCGCAGATGCTGGAAATGCTGAAGGAGGCGGGGTTTGTGGCGTGTGGGTGGGATGGATATTTGTTGCGGGCGGCGGGGTTGTATCGCGGGGTGAAGCGATGATGCAAAGCCAGACGACGGCGGCGAAGAGCGCGGCGGCGCAGTCGTCGGTGCTGGCGGCGCTTGGGATAACGCTGCTGAAGCTGTTGACGGGGGTGTTGACGGGGTCGCTGGGGATGCTGAGCGAGGCGGCGCACTCGTTTATCGATCTGATTGCGTCGGGGATAACGCTGCTGACGGTGCGTGTGGCGGACAGGCCGGCGGATGAAGAGCACAACTACGGGCATGGGAAGCTGGAGAATCTGTCGGCGGCGTTTGAGACGGTGCTGATGGTGGTTTCGTGCGTGTGGATTGCGCGCGAGGCGATTGTGCGGATGGTGCATCACAGGCATTTGAACCTGCGCTGGTCGGTGTGGCCGTTTGCGGTGCTGGTGCTGTCGATGGCGGTGGACTATACGCGATCGAGGACGCTGCACCGGGTGGCGCGGGAGTACAGGAGCGATGCGCTGGAGGCGGATGCGGTCCACTTCGGGACGGACATCTGGTCATCAGCCGCGGTGTTTGTGGGGCTGTTGGGGGCGTATTGGGGAGAGGTGCTGCACATTCCAGCGATGGAATATGCGGACCCGATTGCGGCGCTGGTGGTGGCGGGAATTATTTTGAGCGTGACGTGGAAGCTGGCGCGGCAGACGGTGGATTCGCTGCTGGATGCAACGCCGGTGGAGGTGCGGGAGCAGATTCGCAGGGAGTTGATACGAGACCTTTCGGCGGCGGATGGGGTGCTGGCGGTGCGGAGGGTGCGGGTGCGGCGGTCGGGGTCGAATTATTTTGTGGATTTGACGTTGAGCCTGCCGCGGAACCTGACGTTTCAGCGGTCGGAACAGATTACGTTTGCGGCGACGGAGGCGGTGCAGCGGCTGCTGCCGGGAGCGGATGTGGTGATCCATACGGTGCCAACGGCGTCGCTGGGGGAGAGTGTGTTTGACCGAATACGGGCGGTGGCGGCTCGGTCGAACCTGGCGATCCATGATGTGAGCGTGCAGCAGAACGATGGTGCGCTGCATGTGGAACTGCATCTGGAGGTTCCGGAGACGATGCCGCTGCGGCAGGCGCATGATGTTGCAACGGCGCTGGAGACGGAGATGAAGGCGGAGGTGCCGGGGATCGCGTCGCTGCTGACGCATATCGAGAGTGAACCTGCGACGATTGCAACAACGTCTCAGATGGATGCGAGTTTAAATCTGGAGAACCAGATGCGGGCGACGGCGAGCCATTTCCCGGAGATTCTGGATATTCACGAGATTACGCTGTCCCGTGGACATGGAGGAGCGGCGAACAGTGTGCAGGTGAACTGCCATTGCACGCTTCCGGATGATCTGCCAATGGCGGCGGTGCATGAGGTGATTACGAACTTTGAGAGTGAGTTTCGGCTGGATCATCCGCAGGTGGCACGGGTGTTTATCCATCCGGAGCCGGCGACCGATAACCGGCGGTAGGCTCCGGGCGGAGGTTAAGCATCTGAAGGAGTACCCAAGCTGATGTGATGTGCGCGGAGCGGTGTAAATGTCTGGTTGAAGTGGAGTGGCGCGTAGAGTCCGGGCAGGGGTGCGCGGTGTAGTGAATGCGTGAGAAGAGACGTGGAGTTGCGATGCGAGATGGTGCGTTGAAGATCGTAGGGCTGTTGGTGGGCGTAGTCCTGTTGGCTGGATGCGGGCCGAACCATTTCATTCCGACGCCGTTTGTACCGAAGCCGGTGCCGGTGGTGACGAATGCAGGAAACATCACAATTTCACCGCAGTATGCGGCGCTCGGGATTGGCGGGACGACGCAGTATACAGCTACGGTCGGGGGCGGCGGGGGATCGGTGATCTGGCTGGTGAATGGGGTACAGGGGGGAAGCGCGGCGACGGGAACGATCAGCGCGAGCGGGTTGTATGCTGCGCCGACTGCGTTTTTTCAGTCGCAGAATGTGACCGTGGAGGCGGAGTTAGCGAGCGCGCCGACGACGAATTTTGCGCAGGGTTTGATGTCGCTGATCGCGACAGGGATTGTGACCTCGACGACGAATCCGCAGGTGGCGGAGTACACGATGAACCTGCCGATGGGGGGGGCAGTGACGGTGAACTTTGGGAAGACGACGGCGTATGGCTTTCCGACGTCCGCGCAGACGACGAGTTCGGCGACGGGGGCGGCGGTGCCGGTGTACGTGGCGGGGATGATTGGGAGCACGCTGTATCACATGGCGTCGCAGGTGACGCTGAGCGATGGTGCGACGTTTACGGATAGCGATCATACGTTCACGACGGGCAAGACTCCGACGACTCCGACGGTGGCGGCAGGGGCAGTGGGGGCAGGGAATCCGCAGCCGGGGATTGTGCTGTTCGATACGGCGCAGCCGCAGGCACCGGCGATGGTGTTTACGACGGACCTGAGCGGGAATGTGCTGTGGACGTACACCTATACGGGAACGAAGCAGGATATTGTGCAGCCGATCAAGCTGCTGCCGAACGGGAATTTTCTGGTGCAGATCGCGTATCTATCGTCGATACCGCTGCATAAAGGAGAGACGCTGCTGCCGGGGACGCTGGACGAGATTCGGGAGATCGATCTGGTCGGGAACACGGTGCAGTCGCAGACGGCGGCGCAGATTATCGCGGCGGTAGCGGCGAATGCGACGCTGGCGGGAGAGCTGAGCGGGACGACGCTGACGAGCTTGCACCACGATATTCTGCCGCTCTCGAATGGGCACATGGTGCTGCTGTTTTCGGCGACAAAGAGTGTGAACGTTTCGCCTGCGATCAACAATCTTTCAGGACCGACGAATGTGCTGGGGGATGTGCTGGTGGACGTGGACCAGAACTTCAAGCCGGACTGGGTGTGGAACTCGTTTACGTACCTGGATCCGCAGCGGGCACCCTGGCCGACGCAGTATCCGGACTGGACGCACTCGAATGCGCTGCTGTATTCGAGCGATGATGGGAACCTGTTGCTGTCGGTGCGGCACCAGAACTGGCTGGTGAAGATTGACTTCAATAATGGAGCGGGAACGGGAAAGATCCTGTGGCGTTTAGGCGAGGGCGGCGACTTCAAGCTGGTGGGCGGGACGGACCCGACCGACTGGTTCTATGCACAGCATGGGCCGAGCTACTTCACGCCGAACACGACGGGCGTGTTTTCGATTGGGCTGATGGACAATGGCGACGACCGCGAGCTGCCGGGAGTGCCGGTGGGGAATTGCCCGGCGGCGGGAGCGACGGTGGCGACTGCGGACTGCTACTCGACGGCTTCCGTGCTGCAGTTGAACGAGGCTACGATGACGGCGACGTTGACGGAGCACTACGAGACGAACCCGGTGGTGTACAGCTTCTTTGGGGGAGATTTTAATTTACTGCCGAACGGAGACCGCGAGGTGGATTATGCGTCGCCGATGGGAGGGTCGGCGTACGGAACGCCGAACGGAGGTTCTATCGTGCAAGAGTTGCGAGGAGCGTCGGGGTCGGAGCAGGTGGTGTGGCAGGCAGTGACGCCGGCGTCAAATCAGTATCGGGCAGAGTGGCTGCCGAGTATGTATCCGGGTGTGCAGTGGTAGAGGTTTGAGACGGCGCAACCGGAGCTGGTGGGGGTTGGTTTTCGTAGGGCAGGAAGACGCGTACGACGGTGCCGTGGTGGGATGGGCTCTGGCTGCTGCGGATGCGGATGCTGCCGTTGTGGCGGCTAAGGATCTCGGAGCTGATCCAGAGGCCGAGGCCGGTGCCGCCGTGGCCTTTGGTGGTGAAGAATGGCTCGAAGATGCGAGTGATCTGGTGTTCGGGGATGCCGGTGCCGGTGTCCGCGATGGTGAGCGCGATGCCGGGAGCGCGGGTTTTGCAGTGGTGGCACTGGCTGTTGCGAACGAGGAGACGACCGCCGCTGGGCATGGCGTCGATGGCGTTGCCGACGAGGTTGTTAAGGACCTGGCGGACATCGCCTTCATAGACGGTAACGGGCTTATCGGCGCGGTTGCGGGGCTGGACGGCGATGCTGTAGTTTTTGAGGCGACCCTGATAGAGAGAGAGGACGCTGGAGAAGAGCTCGGTGCAGGTGATCTCGCGTGGGCGTGAGCTCTGCTTGTGGAAGCGGAGGGTCTGATTGGCGATGACGGAGACGCGACGGAGCTCCTGCTCGGCGGTATCGAGCATCTCGTGGACTTCTGTGAGATTTTGTGAGCGGCGCGAGAGATAGATGAGGTTGGTGATGGCTTCGAGGGGGTTGTTGATCTCGTGCGCGATAGAGGAAGCGAGACGCCCGACAGCGGCGAGTTTTTCGTTCTGCAGGAGAGCTGCCTGGGCCTGCTTTTCGTGGGTGATGTTGCGCGAGAAGACGACGATGCCGTCGTCGGGGGTGGGATAGACTTCGATGTGGATCCAGACGTTAAGGGGCGCTGGATAGTAGGTGTCAAAGCTGCCGGAGATGCGGTCGTGCATGGCGCGGAGGTAGTGTTCGCGGATGGGTGAGCCTTCGGCGAAGGCATCGGGGAAGGCGTCCCATACAGTCATGCCGAGAATGTTGCGATCGGAGGAGTAGAGCCGCATGGCCGTAGGGTTGAAGTAGGTCATGACCCAGTTGCGGTCGACGCTGACGATGGCCTCATTACTGGCGTTGAGGACCTGGCTTAGCTTCTGCTCGCTTGCGCGGAGTGCGCGTGTGGCAAGGACTTCAGCAGTATCTTCATGGCCTGGGTTGGCTACGCCGATGATCTGGTCGTCTTCGTAGATGGGGTGGAAGCCGTAGGTCCACCAGCGATCTTCGAGGTGATCGCCAACCATGATGGGAAGGAGGATCTTTCTGGTGCTGAAGCTTTGGCCCTGGCGGAAGGCTGCGTCGATTTGGGGGCCGAGGATGGACCAGGCTTCGGGCCAGACGTCGGCACCGGGTTGGCCGAGAGCGGCGGGATGTTTTGTGTCGAGGAAGGGGCGGAAGGTATCGTTGTAGAGGAGGACTTGCTGCTCGCCGAAGTAGATGGCGAAGGAGAAGGGAAAGGAGAGCAGGAGGTTGACGGTGGAGATGAGGGTTTCGCTCCAGCGTTCAATCGAGCCGAGCGGAGTGTCGCTCCAGTTGAAGGCGCGGATGAGGTCGGCCATCTCGCCGGTACCACGGATGCGGGCGCTTGCGGACTGCTCGGAGAGCGAGAGGATAGACACGTTGTGATGGATCGCCTTTCTGGGCGGGTCGGATGTGAGGGCCTGAGATAAGGTCTTCAGCGTGGAGAGGTATGTAAGTAGTAAAGCAGAATCAAGGGGTGTGGAATTCCGCTTTTGGTCGACATAGAATGCGAGCGAGTTTGATGACGCTGGAGCAGATTTCTTTCTCATCAACAGCCGCAAACCCGATTTGAAGACTTTCAGGGAATGAAGCCCTCTTCACCGAGGCCCGCGTCGGCTCCGTCCTCGAGGACGGAGCGGCGACATCCGCAACGCCGCCACGATCAATGAAGGCCTCACCAGCGTACGTGGGGCTTCCGCGTCGTACCAATCGCGATCATGCTACAGGTGGTGGCGTGGTACTGGAGCAATCCTGGAACGGTTTCCTGTCGAAGCGAGAGTTCAGGCTTGGCGCTGAGGCGTACCAGCATGCATTTTCACTGAATTCGAATAGCTTCTTAAGATTAGTGGCAGTGGCTTAAGTTACGGACTCGCTGAAGCCTGTCTCTTTCACGACAGAGCCGTCATCAGAGGGTTCCCCGGGGGTTAGTGGGTGTGGGGGAGCTGTTCGTAGGCGGCGATCTGGTCGAGGGTGAAGCGGTGCATGTCGGTGCCGGATTGCCAGGCTTTGTACCAGTCGACGAGCCAGTGGAGGGTGGTGTGGAGCTGGAGGCGAGGGTGCCAGGCGAGCTCGGCGCGGGCGCGGCTGGCGTCGAGTTTGAGGTAGCCGGCTTCGTGGACGGAGGGGTCTTCGTCGAGGATCCAGGAGGCGTTGTCGCCCCAGTGCTGGACCATGCGGGAGACGATCCAGCCGACGGTCTGGGCGTCGTCGTCGGAGGGGCCGAAGTTGAAGGCGGTGGCGTAGCGGGCGGCGCTGGGGGAGAGGAGGTGCTCGGCGAGCTGGATGTAGCCGAGGACGGGTTCGAGGACGTGCTGCCAGGGGCGGATGGCGTGGGGGCGGCGGATGCGGACGGGCTCGCCGGCGAGGAAGCCGCGGACGAGGTCGGGGATGAGGCGGTCGGTGGACCAGTCGCCGCCGCCGATGACGTTGCCGGCGCGTGCGGTGGCGATGGCGCAGTGGTGGTCGGCGATGCGGTCGACGGGGAAGTAACTCTGGCGGAAGGCGGCGGAGACGATCTCGGCGCAGGCCTTGGAGCTGGAGTAGGGGTCGTAGCCGCCGAGAGGGTCGGTTTCGCGGTAGCCCCAGAGCCACTCTTTGTTTTCGTAGCACTTGTCGGTGGTGACGCTTACCACGGCTCTCACGCTTGGCGTGCGGCGTACCGCGTCGAGGACGCGTGCGGTGCCGAGGACGTTGGTCTCGAAGGTGCCGATGGGGTCGTCGTAGGAGTAGCGGACGAGGGGCTGGGCGGCGAGGTGGAAGACGACCTCGGGAGCGAAGCTGGTGAGAGCTTCGTTGAGGGTGGTGGCGTCGCGGATGTCGCCGCGGATGTCTTCGATGACGGAGCCGATGCGGGCTTCGGTGAAGAGGTTGGGGGTGGTGCAGGGGTCGAGTGAGTAGCCGCGGACGTGGGCGCCTTTGGAGGCGAGCCAGAGGGCGAGCCAGCCGCCTTTGAAGCCGGTGTGGCCGGTGAGGAAGACGCGGCGGTTATGCCAGAGGTTGGGGGTTACTGAAGGGGTCAAGAGTCGAACCTCGATCGTTTCTGCGAGCGCAGCTGCTTTGCGCTCAGTTAGGGCGCGGCTGGTAAGCGACGTCCAAGTCAAGCGCCGCGGCGTGCAGCCGTTTGTCTCTGGTCCATAACATCGTGCCGGGCGTCATTTGTACAGAAGCGAGCAGGTGAACGTCGATATATCCGATTCCCCTGCCGAACAGTTTATGCGCTGCAGTAAAGTTCAAAACTTCTTCTTCCCGTGCCGTCCGTACGGCCTTGAACTTCGACAATGTGCCGAGAACCAAGCTGCGCTTGCGTATTGAACCCATAGCAATCTCGCCGAACACGAAAGGGTGCATAATGACCTGCTGCTCCATCAGGAGCCCATCCATGACAGGATGGGACCTGTGGAGGTGGTCGATCCAGATGGATGTGTCGACGAGGATCATTTTGCGGGACGACGGCGGGGAATCTGCTTCATGCCGGGCTCGGTTCCACCTAGCAACGCCATTCGCCGAGAGGCTTCGCGATGGATCAGTGCCTGCAAAGCTTCACGCACAAGGGCGGTCTTCTCGGTCAACCCCGTGTACTCGCTCGCCGTTTTGACCAGGTCGTCATCAAGCGCAATCGTTGTTCGCATTTTCAATGACCCTCCTAGCTGAGAATAGCATCGTTTGATGTCTAAAATCGTGCCTTGGATCGCGAAAGCTACCAGGTTTTCCAGGGGGCTTTGCCTTTGGACCAGAGATCTTCGAGCTGCTGTTTGTCGCGGAGGGTGTCCATGGCCTGCCAGAATCCGTGGTGGAAGAAGGCGTGGACCTGGCCTTCGGCGACGAGGGTTTCGATGGGTTCGCGTTCGAACATCTGGGCGTCGTCGGTGACGGCGGCGATGGCTTTGGGGGAGAGGACGAAGAAGCCGCCGTTGATCCATCCGCCTTCGTCGGTGGGTTTTTCCTGGAAGGAGTAGATCTGGGTGTCTTTGAGGCCGAGGGCTCCGAAGCGTGCGACGGGCTGGACGCTGGTGAGGGTGACGAGCTTGCCGTGCTGCTTGTGGAAGGCGATGGAGGCGGTGATGTCGACGTCGGCGACGCCATCGCCGTAGGTCATGCAAAAGGTGTCTTCGCCTTCGAGGTAGGGGGCGACGCGGCGGAGGCGGCCGCCGGTGCCGGAGCTGTCGCCGGTGTCGACGAGGGTGACGCGCCAGGGTTCGGCGACGGAGTTGTGGACGATCATTTTGTTTTCCTTCATGTCGAAGGTGACGTCGGAGGTGTGGAGGAAGTAGTTGGCGAAGAACTCCTTGATGACGTAACCCTTGTAGCCGCAGCAGATGATGAAGTCGTTGATGCCGTGCTGGGAGTAGAGCTTAAGGATGTGCCAGAGGATGGGGCGGCCACCGATTTCGACCATGGGCTTGGGACGGAGTGAGGTTTCTTCGGAGATGCGAGTGCCGAGACCGCCGGCGAGGATGACCGCTTTCATGGTGATGAGCCCTTCGTGTGGTGGCGTGGCACGGGTGGAGATGATGGTGCTTGGAACATGATAACTCGGCGGGTTGATGGTGTGGCAGGCGGGGAGGATGTGGCTTTGATACTCTTGAAGAACTTATGAGTGAGCGATCAGAGCAGTTGCGTCAACAGATATTGGAGCTGACAGCGGAGTTTCATGCTGAGGCGTTTGGCAAGCGGGCGTTTGTGCCGGGGACGTCGACGGTGCCGGTGTCGGGGAAGGTGATTGACGCGGCGGATATTTGCGCGGTGGTGGACTCGGCGCTGGATGGATGGTTTACGACGGGGCGATGGGCGAAAGACTTCGAGCGCAAGCTGGCAAGGTTTGTGGGCGTGAGGTCGGCGTCGCTAGTGAACTCGGGTTCGTCGGCGAATCTGGTGGCGCTGAGTGCGCTGACCTCGCCGAAGCTGGGTGAGCGGCAGTTGAAGCCGGGGCACGAGGTGATTACGGTTGCGGCGGGATTTCCGACGACGGTGAATCCGATCTTCCAGAACAGACTGGTGCCGGTGTTTCTGGATGTGACGCTGCCAACGTATGAAATCGATGTGACGAAGCTGGAGGCGGCGCGCAGCGAGAAGACGCGCGCGGTGATGATCGCGCACACGCTGGGCAATGTGTTCAACCTGGATGCGATTACGGCGTTCTGCAAGAAGTACAACCTATGGTTGATTGAGGACTGCTGCGATGCGTTGGGGTCGACGTACAAGGGGCAGAAGGTGGGGACGTTCGGCGATATTGCGACGGTGAGTTTTTATCCCGCGCACCACATCACCATGGGCGAGGGTGGAGCGGTGATGACGAACACACCTGCGTTGCAAGTGCTGATTGACAGCTTCAGGGATTGGGGCAGGGATTGCTGGTGCGAGCCGGGCGTGGACAACACCTGCGGCAAGCGGTTCGAGTGGCAACTGGGGACGCTGCCGTGCGGGTACGACCATAAGTACACGTACTCGCATGTGGGGTACAACCTAAAGGCGACGGATATGCAGGCGGCGCTGGGTGTGAGCCAGATTGCGAAGCTGCCGGAGTTTATTGCGCGGCGTAAGGAGAACTTTGCGTATTTGAAGGCTGCGTTGAAGCCGCTGGAGGAGTTTTTGCAGCTGCCGGTGGCGGGTGAGAACTCGGACCCGAGCTGGTTTGGATTTCCGATTGGCGTGAAGGCGGGAGCTCCGTTTACGCGAGACCAACTTACGCGTGAGCTGGATGCGAAGAAGATTGGGACGCGGCTGGTGTTCGCGGGAAATCTGCTGAGGCAGCCTGCGTATGAAGGGCTGGAGTATCGCGTGGTTGGTGAGCTGACGAACACGGATTACGTGATGAACAGTGTGTTCTGGATTGGCGTGTATCCGGGGCTGACGACGGAGATGCTGGATTACATCGTGGCCACGATGACGGCGTTTGCGGAGCAAGCGAAGGCTGGGCTGAAGGTGGTCTAAACGGTCAGTTGTCAGTTGTCAGTTGTCAGTTGTCAGTTGTCAGTTGTCAGTTGTCAGGCGTGGGCTTCGGCTCACGCCTGAACTTTATGGGGTGTGCCAGATGGCGGTGCGGCGAAGGGCTTCTTCGAGGGGGATGGTGACGCGAAGATTTAGCTCCGTGGTGGCGCGGGAGATGTCGGGGACGTAACTGTTGAGCGGGGCGACGGGATCTGGTTTGCCGTCGATCTGGATGGGGAGGTTGGGGCGGAGGGTGGCGGCGGTGATGCGCGCGGCGTCGGCGATGGTGAGGCCGTGGTCGGAGCCGACGTTGTAGGCGCGGCTGGGTGTGCCGTGGGTGAGGAGGGTCCAGAGCCAGATGGCGAGGTCGGCGGTGTAGAGCCAGGAGCGGCGGGGTGTGCCGTCGCCTTTGATGTGGATGGGCTGGCTGGCGAGCGCGGAGCCGATGAAGTTGCCGATGGCGAAGTGCTGGTCGAGGGGGAGATGCGGGCCGACGAAGGCGAAGCAGCGGGCGATGACAGGGTGGAGTTCGGGGTGGTCGAGGCAAAGGAGTTCGGAGCGGCGCTTGGCGTCTTCGTAGGAGTTGGGGGGAAGCAGCGGAGGGGTGGTG
>JABBOG010000061.1:12027-18306 GCA_019351975.1 Acidobacteriota bacterium
GGTGGTGTCGAGGAAGGTTTCGGGGGTGTGGAGGAGGGTGGTGGAGCGGCCGTAGACGGCGCCGGTGGAGGTGTAGAGGAGGCGCGTGGCGCGGGTGGCGGCGGCGAAGTCGAGGACGCGCCGGGTGCCGGAGAGGATGGATGCGGCGAGGGATTCGGGGGACTGGTGGGCTTGTTGACCGCCGGAGTCGGTGGCGGCGTGGAGGACGTGGGTGTGGGGTGTGGCGGGGAAGGCGAAGGTGCGGATGTCGGCTTCGAGGAGGGTGATGGCGGGGTCGGTTGCGATATGGGGGGAGGTGGCGCGGAAGCGCGCGGCGTCGCGGGTGAGGACGGTGGCGCGGAGGTTGAGGTGGAGGGCGCGGTTGGCGTGGAGGAGGGATTCGAGGAGGGAGTGGCCGAAGAAGCCGGTGCCGCCGGTGATGAAGAGGTTGGCGTGGGCGAGGGTGGTGAAGGACGCGTGGGCGTGGGTGAGGATGTGGTCGAGGTCTTGGGCGGGGATGGAGGTGGTGGGCATTGCTTCTAGTATGCATTGTTGGTGGGTGGTGGCTTTTATGAGAAGTTTAACTTGCAAGGTGGACTTGCAAGTTGAACTGTTGATAGGATGGATGCATGGGACGTAAGGCATTTGACGCCGCAGTCGTGGATCTGGCGCAGTCGATTGGGATGCTGGTGCGGAGGGCGCGGGCGGTGGCTGCGACCGATGAGCTGTCATGGACGGAGACGGCGGTGCTGCGGCGGCTGGCGATGGGCGGGTCTGCGACGACGGCGGAGCTGGCGAGGGTGCAGGAGATGAAGCCACAGTCGATGCGGACGGTGGTGGCGTCGCTGGAGGAGATGGGGATGGTGGAGCGCAGCCCGCATGCGACCGATGGGCGGCAGGTGAATCTGGAGCTGACGGCGAAGGGGATGGCAGCGCAGAAGCTTGCGGGCGAGGTGAAGCGCACGTGGCTGGCGCAGGCCGTGGCGAGGCTGGATGCGGAGGAGCAGGAGACGCTGTTTGAGGCTGGGCGAATTTTGAGGCGAATTGTTGAAGGGGATCGCGGTTGAGACGAAGGCGAGGATAACGCAATGAACGGAGGAGAGTTGATGGCCTGGTATGTGTATGTTGCGAGCTTGTTTGCGGGGATGTTTCTTGCCAATGCGGTGCCGCACTTTGTGAAGGGTATTTGCGGCGACGCGTTTCCGACGCCGTTTGCGAAGCCTCCGGGGAAGGGATTGTCGTCGCCGCTGGTGAATGTTGTTTGGGCGATCTTCAATGGGTGCGTTGGTGCGGAGTTGTTTCGGGTGGGGCGGGTGTCGAGTGGGAGTGCTGCGGTGGTGGTCGTGTTTGTAGCGGGGATTACGGCGATCAGCGTTATGTTGAGCGTGCATTTTGTAGCGAAGGATGCTGCGTAACGAGTGTTTCGATGATGAAAGAGATGGAGGAAGAAGATGCCGTTGACACAGTTTGATACGAAGGCTGCGCTGATTGTGATCGATCTGCAGAAGGGGATTGCAGGTTTGCCGGGGCTGAAGGATGCAGGCGAGGTTGTGGCGCGAAGTGCGCGGCTGGCGGCGGCGTTTCGTGAGCGCGGGCAGACTGTGGTGCTGGTGAATGTGACGGCTCCGGCGCCGGGAAGAACGGATGTGGGGATGCGGACGTTTGCGTTTCCTCCGGATTGGGCGGAGCTTGTGGCGGAGATGCAGCCGGAGTCGGGCGATGTTTTGATCAGTAAGCAGCGGAGGGGCGCGTTCCTGGGGACGGGGCCGCATGAGGCGCTGCAGGAGCGCGGCGTGACGCAGGTGTTTATGGTGGGGATAGCGACGAGCGCGGGCGTGGAGTCGACGGCGCGCAGTGCGGATGATTATGGATACAACGTGGTGTTTGTGGTGGATGCGATGACGGACAGGGATGCGGAGGTGCACCGGTTTTGTGTGGAGAAGATTTTTCCGAAGATTGGGGAGACGGCGACAACGGAGGATGTGCTGGGGCGGATTTGATTGCTGTCTGCGTCTCGCGCTTCGGGTTGTGGACTTCGTTGATGGAAGCTAGATACGCGTTTGAAGCTTGCTGCGGATGTTCGTGGCGGGAAGGGTTGGACGATCGTGGCGGGATGAGATGCTTCGGGGTCCTTCGACTGCGTCTGGCGCGAGAAGCCGCGCCAGACTTCGCTCAGGATGACAGGTGGGTGGATGAGTGACTTCTGAAGCGTGACGCTGAGCGGATTGATGTAGGACTGTAGCGTGGAGAGATGGGAGTGGATGTGAAGGAAACCTCAGGTTTGGATCAAGGCGTGGGAGTGGGGATCTTAGGGCGGTATGAGCATGCCTGGAGGGCGCTGAGGCACAGGAACTTCAAGCTGTTCGTGGGTGGGCAGAGCATCTCGCTGATTGGGACGTGGATGACACGGCTGGCGACGAGCTGGCTGGTGTGGCGGCTGACGCACTCTGCGTTGTTGCTGGGGGTGGTGGGATTTGCGGGGCAGATCTTGACGTTTGTGCTGGCACCGTTTGCGGGAGTGCTGATTGAGAGGATGGACAGGAGGAAGCTGCTGGTATGGACGCAGGCGCTGGCCGGAGTGCAGTCGCTGGCGATGGCGGGGCTGACGTTGGCGAAGGTGATTACGATCCACGAGATACTTGCGCTGGCGTCGCTACAGGGATTGATCAACGCGTTCGATATGCCGGGGCGACAGTCGTTTCTGGTGCAGATGGTGGAGGACAAGCAGGACCTGGGGAATGCGATTGCGCTGAACTCGTCGATGGTGAATGTGGCGCGGTTGATTGGTCCGGCGCTGGCGGGGATGGTGATCGCAGCGGTGGGCGAGGGATGGTGTTTTGCGATCGATGGATTCAGTTATGGGGCTGTGATTGTGAGCCTTGCGATGATGCGTGTGAAGCCGCTGGTGATCAAGCGTGCGGCGGTGAGCATGCTGGAGCAGTTGAAGGAGGGTTGGGCGTATGTGAGTACGTTCAGGCCGATACGGACGATCCTGCTGTTGTTTGCGCTGCTGAGTCTGATGGGGTGGCCGTTCATGGTGCTGCTGCCGATCTTTGCGTCGACGGTGCTGCATGGAGGGCCGCATACGCTGGGATTCTTGACGGGTGCGTCGGGAGTGGGGGCGCTGGTGAGCGCTGTGTCGCTGGCGGTGCGGAAGAGTGTGGTGGGGCTGACGCGGATGATCCAGGTGGCGGCGGCGATGTTCGGTGGCGGGTTGATTTTGTTTGGGTTGAGCCACGTGCTTTGGTTGAGTATGCTGCTGCTGACGGTGGTGGGATTTGGGATGATGCAGGGGCTGGCAGCGAGCAATACGGTGATCCAGACGCTGGTGCCGGAGGACAAGCGGAGCCGCGTGATGAGCTATTACACGATGGCGTTTGTGGGGATGGCACCGTTTGGGAGCCTGCTGGCGGGGGGGCTGGCCCACCTGCTGGGGGCACCGCGTACGGTGATGATAACGGGGGCGTGCTGCGTGCTGGGGTCGCTGTGGTTTGCCTTTGAGCTGCCGGCGGTGCGGAGGGTGATGCGGCCGATTTATGTGCAGATGGGGCTGCTGCCGGAGGCGCGAACGGAGGGGGTGGGGGACAAGGCAGGGGCGTAGGTGGTAGCCGGATGAAGGTTGGTACGCAACTCCAGCGGATGAATCGGGCATCTATCTTGCCACGAACGATACAGCGCAGTACTGGAATGTAGTTTGAATTCTGACAACAGAGTTAATGTGTAGTTTCGCTGGACGGACGCAGCGATGAGGTGAGGATCTTGAGCAGCTTTATGCGCAGTCCGAAGGTCAGATCGGCCATATCGTCGCTGTTTGGTGCGGTGCAGGAGACGGCGGGGCTGAGCGTGACGCCAACGCATTTTTACTTTCCGGTGCCGAGCCTGAGCTCGTTTGAGCATAAGAACTGGGGTGCGTGCAGGCCGTGCGCGGGTGTGGATTTTGCGCTGGAGGAGCAGATTGTGCGGCTGCATGAGGAGCTGTTGCCGTTTGCTTCGGAGTGCAACTTTGGGGAGACGGTGAATGGCAGTGAGCACACGTTCCACTTCAACAATGGGTTCTTTGAGCGGGTGGATGTGGAGGTGGCGTACTCGTTTGTGCGGCGATGCAAGCCGAAGCGGATTGTGGAGATTGGGAGCGGGAACAGCACGCTGGTGCTGGGGAAGGCGTTACAACGCAATGCAGCGGAGGGAGCGCCGGGAGAGTTGACCAGCATTGAGCCGCACCCGGCCGCATACTTGAAGAGCGGCGTGCCGGGGCTGACGCGGCTGATCGAGAAGCAGGTGCAGCAGGTGCCGATGGAGATGTTTACGCAGCTTCAGGCGAATGACATTTTATTTATCGATTCGAGTCATGTGGTGTCGATGGATAGCGATGTGATTCATGAGTGTCTGCGGATTCTGCCGGAGCTGGCACCGGGGGTGCTGGTGCATTTTCATGATGTGTTTACGCCGCAGGATTACCCGAAACAGTTTGTGATGAAGAATCTATGTTTCTGGGGGGAGCAGTATTTGCTGGAGGCGTTTCTGGCGTTCAACTCTGCGTTCAAGGTGGTGTGGTCAAGCAGCGCGATGCAACAGTATCACCCAGAGGTGCTGCTGGAGGTGTTTCCGAGGTGGAAAGGCAGCTATGAACGGATGCCAGAAGAGTTGAAGACGTTTTCGCCGACGCTGAATGGGAGCGAGGTTTGGCCGTGCAGCTTCTGGATTGCGAGGGTGTAGGGATTAGCCGAGGAGATCGGCGAAGAGGGTGAAGCCGCGGTGGGTGGCCAGGTTCAGGGCGGTCTCGTCCTTGGTGTTGCGGAGGGTGGGGTCGGCACCTTTTTCGAGGAGGAGGCGTGCGATGGGGAGGTCCCCTTCGACGGCGGCAAGCATGAGGAGTGTCCAGCCATTCTGGTTGACGAGATTGGGATTGAGGCCGGTGTCGAGTGCGGCGCGCAGGGCGGGTTCGTCTCCGCGTTTGATGAGGTTTTGAGCGGCGCGGTAGGTCATGTGTGGCTCCGTTGGGCGGCTGTGCCGTTGGAATGATTATCCCAGATGGATGCGGGAGAGAGAAGGCGATGAGCAAGGGAAGCCGATACACTAGCGCTATGGCTATGGATCCGGACCACCTTGTGAAGCTTCAGGCAGTAGCGTTTGATGTGGATGGAGTGCTGACCGATGGCACGCTTACGTGGTCTCCGGTAGGGGAGGAGTCGAAGAGCTTCAGCTTTGCGGACATTATGGGGGTGTCGCTGCTGCGGCGGTTGGGGATCAGGCTGGCGCTGATTTCGGGAGAGCCTTCGCCACTGGTGGACCTGTACGCGAAGAAGCTGCATATTCCATTTGTGGCGAAGGGGACGCGCGACAAGGCTACGGCGCTGCACAACTTTGCAGCGGAATTTGATGTGTCGATGGCGCATACGTGCTTCTTTGGCGACGATGTGAACGATTTGTTTCCGATGGAGATTGCGGGGCTTTGCGCCTGCCCGGCGAATGCTGCGGAGGATGTGCTGCGGTACGTTGGGGAGCGTCAGCGCGAGGGAAGCGGGTTCATATCCAGTGAGAAAGGCGGGAAGGGTGCGGTGCGGTCGTTTGCAGATGCCGTGCTGAGCGCTCGCAGCCTGCGGGGGCGGGATGTATTCCTGCTTCGTCCGCCAGAGTAAAGATGGGGGACAAAGCAGGCATGGATGGGTCAGTACTTCGGAAGGGTTGTGTCAATGCGGTCGGCCCAGGCGAGGATGCCACCGGCGAGGTTGCTGACGTTGGTGTAGCCGTGCTCTTTGAGGGCGAGTGAGGCCTTCTGAGAGCGGGCACCGGATTTGCAGTGGACGACGATTTCGGCGTCTTTGGGAACGGGGATCTCGCTGAGGCGGTCGGGAAGGGCGCCGAGCGGAATTTGCGGGACACCGAGGTTCACAATGGCGTACTCGTGGGGTTCGCGAACGTCGAGGACGAAGGGAGCGGAAGGTCCGCCGTTTGCGGCTGCGTCGATGCGGGACTTTAGCTTCTCGACGGAGATCTGGGGGATGCCGTCGACGATGTTTGCGGTCTGGTCGACGTTGCCGTGCGAGGCTACTTCGAGTGGGCCTGTGGAGGTGGGCTTGGGGATGCCGCAGAATTGGTCGTAGTCGATGAGCTGCTTGATCTCGTGGGTGCCGCACATGGGGCAGTCGGGATTTTTGCGCAGCTTGAGGGTGCGGAAGCTCATGCCAAGAGCGTCGACGAGGAGCAGTCGCCCGATCAGGGGCTCGCCGATGCCGAGGATCAGCTTGATGACTTCGGTGGCCTGGATGACGCCGACCAGGCCGGGAAGGATGCCGAGGA
>JABBOG010000125.1 GCA_019351975.1 Acidobacteriota bacterium
CATCTTCGCCCTCCCGTCCACCGCGGCACAAACAGCCGCAACGGTAGTTCCGCTTCCGCAGCGCCAGCCGCCAGCACCCTCTCCGCAGCTCCTCCCAGATGGGAGAGTCACGTTTCGCCTCCTTGCGCCGCATGCCACCTCGGTTGAGCTCGCGGGCGACATCTACCAAGGTCTGCCCCGCACCGGCACGGCGCTCGCTCCACCGTCGTCTATCCCGATGACCAGGGGACCGGACGGCGTATGGACCGGCACGTCCACCACCGCCTTCCATCCTGGCGCATGGCGTTACCACTTCCGCGTCGACGGCATGGACGTTCCCGATCCTCGAAACGTTCTCTCCTCGCCCTTTCAACACGGCACGGAAAGCTTACTCGTTACGCCGGGTGATATTTCAGAGACTCGCCCTGTTCCTCACGGCGCGGTGTCCCGCGTCGACTACAACGCCTCTACGTTAGCGGACGCCGCCCGCGAGATGTATATCTACACACCACCCGGCTATGAAAAAGGCACACGCTCCTACCCTGTGTTTTACCTCTTGCACGGCGGCGGCGAAACCGACTCTTCGTGGTCGACGGTTGGCCGCGCCGGCGACATTCTTGACAACCTCATTGCTGCAGGCAAAGCGCAACCCATGATCATCGTCATGCCCGCCGGCTGGACTCCCTCCGAGCCTCAGGTCATGACCGCCGACGCCACGAAAGACCCCTTCAACAGCGAATTGATCCAGGACATCATCCCCTTCGTCGACTCGCACTATCGCACCCGCGCCGACGCCGAACACCGCGCCCTCGGAGGCCTCTCCATGGGTGGCATTCAGACCCTAAACATCGGCCTGCATAACCTAGGCACCTTCCGGTCCCTTGTCGTCATGAGCTCTGGCTGGTTTCCCGCCGACCGCGATGCCTTCTTCAAAGGCCCGGACGCCGAACGCCTCCCGCAGGTCAACGCCCAGCTCAAACTCTTCTGGTGGGGCTGGGGACAGACCGATATTGCGCGCGATAACGCCCTCGTCTGCATCGCTCGATTTAAGCAGGCGGGCGTTCACCTCGAAACCGAGGAAACCCCCGACGGCCATGAATGGAAGAACTGGCGCCTGTATCTCTCACAGGTAAGTCCCCTTCTCTTCCGGTAGACGCTAGGTGCAGCGATCCGAACTGGGGTGGACCGATCTGCACCGTTTGGCGAAGCTCTCGAAATCAGCCGGTCTCAACCGGTCGGTGCAACACTATCTGATTTGGTGGTGGCGTTGATTAGGTAAGAAAGACGGCATGGGATCGCTTCGGAGCATAAGGCCGACATATGGCAGCGATGGAAGGTGGGCGAGTCGTTGCAAGAGATTGGACGCGCCTTCGGCAAGGATCGTGGCTCAATCCAGTTCCTGTTGTCGCAGCACGGCGGGATCGCTCCAGCAGTCCGTCTCCGGCTGGCGGCACAAAAGTGCAGCCACCATTTACGGCCAAATGTCGGTAATTACTACCAACTATCAGCCATCAAGCCCAAGGGTTTGCAGCCTGATTCAAGTGTAAGTTGCTGAAAGAATTTGGCGTCCCCGACGGGATTCGAACCCGTGTTAACGTTGTGAAAGCTTGCAGGAACGATGTAAGTTATTGACTATTAAGAGGAACGGGTGCCCCGGAACCCCGTAAAAGACTCCGGGCCACTGAAGAACGCATCACGGTCCGCCGGAAACCAGCCTGAGCTCATCACGTCAAGCGAGCGGAGCGTGCCGAGATTGTGTAACCCGATATTCAGGTCTGAATACCACCCATCGACAACCCTCTGAGTGCGCGGTGTTGGGCATCAGCGAGAGTCCTGAGTGCGGCTCCATATACGGAATGATGGCCTGCATCATCTCGTTATTGAACGGATCCTTCGTAGCGTCCGCCGTCATTACCTGCGGCCCGGACGGCGTCCACCCGCACGGCATTACGATGATCATCGGCGGTGCCCTGCCCTCGGCAATCAGGTTGTACAGAATGTCTCCCGCGCGGCCCACCGTGGACCAAGAAATGCCCGTCTCGCCGCCGCCGTGCAGCAGATAAAATACCGGCTATGCCGCAGTCCCCTCCTCATCGTCCGGCGGCGTGTAGATGTACATCTCCCGATCCGCCCGCCCAAACACAGAAGCGTTATAGCCCACGCGGGCGACCGCGACATGCGGAACCGGGCGCGTATGGGAAATATCGCCCCGCGTGACCAGAAGGCTTTCCGTACCACGTCGAAATCGCGAGACCCGCACATTGCACGGGTCCGGAACATCCATGCCATCCACGCGAAAGTGATACCGCCGCGCCCCCGGCAAACCCGCCGCAGTCGACGCTCCCGTCCGCAGCCCATCCGCACCCTTCACCATCGGGATCGCCGACGGCAGCGCCAGCTTCGTTCCCGTTCGCGGCAGCCCCTGGTACACATCGCCCGCGAGCTCCACCGACGTCGCATGAGGCGCCATCAGCCGGGATGTAACCTTCCCATCTAGTGTCCTGTCTCTAAAGTTCGCTTACAAAAGCGAGCGATGGAGTCGAGGATTTGGTCTGCGGTTTTGTGCCAGACGAACGGTTTGGGATCTTGGTTGTGGTTGTTGATGAAGGACGAAATTGCATGTTTCAGTTCTTTGGTTGAGCGGTGCACTCCGCGCCGCAGTTGCTTTTCAGTAAGTGCGGCGAACCAACGTTCGACGAGATTGAGCCAGCTGGCCGAAGTGGGCGTAAAGTGCAGGTGATAGCGTGGTCTCTTGGCCAGCCAGTTGCGAATCAATTCCGTTTTGTGGGTTCCATAGTTGTCCAGAATCAGGTGCACATCGAGGTCGGCGGGAACGTTGGCTTCAATCGTGTCGAGGAAGTTGCGAAACTCGACGCTGCGATGGCGCTGCTGAGTCTGTCCGATCACCTTGCCTGTTTTCGTATCCAACGCGGCAAACAAGCTGGTAGTGCCGTGACGCGCATAGTCATGGGTGCG
>JABBOG010000126.1 GCA_019351975.1 Acidobacteriota bacterium
AGTGGGAGAAGATAGCCGAGAGCGATGCTGCCGGTGAGTCGAGTGATCCAGCCCATGGCGGGTGGGAAGACGGCGCCACCCACGATGGCCATGACGATGAGGCTGCTGCCGAGTTTTGTTTCGTTGCCAAGGTCTTTGACACCTAGCGCGAAGATAGTGGGATACATCATCGACATGAAGAAGCTGGTGGCGAGGATAGCGTAGGCGCCGAACATGCCGGGCGCAGCGATGCCTGCGGAGAGAAGAGCAATATTGATGATGGCGTAACAGCCCATCATGAGTGAGGGCGAGACGAAGCGCATCAGGGGAGTGGATACGATGCGCCCAATGGCGAGGGCGGCAAGGGTTGCGGTGAGGAAGTATCCCGAGGTGCGCTCGCTGACGGAGGTGTAGGCGCGCATGTATGGGATGAGTGTGCTCCAGGTGCTTACCTGCGCGCCGACGTAGAAGAACTGCGCGGTGACGGCGAACATGAGGTGGGGATTGCGGAGAAGACGGCTATAGCTGCTGTTGCGTTCAGCGGAGGGTGAAGCGTGGGTGCACGTGAGAGATGGCGGTGCTTCGAGGCTGGAGGGGAAGGTAGTGCGGGCGATGAGCGTGGGGGTAGGTGAGAGCTGGCGATGCGTCGAGGCTGGAGGGGAAGGTCGTGCGGGCGATGATGGCGGCGAGGAGAAGCACGACGATCCCGAGACCAACATACGTTGGAACTACGCGCAGGATTTCGTGGTGCAGGTACGCGACATAGGTTCCGCTGGCCTGCATTGCAGCGATCTGAGCGGGTGTTTTTTCGACGCCGGAGAAGATGAACCATGTGCCGATGAGAACGCCCGTGACGGTGCCGGGTGGATTGAATGCCTGCGCGAAGTTCAGGCGCTGAGCTGAGGTGGAGGGATGGCCGAAGTGCGCGATGAGGGGGTTGGCTGCGGTTTCAAGCATGGACGAACCGGCGCCGACGACGAATAGTGCGCAGAGAAATGGGGCGTATAGGCCGACCACGGCCGCCGGCCAGAAGAGCAACGTTCCGGTGCCGAAGACGATGAGACCGCAGAGCAGACCGGCCTTGTATCCGAAGCGCCGCATCAGCAGCGCGGAAGGAATGGCCATTGTTCCGTAGGCGAGGAAGACTGAGGTTTGAACGAGCTGCGCTTGAAGGAGATTCAGAGAGAAGGATTTGCGAAATTGTTGGACGAGGATGTCGGTGAGGTTATTGGACACGCCCCAAAAGAAAAAGATGAGGGTGGTGAGGAGAAAGGGGAGCATGTAGCCGGTGGGGAAGATGCTGCGCTGGGTATGCGGCGCGTTCGGGGAGCTATCTTCGGCGAGTTGTGTGGAGGCTACAGGTTGCATTCGCTGGCTCCTGCCGAGGTGTTGCCAGGACGCAGTCCCCTGTACCTGCAGGGTTGGCGAAGCGTGATGGCATTCGTGGTGGTGGTTTTAGGAGAGGAAGAGTTTGAGTGCGATGGCATCCTCAGAGATTGGTCGTGAAGGGAGTTGGATGCGCAGGGCAGATGCTCCCTGTTGGAACTTGATGTTGCCCTGGTATCCGAGGAGTTCGACGTGAGTGACTTTTGCGGGAGATTGCTGGCTGGATGAACCGAGCGCCTTGATGAGCAGCTCTGTGCCGGGCCAGCCGAGCACGATGGCGTAGAGGACGTTATTGGCCTTGTTGCGCGTAAAGCGAATGTCCTGTGCGCCCAGGTTACTAATGCTGTTGCCTTGAAAGGAGCCACTTTTTACGGCGTTTGGGCCTTCGCCATAGATCTTCCACGGTCGGGTGGCGTAGATGGCTTCGCCGTTGACCTGCATCCACTCGGTGAGCTTGTCGAGGAAGGCAATCTCTTTACTGTCGATGGTGCCGTCAGGCTTGCCGGGTATGTTGAGGATGAAGGTGCCATTCTTGCTGACGGTGTCGATCATCCAGTGGATGATGTCGCGGGGCGGGGTGTAGCCTCCGTAGGAGCCGGATCTGTCGAAGAGTTTGCGCTGATAGTGCCACTCGCCGATGCAAGTTTCGGATTGCCAGGGGTACTGCATGATCCTATCGGTAAGGCCGCGCTCGTAGTCAGCGACGACGGACTTGGCGAGGTGATCTGGCACCTGCTTGACGTTGATGACGGCTTCCATCCTGCCGCCATGAGTTTGCAGGTTGTGGTTGTAGAAGTATGAGCCGATATTCATGCCAGCCCAGCCGAGAGGGAGAAGGGAGTTGTCGAAGTAGAGCAGATCGGGGTTGTGCTGGTCGATAAGGTCGCGGGTACGGTCGTAAAAATTCTTTACGTAGGAGATTGCCGGCAAGGCGTCGGCGGGATGCTTGGCACCGTAGAGACGCTGCGGGTCGTATCCTTGCCACCACTGATTTTTGCCTTGTGCCATCGTGAGGTCTCCGTCGTAAGGGACACCAGCGAGCGGGCCGGTCTTATCGGCACCGTGGGAGGTCTGGAACCACCACCAGTTGCGTGCCTGGTGCACGGTGACGCCGAAGCGCATGTCCTGCTTGCGCGCGGCTGCCGCCCAGATGCCTACAACGTCGAGGTGAGGCCCGAGGTTTTGAGCGTTCCATGGTTGGTGTTTGGAGTTCCAGGTATCGAAGCCGTCGTGGTGATTGGCGAGGGTGATGAAGAGCTTTGCACCGGCTTTTTTGTAGCGGGCGATTAGCTCGTCAGGCTCCCAGTTAAGCATGGTCCATTGGGCGCACAGGTCTTTGTAGCCGAAGCGGGAAGGCGAACCGTAGTGGTCCTGCTGAAATTGATACTGCTTCTGGTCCTGCTGATACATGTTACGTGCGTACCAGTCGCCGTCTTCAGGGACGCACTGTGGGCTCCAGTGTGCCCAGATGCCAAACTTGGCGTCCTGATACCACTCAGGAGCGT
>JABBOG010000127.1 GCA_019351975.1 Acidobacteriota bacterium
GAGGTCGCGGTCGTAGAGGTGGCCGGGCTCGCGGAACTCTTCGCCGGTGAGGCCGTTCTGGGTGGCGTGGCCGGTGGCGCGGGCGAGGGAGGTTTCGAGTGTGTCGGCGAGGCGCTGGAGGCGGTACATGCGGGTGTAGCGGAGGTCGAGGATGCGGCTGAGGAGGGCGAAGTCTGCGATGAGGAAGAGGGCGGCGGGGTAGACGGGGAGTTCGCCGAACGATGCCTGGCGGGCGAGGATGGCTGTGAAGAGCGCGAGCACAACGAGGGCGATGGTCAGCGTGCGGCTGCGTCGGCTGAGCTGTTGCTCGTCGGCGGCGAGGGAGGCGAGACGGTGGCGATAGTGCTGCTCGGGAGTGATCGCGACGTGGGTGGCTGGCATGGGCTGCTGACAGCATACTGGAGCGGCTGCGTCTTGCAAGGGCTTTGATTGCAGGGGATTTGGGTATGTGGATGATTCGGTTGGTGGATGGTAGACTTGTGTCTGTGCCGGGTCCTACGCGACGTAATCCCGCCAACCCCGCCAGGTCCGGAAGGAAGCAACGGTAACGGGCAAGTATGGGCGCAGTAGGTCGCCCGGCGCTAAACCTCTTTCAACTCTATGCAGGATGTCTCCCGGCGGGTGGCCGGTGGCAATTGGCTGTGGATATGCGGTCTTCGCAGACGTGCGTGCGCGTGGGCGTGACTGAAGCGCCATTCATTCTGTAGGATTCGGTATGCTGGGTGTACCCGGGCTGGAATTTCTGTAGCGGTTTATTTCCGGATGAAATTGTTGATGAGGTGATGGTTTGAGTCTGACGTTGAAGCCGCAGGTGCCGGTACGCGCGAAGATCAGTGCAGTCGGGGCGTATGTTCCTCCAAAGCTGTTGACCAATGCAGATCTCGAACGCATGGTGGCGACCAACGATGCGTGGATCGTGGAACGGACGGGGATACGCGAGCGGCATATTGTCGAAGCCGGGGTGGCGACGAGCGACCTGGCGACGGAGGCGGCGAAGCGGTGCCTGGCGGCGCGGGGGATCGACGCGAGCGAGGTTGAGGTGATCATTGTGGCGACGGTGACGCCGGATATGTTCTTCCCTGCGACGGCTTGCCTCGTTCAAGACAAGCTGGGTGCGAAGGGCGCGTGGGGGTTCGATCTCTCGGCGGCTTGCTCGGGGTTTCCGTATGCGCTGCAGGTGGGGACGAAGCTGATTGAGAGCGGCGCGCACAAGAAGGTGCTGGTGATCGGCGCGGATGTGATGAGCTCGGTGATCGACTATTCGGATCGGACGACCTGCGTGATCTTCGGTGATGGAGCGGGAGCGGTGCTGCTGGAGCCTTGTGTGGCGGGCGAGGTGGGCATGGTGGACTATCACCATGAGATTGATGGAGCGGGCGGCGTGAGCCTGAATATGCCAGGGGGTGGGAGCCTGCATCCTTCGACGGCGGAGACGGTGGCGGCGAAGATGCACTATGTGCATCAGGATGGGCAGGCGGTGTACAAGTTTGCCGTGCGGAAGATGTCGGAAGCGGCCGAGACCTTGCTGGCGCGGAATGGCATTGCGGGCAGTGAGCTGGGATGCTTTATTCCGCACCAGGCGAATCTGCGGATTATTCACTCGACGGCGGAGCGGCTAGGGATGCCGATGGAGTCGGTGATTGTGAATATCGACCGGTTCGGGAATACGACGGCGGCGACGATTCCGATGGCGATGCAGACGGCGCTCGATGAGGGTCGGCTGAAGAAGGGCGACCTGGTTCTGCTGGCGAGCGTCGGGGCCGGGTTTACGGTGGGGGCAACGCTGCTTCGCTGGGAGTAGACCGCGGCGTTGTGCGCGGGAACGAAAGCGGATGTGACTTCGTACAGGACTTTATCGGATGGGATGATGTGGGGCTTGCTCGACGGAGGTCAGAGGCATGGCGCACGATCCGCTTTGGATGAGGGTCTTTCTTGGGGTTCATATAACGGCTGGTGGGACGTCGTTTCTGCTGGCTCCTGTGGCGCTGGCGACGGCGAAGGGCGGGAAGGCGCATCGGCTGTGGGGCATGGTCTACCTGTGGGCGATGGGGATTGTGGCAGCAACGGCGCTGGTGATGGCGCTGTATCGGCCGGTGCTGTTTCTGGCGCTGGTGGCGGTGTTCAGCTTCTATGCGGCGTTCTCGGGCTATCGCATTACGAAGCTGAAGTCCCTGGCGAAGGGCGGCAGCGCGCAGGCCATAGATTATGTCGCAGCGGTGTTTACGTTCTGTTCGAGCGCGGCGCTGGCCGGGCTTGGCGCGTTTCGCCCAGCGGTGGTGCAGCACATGGGGCTGGTGTCGATCGTGTTTGGCTTTATCGGGATGCGGCTGGCGGTGACTGAGCTTTGGAAGTTCTTCCGCAAGCCGACCGAGAAGATGTTCTGGTGGTACACGCATCTGGGGAACATGATCGGCAGCTATATCGCGGCGTGGACGGCGTTCAGCGTGGTGACGCTGGGGCCGCTGCTGGGAAACCATATGTGGCTTTGGCTCTGGCCTGCGGGTATTGGTATCCCTGCGATTGCTTTGACGACTGCTTATTACAAGCGGAAGTTTGCACCGAGGACAACGGCGGAGCAGACGGCTTAGTGGAATGGTTGGGTGATGGGGCTGCGTCAACGGCTGCGGTCGTCTGCTTTCGCAGACGATGCCACCTTAGCCGCGCATGAAGCCGCGCGTCGAAGATGGGGCACCCGGTTCATAGTCCGGGCGTGATCGTACCTATTGTTGGCCTAGGGCTGCTTTGCCTGGGGTTGCGGTGTGGCGGCGTCCTGGCCGGCGAGCTTGGGGAAGTAGCCGCTGCGGGTGCGGACCT
>JABBOG010000008.1 GCA_019351975.1 Acidobacteriota bacterium
ATTTCATGCAGAGTGGTTGAGGGACGAGCCCTGTGACGCCACGACAACCGGACAGAACACAGTACCGGTGTCAACTCTCTCCTGGAACTGGCGCAAGCCACGGGGTACATGAGATTCGGTGGAAGCAGAGCCTCATTCAAGCCTGTATTCCACGACTCTCCGTACCTTCTCCCCAGACAAATAGAGAGTGGCTCTCAGACCGTGATCTTTCGACCATCGGAGTCGATGATGGCATCAGCGTGTACGAAGTATGAGCTGCGTTGTAATGAGTGCGGCAAGAGCTATGGGAATCAGCCGCTGTCGGCGTGTTCCGAGTGCCTGGCACCACTCGAAGTGCAGTACGATCTGGAGTCGGTACGCGGGCGGTTTACGCGGGAGACGATTGCTGCGGGGCCGGCGAATATCTGGCGGTACAAAGAGCTGCTGCCGATTCCCGAGGGATTTCTGCCGGACCTGCCGGTTGGGTTTACGCCGCTGGTGCGGGCGAAGAATCTGGGTAAGCGCATTGGCGCGGATCATCTGTATGTGAAGAATGATGCTGTCTGCTTTCCGACGCTGAGCTTCAAGGACCGTGTGGTTTCGGTGGCGCTGGCGAATGCGCAGGCCTTTGGATTCACGACGGTGGGATGTTCGTCGACAGGCAATCTTGCGAATTCGACGGCGGCGCAGGCTGCGCGGCTGGGGCTGAAGGCGTGCATCCTGGTGCCGGCGGACCTGGAGTACGCGAAGATCCTGAATACGCAGGTGTACGGTGCGAGGCTGGTGCGAATCGATGGCAACTATGACCATGTGAACCGGCTGTGCACGCTGATTGCGGATGAGTACAACTGGGGTTTCGTAAATGTGAATCTGCGGCCGTATTATGCGGAGGGTTCGAAGACGGTGGGGTACGAGATTGCGGAGCAGCTGGGATGGAAGCTGCCGGACAATGTGGTGTGCCCGATGGCCGGTGGAAGCCTGATCCGTAAGATTCGCAAGGCATTCAAGGAGTTGATTGCGCTGGGGCTGGTGGAGCCGAAGGACGTGAAGTTTTTTGGGGCGCAGGCGACGGGCTGCTCGCCGATCTCGCATGCTGTGAAGCAGGGTTGGGACTATATCGAGCCGCAGCGACCGAGTACGATTGCGCGGTCACTGGCGATCGGGAATCCGGCGGATGGACCTGCGGCGGCGAAGATGATTCAGGAGACAGGCGGCTGGGCGGAGGATGTGTCCGATGTAGAGCTTGTGTCGGGGATTCAGGAGCTGGCCGAAGCGGAGGGGATCTTTACCGAGACCGCAGGCGGCGTGACGACAGCCGTGACGGCGCGGCTGTATGCGCAGGGACGGATTTCGCGCGACGAAACGACGGTTGTCTGCATTACGGGCAATGGATTGAAGACGACGGATGCGCTGGAAGGGCGGTTTACGGCGGAGGCTTCGGTGAAGCCAAAGCTGGCGGCGTTTGACGAGTATATTCGAGCGGTGGATGGCGATTTGATTGGCACAGGTGAACTGCAGTTGGCAGGGGGTGTTCGTTGAGCGTGAAGGTGGTTTTACCGACGGCGTTGGCACGACATACGGATGGGCAGAAGTCGTTTGCCTCAGAGGCGAAGGACCTTCAGGGTCTGCTGGGTGAGTTCGACGCGAAGTTTCCGGCGCTTGCGAAGAATGTGACGGATGAGAATGGAAAGCTGCGCCGGTTCATCAATGTCTACGTGAATGACGAAGACATTCGATTTCTCGGAGGGGATACGCATCCGTTTGAGGACGGTGATGAGGTGATGCTTATTCCGTCGATTGCTGGAGGGTCCTGCGCGGACGGCGAGTAGCGCTTCGCGCAGGAAGGCGGCGGAGCTACGCTGGCTTACCTATGGAGCTTGCAGGGGATTGCGATAGGTGTCGAGGCGGCGGCATGCCTCGGCGAGGTCGGCGTCCTTCTTGGCGTAGCAGAACCGGAGCAGGTTTTCTCCGGGGTTGACGCCGTGTGCGTCGGCGGCAAAGAAGGCGGAGCCAGCGACGGCGGCGATGCCGATTTCGGCGAGTAGACGGCGTGACTTTTGGCGAGCGTTATCGCCGGAGATGTGGGAGGCGTCTGCGAGAACGTAGTACGCGCCGGAGGGGATGGATGGCGTGAGGCCGGCGCGGGTAAGGGACGCGCAGATAGCGTCGCGCTTGATTCGATACTCGACGGAGAGGTGCTTGTAGAAGCTGTCTTCCATCTGCAGGAGGCCGGCTGCGGCACCGTATTGCAGGGGTGAGGGCGCGCAGATGTAGGTGAGGTCGTGGAAGTAGCCGATAGCAGGGAGCCAGCGCGGGCTGGCGGTGAGATAGCCGAGACGCCATCCGGTTACGGAGAAGGTTTTGGAGAAGCCTGAGATGGTGATGGTGCGGTCAGCCATGCCAGGCAGGGTGGCGATGCTGAGGTGGGTTGCGCCGTCGTAGGTGAAGTACTCGTAGATCTCGTCGGTGAAGACGAAGAGATCGAAGCGGAGGGCGATGTCGGCGATGGATTCGAGTTCGGCGTGCGAGAAGACCCTGCCGGATGGGTTGGACGGGCTGTTGAGGATGATGGCGCGGGTGCGGGGTGTGATCGCGGCGCGGAGGCGATCAAGGTCGAGGGTGAATTGCTGGCCGATGAGGGGAACGATAACGGGCGTGGCGCGCATGGAGCGCAGGGTGCTGACGTGGTAGCCGTAGAAGGGCTCGAAGACGATGCACTCGTCGCCGGGGTTGAGAAGGGCCATGAGCGCGGCGTTCATGGCGCCGGTGGCTCCGGAGGTGACAAGAATCTGCGTGTGGGGGTCGGCGCTGATTTTGTTGAATGTGGCGAGTTTTCCGGCGATGGCTTCGCGCAAGGGAGCGATGCCGTCGAGGCGGGTATAGATGTTGTGGCCGGCGTTGATGGCATCAAGAGCGGCGGTGACGACTGGTGGTGGCGGGTCGGTGTCGCAGACGCCTTGCGCCATGTTGATGCCACCAGCGTCGGCGCAGGCGACCGTCATGGCGCGAATTTCGGATTGAATGAGGTGCGGTGCGAGGTCGCTGAGGCGCAGGTTGTTCGAGACTGTGCTGGGCATAGAGAAGGCGCGCAATTGAGGCGCGCCTTCATCGTAGCGAAGTTACGGACCGAAGGAAAGCGGTTGGTTAGATTACATGCAGCAGCCAGAGGATGATGACGATCAGGAGAATGGTGCCGAGCGCGCCAGACCCGCGATAGCCCCAGTCGCGTGAGTACGGATAAACCGGGAAAGAGCCGAAGAGCAATAACAACAAAATGATGACAATGATCAGCGTCATGAAAAACCTCCAAATGTGTTGACTCGTAGCATAGATGCTCTGGATCGCAAGAGTGTTAGCTCGAAGATCAGATTAGTATCGGCGTTCACGAGACATTGGAGAATTTGTCTATCGGAAAGAAACTAAAGCGGGAAAGCAAGCAACGCGAGGTCGGGGAAATGATCTCTTACGAAGATTGCTCGTTGTTCAATCTATCAAGTAAGGCGGCGTAACGATGTTTCTGCTCATAGCACTGGTTCTGGTTCTGGCGTGGCTGGGCCTGTTTTTCCTGCTCCACATTACAGGATTTGTGATCTATATTCTGCTAATCTTCGCGCTGATCTCTGTTGTATTTCACTTTATCTCAGGCCGCAGAGCATAAACGCCATGGGGTGAAAGCCAGAGGCAAAATGAGGAAGCCGAGCTGTGGAGCTCGGCTTCCTTGCGTAGTGAGAACTTATTGGCGGGTGACGACGGCGGACTTGTCTGGGGGCGGGATGGGAAGGGATGGCCCCGAGGCCAAGGCTTCGGGAATCTCTTCTGCTAGTTTTGGAAACTTAGCGACGAGAGCAATCTCCAGAACTTCGTCCATCTGTTCGACCCAGTTCAGCTTCATTTCGTTTTTAATGAGATCAGGAAGATCTTCGAGGTCGCGCATGTTGTCGGCCGGGAGGATCGCCTCGCGAATGCCGGCACGATGCGCTGCGAGAAGCTTCTCTTTGAGGCCACCGATGGGTAAGACTTTGCCTCGCAGGGTGATCTCCCCGGTCATCGCGATATCGCGGCGAACTTCGATTTTGGTGAGGGCGCTCGCGAGTGCGGTTGCGAGGGTGATACCGGCGGATGGGCCGTCCTTGGGGATCGCTCCCTCGGGGACGTGGACGTGGATGTCGACGTTGCGGTAGAAGTCGCGAGGGAGGCCGAGGTGGTGGGAGCGGGAGCGAATGTAGGTGAGGGCAGCCTGGGCTGACTCCTGCATGACGTCTCCGAGCTGTCCGGTGGCGGTCATCTTGCCCTTGCCGTCGAGGACCTGGACTTCGGTCTGGAGGATGCTGCCGCCCATCTCTGTCCATGCGAGGCCGGTGACGAGGCCGATCTCGGACTTCTCCTGCACCTGCGAGTCGCGGTACTTGGCGACGCCGAGGAGGGTGCTGAGGGATTCGGCTGTGACGGGCTCGGTGTGTTTGGAGTTGCCGACGACTTTGCGTGCGACCTTGCGGCAGACGTTGCCGAGCTCGCGTTCGAGGTTGCGAACGCCGGCTTCGCGGGTGTAAGAGCGGATGATTTCGCGCAGGGCGTCGTCGGTAAAGTTGATCTGCTCGGCGGTGAGGCCAGTAGCTTCGAGCTGCTTCTTGACGAGGTACTGCTTGGCGATCTCGAGCTTTTCCAGTTCGGTGTAGCCCGTGAGGCGAAGCACTTCCATGCGGTCCTGCAGGGGACCGGGGATGGTATGCAGCACATTTGCGGTGGCGACGAAGAGTACCTGCGAGAGGTCGTACTCGACGTCGAGATAGTGATCCTGGAACGTGTTGTTCTGCTCGGGGTCAAGAACTTCGAGCAGCGCGGAGGCGGGATCGCCGCGGAAGTCAGAGGCCATCTTGTCGATTTCGTCGAGCATGATGACTGGATTCTTGGTGCCGGCTTTCTTCATGGACTGAATAATCTGTCCGGGAAGCGCGCCGATATAGGTTCGACGGTGGCCGCGGATCTCAGCTTCGTCACGCACGCCACCGAGGGACATGCGTACGAACTTTCTTCCGGTGGCCTTGGCGATCGACATGCCAAGAGATGTCTTACCGACACCCGGCGGCCCGACGAAGCAGAGGATGGAGCCTTTGGGGTCTTTGACGAGCTGACGGACGGCGAGGAACTCAAGGATGCGGTCCTTGATCTTTTCGAGGCCGTAGTGGTCCTGATTCAGTATCGTCTCCGCATTTTCGATGGAGCGGATTTCCTTGGAGCGCTTCTTCCAGGGGACGGCGAGCAGCCAGTCCAGATAGTTGCGGCTGACGGTGGATTCGGCGGACATGGGAGGCATTGCTTCGAGCTTTTTGAGCTCTTGCAGTGCCTTCTCCTTCACGTCGGCGGTCATGCCAGCTTCTTCGATCTTCTTCTTGAGCTCGTCAAACTCGCTCTTCTCGCCGCGGCCCAGTTCTTTCTGGATAGCCTTGATCTTTTCGTTGAGGTAGTACTCTTTCTGGGCGCGCTCCATCTGGCGCTTGACGCGAGACTGGATGGTGCGATCCATGTTGAGTTTTTCGATGGCGATGTCGAGCGTGTCGGCGATGCGCGAGAGGCGGATCTCGGGATCGAAGACCTCGAGAAGCTGCTGCTTCTCTTCGATCGCGAGAGGGAGGCTGGCTGCGATGACGTCTGCCAGTTTCGCTGGCTCATCGGTGCGCAGAGCGGCCGATCCATCTTGATTGAGCGACTGCTGAAGCTTGCCGTATTGCTCGAAGAGCTGGTGGACGCGAGCGATGAGCTGCTCCATCGCGGGAGTGGAGGCGAGTTCAACCTTTGAGGTACGGACGGTCGCGACGAAGAATCCGTCTGAGCCGTTAACTTCACTGGCGCGAGCGCGCTCGACGCCCTCGACGAGCACTTTGATGTTGCCGTCTGGCATGCGAACGGACTGAACGATATTGCCGATAACGCCGACTTTATAGATGTCTTCTGCAGTTGGCTCATCGACCGAAGCGTCGTGCTGGGTTGCGAGGAAGATCTTGCGATCACCGTTGAGGGCTTCTTCGAGGGCGCGGACGCTTGATTCGCGGCCAACGACGAATGGTGCCATCATGTGAGGGAAGATGACCATCTCGCGGATAGGCATCATCGGGAGTTTGCGCTGCGAGCCGTTGAGAATGTCGCGATCGTCGTTTGTCATAGTCCTCCCGATTAGACGTGCGCCATCGGGGAACGATGCGCGCGTCTGGCTTGAACGAAATTGTACGCGTTTCGAGGAGAGAGGAAACCTCAAAGCCGTTTGATCGTGTTGAGGCGATCAAACGCAAGGAGTGAGCAGATACTCATCCTCCTTCTCTGCGTTGAAGATGCGGTAGAAAGTTAGCCGGCCTTTTCCAGTACGACTGGGAGCATGATTTCGCGTGAACGAACCATCTCTTCGGTGATGACGAGCTCTTTCACCTTCTTGTTGCCGGGAACGTGATACATGAGGTCGAGCATTAACTCTTCGAGGATCATGCGCAGACCGCGGGCACCGACTTTACGCTGGAGGGCTTCGCGCGCAATCTCCCGTGCTGCTTCATCGGTCCATGTGACCTTAACGCCTTCGTAGTCGAAGAGGCGAGCGTATTGCTTGAGGATGGCATTGCGTGGGCGTGTGAGAATGTCGATCAGAGCGGCTTCGTCAAGCTCGTCCAGGATGCCGAGAACGGGAAGGCGTCCCACAAATTCAGGGATGAGGCCATACTTCAGCAGATCCTGCGGCTCGGCTTGACGCAGCAGTTCGGAGTCGCGCTGAGCGCGGATGGGCGTGACTTCTCCTTCTTTGGAGATGGCTTCGCCGATGGCTTTGAAGCCGAGTGCTTTTTTGCCGACGCGGCGGCCAATGACTTTCTCCAGACCGACGAAGGCACCACCGCAGATGAAGAGGATGTTGGTGGTGTCGACGATGGTGAACTCCTGATGGGGGTGCTTTCTTCCGCCCTGTGGAGGAACGTTGGCGATGGTGCCTTCGAGGAGTTTAAGAAGCGCCTGCTGCACACCTTCGCCGGAGACGTCGCGCGTGATGGACGGATTCTCGTCTTTGCGACCGATCTTGTCGATCTCGTCGATGTAGATGATGCCCTGCTGCGCGCGTGCGACGTCGCCATCGGCTGCCTGAAGCAGCTTGAGGATGATGTTCTCGACGTCCTCGCCGACATAGCCGGCCTCGGTGAGGGTGGTGGCGTCGACGATAGCAAAGGGCACGTCGAGCATCTTCGCGAGGGTTTGCGCGAGGAGAGTTTTGCCGGAACCGGTGGGGCCGACAAGGAGGATGTTCGATTTCTGGACTTCGACGTCATTGCCCCGCACCTTGTTCATCTGGATGCGCTTGTAGTGGTTATAGACGGCGACGGCGAGCTTCTTTTTGGTCTGGTCCTGGCCGATGACGAACTCGTCGAGAAAGGCCTTGACCTCGAAGGGCTTGGGAAGGTGGGTGGGGGTTGCGCCGACGGGAACTTCTCCCTTGTCGTCTTCGAGGATGGAGTTGCATACAGCAACACATTCGTCGCAGATGTAGGCGCGCGGATAGTCAGACGGAGAGGAGATGAGCTTTGCTACCGCATCCTGCGATTTATGGCAAAACGAGCAGCGAAGGGATTCTTCTGCGCCACGAGTGGTTTTCATAGGCTGACTATGCTCCCAGGCATGCAATACATAGATTGCGCACCGAACGAACTTAAGTTTACACCTCTAACTGCAATCCCGCGCCCAAAGGGCGGAAGGTGTTGTGCAGTTGGATTCGAGCGGCGACCATTTGAGTGGAAGATGCCCGCAGACGCGGCGTGCAGGTCAGCGGGCATCGAGATGGACGCGGATCAGGTACTGCGAGATCAGGCTGAGCGCGGGCGGTCGATGATGTCGTCGATGATGCCGTACTCTTTGGCCTGCGGCGAATTCATGATGAAGTCACGTTCGACGTCGCGCTCGATGCGGTCCAGCGGCTGGCCGGTGTTGGCGCTCATGAGCTTGTTGGTAATCTCGCGGATGCGAAGGATCTCGCGCGCGTGAATGTCGATGTCCGTTGCCTGACCGCTGAGACCGCCCATGGATGGCTGATGAATGAGGATGCGGGAGTTGGGCAGAGCAAAGCGCTTACCCTTTTTGCCTGCCATCAGGAGGAAGGCTCCCATCGACGCAGCCTGACCGATGCAGAAGGTCACGACGTCGTTCTTGATGTACTGCATTGTGTCGTAGATAGCGAGACCCGCTGTGATGGAGCCGCCGGGGGAGTTGATGTAGAGCTGGATGTCCTTTTCCGGGTCTTCACCTGAGAGGAAGAGCATCTGCGCAATGATGAGATTCGCGACGTTGTCGTCGATTGGCGTTCCGAGGAAGATGATATTGTCGCGAAGCAAACGGCTGTAGATATCGTAGGAGCGTTCGCCCCGGCTCGTTTGCTCGAGCACCATCGGTATAAGTCCCATAGCTCTCTTTCCTTTACTGACACCAGTGATCTCGATGCCTGTGTGCGGCTTGTTGATATGAACGAATCGCCTGCTGCGTGCTTAGCGTGCGATTCGTTCGAAGAGGGTTGTACCTGTTTTTTCGCGCCGCATCTGTTCACGGACGCGGTTGATGGAGCCATCTTCGGTGAGGCGTTTGCGAAGGGCATCGTACGGTTCGCGGGACTGGATGGAGAGCATGAGAAGTTCGCGCTCCAGCTCCTCGTCCGTCACCTCAATGTTTTCGCGTTCGGAGATGCGGTCGAGGATGAGGGAGATCTTCACCTCGGTGAGAGCCTGATCGCGCTGCGCTTCGCGCAGGCGAGGGAAGTCAAGCTTGCGCATATCATCCGAGCTCATGCCTTGCTGCGCGAGAGCACGCAGACCGCGCTCCAAGCGGGCATCGATTTGCTGTTGTACAAATGTTTCCGGAACAGGGAAGTCGTACTTCGCTACCAGTTCATCAAGCATCTTGTCTCGTGCCTGAGATTCGAGCGCTTCTTTTTTGCGAGAAGCGACGCGGTCTTGCATCTTCGCTTCGAAGTCTGCCCAGTCGGTATACGGTCCGAGCTGTTTGGCAAACTCCTCATCTTTTTCGGGGTAGGTCTTTTTCTTGATGGCCTTGACGGTGACATCGTAGCTGACAGTCTTACCGGCGAGGCGGACGTCGCCGAATTCGGCGGGATAGCTGGCTTCGAAAGAAAGTTCCTGTCCGACCTTGGCGTTACGCAGAGCATCGCTGAAGGCAGGCAGTGTGTTCTTGCCGCCGATCTGGATCAGAATGTCTTCGCCAGAGATGGGCTCCTGAGGGGTTGCGTTGGTGAGGCCATCTTCGCTGACGGTCTGGGCGAGATCCTGTAGTTGACCTGTGAAGCCGATCTCGGCCCAATCGCCATCGACGAGCGGACGGTCTTCTTCGATGGGTTCTACGGTGGCGTGATGGTCCAGGACGCTGGCAAGTTCGGCATCGAATTCGCCGTCTTCGAGCTTTGAATCGGGGCGCGAGACCTGGATGCTGTCGTAGCCATCGATATTAAAGTCGGGGAGTACTTCAAAGGTGGCCTTGAACTTGAGGGGCGCGCCTTCGGCCAGAAGCAATTCACTGATCTGGGGCTGGGAGACGGGCTGTATCTTCTGTGCTTCGAGGGCGGTGCGGAAGCGGTCGCTTACAAGAGACTCGAGGACCTCCTGACGCACTTCTTTCGCGAAGCGCGACTTGATGAGCGAGGGTGGCACTTTACCGGCACGGAAGCCGGGGATGCGTGCGAGCTTGGTGTAGCGCTTGGTGACCTGCTGAAAGGCTTTGGCAACGTCCTCGGCAGATGCCTCGACCTGTATGGAGCGCGTCAAGTCGGGATTGAGGGTGGGTGCCGGGTGATGATGATGCTCGTGACCTTCGTGGCTGTGGTCTTGAAGCTGTTGTTCGCTGGGGGTAGACTCCGTCGCCGTGAGGTTATCGTTCTGTGTGTCGAGGGAGGTGTCTGAGGAGGTTTCTGTGGGGATCAAAGGGCTGCCTTCCGAAGGGTTTGGCGGGTACGTTCCTGTGCGCAGAAGCAGGAATCGATCTGCGGTCAGATGTACGCTGTTCCAACTCTAAGAATACGAGGGTACGGGTTGAGGGTCAAACGCAGCAGGCGGAAACGCAGATTTCTGTCGTATTGTGCTCTGCTACGAGCTGAAGTGCTACGGAGCGTTCGTTGCTGCGGTACCGATGAGCGAGATTTCGATCCGAACCCGCCATTTGAATGTGGCGCCAGGAGCGAGCGTAACGATGCCTGCGTTTGCCGGATCGCCCCACTCTGCGCCGAAGGGATCGTCAAGGTTGGTATTGGGACCGATCGAGACCCACGGTTTATCAACAGGAGAGACGACTCTCATGCTTGTGATGTTCGACGTAAGAGGGATGATGCGTAATTTGACGTTGTATGCCGGATCACGAATCTCTGCAACCGGACCTTCGTCGAGATCGGGCTGCAGTTTGGTGTAGGTTTCATTGAGATTGCCGACACCGATTCTTGTTCCTGCGGGTCTTGAGAAGTCGCGAATGGAGTCTTCAACAGGAACCATGCGGCCTGTGGGCAGGCCAGTGTGACGGTCCATCTCCATGATGGTCTGAGACGGAATCTTCAGGAGGGCGTCGGTTCGATCACCGCTTGGGATGGCAAAGAGCGGATGCCACCCAATGCCCAGGGGGGCAGGGTCGTGTCCGGTGTTTGTTGCCGTGATGGTGAGATCGACATTGTGCGCCGTTAGTTGGGCATTGACGATGACATCGATGGTCGAGGGCCAGCCATTCGAGAAATCACCTGGATGAAACTCTGCCTGCAGCGATTGCCCATCAGGCAGAACATCGCTCTTGACGCTGTCGGCTCCACGGTTTAGCAGCAGGCCCTCAACGGACATGGTGCTTTGGGGTGTGGCGGCGGGAAACGTGAGTTTGCGCCCGTTCCAGTTTGTTTCAAGCATACCCGGGGTGGATGTGGGCGTACCGAAGAGCCGCTGAGCCCAGGGCAGAAGAATGGCTCCGCCCAGGAGCGTACTGGATGAACCGTTGACGTCTTCTTCTTGTCCGCTGAGGAGCCTGTTTGCTACAGGCAATGAGGGTGATGCGAGCAGCGGAACTTCGCCGTGTCCAGGAATCAAGGCGGTGATCTGAAAGACGTTCATACCGCGGCCGGGGAGAAAGGTCGCTGAGACGAACTCAGCGTCTTTACCAATGGTTGTTGCGCTGCGGCTGAGGCGGACAGGATCCTGACCGCCAGGACCCGTCTGTATAACTTCTGGCGGAGGCGCGGGGTCAACTCGCGTCTTCAGCTTGTGGAGATTTCCATGGCCACGTTCGTAGGAAGCGACGAGTAATCCAATGCAAAGAAGGCCGACGATGCTGGGTGTTACCCAGCCTCGTGTGGAGAAGTGCGTGCCCTGTGTTGAAGGCTTGTGCTTGCGTGATGTTTGCTCTGCGGGTTTCATAGGTTTCAATCTCCGAATGGTTGCTGGCAGCGCAAGCACCGGAAGGTTTTGGGGCCACTATCAACGGTATCATCGAGCGAAGGTGCATCGCGCGGCATTGCGAGAAAACCGATGCAGTAGGGGATGAAGAGGTAAGGTGACGAATCTGTTCAACATCGTTGGAGATCTTCAAGATGCAGTGATCTCGTGCGATCGGTGCACGCGGCTTCGCGAGTATTGCCGTGGGATTGGTGAGACGCGCCGTAAAGCGTATCGCGATCAGGAGTATTGGGCGAAACCTGTGCCGGGATTTGGGGATCCCAATGCAAGAATTCTGGTGCTCGGTCTTGCTCCTGGAGCTCATGGCGCGAATCGGACGGGACGGCCGTTTACCGGGGATGGGTCGGGCGATTTTATGTACCCGGTGTTGCATGAGCTTGGCCTAGCCAGCAAACCGAAGGCGATGAGCAGGGATGATGGGCTGAAGTTACGCAAGCTCTGGATCGGCTCGGTGGTTCGATGCGCGCCGCCGGGGGACAAGCCGACGCCGCAGGAGGTGCGGAACTGCTCAACGCATCTGACAGCGGAGATTGCGGCGCTCGTGCGCGTTCGTGTTGTGGTTTGCCTCGGCAAGATTGCGTGGGATGGGTACCTCGCCTATCTGGTGGAGCAGAAAACGATTGAGCGGCGCTCGGCGTTTCCATTCCACCATGGCGCTGAGTATGCGCTGCCGAACGGCAAGGTGTTGGTAGGCAGCTATCATCCATCGTTGCGCAATACCAATACAGGGCGGTTGAACCGCACTATGTTTCTGAGGGTATTTGTGCGCGCTATGGAGTTGAGCGGAACGGCATGAAGATGTCCAATGACAAATTCATGTACGCGGCAGTAGTTTTTCTGAGTGGTTTGCCATGAAGCTGCAACCTGAGAGAAGGGATGAGAATCTTACTCTGACAGAACGGAGGCTTCATGCGTCAAAAAGAATTTTGGATTGCTCTAGGAATCGGTGCTGCGGTTGGCGGTGTAGCAGCCTTGCTCTACGCCCCGCAGACAGGAACGGCGACTCGCAAAAAGCTGAAGCGGGGCTTGGACGATCTGGGCGATACGCTGGAAGACGCCGGTGAATACCTGAAGGACCAAGCAGATCGGCTCGGCAAAGAAGCGCAGAAATTGATTGATGCCAGCCGCGATCAGTTTGGTGACGCGGTAGACGCGGCAACAGGTGCTGTGCGCTCCGCGAGCAAGGTAGTCAAGTCGGCAAAGCTCGTTTAGTACATTTGTTTCCGTGAGCAGTAAGACGGCCCGCAGTAGTACGCGGGCCGTTTTTGCATTTGGGCGCTTGTGGAAGGGGACAGCGGCGCTGTGAGCGCATCCTGCGAGTAGAGGTGATGCCGCGACCGAGCCGTGACGAAATGGCAATGAATGGCGATTCTTGAGTGACTTGCCGGCAAAAAAATACGCCCTGATGTGAATCAGGGCGTATTTTGTGGTTGGGTTTTATACAGTCGTTAGAGCCATGCCAGCAGCTTTCTCTTCGCCTTCGGTGACGATGGGGCGATAGTGTAGCTGATTGTTTTCAAGGTAGACCTCCAGGAAGGCTGGTCGCTCAGCAATCTGGCCAGCGATCAACGCTTCGGATAGAGGATCTTCGATGAAGCGCTGGATGGCGCGACGGAGGGGACGTGCACCGTAGCTGCGGTCAACGAGGGTCTTGTCGAGAATCCAGCGTTGGGCATCGTCGCGCACGGTGAGGGTAATAGCCTTGTGCACGAGGTTGGTGTTGAGGCCCTGTACGAGCAGATCCATGATCTGCATAAGATCCGAGTCTGAGAGGGACGTGAAGACGATGACTTCGTCGAGACGGTTGAGGAACTCCGGGTTGAAGGTCTTCTTCACCTCGCTCATGACCATCTCTTGCATCTTCTCGAGCACGACCTCATCTTTGCCGGACTGGAAGCCGAGACTTTCGCGTTTCATGAGATGCTTCGCACCGATGTTCGAGGTCATCACGATGATGGTGTTTTTGAAGTCGACAGTATTACCGAGGCCGTCGGTCAACTGGCCATCTTCAAAGACCTGAAGCAGCAGATTGAACACATCGGGATGAGCTTTTTCGACTTCGTCCAGAAGGACCACGGAATACGGTGAGCGTTTGACGCGCTCGGTGAGCTGGCCGCCCTCTTCGTAGCCGACGTAGCCCGGAGGCGAGCCGATAAGCTTGGAGACGGAGTGCTTCTCCATGTACTCCGACATATCGAAGCGGATAAGGGATTTTTCCGAGCCGAACAGGAATTGAGCGAGTGTTCGTGCCACCTCGGTTTTGCCGACACCTGTGGGGCCAAGGAAGAGAAAGCTGCCGATGGGACGCGCAGGGTTTTTGAGGCCGGCGCGAGAACGCCGAATAGCGCGTGCGAGGGCCGAGATGGCTTTGTCCTGCGCAATGACGCGCCGATGCAGCTCTTCCTCGACGCGTAGGAGTTTCTGCGTCTCTTCTTCCTTGATGGACGTGATGGGTACACCCGTCCAGCGCGATACGACATCCTCGATGTCCTCGCGAGTGACGATGCCGGAACTCGATTCATCGAGGTGATATTTATCGCGGAGTGCGCGCAGGTTTTCGCGCTCCTTCCGCTCTTCATCCGAATAGAAACGCGCTTTCTCAAACTCATGGTTCGCGATGGCGTTCTCCATGCGATGAACGATGAACTTGATGCGCTTCTGGACCTCGGTCAGCTCTTCAGGGAGGGTGGTTTGGCGCAACTTCACGCGGGCACCTGCCTCGTCAATCAAATCGATGGCCTTGTCTGGCAGGAAGCGATCCGGGATGTACCGGTTGGAGTGCGAGACCGAGAAGGTAATGGCGTCATCGGTGTAGCTGACGGCGTGGAACTTCTCGTACTTCTCGCGTATTCCCATGATGATCTTGATGGCATCTTCTTCATTGGGAGGAGGAACCTTTACGGCCTGGAAGCGGCGTTCGAGGGAACGATCCTTCTCGATAGACTTGCGATACTCCGCTGGCGTGGTGGCGCCGATGCATTGGATTTCGCCTCGGCTGAGCGCGGGTTTGAGGATGTTAGCTGCATCAAGCGAGCCCTCGGCAGAACCTGCACCGACCAGGGTGTGCAACTCGTCGATGAAGACGATGCAGTTCTGGTTTTCCATCAACTCTTTCATGATGGTCTTCAGCCGTTCCTCGAACTGGCCGCGGTACTTGGTGCCTGCGACGATGAGGGATAGGTCCAGAGACAGAACACGCTTTTCGGCGAGGAAGCTCGGTACTTCGCCGTCTGCGATCTTCTGGGCAAGGCCTTCAACGATGGCGGTTTTACCCACTCCGGGTTCACCGATCAGAACGGGATTGTTCTTGGTGCGGCGGCAGAGAATCTGGATGACGCGCTCAACTTCAAAGTCGCGGCCGACGAGGGGATCAAGCTGCTGGTCGGTTGCGGCCTGCGTGAGATCTCGGGAAAACTCTGCAAGCATGGACTGCTCGGGCTGGTTGCCACGCTGCTTGCCGCTTCCGGTAGCAGCGGCGGGCTTCTCTTGCGTGGTGCGCTGCAGTTCTTCCCGGATGGCGGTAAGTCTAAGTCCGCGCTCGGTCAGAATCTCTGCCGCGAAGCACTTCTCTTCGCGCAGCAGGCCCAGCAGCAGGTGCTCCGTTCCAATGTGCTTGTGGCTTAGGCGTTCGGCTTCTTCTGCGGCGTACGCGAGCACGCGTTTGCATTCGTTGGACAGCGGAAGATCGACGGATGTGGACACTTTTTCCCGTACGATGGTGCGTTGCTCAATTTGTTTGCGAATGGACTCCACGGAAGCGTGCGAGCGAAGAAAGCGATTGGTGAGCGCTTTATCTTCGCGCAGCAAGCCGAGCAAGAGATGTTCGGTTTCAATGTACGGCGATCCAAACTGGCTCGCCTCGTAGCGCGCGAAGAAAATCACGCGCCGCGCCTTTTCTGTATAGCGTTCGAACATGCTCCCCCTTCGAACCATCGCCCCGCGCAATATCTGAGGGCGCGGTCTGCGAATGACGGTTGGATGGCCACCACCGCGTTCGATTGCGGTGGAGAGGACTGATTGTCTTGCGGCAATCAGAGAATTACATATAGTGTATGCGTCTCAGCTTCGAAACGAAACCCTGTTTGGATTTTCCTGCATCATAGAATGTTCCATGACTGCTGATTGGACGCGGCTGTGGGAAATCGGTCACAAATTCCGGCTAATCGGCTGTCAAGCGGCCATGACGAAGACGCAATATGCGGTCGCAGCGAGCTGCAAACTCAAGATTATGCGTGACCAGGACGCTGGCGAGATGCTGTTCGCGGTGGAGCTCCTGCAGTAGTGAAAAGACGCGCTCAGCGGTGATACCGTCGAGGTCACCGGTGGGCTCGTCGGCCAGAAGGAGTTTCGGTTTGGTGATCAGGGCGCGGGCGATGGAGAGCCTTTGTTGCTCGCCGCCGGACAGCTCGCCGGACCTGTGGTCACCGCGGTCAGTGAGTCCGATTCTGGACAGCCACTTGGATGCCTCGGCCAAGGCGTTGAAGCGAGGCACGTTACGTGCGAGTAGCGGCATGGCTAGGTTCTCCACGGCTGTGAACTCGGGTAGCAGATAGTGAAACTGCCAGACGTAACCTATTTCGCGGTTTCGGTACGAGGCGGCCTCGCGATTGGTTAGAGGCTTGGAACCGCCCGCAATCTGTGTGGCACCACACCAGACCTGGCCTGCTGTCGGAGTGTCCAGCGCGGCGAGCAGGTGCAACAGTGAGCTCTTGCCGGCACCACTTTCGCCGACGATCGCGACCATTTCGCCTGGGGCAACCTCGAGCGATATGCCGTCAAAGAGTTTTAACGCCAGCCCAGTGGATGTCAGGGGAGGGTAGGTCTTTTCAAGGTCGATGGCGCGCAAAACCGGAAGGCTTTCCGTTGTCGGGTGCGGCTCAGTCGTGCTGGGGGTGAGACTCACGATTGGTTTGCCCCTGTCGCGGACTTCGGCGGGTTCCATTCAACCTTGAATGCTTCGCTGAGGCGGTTCCATGCATTGATGCCTGCGATGGCGAAGGTGAGGTCGACGAGGTCTTTCTCGCGGAAGAACTGGTTTACGGCGGCATAGTCGGCATCGGCGGCGTGCGACTGCTGGAGATTGGTCACTACCTCCGTCCACGCGAGAGCGGCTGCTTCGCGTGGTGTGAATGCATTGGATTCGCGCCAGTGAGCGACGGCTTCGATGCGGCTTTCGGGTTCGCGATGTTTGCGCAACTCAGACAGGTGCAGGCCCATACAAAAACTGCAGCCGTTCAGTTGCGACGCGCGCAGGTAGACGAGTTCCAGAAGCACGGGCTCGAGAGATGTTGCCGTCTTGATATAGTGGCCGAGCTGCGAGAGTGCGGCGTAGGCTTCAGGGGCGAGCCTGGTGTAGGGAAGTCTCAAAGTTCTCTCCGTGATGCGCTTGCAATGCGGGCATTACTCATATCGTAGTGCTTCCGCGGGCAACACACTGGCGGCGGACCCTGAAGGGTAGAGCGTTGCGAGGAGGCTCATGCCGAGCGAGACTGCGGTGACAAGCAGCGCGTCGGTCAGGCGCGGAGCGAAGGGCAAATAATCGATGGAGTATACGCTGGCGTCGAGGTGAATGAAGCGATAGTGCGAACCTAGAATGCTGGTGGCGTAACCAAGGACCAGGCCAAGGGCGGTGCCAATGCCGGAGATCAGGAGGCCTTGCAGCAGGAAGATCTTTCGCACCTGCTCGGCGCGTACGCCGAAGCTCATCATGACGGCAATGTCGCGTGTCTTTTCCATCACCATCATGGTGAGCGCGATCAGGATATTCAGCGCGGCTACGATGACGATCAGCGCAAGGATGATGAAGGTGACGACCTGTTCAAGACGCATGGCGCGGAAGAGCTCGCGGTTCTGCTGGATCCAGTCGGTGGTTTCGAAGCCGCGGCCGCGCAATTTGTTGGCGTCCTGCTCGATGGAGATACCGATCTGAGGTGCCTTGTAGAGGTCGTCGATGCGGAAGCTCAGGACGCTGACGAGGTCAGGCTCGGAAAACAGCCGCTGGGCGTCGGAGAGGCGCATGAAGGCGTAGCCTGCGTCGTACTGGTAGAAGCCGGAGGTGAAGATGCCGGCGACGCGGAACCGTTGATACCGTGGGACCAGGCCGAGGGGGGTGAGTTCGCCCTGGGGAGAGGTGACGAGGAGCGTGTCGCCGACAGCTGCGCCGAGAGTGATGGCGAGTTCGTTGCCGATGACGATCGGCGGGGCGAGTTCGCGCGTGCCCGTTGCCGCAGAGGGTGAGGGGGCGAGGGCGTCGGCAGAGCCCTGGGTGACGGCTTGCAGCAGATTGCCTACTTTTCGGTCATCGGCGGGGACGATGCCTTTGATCAACGCTCCGCCGGAGCGAGCGCCGCGAGAGATGAGGACCTGGCCGTACAGCCCTGGAGCGACGGCGACTACATGGGGAACGGTTGCAAGCTCTGCCATGAGAGGCTGCCAGTCGCTGATGCCGTCCCCCGCGGTGCGCATCAGTTCGATGTGAGCGGTGGATCCGACGAGGCGCTGTTGCATGTCGCGGCGCATGCCGTTGGTAATAGCCAGCGCAATGATCAACGCAGCTACGCCCGCGGCCACACCAACTACCGAGATGACCGTGACGAGGCCGACGACGGCCTGCCGCCGACGTGCCCGTAGATACCTTGCGGCGATGAAGAGTTCAAATCGCATGCCAACGTTATCGTACCTTTTCTGTAAGCGCTCGACGACGACCTCTTGAGCTAACGGAGCATAAGGCTGGTCGGTTTGCTGTCTTCCGCGATCCTTATGTCTGGAGTGAAAAGTTTGCACAGAGCACTACCACTTTGGCGGAAGTTTATGCGATACTTACTAAGCGCCTCTGGTCGGGACAACCCCCCACCGGTTGCATCCCTTGATAGGAGGCGCGATCTGAAAACAATGAGCCGCTGGCACCCCCCAGCGGCTCATTGCGTTTAATACACAGGTGAATTGGGCGGGTTTTTGATTATTTTTGCGCGAACGCGGCACGATGCGACGTTGTCGGCGTGAGTCGCAGCGAGCGGTGGATGATCGAGGTTGGGGAGGTTCGCTGGGCGGCGATTAGTTGAAACGGTCGAAGTCGTCACGGCCATGGATTTCTGCCATGCCAAGCAAGGCGAGACCCATGATGAGCACCACGCCTTCCACTCGAACAGAGACTTTGTGGAGGCGTTCGAAGTGGCTCCGGTAAGGATTGTCCAGAGGTGCTTGCGCGACGTCGCCGCCAAGCGCGAGTCGATCCCGTTCCATCCTCGGGATCACGGAAAATTGCGAGTACGACGTGAGTGCCATCATGAAGATGACCAGCAGCAACTCTGCCGCGCGGACCGGATGTGAGTCGCGCTGCGTGCCAAGAAGAGCAAGGGTGAAGAGAAGATAGACGACGCCTGCGATCAAACCAATCTGGTGAAGCGCACTGAGCGCATGACGCACAATGGTTCCGGCGAGGTGGGTATCGGGCATCGTGCTGAATGCGATGGCTGCGACAAAGCCGAAGAAGAACAGGCTACCGACCCATGCGGCCAGAGCGTACAGACGGATGATGCGAAAAGCTGTAGTCATGACTCTGGCACTCTCGTGGCTGGTAGCCTTATGCAGTGGGATTCGACGCAGCGGGGACGTGGGCGCTGCGATGTAACGCGCGACGAAGGACCAATTCGACAGCAGCTTTTTGCTGCACGTAGTCAGCATCAGAGATCGTACCTTGCAAGCGCTCCGTCTCCAGGGCAAAGACCTCGTCTTTCAGCACTTGCAGAAGACGTTCGTTCTGCGTTGCAGGCGAGAGGATGTTTGCTTGCGGAAGGGCGGGCGGCCGCGTCGGATCAACTGGGTTTGTCTGCATGGTCGCATTGGCGGGCTTGCGCAGGAGCACCCCCGCGGCAGCCACCAGAATCAGGCCGAGGCCTCCAAGAATCCACCATTTGTACTTAGTGGAGAGCGGTTCGCGAGTGTTATTGGGATCCAAAGGATTGCCCAGACCTTTGCCCGGCGCTGTGTCATTCGTTGAGGCGTCCTGCCCGTTGCCGGCAGCGTCCTGACCCTGTGAGCTTGCTTGTGCGCCACTCTGGGACTCACGCGGAAGAGCGCCGGTGCCGGTGAGTTGAAAGCCTATGGGAGTCTTGGCGTCCACGCCACGAGCGACAAAGGTCTGCGCGTTGACGTCATCGTTGATTGGGTTGAACGGCGCACCTGCGACGGGTGTGAAGTTCATGCTTTTGGGAACGATGACGGCGAAGGTGTCGGTAGGGCTATCTACCTTCATGTCCAGACTGAGGGTGCCGGGATATGCGACGTGATACGCGACCTGAAAGCGGGTCTCTCCTGGACGAATGGGGAAGAGAAAGGTGTAATGGCCCTTTTCGCCGAGAGGGACGGGCGATGCCGCCACGGGCATGCCTCCGGGTGCCATCGCGGCAGACGCCTCAACTACAGCTCCGACAGGGAGGTAAAAGCCAAAAGGGTTGTTGGAGAATTGCGTCATGGCGGGCTTCGAATCGTTTTTGACGAAGAAGTTCTCAACGACGTTCAGGGTCGACCCGCTGGCATCTGTCTGTGCGCGGATGACGATGGCTTCTGTGCTGACGCCGCTGACATGAGCGCTTACGTTATAGACGTCAACGTTCACCGTCTTCGTGCCTGGCATTACAGGGCCGAAGTACGTGGCTTTATCGTGCGTGACGCGCACCAGGTAAGCACCGTCTGCGGGTGCGTTCAGGGTGTACATGCCTTTGGCGTCGGTGGTCGCTGTAGCGACTTCCTGCATGCCTTGCGCCAGCCGGAGAAGGACGACGGTATCGCCCGCGGAGGGCTTGTCGGTCGTCCGATTGGTGACTGTACCTGTGATCTGCGCCGCTGCGAAGGCGGCCATCGAGAGAAATGTCAGAAAGAGCGTAAGGCTGCGGAGAAGGTTCTTCATTGCGTGCACATCCAAGGATACTTCAGAAAGTTGCGGAGTTTGCATGCAGATGCTGTACACGCTGTCCGGACTGGCTTGAGAGCGGGTATGTTCAACCGCCGAGAGATTGCATCTCCACAACGATCTTTGCGGCTTCATCTTCGAGCGAAGTGCGCTGCCTTGCATAATCGTCCTGCGGATATTTGCCTGCTCGGAACTCGAAGTTCAGATCGCGAAGATTGTCGTAAACCACGTCTTTGCGCTCGCGGAGGTAGTCGAGGCGAGTCTTCTCGATGGGCGCGGCGATTCGCTCCTGCGGCCAAAATATGTAGGCGAAGCATCCGACGACGAGAACGATGATGGGGAGCGCGGTCTGCAGATCCATAAGTCTCCATCTTTATTCTATCCGCACCAGGCAAGGTCGATGTTGCGTGCTGTTCGATGTGTCGAAGGTATAGTCTATCTGCGTTGGTCTCGCGCCAACGGGCAGAGAGGAATACGATTGCATCGAACGCTTTCCACCGCTAGGAAGAAGTGCTGGCTGTGCTGTATGTCTGGGGTTTTCATCGTTGTTCTGTCTGCGGGGGGGTGCTCGGGTGCAGCTGCCAGCACGCTGCCGACGTCGGCGAATACAGATCCTATCAACTTCGACCCACAGGTGAAGCAGTCTTCGCAGGACTTCAATAATCTAGAGTTCGATGCTGCGTTGAAGTTGCGGGAGCAGGTGGCGGCGGCGCACCCGACGGATCCGATGGCGTGGAATTACGTGCTTACGACGGTGATCTTTCGCGAACTGTACCATCAAGATCTGCTGGATACGACGTACTATGCGCACGACAGCTTTCTAACATCGAAGCGGCAGATTGACGTTGCGCCGGAGACGCGCGGCCGTATCGAAGACCTTACCAACAAAGTGATTGCGCTGTGCGATGCGGAGATCGAGGCAAATCCTGGAGACGCAAATGCTTATTTTGCAAGGAGTTATGGGAAGGGGATGCATGCAGCGTTCATCACGCTGGTGGACCACTCCTTTGCGGCGGCGGCGCGGCAGGGGTATGCGGCGCGGAATGACTCTGAGCAGGCGCTGAAGATCGATCCGCAGTATGCGGATGCACGGATGGCGATTGGAATTCAGCAGTTTGCGGTGGCGAGTTTGCCGCGGTGGGTGCGGTTTCTTGTGGGATTTATGGGGGTTGGGGGGAATAAGGCGGAGGGACTGAACAATTTACGGTTGGCGATTGCGCACGGTGTGGTGACGCCGGTGGAGTCGCGGACGGCGCTTTCGTTATTCTTGCGGCACGATGGGCAGTATCCGGCTGCGCTTACGGTGCAGGAGGGCCTGGCCAGCCAGTTTCCGCATAACTACCTGTTTCGTCTTGAAGTTGCGAACCTGCTGAAGGATGAGGGGCAGGGTCTGCAGGCGATTGCGGCTTACAAGCAGGTGATTGCGGATGCGCAGAAGCCGGGCTACTTTACGGATGCGCGGCTACAGATGGCATGGTTTGGTTTGGCGGATACGCAGCGTGGATACAACGACATACGGGGTGCGGCGTATGGGTATGCGCAAGCTGCGACGCAGCCAAACTGCAGCGATTGGCTGAGAAAGCGCGCGGAACTGTCGGCGGGGGAGATGGACGACATGCTGCCTGAACGGGCGGAGGCGATGCGGATGTATCGGCTGGCGGCGGCGACGGGGGGCGACCAGACGCAGGCGGATGCCGCGCGGAGGTATCTGCTGCATCCGTACACCGGGAAGTAGCGCGTTTGTGAGGTGGTCCAGGGCGAGGGGCGTCGCAGTAGGAGGGCGCTTTGCGCGGTTTTGGTGCAGCTCTGGTCGGGATTAGAGCGCACTTGGCTGGGGTTTCTGGTTTGTAGGATGCGCGAGGGTGTCGGGGGGGCGGCTGGCGGGAGGTTGCGCTGGTGGGTGGTCGCTGGGGTGGGCCGCTGGATGGGGAGAGATTTGTGTTGTGGGCAAGAGAGCCGTTTGGTCGTTGCGCCTGCGGCTTCACTCCGGCCTTCGGCAGAACGGTAGGGCCGTTGGTGAAGTACTAAGAATTCGCACAGGTCGATTATTTTGGATTGAAGTTTGTCTGAAGCCCCCGCGCCGCTCGATTCAATGATCGTGCGCCGGGACTGACATACCTGAGAACGAGTTGGTCCATCGCGTTGCTGCCCGGTGAACGCAACTCCTCAGTGAGCGCACGCAAACACTCTGCTTTGTCTATGCGTTCCCAAGGGACATGAAAGTCCGCCCGACCAGCCAACTCTTCATAGACGGTCCAGATGGTCCGCCCATTTCCTTCGAAGAACGGATGAGAATGAGCGAGGTACCCAAACACCTGTCCCGGTCTCGCCCGCATGAACGCGTAGTCGTGGGCCAAAGTCAATGCGTGATTCGCTGCAATTTGGATCGAATCGGGCAGTGCAAACATATCGCCGTAGCCACCCCTCGCAATTCTTAAAGGAGGAGCATTCTGAGTTCTATCTTGTCCTGCCCACGGATAAACAGAGTTGAACAGCCTACGATGGGTTTCCAGAATATGTTCGTACGTGATGTCGGGAAGGCGGCTTAGATAGCGAAGTGTCGGGCGGATTTGGTCTATAAACGCGGCGGTTTCAAGATGCCCAACGATCTTAAGGTCTTTCTCGCCCTGCAGGTTGCGCAGGTACCCAGCCGTTTCATAGTCCCCAAACGGATCCAGGATTTGGAGTTCCATCTAACGAAGGTAACCCACTTGTAACAGGCCCCGCTGGAACGCCGTTATCACGCCCGCTTGTCCTAGAGCAATCAAGATTTCTTCGACTGAATCCAGGTCAACTTCAGCATCGGAGAGGCGCGAAACAGCTATCGCAAACGTGTGGGATGACCTTCGGCGGAGCCGGACTCCACGCGTACTCGCGACGAGGGTCGCCCAGCGAGCGATATTGTCCCGGCCCGATTCTGCGACCCGGTGAATCTGCTGATCGGAGTACGCGGTCTTCGAATGCGAAGGGGTGTTGGTGTCCCGATTGGCCTTCAATGCGATCTCATGCCTTCTCAGGTAGTTTTCACGAATGCTCTCTAGAATCTTCACTAGATCACTCGAGTGTCGACTGCGGCCGTGCCTACGAGCAGACATTTCAGCGGCGGCGCGTATAAGCCGGTTGGAATTCGCTGAGGTTATCGTGTCATCGCTTTGCGCAGTCAGCGCCGACGTCTGTGCCAAATGCTGCTGTGCGCCAACTGCGATAATGGAATATGGATACAGCCTGAAGTCCAACGACGATCCACCGATGGCTGCAGTGTTTGCCCCGAATTCAAACTCGCCAGACGCAGACGTTGGCTGAATCCAAGCAGTCTGGGCTTCTTCAAGTTCAAGCACTAAATCACCCCTTCTACATCGAGCAGCCTTAAGGCCGATACTTCATCGGCGTGAAGCGCTAGTGCGATCTCCGCAAATCTTTCATCGTGTCTAAACGTGCGAGTAAGTCGATAAAACGCGCCCCCCACGATTTTTTTTGAGGCCTCTATTAGTAGAGAGCGCTCTGCGGATGCGACACTGATGCCGTAAAAGTCCGCGGCACCGAGTCTTCTTGAATTGACCAACTCTGCTGTCTTCTTGCCGAAATCTAGATTTCCTGGTGAGACGTGAAAGACGAGTGTAATTTCTTGCGATTTGATGGGCGCCGAAACAAAGCTGGTGACAGCTTCGACGATCTTATCGAAAAGTTCCACAATCTGGGGAGCCATCTCCCAATCAGGATTGTTGATTCTGAAAGTAATCCTGTCGACCCCTAAGTTTATCGTGGTATTCAACTTATCCACGGTGACTACCAAGGCCGTCTCCGCGACGTTCTTAGCGTCTTGTCGAAACGCGAAATCCTCGAGAGCTACTTCGGTGCTGCTCAGTGCAGAAAAAAGCAGCGGGATAAATGGATTAGGGATTATCCACTTGTCGACCCAATGCCCTTGAAACTGTATCCGGTGTTCGAGCGCGGATTCCATGATGTCGGGGCTTGTCATATTGTCATCCACACAAAGAGTCTAGAACAAGATTTGTAATCGCGTATCGGGCCATGGTTTCCATTGAACAAGGAAGGCTAACGGCCGAAGCGTTGGTTGCCGCCCATTTGGGACATGAGGCGTTGTTGCATTTTGTTGCCGCCGCCGGAGCCCATGGTTTTGAACATTTTGGACATTTGGGCGTGTTGCTTGAGGAGGTTGTTGACCTCTTGCACGGTGGTGCCGGAGCCGAGGGCGATGCGTTTGCGGCGGCTGCCGTTGATGATGGAGGAGTTGCGGCGCTCCTTGTTGGTCATCGAGTCAATGATGGTTTCGACGCGGGAGAACTGCTTTTCGTCGATGGAGCTGGCGGCCTGCTGCATGCCGGCGAAGGGGCCGACGGAGGGGAGCATCTTGAGGATGGACTGCATGGATCCAAGCTTTTTGATCTGACGGAGCTGGTCGCGGAAGTCTTCGAGGGTGAAGCCCTCGCCGGAGAAGGCTTTTTTGGCGAAGGCTTCGGCTTTGGACTTGTCGAGCTTTTCGTCGGCGCGTTCGAGCAGGGTGGCGATGTCGCCCATGCCGAGGATGCGGCTGACGATGCGGTCGGGGTGGAAGGCTTCGAAGGCGTCGGGTTTTTCGCCGGTGCCGAGGAATTTGATGGGCTGGCCGGTGATCTGGCGGATGGAGAGGGCGGCGCCGCCGCGGGAGTCGCCGTCCATCTTGGTGAGGATGGCGCCGGTGATCTGGAGGTGGTCGTTGAAGGCTTTGGCGGAGTTGACGGCGTCCTGGCCGGTCATGGCGTCGGCGACGAAGAGGATCTCGGAGGGGGAGAGGAGTGCCTTGAGCTGGGCCATCTCTGCCATAAGCGCCTCATCAATGCCGAGGCGGCCGGCGGTGTCGACGATGAGGATGTCGCAGGCGGAGTTGGTGGCTTCGCGGCGGGCTTCTTTGGCGAGGCGGAGGACGTCGGGGGTGCCTGGAGAAGCAGGTCCTCCGGCTGCGCCGAAGGATGACAAATCTAACTGCCCATCGTAGAGTTTGGCTTTGATGCTGGCGGCGACGACTTTGAGCTGCTCGCGGGCGGCGGGGCGGTAGACGTCGACGGAGACGAGCATGGGGCGGTGGCCACCCTTTTGGAGCCAGGCGGCGAGCTTGCCGGAGGAGGTGGTTTTACCGGAGCCTTGCAGCCCGGCCATGAGGATGACGGTGGGGGGCTGGGAGGCGAACTTGAAGCGGGCGGTGTCGCGGCCGAGGGTCTCGATGAGCTCGTCGCGGACGATCTTGACGATCTGCTCGGCGGGGGAGAGAGCGGTGGTGACGGTTGCTCCGAGGGATTTGGCGCGGATTTTTTCAATGAGATCGCGGGCGACGTCGAGGTTGACGTCGGATTCAAGGAGGGCGATGCGGATCTCGCGGAGAGCTTCGTTGATGTTCTCGTCGGTGAGGGTGCCCTGACCGCGGAGGGTTTTGAAGGAGCGCTGGAGTTTTTCGGAGAGGTTTTCAAACATGGCTATGTAAGTTTAGCAGTCGTGGCTGGGTGGTGAGAAAGGTGCGGAGGGTGTGGGGAGGGCCGGAGTGCTTCGGGATCCTTCGACTGCGCAGCCCGCAAGGAGCGCGGGCTGCTCCGCTCAGGATGACAGGTTGTTGGTTCGAGATGGAGGGGCGAAGGTGTGGCGTGGGAGGTGGTGGCGAAGGAGGTACGGGGGCTGGCGCTGGGGGCTGGGGCGCGCAAGAATCGTGGGATGGGAATGGCTTCGGAGCGGGCTGTGAGCGGCGGTGCGCTGCTGCGGGAGTATATGACGCATCTGCGCGTGGAGCGAGGGCTGCGGCCGCTGAGCTGTGAGGCGTACCTGCGGGATTTGAAGATGTTTGCGGAGTTTCTGGAGGCGGAGAACAAGACGCTGCTGACGGCGGAGCAGGGGGATGTGAGCGGGTTTATGCAGCACCTGCGGGAGCATGGGGTGCAGTCGCGGTCGATTGCGAGGAAGCTGAGCTGCGTTCGGGGGGTGTACCGGTGGCTGCTGATGGATAAGCGGGTGAGGCGCGATCCGACGGTGAATATTGAGAGCCCGGCGAGCTGGAAGGTGTTGCCGAAGAGCCTGGCGGAGAGCGAGGTTACGGAGATGCTGGAGCGGACGGCCGCAGGGGCGAAGCGGGATGGAGCGGACGGGGGTGGGGCTCCAGGGACTGGGCTGCGGGACCACGCGATGCTGGAGCTGCTGTATGCGGGCGGGCTGCGGGTGGGAGAGATTGTGGCGCTGCGGCAGGAGGACCTGCGGCTGGATGTGGGGAGCGTGCAGGTGCGCGGAAAGGGGGATAAGGAACGGATGGTGCCGATTGGGCGGAGTGCGGTGGAGGCGCTGGAGGCTTATGTGCAGCGGGGACGGCCAGAGTTGGTTCGTGCGGGTTCGGGGATTCAGCGGGCGCTGTTTTTGAGCGTGCGGGGGAATCCGCTGACGGCGCAGGTGGTGTGGCAGATGGTGCGTGGGTTGAATCGGCAGGCGAGCCCGCATAAGCTGCGGCATAGTATGGCTACGCATATGGTGGAGCATGGCGCGGATTTGAGGACCGTGCAGACGCTGTTGGGGCACGCGGATATTGCGACGACGCAGGTGTATACGCACCTGGCGATTGACCGGTTGAAGACGGTGCATCGGATGTGTCATCCGAGGGCGACGCGGCGGAAGGTGGGGCGCGAGGAAGCTGTTGGGGGTGGGGAAGTGGGAGTGGCGTCGTGAGAAGAAGCTTTCCCTCCGGGGCTAAAGCCCCTTTTGCTGATGATATCTTGATGGACGGGCTGAAGCCCGTCCCCTTCAAAGCCGAATTGGCACGAGAGATTGATGAGGTGAAGGCGTGAGCGGGAGAGGGGAAGAGCGTGGACCCCAGCCATCTGCGATGGAGCTGCGCGAGCATGGTGCATGTGGGACGTTTGGTGTGCTGGCGGAGCGGTTTTTGCGGATGCTGCGGGATGAGCGCGGTGCTTCGGACCATACGCTGCGTGCGTATACGCGGGAGGTGCGGGGGGTTGCGGGGTTTCTGACGGAGATGCTGGGTGAGGATGCGGCGATGCGGGATGTGGAGCACACGCATATCCGGGCATATATGGGAACGCTGATGGATCGGGGGTTGACGAAGGCGAGTGTGGCTCGGGCGCTGGCGGCGGTACGGAGCTGGTTCAAGTGGGCGGCGAAGGCGGGGCTGGTGGAGAGTAATCCGGCGCTGCTGGTGAGGACGCCAAAGCTGCCGAAGCATCTGCCGCGGGTGCCGAGCATGGAGGAGGTGAATCGGGTGCTGGATTCTATGGGTCCTGCGCGGACGGCGGGACGGGCGTCGCGCAAGACGGAGGATGCAGGGGTGGCGTTCGAGGCAAGCTGGCCGGAGCGGGAGCGGGTGATCTTTGAGCTGCTGTATGGGTGCGGGATTCGGAACTCGGAGCTGGTGGGGCTGAACATGGATTCGATTCATTGGAACGACGACGCGGTGCGCGTGTTCGGCAAGGGAAAGAAAGAGAGACTGGTGCCGCTGGGGGATGCGGCGGCGGAGTCTGTGCGGGCTTACCTGCCGCTGCGGCAGGCGAAGCTGGAGGCTGCGGGGAAGGGGAAGCTGGTGCATGATGGGCCGCTGCTGGTGAATGCACGGATGCGTGGAACGTGCCGGTTGACGACGCGGAGTGTGGGGAGGATTGTGAAGTCGATTGCGCTGAGCGGGGGGCTGGCGGCGGATGTGCATCCGCACACGCTGCGGCATGCGTTTGGGACGCACATGCTGGAGGAAGGTGCGGACCTGCGGGCGATTCAGGAGATGCTGGGGCACGAGCGGCTGAGTACGACGCAGCGGTATACGCAGTTGACGGTGGGGCAGGTGCAGCGGGTGTACGACGAGACGCACCCGAGGGCGAAGTAGAGACGGGGTCAGTCGGCTGCGAGGTGGAGCTGCTGCTGCTGCAGCAGGTGAAGGAGAGCAGACTCGTCGTTGCGGAGGGCGCGATGGGAGGCTCCCTTCTCTGCGTCGGAGAGTTGGTCGAGAGCTTTGGTCATGTGTCCGCTGAGATAGGCGTCGAGGACGGCGGGATGGACGTAGCACTTGCGGCAGACGGAGGGCGTGTTGCCGAGGCGTTCGGAGACGGCGGTGATGGCCTGGACCACGTTTTTTTTGAGCTGGGCGGGGGAGTCGCAGGGTTCGAATTCGCGCAGGGTGAGGCAGGCGAGGATGGTGCCTGCCCAGGTGCGGAAGTCCTTGGCGGTGAAGTGCTGCTGGGTGATCTCGAAGAGATAGTCGTTGACGTTGGTGGAGTCGATGGTGTGGGGGTTGCCGTCGTTGTCGAGGTATTCGAAGAGCTCGTAGCCGGGGGTGTCGCGGCAGGATTTGACGATGCGTGCGAGGCGGCGGTCGGTGAGGTTGATGGTATGGCGGACGCCGCTTTTGCCTTTGAAGCTGAAGGTGAGTGTGGAACCGTGGATCGCAACGTGACGGCGCTGCATGGTGGTGAGGCCGTAGGATTGATTTTCGCGCGCGTACTCGGGGTTGCCGATGCGGATGAAGGTGGTTTCGAGGAGGCGGACGATGGTGGCGAGGACTTTCTCGCGGGGGAGACCGGGAAGGGAGAGGTCGTGCTCGACGCGGTGGCGGATGGAGGGAAGGGCGTTGCCGAAGTGGAGCATGTGCTCGTATTTGGCCTCGTCGCGGGTGGCGCGCCAGCGGGGGTGGTAGCGGCTCTGCTTGCGTCCGCGAGCGTCGCGCCCGGTGGCCTGGAGGTGGCCGTTGGGGTTGGTGCAGATCCAGACGGAGGTCCATGCGGGAGGGATGGCGAGAGACTTGATGCGGGCGAGGGTGTCGGCGTCGCGGAGGGGGTGGCCCTCGGGGTCGAGGTAACGAAAACCGTTGCGGACGCGCTTGCGGGTGATGCCGGGGCGGTTGTCGTAGACGTAACGCAGACCGGCGGCCAGGGCGGAGTCAAGGGGTGAGGGAAGGTCTGCTGCGATGGGCTGCAGTTGTTTCGGGGGCCTCTTGGGTGAAGCGGGGTTCATGAGGCTTTAGATGCGCGACGAAGCAGAGGAGCGGCTTAGCGTGGGTCAGTAGCGGGGGACGGAGGGATCGATGGAGCGAGACCATGCGTCGATGCCGCCGGCGACGGACTGGGCTTTGTCGAAGCCCTGCTGGCGGAGCCATGAAGCGACGGAGAGCGAGCGGGCGCCGTGGTGGCAGAGGACGAGGATAGGCGCGTCTTCGTCGAGTTCCTGGTGGGCGCGGCCGGGGATCTCGTTCATGGGGATGAGGGTGCTGCCTTCGATGTGCGCGGTGGCGTGCTCCCATGGCTCGCGGACGTCGAGGAGAAGGGGAGGTGTGGTGGAGGCGAGTTGCTGCTGGAGCTGGTCTACGGTGATTTCGAGGTCCATATGGATTGAGGATACAAGGTTGGAGTGACGAACGGCGAGGACGGCGCGCGGTCGCGGGGGAGGATGTTGAGAAAAAAGCAGTCGTTTTCACAACAATTTTCGGGAGCCGGGTTTTGATGGGACATGGACACCATTGGATCACCATCTTTGCTGCGTTGGCGGCCGGTCGCTGTGACTTTGGCCATTGTGCTTCTGGCAGGTTGCGGAGGCGGTTCGAGGAGCACGTCCGGTGGTGGGACGGGTGGGACTGGAGGGACGGGTGGAACGGGAGGGACGGGTGGAACGGGGAGTGGTGGCGGGGTGGGCGGTGCAGCATGTACGACGCCTCCGGTGACCATCAACCATACGACGAGCGGCCAGAACCCGAACCCGAATCAGCTGGTGTTTTTGAGCAAGAGCGCCTATCCGCAGGCGGTGTGCAACGACGGAACGCAGGGCGCGTATGTGCTGCGGGCGGGGCAGGGATCGGGTGTGAACCGATGGGTGATTTCGCTGGAGGGTGGGAGCGACTGCTACGACAATACGAGTTGCTCAAGCCGCGCGGCAGGGTCTCCGAAGCTAGTGAGCACGGCCCCTTTCGCTAGCGATCCGTCGCTGGCACCGGGGATGGGAGGACTGCTGTCATCGACGCCGACGACGAATCCGGACTTCTATGACGCGAACGAGGTGCAGATCATCTACTGCTCGAGCGATGACTGGTCGGGCGCGAAGGCCGGTGCGGGGACGTTCAATGCCAGCGACGACACGACGTGGAACTTTCAGGGGCGGGCGATTCTGGACGCGGCGATTGCGGACCTGAAGGCGAACCATGGGTTGAACAGCGCGACCGAGGTGATGCTGACGGGGCAGTCTGCGGGCGGGCTGGGTGTGTATGTGAATACCAACGATGTGGCGAAGCTGGTGCCGACGTCGGCGCGGTTTGTGTCCTACTCGGACGCGGCGTTCTACGACGAAGTGAATGTGTTCAATCCGGGTGTGGCGGCACCTTATGACGATCCGTCGCAGGCGCCGGCGCAGGACTCGACCAAGGGTGTCGGTATCGTGCTGTGGAATGGGACGGGCGATGCTGCGTGTGCGGCTTTGGCGACGACCAATGCGGAGCAGTTGGGATGCTACAACTCACAGCAACTGCTGGCGGCGAACGGTACGATCACGCTGCCGATGCTGGTGAGCGAAGCGCAGCAGGACCAGGCGCAGCTAAGTTCGAACGGGGTCACCGCGTTTGCCGGCAATCTCACGTCGCAGGAGCAGGCGTATATCCAATATTTTGCGGCGAATATGCGGGCGGGCCTGGCAACAACGAACGGCAATGTGTCGATCTTCTCGCCAGACGTGCTCGTACATGTGGAAGCGACGGATCCGACGCTGTTCGTTCAGTCACAGACGTTTCCGAGCGGCCAGATCACGTTGCAGCAGGTCGTTGGGGCCTGGTACAAAGCACCCTGCACGGTACAGCGGGACATCGCGAACTGAGGTCGCGCTGTCCGAAGAGCTAGGCGGCGGCTCCGTGGCATTTTTTGTATTTTTTGCCGGAGCCGCAGAAGCAGGGGTCGTTGCGACCGATTTCGGTGCCGGAGGTGCGCTGGGTGGGTGTGGAGGTGGGGGAGCCACCGGCCTGGCGTGCGGCGTCGAGGTCGCGCTGCTTGTTGCGCTGGAACTCGCGTTCGAGGGCGTCGATGGTGGTGTGCGGAGCGCGGGTGGGGATGGTTGGCGGGGGCTGTGAGGCGTTTGGGGGTTGTCCAGCCCAGGTCTCAGAAGCGAGACCTGGGGCACCCGGATTTTCAGAGTCGATGGGGAGGCGCTGCTGCTGTGGCGGCGGCGGTGGTACGGCGTGGCGAGCCTGGAGCATGGCGAGCTGTTCGAGGCTCTCGATGGGCGAGCCGTCGGGAGCGAGGATCTGCATGCGGAAGAGGTTGCGTGCGGTGTCTTCCTGGAAGCGCAGCATCATGGTCTCGAAGAGCTCGAAGGACTCCTTCTTGTACTCGACGAGGGGGTCCTGCTGTGCGTAGCCGCGCAGGCCGATGCCCTCTTTGAGGTGGTCCATGTTGAGGAGGTGCTCTTTCCAGAGGGCGTCGAGGACGGAGAGCATGACGACGCGCTCGTGGTAGCGGAGCTGGGCTTCGCCGAGGATCTGCTCTTTGACGTCGTAGCGTGTTTTGAGGGCCTCGAAGATGGCTTCACCGAGGTCGTGGCGGTTGAGCTGCGAGGCGTCGATGGTAGTGCGGAGGTCCGCGCCGAAGAGGTCATAGACCTGCGCGAAGATCTGCTCGGTGTTCCAGTTGTCGGGCAGGGCTTTTTCGGGAGCGTGCTCGTCGAGGATGTTGGAGAGGATGGTGGAGACGTAGTCCTCGGTGATGAGTTCTTTTTGAGCGACGCCTTCCATGAGTTGGCGGCGGAGGCTGTAGACGGCTTCGCGCTGCTTGTTCATGACGTCGTCGTACTCGAGGACGTGCTTGCGGGACTCGAAGTTCTGGGATTCGACGGCCTTCTGTGCGGACTCGATGCGGCGGGAGATCATGCGGCTTTCGATGGGAACGCCTTCTTCCATGCCGAGAGACTGGAGGAGGCCGGAGACCCATTCGCGGGCGAAGATGCGCATGAGGTCGTCTTCGAGGGAGAGGAAGAATCGGGAGCTGCCGGGGTCGCCCTGACGGCCGGCGCGGCCGCGGAGCTGGTTGTCGACGCGACGGGACTCGTGGCGTTCGGTGCCGAGGATGTGGAGGCCGCCGGCTTCGATGACGGCGTCGTGCTCGGCTTTGGTGGAGGCGGCGTGGGCTTCGATGGCGGCGTTCCAGTCCTGCTCGGGGACTTCGAACTCCTGCGACTGGTAGTAGAAGCGGACGAAGCCGGGAGCGGCGACGGGGGAGATGGCGCCTTCGGCGGGGGAGACGACGCGCGCGAGCTTGCGCTTGACGATGTCCTGGCGGGCCATGAACTCGGAGTTGCCGCCGAGGAGGATGTCGGTGCCGCGGCCGGCCATGTTGGTGGAGATGGTGACCATGCCGAGGCGTCCGGCCTGGGCGACGATCTCGGCTTCCTTCTCGTGGAATTTGGCGTTGAGGACGACGTGGCGGACGGCCTTGCGCTTGAGGATCTCGGAGAGGAGCTCGGACTTTTCGATGCTGGTGGTGCCGACGAGGACGGGCTGTTTGGCGGCGTGGAGGCGCTCGATCTCGTCGGCGACGGCGAAGTATTTTTCCTTCGCGGTGCGGTAGACGACGTCGGGGTTTTCGATGCGCAGCATGGTGCGGTTGGTGGGGACGACGACGATTTCGAGCTTGTAGATGTTCTCGAACTCGGTGGCTTCGGTCTCGGCGGTGCCGGTCATGCCGGAGAGCTTTTTGTAGAGGCGGAAGTAGTTCTGGAAGGTGATGGTGGCGAGGGTCTGGTCTTCCTTGCGGATGGCGACGCCTTCCTTGGCTTCGACGGCCTGGTGGAGGCCGTCGGACCAGCGGCGGCCGGGCATGAGGCGGCCGGTGAACTCGTCGACGATGATGACCTCGCCGTCTTTGACGACGTACTCGACATCGCGCTTGTAGAGCGCGTGGGCCTTGATGGCGACCTCGATGTGGTGCTTCATGTCCCAGTTTTCGGGGTCGGCGATGTTGCCGATGCCGAGGATCTTTTCGATCTTCTCCCAGCCTTCGTCGGTGACGGTGATGGCGCGCGCTTTTTCATCGACGACGAAGTCGCCGGACCAGGTTTTGGTCTCGAGGGTTTCGATGAGTTCACCCTCTTCGAGTTGGGGGATGACGGTGTTGGCGATGGCGTATTTGTCGGTGGTCTTGTCGGTGGGGCCGGAGATGATGAGGGGGGTGCGTGCTTCGTCGATGAGGATGGAATCGACTTCGTCGACGATGCAGTAGAAGTGGCCGCGCTGAACCTGATCGGCGAGCTCGAACTTCATGTTGTCGCGGAGGTAGTCGAAGCCGAACTCGTTGTTGGTGCCGTAGGTGATGTCGGAGCCGTAGGCGGCGCGGCGTTCGGCGTCGGAGAGATCGTGGACGATGACGCCGACGGTGAGGCCGAGGAAGCCGTAGATCTTGCCCATCCATTCGGCGTCGCGTTTGGCGAGGTAGTCGTTGACGGTGACGACGTGGACGCCGTGGCTGGCGAGAGCATTCAGGTAGCAGGGGAGGGTGGCGACGAGGGTTTTGCCTTCGCCAGTCTTCATCTCGGCGATTTTGCCTTGATGGAGGGCCATGCCGCCGATCATCTGGACGTCGAAGTGGCGCATGCCAACGACGCGGCGGCTGGCCTCGCGGACGACGGCGAAGGCCTCGGGGAGGATGGCGTCGAGGGCGGCTTTTTCGGCTGCGATGAGGGCGTCGGGATCGGTGATGCCTGCCTGCTCCTCTTTGAGGCGGGCGGCGGCGATGCGGGCGCGGAATTCGATGGTCTTTGCGGCCAGATCTGCGTCGGAGAGTTGTTGCAGGGCAGCCTCGTGGCTGCTGATCTGCGTGAGCACGGGAAGCATGCGCTTGACGGTGCGGTCGTTGCTGGTGCCGAAGACTTTCGCGAGTACGCTGTTGAGCAAAACGGTAACCTTCCAGAATCGTGAGAGGCGGAAATCGCCTAACTATCAGTGTAAATGGTGGGGAGCTTTCGACGTAAATGGGCCTGCCGCGGTATGAGCCGCGAATCCGATTGGAAAGAGGCGCGGGTTACTTGTCGTGGAAGAATTTGTGGTCGATATCTGGCCAGAACTCTTTCAGGACGAAGGTTGCGGCGTCTAAACCGACGTCGAGGGCCCAGCCATTTGCAGTATTGGAGAGGGTGCGCTGCGCTGACGGATAGTAGAGGTTGGAGATGCCTGCGGAGGCTCCGGCGCCGACGATTTCGCTGATATTGAAGGTGTCATGGCCGGAGTCGGAGCGTGTGACGAAGGCGCGGCTGAGGGCGTATCCGGTGCGTCTGTAGAAGCCGCCGTGGCCTAAGGTGTAGTAGCGGGTGTCTTCGTGCGTCAGGCTGGGGACGATGAACTCCACCATGTAGTTTTCGACGGTCTGATCGACCGTGGTATGCCAGATATATCGTCCGAAGGCGACCCCACCATGGCCGAACTGTGGAACGGAGTTGCGGCCTAAGTCGTAGCCTGCGAGAAGGGCAGGAATGACGGTTGATGAGTAGTCGAGCGAGTCCTGGCTGGCGGTGACGAACTTATCTTTGACCGATTGAGGAGGCAGCTTCTGGTCGGCACTGACGGCACGGAAGTTGGGGACGACGCCGAGGATGCGTTTGGTCTGTTGTGGGCTGTAGGGTCCGGATGATGGCTGCGACGCCTGGCCAGGCGTGGAGGTCTCTGGCTGCTGCGGCGTGTCGCTGGGCGCGGATGGGCTGGCTGCCTGGGTGCCGTCTACGCTCGAAGAAAAAGGCTGGACTGAGCTCAAGAGTGTGTTGGGCGTAAGCAGCGGAGAGGGAGTTGGCTGGCTGCCCGCTGGAACCAGCTGGCTGCCGAAGAGCGGTGACACCGGGAGGTTGGATGCGACGGTTTGCTGGGCGTTCATCGATAGTGCGTAAAGAGGTGCGAGGGCGGTGAGCAGCGATGCCGCCAGACGTTTCAATGAGATGGTGTGCATGGTCTCCCTTGAGCGATGCTTGTAGTTTAAACCTGGGCCGCGTGAGCGGAAACGGCGTTCAGGGAGTGAATTGAGGCCTGCCTTCAAAGCGTACGACACGCATCCAGAGGAAATGTTTCGTTTGGATACGGGGTGGTCCAGTCTATTGTGCGATCGGCTTTGACTCTATTCTACCCATCGACGCTTTGGAAAAAGATGACGCGGGAAGGACGGAAACGGGATTATGCTCGTAGGATCTGTGAACGTGTTCGTTAGACGAGCGCAGGCGTCTGGTAGTTTCTTATTGATTGCAAGCGCTGTCATTTGAGGGCGCGGAGATGGAAGGACGGGGCAGTTTGATCTGGAAGCGAGCGATACATGGGCGGATTTGGCTGGTGCTGGGGGTCGCTGCGGCTCTTTCCGCAGGCACGGTTGCACAGGAGGCTGCGTGGACGGTGAAGCCGCAGTGGGTGCAGGCGCATGAGGACTTTTTGGCCAGCGACGTGATGCATGGGCGCGGGAGTGCGACGCGCGATGAGGCAATTGCTGCGACGTACGTGGCGAGCGAGTTTCTTGGATATGGGCTGAAGCCTGCGCCGGGGATGACGGGGTACATCCAGAGCGCGGAGGTGGTGGCACCGGAGCTGGATGGGCATGGCACGCTGAGCGCGGGGGATGTTCGTCTGGAGGAAGGGAAGGGGTTTCAGTTGTTGGTTTCGGTGGGTGCGAGCGTGAATGGGCCGCTGCTGCGGGTGAAGGCAAAGGACGCGAAGGACGCGGGCGATGTGCGCGGAGCGGTGGTGCTGATCAGCGATGTGCCTGCGGATGCGAATGCGATGAAGCTTGTCCGTGCCCTGTGGGGCTCCGGTGCCGCGGCGGTGGTGGTGCCGGCGGACAATGCGACGCGCGCGCGATATGCAATGCAGGGCGGCTTAACGCGTGTGTCGATGCGGCTGAAGGACGACACCAAGCAACGCCTGACGATAGTGACGATGGACGTCGCCGGGATGCATGAGCTGGCGAAGGTGAACGACGGTGCAGCGGTTATGCTGACGGTCCATGCGCTGCCGCAGGCGGTGGCGCGCGAGACGTACAACGCGATGGGATATCTGGAGGGATCGGACCCGGGCAGTGGGACGATTTTGTTGACGGCGCATCTGGATCATCTGGGGATTGGAACGCCGGTGAACGGCGATGCGATTTATAACGGGGCCAACGATGATGCTGCGGGAACGACAGCGGTGCTGGAGCTGGCGCATGCGCTGGCGGCGGGGCCGAAGCTGCGGCGCAATGTGCTGTTTGTCTGCTACGGCAGCGAGGAGGCTGGCGAGCTTGGATCGACGTACTTTGGCGAGCATCCGCCGGTGCCGCTGAAGAGCCTGGTGGCGAATCTGGAGTTTGAGATGATCGGAGCGCAGGACCCGAAGATGCCGAAGGGTGTGCTGCTGCTGACGGGGTGGGACAGGAGCAACCTGGGGCCAACGCTGAAGGCGCACGGTGCGCTGCTCGGGCCTGATCCTTATCCTGAGGAACACTTCTTTGAGCGGTCGGATAACTACGCGCTGGCGCTGCAGGGTGTGGTTGCGCATACGGCGGCGGGATGGGGAACGGTGCCGACGTATCACCAGCCGGATGACGACCTGGCGCATGTGGATGTACCGTTTATGACGGCGGCGATCCAGAGCCTTGTGGCGCCGGTGCGGTGGTTGGCGGACAGTGATTTCAGGCCGGAGTGGAATCCGGGTGGAAAGCCGTCGCGGTAGGCTGGTTAGCGGGACGAGGAAGAAAGAGGAGTGTGTGATGAGCGAAGCAGCGGTTGGGTATGCGCGGGAGCAGGGAGCGCGGTTTGTCGAGGAGCTGAAGGAGTTGCTGCGGATACCGTCGGTGTCGACGGCACCGGAGCATGTGGGCGATGTGCGGCGGGCGGCGGAGTTTGTAGCGGATGGGCTGCGGGGGGCGGGGCTGGAAAATGTTCGGCTGATTGAGACGTCGACGGCGGTGCGGAAGGGACATCCGCTGGTGTATGGGGAGTGGTTGCATGCGGCGGGAAAGCCGACGGTGTTGCTGTATGGGCACTACGATGTGCAGCCGGCGGAGCCGCTGGAGGAGTGGAAGTCGCCGCCGTTCGAGCCGGAGGAGCGCGATGGCAATATCTATGCGCGTGGGGCGGTGGATGACAAAGGGCAGATGTGGATGCATGTGAAGGCGCTGGAGTCGTTGCTGAAGACGGACGGGACGCTGCCGGTGAATGTGCGCGTGATCGTGGAAGGCGAAGAAGAGGTTGGCGGCGAGGGCATTGCGGCGTTTGTGCGCGAGCACGGCGACACGTTGAAGGCTGACGTTGCGCTGGTGAGCGATACGGAGATGTTTGCGCCGGACCTGCCGACGCTGTGTGTGGGGCTGCGCGGCATGATCTACACGGAGTTGGAGGCGAAAGGAGCGGCGACGGACCTGCACTCGGGGATGTATGGCGGCGCTGCGCCGAACCCGTTTGTGGCGCTGGCGCAGATGATTGCGCAGATCAAGCGCGAGGATGGACACATTGCGATTCCTGGGTTTTATGACGGGATTGAAGATCCGACGAAGGCCGAGTTGGATGCGTGGAGGTCTTTGCCGTTCGATGAAGAAGAGTATCGCAGGCATGAGGTGGGATCGACGGAGCTGACCGGGGAGACGATGTTCAGCGTGCTGGAGCGAACGTGGTCGCGGCCAACGATGGATGTGCACGGGATGCCGGGCGGGTTTATCGGCGCGGGAGCGAAGACGGTCATTCCGGCGAAGGCGACGGCGAAGATCAGCTTCAGGCTGGTGCCGGGGATGAAGCCGGAGGAGACGTTCGCGAAGTATGCGGAGTTTGTGGAGGAGATCTGCCCGCGGGGGATTCAGGTGAAGACGACGCTGATCCACTCGGGCGAGCCGATTGTGGTGAGCACGGACAATGCGTATGTGCGTGCGGCGACGGATGCGATGGCGAAGGTCTTCGGCAAGGAGACGGTGTTTGTGCGTGGCGGCGGGTCGATCCCGATTGTGGGCGATTTTGTGCGCCAGCTAGGCACGCCGACTGTGCTGATGGGATTTGGCCTGCCGGATGATAACCTTCATGCGCCGAACGAGAAGTTCCATCTGGCGAACTTTCATCGCGGGATTGAGTCGATTGTGCGGTTTCTGGACGGTGTTGGCGCGGTGAATTGATGGCGCAGACGACGCTGCCGGTGCATGGGTTTGTGCTCGCAGGCGGACAGAGCACGCGCATGGGGGAAGATAAGGCGCTGCTTCGGTTTTGCGGCAAGCCAATGGTGGAGATTGCCGTCGCGACGCTGCGGTCGTTCTGCGCGGAGGTGGGCATCGCGGCGAATCGGGATGACCTGGGCGGGTACGCGGAGGTGCTGCACGAGCCACGGAGTGGGGTTGGTCCGGCGGCCGGTGTTGAAGCGGGGTTACTTGCGGCGAGACATTCGTGGGCGATGTTTATGCCGGTCGATGTTCCGCTGATGCCGCCGGAGGTGCTTCGGGCGTGGGCGCGGAGCATTGTGCGTGGCGAAGATAGTGGGGGTGTGTGCGCGAGTTATTTGACACTGGAAGACCAGCCGCAGCCTGCATTTTGCTTGCTGCGGCGAGAGTGTATTGCAGGCTGGAGCGCGGCGCTGGAGGGTGGGGAACGGCGGCTACTGCGGCTGCTGCGCGGGTTGCGTGTGATGGGATTTGAAGCGGCGCACGAAGTGGATATCGAAGAGCTTGCCGGAGTGCTGGGGCGCGGGCGATCCGAGGCGCGTGCGTGGTGCAGCAATGTAAATACACCGGAAGAATTTGCGCGGGCTGAGGCTGCGTATGCAGGGAATTCAGGCGAGCATGCATCATAGATGGTACCGGTATGAGTGATTTCAAAGAGAATACGGATGAGACGCGTGAGCAGCAGGAGCACGAACAGGAGCTCGATCAGGAGCAGACGGAGGCGATAGAGAAGCCGCTGATCGACGATGTCTCGGAGGATATTGCTCCAGTGGTTCAGGAGTTCATCGCGGAGGCGACGGAGTCCAACGAGGCTGAGGGCGAGGCGGCCCTACAAGAGTCAGCCTTTCAGGCCGATGCCGGTTTCGCCGGTGCGGCGTTCGCGAGCGAGAATGCTGCGCCGTATATTGCGTTCGAGAATGTGTCGAAGTCGTTTGGCGATTTTGTGGTGCTTGAGAACGTAAGCTTTTTTGTGAATACGGGTGAGACGTTGTGCATTCTGGGGCGCAGCGGTGTCGGTAAATCTGTGTCGCTGCAGTTATTGATGGGGTTTTTAAAGCCGGATAGCGGAACGGTGCTGGTGGCGGGGCAAAACATTGCGGGGATGAGCGAGCGGGAGATGCAGGAGGTGCGCCATAAGGTCACCATGGTGTTCCAAAACGGCGCGCTCTTTGATTCGATTACGGTGGGCGAGAACGTGGCGTTTCCGTTGCGTGAGCGCGGCGATATGGAGGAAGACCAGATTCTGCAGGTGGTGAGGGGGCTGCTGGAGATGGTGGGCGTCAGCGGTATGGAAGACATGCTGCCGTCGGATTTATCGACGGGAATGAAGCGGTCGGTTGCGATTGCGCGGGCGCTGGCGGCGCAGCCGGCGGCAATTTTGTATGACGAGCCGACGACGATGGTTGATCCGCTGATGGCGCATCTGCTGGGCGATCTGATCCAGCGGCTGAAGATGCAGATTCATCTGACGAGCATTGTTGTGACGCACGACATGCGCTTTGCCGAGAAGCTCGCTGACCGGCTGATGTTCCTTCATGAAGGAACGGTTCGGTTCTTCGGGACAACGGAGGAGATGCGCCGCAGCACCGATCCGGTACTGCGGGAGTTCTTTTCGATGGATGAACTTGTGCTGCCTGTTTGATGGAGGGGTGCTGTATCAGAGCGGGTAGATGTTTGTGGACGCGGGCTGTATCGTAACGCAGCAAAGCGAACAAAAAGCATCAAAACTTTTTGTAGGGGTAAAATAGAGATACACCGTTCAGTACGACCATGGCCGAATCTTATTCCGGAACCAAAACCTGAGACTATGGCGACGTTTGATTATTTGAAACAATCGACTTTATCGGGCCAGCGGCGTCATCACGAGAGGATGGCGGGAAGCAGTCGATTGTTTTCGCGTCCGTCGGTGGCGATCTCGATATGGGCCGGGATGGACTTCGTGAGTGCGCTGCTGGCGGGGTTTATTGCGGTGCGAATACGTCTTACGCCTGTGCCACAGGCGGCGGCGGATCCTCTTTTGAGGCATCTGGAGGCCGCGGCACCGCTGACGTCGATGATCTACCTGGTGGTGTTCAGCATTTATGTGGTGATTTTCGCGCGGATCTATGGACTGTACCGTTCGCAGGATGTTCGCAGTGGTTTGAATGAGCAACGGCTGACGATTCAGACGACACTGACGGCGGGTCTGATGCTGTGCGGAACGTTGTATGTGATGAAGGAGTACGCGGTTTCGCGCATCATGGTGGCGCTCACAATCGTCATCACGCTGCTGTTTCTGATGGTGCGCCGGGCGATTGAGCGAAAGATGATGCAACGGCGATTCCTGCAGGGCAGAGAGACGCGCAATGTGCTGATCGTTGGCAATGGGAGGGTGGCCCACGCGCTACGCAATCATCTACAGGCGCTGCCGCACATGGGCTTTCGGTTCATGGGCTTTGTCTCGCTCGATAATCATTCGGAGAGCGTGGCGGATCCGCAGGTAATCGGCGACATTAGGAACTGTGTTGCGTTGGCGAGATCTCTGTTTGTGGATGAGATCTATTTTTCGACGCCTGCAGACAAGAAGACGGTGATAGGCGTTGTGGAAGAGGCGCGCGACTTCGGCATCGATGTTCGCGTTGTTCCGGATCTCTACGATGGTCTGGCGTGGAATGCGCCAGTCGAGTTTATCGGGCAATTTCCGACGATACCGCTGCATCAGCGAGACTTCCCGCGAGGTGCGTTCCTCATTAAGCGGGTGCTCGATGTGATTCTCTCGATGCTGGCGCTGATTGTTACAGCGCCGATCATGATGGTGATCGCATTCATGGTTCGGATGGACTCTCCCGGGCCTATTTTTTACCGTGCATCGCGTATCGGGCGGAAGGGCAGAACATTTACCTGCTACAAGTTTCGTACGATGGTGGCGAACGCTGACAAGCTGCAGGACAATTTGGCGCACAAGAATGAGCGCGACGGAATCCTCTTCAAGATTACCGATGACCCGCGCATCACGCGGGTGGGTCGAAGACTGCGGAAGTATTCGCTGGATGAGCTGCCGCAGTTTTATAACGTTCTGACAGGAGATATGAGCCTTGTGGGACCGCGGCCGCCGCTGGCGTCTGAGGTAGAGAAGTATGATCTGGCGCATTTGCGGAGGCTTGATGTGCTGCCGGGAATTACGGGGTTGTGGCAGGTGGAAGCGCGACAGGATCCTTCGTTCGACAGCTACATTTCGTTAGATACGGCGTACGTCGAGAACTGGAACCTGATGCTGGATATTCGTATTCTGGCGCGGACTGTGGGTGTGGTTCTGGGCGGAACGGGTTCCTAGTGCCTGGGTCGAAAATTGGCGCGGCTCGAGCAAGTCTGGAGTGCGGCATCACGATAGACTAGATATGTGCGGATAGCGTTAGCGCAGATCAATCCAACCGTAGGAGACTTCGCGGGCAACCTGCGAAAGATCACGGAGTTCGTCGAACGAGCAGCGCTACAGGGCGCCGCTCTGGTGATGTTTCCAGAGCTTGCAACGTGTGGCTACCCGCCGGCAGACCTGCTTGAAAAAGGGTCTTTTGTGAAGCGCGCCGAGGAGACGCTGGCAGCTGTTGCGGCGTTGACGTGCGGCGAGAATCGGCCAGCGATCTTGTGCGGTTCTCCGATGCGATGCGAGGGCGTATCGGGCAAGCATGTGCGCAACGTCGCAGCGCTGATGGATGGCGGGACGGTCGAGTTTCTGCAGCAGAAGATGCTGCTTCCTTTCTATGACGTCTTTGATGAGCAGCGATACTTTGAACCAGCGGAGCACCAATCGCTGGCGCTGGTGAGGGGTATTCCTGTCGCCATCACGGTGTGCGAGGACGCGTGGAATGACAAGATGTTCTGGCCGCGGCAGATGTATCCGATCGACCCGGTAGAGGAGTTGATGCGGCAGTGGGGAACGCTTCCGCAGCCGCTGGGCGTGCATCGGTTGATTCTGAATCTTTCGTCATCGCCGTTCTGGCATGGAAAGCAGGAGGTGCGACGGCGGATGATTGGGGCGCTGGCGAGACGGCACCGCGCCACCGTTGTAATGGTGAATCAGGTTGGCGCGAACGATAGCCTCATCTTCGATGGAGCGTCCTTCGCTATGGGAGCGTCCGGCGATGTAATGGCGCAAGCGGCAAGCTTCAGGGAAGATCTCGTGGTCTTTGAGTCTGAAGCTACGCCGGTGCGCGATGCCGGCGGACCTGCGCAGTGGGATGACGCGCCGTCCGATGATGCGACGTCGTTGACGTGGCAGGCGTTGGTTCTGGGTACGCGGGACTATCTCCACAAATGCGGGTTCCAGAGAGCGATTGTTGGACTGAGTGGCGGGATCGATTCCGCACTGGTGGCCGCCATCGCAGTTGAGGCTCTGGGTGCAGAGAATGTGCAGGGTGTGGGAATGCCTAGCGAATTTTCCTCGGATGGATCAGTGACAGACGCGGAGCAGTTGGCGAAGAACCTCGGCATTGTGTTTTCGACGCTGCCAATCCGCTCGATTTATGCGCAGTTCACCGCGTCGCTCGCGCCGATGTTTGGGGAGAGCAGCTTTGGGCTTGCGGAGGAAAATTTACAGCCGAGAATCCGCGGCAGTCTGCTGATGGCGATCTCGAATAAAACTGGAGCGCTGGTGCTGACGACGGGAAACAAGAGCGAGATGGCTTGCGGCTATTGCACGCTGTATGGGGACATGGTCGGGGCGCTTGCGGTGATCGGCGATGTGTACAAGACGGAGGTCTACGCGCTGAGCCGGTGGGCCAATCGCAATGGGGAGATTATTCCTGAAGCTACGCTGACGAAGGCGCCGTCTGCGGAGCTGCGGCCGGGCCAGAAGGACACGGACTCACTGCCGCCATATGAGGTGCTCGACCCCGTGCTGCGCGCCTATATTGAGGAGTACAGATCGGTGGAGGAGATAGAGGCGGAACAGCACGTGGAGGCGGGACTGGTGCGAAAGGTGATTCGGCTAGTAGAGTTGAGCGAGTACAAGCGCCAGCAGGCAGCGCCGGTGTTGAAGGTATCGAGGAAGTCGTTCGGGATGGGAAGACGGTTTCCTATCGCAGCCAAACGAGAGATTTAGGACACGCCGTGCAGTGAAAATTGATCGAGGAGAAGAATCGTGAAGATGGACCAGGTGTCGAAGCAAAAGGAGACTATGAAGAGACTGGCGTTGTCAGCGATGATCGCAGTCGTAACTGCGGGAGCTGTGTTTGCGCAGACACCGACGCAGACACCTGCGCCCACGGCATCCTCACCTACTGCGCCGACGGCTACGTCGGGGAGCAGGCAGACGTCTGAGCCGCAGGCACCGGCACCGCATGCGTTGCCGACGAGCCCGTTTCCCCCGGTCAACCTGAAGAACTTTACGGCAGATTATCCGACGACGGCGCTGGTCGATTCATTCTTGAAGGCGGAGTGGGGTTACGACGCAGACCGCATCTGGAGCGTTGCGGCGATCCAGAAGACACCTGCGCCGGGGGTTTCGCGCGTTGTGGTGTTTGTTGCCAACAAGTCGCAGCCGACAAAGGTTAGCGACGAGATTTTGTATATCACTCCCGACGGCAAGCACGCGATCGCCGGCGGTGTGGTGAGCTTTGGTGCCAACCCCTTCGCAGATGCGCGCAAGACGCTGCAGGCGCAGGCAAACGGGCCTACAGAAGGAGCTGCAAACAACGATCTTTTGCTGGTTGAATTCAGCGACCTTTTGAATCCGAAGGCACGCGAGGCGCAGGATGGGATCAACAATCTGGTGAAAGAGATCCCGCAGGCACGGCTGGTGTTTGAGAACCTTCCGGCCGAAGGCAGCCAGTATGCGATGCTTGCGGCGACAGAGGGCGTATGCGTGCGCAAGGCGAAGGGTGACGCAGCTTTCTTCACCTTTATGAATTATGTATTCAGCAAGCAGCAGGGACTGACGGCGGCGACGCTGGATCCTATGTTGAGCGCTGCGGCGACGGCTGCTGGAGCGGATCCGAAGTCGGTCACTGCGTGTGCGGCGACGCCAGCCGCAAAGGATGATGTGAAGGCATCGGTTGCTCTTGCGGCTTCGGTAGGCATCGAGCAGGCTCCGGAGTTGGTGATCAATGGCCGCATCATTCCGCCAGCGTCGGTGAAGTACGAAACGCTGAAGCAGATTGTTGCCTACCAGGCAAAGATGGACGGCGTGACCGTGCATGTGCAGCCGACTCTGACGACGATACAGTAGGCGCAGTTTAGCGGCGCTGACAGGAGTTGCAATCGTGAAGTTAATTGTGGTGTCTCCGCATCGCGGAGACGCAGCGTTCGGCCTCGGGCTGACCATAGGGATATGGCTGCAGCAGGGGCATGCCGTGGAGGTAGTGAACTGCTTCACACGCAGCGAATTCGCACCGTACTCCGATGTGCAATCCCTTCATGCGAATGATCGCATGTCGTTCGCGACGGCGGTGCGCAAACGCGAGGATGAGTCGTGGCGTAAGCAGTATGGCGCTGCGAAGCTTCAACTGATGGACCTGAACCTGAAGGACGCGCCGGCGCGTCTGCACTGCGCGCGGGAGGAGGTGTTCGGACGGGCTCCTGATACCTCGGAAAAGGTGGTCTCCAAGATTCGCAGAGCCATTGCACTCGGCAAGGCCGATGCGCTGCTTCTTCCGATGGGACTGAGCGCCCATGTGGACCATGTAAGCGCGCGAGACGCTGCTTTGCTGGAGTTGCGCGATGGGATGCGGCTCGCATTTTACGAAGAGCTTCCATTCGCGTTGCAGGCCACGTCAGCGCAAACAGAGGCGATGGTGAACGAGCTCCAGCGAGTGCTTGGCGTGCAGCTGAGGGAGACTTTCGTCAGCGGATCGACGCCATTGACTGCCGAGGCTGCCGAACAACGCAGGCGGAAGATTGCGTTGTGCTACGACTCGCAGATCGACGAAGCTGGAACGGCGGAGATCGCAGCGTTTGGCGGGACGCGAGGTGGACGTGAGCACTTCTGGGGCAACGCCGCGTGGAGCAATCTTCACGAATGATTCCACGCAGCAGAACGCCTTTGCGAGATTGACTTACAGTTGAAAGATCAGCCGGGATAGTAGCCGCGATGATAGCCACGCAGGTACGCATTGCGAAATGCATCGCGGTAGACCGGGTAAGAACCCATCTGCGGGAAATACCCTGGCGTGACGCGGTAAGCGCGCATGGCACGTGGACGCGGCGGTAGACCATTCTGCGCATCGCGCACACCGTCCATGTGACCGGCTTCGAAGCCGTTGCGTTCGGCCTGCTGAACCAGCGGCGGGGCACCAGCAGCAGGCGGTGGAGGCGGCGGCGGATAGGAGCGCACACAGCCCGCCGTTGTGAACAGCAAAGCAGAGAATAGTGTGAGCATCGGGATATAGCGTTTCATGAAAATCTCCTTGCCGTCATCGGCACTCTCACTTGAACGCGCTGTGGCGTACAAAGTTGCTGAGAATTTTAGGGCACTCTCAACGAATGTCGCTGCTGCGCGTGCGGATGCGGTGTCCCAATCAAGGACACTGCGACGATCCTCTCAGGATGCCGATAATACCCTCAAATGGCGCGATGAAATCGAAGCCGAAAAGGGGAGTTGAGGATGCAGGTAATTCTGGCGGATGATCAGGCAATTTTTCGTGCAGGCATCGCTCGCATATTGATGACCGAGCCGGCCATACATCTTTGTGCACAGTGCAGCACCATGGAGCAACTCAAAGAGTCCATCGCAAGTTTGCCGCGGTCGATCGTGCTGTTTTCAGCGGGAATCAGTGACGCTTTGTCGCCACTACTAGATTTGATTCAGGGTGTTGGAAGTCGCGCAGTGATGATTCTTGAAGCGGATGCAAGTCCGGAGGAAGCGGTTCGTGGAAGGCTGGATGGAGCAATTCTTCGTTCGATTGCGAGCCAGCAGTTAATAGAATGCCTGTACCGCGTTGATGCTGGCGGCCGATTCACGCAACGTGCATTGCTGAAGACGATGCCGTTGTCAGATCGCGCCTGCTCCAACATCCTCCGGCGTCTGACGCCGAAGGAGTTGCAGGTAGTTGCGTTGATCTCTGAAGGCTGCAAGAACAAGGAGATCGCGACGAAGCTGGGAACGAAGGAGCAGGTGATCAAGAACTATCTGCGCAGTATCTACGGAAAGATTGGTGTGTCCGACCGGCTGGAGTTGGCGCTATTCACGATCCGGCATCAGGTACTGTCGGAGGTTGTACAAGCGACGCGTCTGGCTCTTGCGAGGTCGGCGCAAGCTTAGATTCCCATGCGCTCTTCCTGCTCCTCCACGGCTTCGTTCACGTAGCCTCGCTTCTCGGCGATTGACTTCGCTTGCGTGAATAACGTCAGATAATCGGGGCCGCCAGCCTTCGAGTCGGTGCCGCTCATATTGAAGCCGCCGAAGGGGTGAGCTCCGACCATCGCGCCGGTGCACTTGCGGTTCAGGTAGAGATTGCCGACGTGGAACTCGTGGCTGGCGCGGTTCAGAGTATCGCGCGATGCTGTGTAGATGGCACCGGTAAGTCCATACTCGGTGTTGTTCGCGATCGTGAGGGCGTCGTCGAAATTTGTCGAGCGAATGACGGCGAGGACAGGGCCGAAGATCTCTTCCTGTGCAAGGCGGCTGGTTGGCGCGACATCGGCGAAGACAGTGGGCTCGATGTAGTAACCGCTGCCAGGCAGATCTTTCTCGCTGCCACCGACGAGCAGCCTGCTCTCCTGCTTGCCTGTCGCGATGTAGTCGAGCACCCGCTTCTTCGCGGCTTCGTTGATGACAGGGCCAGTCTGGAAGTTTTCAGAGGGAGCGCCAATCGTCAAAGCCTGCACACGAAGCTTCAGTCGGTCGCAAAAGGTATCGTAGATAGAATCCGCGACGATGACGCGCGAACACGCGGAGCACTTCTGCCCGTTGAAGCCGAAGGCTGAGGCCGTTACGCCATCCACGGCAGCATCGAGATCGCAATCACCCTCAACGATGATGGTATCCTTGCCTCCGAGTTCGAGGACGGTGCGTTTGATGAAGTGCTGACCGGGCTGCGTGTGTGCTGCGCGCTCGTGAATCTCAAGGCCGACTTTCTTGGAGCCCGTGAAGGCGATAAAGCGGACCTGCGGGTGCTCGACGATTGTGCGTCCCACCTCAGGGCCGCCTTGCACGAGGTTGATCACGCCATCGGGCAGTCCAGCTTCCTGCATGAGCGCGATGAATCGCGCGGCGATGGTCGGCGCATCGGGGGAGGGCTTGAGTACAACGGTATTGCCGGTGACGATGGATGCGGCCGTCATGCCTGCCATGATGGCGAGAGGGAAGTTCCAGGGCGGAATGACAGCGCCTACGCCGAGCGGAATGTAGCGCAGTTGATTGCGCTCGCCAGGATACTGAATCGGCGTCGTTGCGGAGTCGAGCCGCAGGGCTTCGCGCGCATAGAACTCAAGGAAGTCAATGGTCTCGCCTACGTCTGCGTCTGCCTCGGCCCAGTTCTTTCCAACTTCAAGCGTAAGCCATGCGCAGAAGTCGAAGTGACGCTCACGTATCATCGCCGCTGCGCGCAGCAGCAGTTCGACGCGATCCGAAACGTGGGTCCGCCTCCATGCCGCGAACGCTTCCTGAGCAGCATGGATCGTGTCGAGCGTTTCTTTCGCTCCAGCGGCGTAGTGCACGCCGATGATCTCGGACGGGGTCGCTGGATTGACCGAGTGGAACGTGGTTGTAGTGCGCGTCGCAGCGCCTGCGATAGAGAGATCATACGTGTGGCCTAGTTCAGCGCGCGCGCGAGATAGGGCTTCCTGCATGGCACGCTTATTCTCAGCGGTTGTAAAGTCCGTGAAGGGCTCATTGGAAAACGGCGGCAGATTGGTAACAGAGTTGGTGCGCATAAAAACCTCGTGTTCATTGTAGGACAGCGGTAGGGATTCAGTGACCACCGAAAAGCTCCGCAGTGCGTGCATGACTATTCTTTGGTGATCCGCTCGGTCGATTCGGACATTAGCGCGGTACGTTCGAGCTTGTCCCAGCTAAAGCTCTTGCCGTCGATGGCGCGCTTGACGGTGCGAATCAGTACCCAGGAAAACAGCTGACGATAGGTGAAGCGCTGCACCCAGATGTGGAAGAGTAGCCATGCGTCACCCTTGCTTGCGGGGTGTTTGCGTTCCAGCATGAAGGCGAGCGCAGAGGCAGCGAAGTCGATCAGCAGAAATGCCAGGAAGAAGGTCAGCAGCTTGTACAGATCGGAAGGACTGGTTGTCTCCGGGTGGAAGTGCTTGTCGATGAAGTAGTGGATGACACCTGCGATGAACATGAGGTCAATCAGCGGCGAGACAAGCGGAAGCAGAATCTGGAAGATCAAAATGTTAGGCAGCGCAAACAAGCCCATGGCGCGGCGGTTTGCAATTGCACCGCGATGCTTGAAGAGTGCCTGTAGGATGCCGAAGGACCAGCGAAACCGTTGCCGTGCGAGACCGTTGGCATTGACTGGAGCTTCGGTGAATGCGAGCGCCTGATCTTCGTAGATGACAGCGTAGCCCTGTTCGAGCAGGTTCATGGTGAGGTCGGCGTCTTCAGCAACGGTGTCCGGGTGATAGCCTCCACCGGCCTTCACCGCAGCTGTACGCCATGCGCCGATCGCTCCAGGCACTACCATCACGACGTCGAAGAGATCGAGGGCCCGCCGCTCAAAGTTCTGGCTGGTGATGTACTCCAACGCTTGCCAGCGTGTCCAGAGGTTGACGCGGTTGCCGACCTTTGCGTTGCCGGCGACGGCTCCGATATGCGGGTTGGCGAAATGAGGCACAAGGCGCGTGATGGCATCGTGCGCGATGACGCCGTCTGCGTCGATGCCAACGTAGATTTCTTCGTCCGTTTGCGTGAGGGCGAAGTTGAGAGCGTCGGCCTTGCCGCCATTCGGCTTCGTTAATACCGTGATGCGGCCCTCCGCGATTTCTTTTGCGTAGGCATCGGACGCGACCTGGAAGGTTTGATCTTTGGAGCCGTCGTCGATCACGATGATGCGAATCTTCTTGTAGTTCGACATCAGAACCGAGCGGATCGTTCGAACGATGACCTTCTCTTCGTTGTACGCCGGAATGAGAACAGCGACCCTGGGCGCGTAGTCAGCTGTGGCGTAGTTCTTGCGGTGCCGAAAACGGTCGATTGTGGCGAAGAGGCCGATGATGATGAGCCGCCCGCTCATCAAAATGTCTCCGATGAAGAAGACGCCGACTACGAAGTTATTGAAGAAGGAGATCAGTAAAAACGCGATCGCGTCAATGACCGCGTAGTATCGCTGGCGCCCTTGCAGCGGGGGCATCACTTGATCGCGTGTCTTGCCTATGAGCTCCGAGACCGGAACAATTTTATAGCCGTGCGCGCGCAGGGCCTGAATGAGGACAGGCAAGGCAGCGACGGTTGCAGAGCGGTCGCCGCCGCCATCGTGCATGAGGATGACGGAGCCTTTCATCCACGGCTTTGTCTTTGCCAGTTCCATCTGCGCGAAGACACTGTTGACGATCTCCTGCGGCGTCTTACGCGGGTGTTCGTCCCAATCGTTGGTGTCAATCTTGTCGCCGACGATGACATAGCCGAGGTGCTGGATGTGGTCAATCGGAGCGGCCTGGTCGTTCGTGTCGGGCTCCTGATCGATGGAGTACGGCGGGCGAAAATAAACCGGCTGAACGCCTATCTCCGCCGCGAAGAGGCGCTCGGTGAGGTTCAATTGCAGGTCTACCTGGCGCTCCGAGATATCGGAGATGTCCGGGTGAGTGTACGTGTGATTGCCGATCTCGTGGCCTTCGCGATACACACGTTTGATCAAGCCGATGTTGTCCTGCGCTACCTCGCCGATCATGAAGAACGTGCCCCTGACGTTGTACTGTTTCAGCACGTTCAGGATCTTTGGCGTCCATTCCGGGTCAGGTCCGTCATCGAAGCTCAGGGCGACTTCGTTCGGGTGATATCCGTATTGCGAGACGGTGTAGGGCAGCGGGTAGGAGTCCATCGTCTCGGCGATGACGCTGAGATATTCGGGCGGGATCGTCGCATCGTCGTCCATCGTGAGGGTGCGATGGCCGTCTTGCGGCTGGCCTGTGATGCGAAGGATGTCGCCGTCGCCTTCCGTATCGACATCCTGGCCTGGCGCAACCTGCGCAAGCTGCTTTGCGGGGTCGACACGGAGCGGGTTGTCCCAGATCTTCCAGAGCGAATCGTCCTCCAGCCCAAGCCGCCACAGGGCGAAGGTCTGGATGCCCAACGCACGTGCCACGCGCATTTGGTTGACAGCTGTAACGGCATCCAGAAACCACACCTGATGGCGCTGCTTTGCATCCACGTCGTCGTAAGCAAAGTGGGGATTCAGCGAGTCGGGATCGAGGCTGATCTTTGCATCTGAATCAGCAGCCTCCTGCCAGGCTTCCTGAGTCGACAACATGGTCGTGTTGAGGACCTCCGGAGATGCGGGAGACTTGAGCGTGTGCGGGCTTTTCGTGGATGTAGTTTGTGGCGGAAGTGCAGTGGTCCAGTCGTAGCCATAGCCACCGATGGAGCAGATGATCTTCTGGCGCGGCACAACCTTCATTACAGTGCGCAGGTTGTCCTCGAACCAGTCCTGACCAGAGATCGGACCGGGCACGCTCTCGGTCTGATGCTCGCCGTAGTTCATCAGCACGATGCCGTCAGAGTGGTTGGCGAGGAACTTCAGATCGAGGCTGCCGAGAGTCACCGGCACGTTGATATACAGCCGCAGGTTCCGCGTGTGGAAGTCGCTATAAAGCGCCTCTACGAGCTTGCTGTACGCGACCTGCGCGTCCGCTGGAAGACCCTGGAAGTCCAGCGTAAGGCCACGGTAGCGGGTGTTTGCAGCGAGGAACTGATCGATCTGCTGCACGAACCTGGCTCGCGCGGCAGGGTTGAGCATGAACTGCTCGGCGTTGGGCTCAAAGACGCCGTCTGTAGGACTGAAGTTGTTTACCATCGGGAAGATTTCAGTATCTTCCTGGGCCGCGGTGATGGTGCGAACGATCTTGTTTTGACGGTCAACGCCATGCACGCCTGTCGCGTCGACGACGGCAAACGGAATGTTGTCGGAGGTGTATGCGGTCAGAGAACCGTCGGGTGTAACGACATGCAGCCACTCCGGAAACAGCAGATCAATCTGCTTGACGTGCTGTTTGAACGATGCATAGCTGGCGGGATCGAGATCGGTGTAGAACGCCGCGCGCAGGCCCTCATTTTCGTTCAGAGTGACGTCGGAAGGTCTTAGATTTGTCTTTCGGTGCGCGGACCGGTTCAGCTTCTCGCGTGAGTTCAATTCAGGCGCGGGAGGATTGGACAAGGCTCGGTAACGTTTCGAGACGGAGCGCAGGTCCAGGCCTCGCATCGGCTTCATGCGCAGCAGTCCAACGATGAAAAACAGGCCCACGATTGCGCCAAGGAGTGCAAGCACATCGAAGATGCGCCGCAGCCGCTTCCAGCGCTTACGCTGCGGATCGTAAAAGACTTGTTTGCTCATCGATAAGGACGTACTCCCCATGATACTACCCGCGCATTTTGGGCGCAGAGCCGTGGAAGGATGCGCGGTAGCAGCGGTGCCTCGTATGATGCAGAGAAATGAATGAGTGGCGAGAGAAGGTTCACTGGATAGCGGCGCTGACGGCGGGAGGCGTCCTGCGCCTGCTGTTTGCGCGCAGCCACCCGTACTTCTCGGGCGACGCACTGATGTACGGCGAGCTCGCCCACAACATGCTCGCGCACCACTTATTCGGGTTCAGTGACACCGTCCTACGTCCTACGCTGATTCGGCTTCCCGGATATCCACTTTTTTTGGCGGCGTGCTTCGCGGTCTTCGGCAATGCAAACTATCACGCCGTGGTATGGATTCAGATCGCGATAGACCTTTACAGTTGCGCGCTCATGGGATTGCTGGCCTTCAGGTTCGCTGGACGCCGGGCGGGACTCTTTGCAGTATGGTTAGCGGCGCTGTGTCCGTTTACGGCGAACTACTCCGTTGTCGTGCTCACGGAGACGCTGACGCTCTTCTGCATCGTTGCTGCCTACGTGTTCTTGGAGCAGTGGGATGCGCGCTGGCGCAAAGGTCAGAGCGGTCTGACGTGGGCTTTTTACACCGGCATAGCCCTGTCATTCGCAGTGCTGCTGCGGCCCGACCAGGGGCTGCTCGCTGCGGCCATCGTCCCTGTGATGCTATGGGTAAGTCTCCGGCACAGGCATGCGAGGGCTGTATCGGGCAGCCTGCTGCCAGCCGCTATTGCGTCGTTGGTTGTCGTACTGCCGCTGCTCGCGTGGACGGCTCGCAACTGGCGTACGTTCCATGTGCTTCAACCGCTCGCTCCACGCTACGCGAATGACCCTGATGAGACTGTGCCTTACGGTTTTCAACGCTGGTATCGAACATGGGCGATCGACCTGAAGGCTACCTACGATGTGTACTGGAACTACAACGATACGACGATGAACCTCGCGGACCTTCCGTCGCGCGCCTTCGATAGTCCAGCGCAGCGTGCTCAAACCCGCGTTCTCTATGAACAGTACAACCAGACGACAACTGCATCGCCAGCATTGGATGAGGGCTTTGCGCAGATCGCGGCGGCTCGGATTACCGCGCATCCACTGCGGTATTACGTGGTGATGCCCGCAGCGCGTGAGCTGGATATGTGGCTTCGGCCGCGCACCGAACTCATGGCCTTGCCAATCGACTGGTGGTCGATCCGCCCGCACCCGGGCGGTTCTGCCGTCGCGATCGCTTACGCGCTGCTAAACGCGGCGTATCTTGTGCTCGGCGTTGTGGGCTTGCTGCGCTGGCGCGCACATGCATGGAACACCCGCGGTGCAGTCGCCTTTGCGATGCTCAGCTTTGTTGCGATGCGCTGCCTGTTGTTGCTGACGCTGGACAACTCCGAGCCACGCTACACGCTTGAATGCTTTCCCATCGTGATCGTTCTAGCCAGCTTCATTTCACTGCCCAAACAAACTTCCCATGCCCGCTCACAAGCGATCAACGATTTACAACAGTAGTGTGATCATTTTTCTTGATCTCAAACTTCTTCGTGTCAATCTTCCCATTCAGCTTCACGTCGTTGTAGTTGCAGGTGCGCTTGTCGTTGTTGGCGAGGTAAAACACCTGCCGTAAGGAGAGCGCACGCGCGGGGTCAATCCAGATCGTAATGTGCGTAAAGGTCTTGGAGGACGGGTCTTTGCTGGTGAGATCCAGCTTATCGGTCTTCACCTGCTGGCTTCCGTCCGGCAGCATCTCGGTGCCGAGGTCGGTTACATTCCACGCGCGTTCAAGCGCGCTGCCGCTGCCGCCAAACCCGAGCGTGAAGTACTGCGAATATTGTGCCTGATCAGCACCCGCGTGCAGCACCGTAATCTGATTCACGCTGGGCTCAAACATCTGTAGCATACCGTCCTTGTACTGGACCACCTTCTCCGGCTTATTCTGTGGCCCCATCACGACCAGGCCCATCTGCATCTGGTCGCCCTGCCGCAGAAAGTACACCGGGCCTTGCTGCGTCGTTGTATCTCGAACGACTCGCTCGTAGTAGTCGCAGTGGAAGTCCGCGGTGGCATTATGAAAGTTCTTGCTGGCCACATCCATCTGCTTGAGTACACCATTCAGCTGTGGCGATGGGACTTGTCCAAACGCAGCGGCAGGTGCGGCTGCTATCAACATCGCTATGAGGGTTCTATGGCAACGGTTCATGAAATGCAACTCCTAGATACGGTTTCTTAGATGATGCCGAGCGCCAAACGTCACCTCGGCGTCCTCTCAATGCTCTATCGTGGCGTCGTACGCCACGATGTGGCCCTTTCCATCTACGACCGGAGAGTATTTCTCCAGCGTTGCGTCGCCGGCGATGGGCTCCACCACATTCATGATCGCCGCGCGCATCTCACTGTCGGTCCTGGCTCCGTGCAGATCATCCACGCGGATCTCGTAGACGAAGGTAGGCTCGTCACCAACGCCCTTCTGCTCCTTCACCAGAACCTCGCTGTGCCGAAGCGGCGTAATCAACAGAGGTTTATCGTTAAAGTCGATGAACCGCGGAGCCACGAACAGAAAGAGCAGAATCAGCGTGACCATGACGTCATAGTGGAAGCTGCCGCGCTCATACGTCCAGAAGATATAGTTCCGCAGGAGCTTCACAGCGCACGCCCCAAGGATTGCTTCGTAATCACCGTCTCTCCGTTCATATACGGCTGCAATGCTACTGGAATCCGCACCGATCCGTCAGCCTGCTGATAGTTTTCAAGGATCGCGAGGTACGTGCGTCCCACGGCCAGACCGCTGCCGTTCAGGGTATGCACAAACTCAGTCTTCTTTGCGCCATCGGGTTTGTAGCGGATATTCGCGCGCCGCGCCTGAAAACTCTCAAAGTTCGAGCACGAAGAGATCTCCCGATACGTCTGCTGGCCGGGAACCCATACCTCAAGGTCGTAGGTCTTGGCCGCGCTGAAGCCCATGTCGCCTGTGCACAACAACATGCGGCGGTAGGGAAGCTCCAGCCGCTCCAGAACAGCCTCGGCGTGGCTGGTCAGCAACTCGTGCTGCGCGCAGGAATCTTCCGGGCGGCAGAACTTCACCAACTCCACCTTTTGAAACTGGTGCTGGCGGATCATCCCGCGCGTGTCCTTGCCGTGCGATCCGGCTTCGGAGCGAAAGCAGGAGGTGTGCGCGGTGAACGAGATAGGGCCGCCGTTGAGATCGATGGTCTCATCGCGAAAGATATTCGTCAGCGGAACCTCTGCAGTGGGGATCAGCCAGTGGTCGCTCTCCTGCAACTGTCCGGCGATGTACTCACCCTTGTCGTCGCAGTGAAACAAGTCCTCCGCAAACTTTGGTAGCTGGCCAGTTCCGTACAGCGAGCGCGAGTTCACAAGACTTGGTGGCAGCACTTCGGCGTACCCATGCTCGCGTGTATGCAGGTCCAGCATGAAGTTGGCCAGCGCGCGCTCCAGCCGCGCGCCAGAGCCAAACTGCAGCACAAACCGCGCGCCGGAGATCTTCGCTGCGCGCTCGAAGTCCAGAATGCCAAGCTGCTCGCCAATCTCCCAGTGAGGCTTGGCAGGGAAGTCGAACGCCGTCGGCTCGCCCCATGTCTTCTCGCAGACATTGTCGTGCTCGGAGGTGCCCGCAGGGACGCTGTCGTGCGGCAGGTTTGGGAGGGATTCCAGAAGTGCGCGGAGCTTCAAATCGGTGGAGGCAGCCAACATCTCCAGTTGCTCGGTGCGCTCCTTCAGCGCCGAGGTCTGCGCTCCGACCGCCGCGACGTCGCCGCCCTCGCGTTTCAGTCGCCCGAACTCTGCCGAGAGCGCATTGCGCTGGGCCTTCAGCGTCTCCGCCTCGGTGATCGCCGTGCGTCGCTCTGTGTCGAGCGCAGCAAATCCCGCGATGAGCGACGGGTCTACGCCACGCAGACGAAGTTTTTCTTCAACCAGCGGGAGATTGGCCCGCAGAAACGCTAAATCGTGCATACAAGACTATTTTAGCGTGGAGCGCGCTGCATAACATGCGCCCTTCATCCAGCGCAGCTATACTTTTGCGATGAACAGGCGCTTCCTCTCGCTCGCCCTTACGGTAGCTTTCGCTACACCGTCTTTGACTCCGGTCGCTTCTGCCAGCGCATACGACGCCAACCCCAAGCTCGTCGTCATCCTCGTCCTCGACCAGTTTCGCGGCGACTACCTCGACCGCTACCGTGCGGATTTCAAGACGCCCAATGGATTCAACCTCTTCCTGAAGCAGGGTGCTTATTTTCCCGAGTGTTACTACGCCTACGCGAACACCATGACTGCGCCGGGCCACTCGACGATCGGCACCGGAGCCTACAGCAACGGCCACAATATCGCGGTCAACGACTGGTGGGACCTCAGCCGCTCGACCACCCATGAGTTCTCCTCGGTGGACGACTCCGACTATCCGCTGGTCGGGGCCTCGGGTGATCCGTCTTCGGGTGCATCGCCGCGCAACGAACTCGCCTCCACGCTCGGCGACGAGGTCGTTCTCGGCACGGGCGGCAAGGCCAAGCTCTTCGGTGTGTCGCTCAAGGACCGCGCCGCCATCCTCACCTCCGGCCACGCGTCGCGAGGTGCTTACTGGATCGACCACGCCACGGGCCACTTCGAAACCTCGACCTACTACATGAAGGCACTCCCCGCCTGGGTCAACCAGTTCAACAACGGCGGCCGTCCCGAGCAGGCGCGTAAGGAAGCAGGCGTCTCCGCCGGTGACTTCTATGAAAAGGTGGGCGCTGCGCCTGCCGCTGTGAGTTACGAGCTCGACTTCGCGAAGGCACTCATCGCCAGCGAGGGCCTGGGCAAGGATGATGTGACCGACGTGCTCACGATCAGCATCTCCTCCACCGACATTCTGGGCCATGAGGTTGGCCCCGACTCACCCCGACAGCGCCAGATGATCGATGCCGTTGACGTCGATCTGAACGACTTTTTCAACTTCCTGCAGACGCACGTCGATGGTGGGCTCGCCAATGTATGGGTCTCGCTCACGGGCGACCACGGTGTAGCCCCGTCGCCATCTGTCGCGGCTGCCGAAGGCATGCCCGCAGCGGCTTTCTCCGGCGATGCCATGAACGCCGAATTGAATCGCGAACTCAATGCGCTGCTCTCACCGAAACAGCCGGAGCGGTTCGTCCTGGGCGGTGAACTCCCTTACATTCAGCTCGACGCCAGGCCGTTTCAGCGGCTCTCCATCAGTGAAGCCGACGCAGAAGCCCGCGTAGCGTCGCTGGTCCCGGGAGCGCTGGACGCCACTCAGGCCGCGATGCTGAAGGCCGAACCCAACAGCCGCACTCTTCGTCCCGCTACGATCCGCCGCGTATATACCAAGGTGCAGCTTGCGGCAGGCAATGTTCCAAACACGCAGGAAGGGCAGCTCATCCTGAACAGCTATACCACCAACGGCGGCTGGTGGGTGATGGTCTCTCCTGGCATGTACCAGATGTCCGGGCACGGCACCTCCGGCACGACCCACTTCAGTCCCTACTCCTACGATCGCCATGTTCCATTAGCGTTTTACGGTGCGCCGTTCGTGCCCGGGACGTATCTTGAGCGCACGGCGCCGGTCGATATCGCCGCCACCTTCGCGGCGATGCTCAAGGTGAACCAACCCTCGGCCTGCGTCGGCCATGTGCTCACGGAGGCGCTCAAGCCGTCGGAGTCGACCCCACCACAGAAGGCACGCTCAGCACCGAACGCGCACGAGGGAAATCGTTAGCAGCACCGGTCTGAATGGCAACCCTCTATACTGGTAGCTGGTATGAAAACTTTCTACATCGAAACCTTTGGTTGTCAGATGAACGCGCACGACTCCGAGAAGGTCGTCGGCACGCTCCTGCGCGAAGGCTACAGCCAGGTTCCTGACGAAGCCGACGCCGGCCTCATCCTCTACAACACCTGCTCGATCCGCGATAAGGCCGAGCAAAAGGTCTTCCACCGCCTCAACGAGTACAAAAAGATGCAGGGCGAGGGCAAAAAGTTTGCCGTGCTCGGCTGCGTCGCGCAGCAGGAGGGCAACAAGATCTTCGAGCGCGCACCTTACGTCTCGCTCGTCGCTGGATCGTCTTCTTACCGCAATCTGCCTGACATGCTTGCCCGCCTTGAGGCTGGCGAAACCCGCATTACCGGCCTCGATGACCGCCAGACGGACGAGACCTTCGACACCGAGTTCACCGCCCGCACCAACCCGCACCGCGGCTACATCACAATCATCGAAGGCTGCGATAAATTCTGCTCCTACTGCGTTGTTCCTTACACGCGTGGCAAGGAGCGCAGCCGCACCTCGGCCTCCGTCCTCGCCGAAGCGCAGCGCATCTCCCACTCCGGTTTTACCGAGATTCAACTGCTCGGCCAAAACGTCAACAGCTATGCTGATCCCAGCGGTAAGCGCACCTTCGCCGAACTTCTGGCCGCCGTCGGAGAGGTGCAGGGAATTCAGCGCGTCCGCTTCACCACCTCGCACCCGCGCGACTTTACCCGCGACATCGTCGACGTCATCGATGCTGTGCCCACGCTGTGCGACCACGTTCATCTGCCTGTGCAATCCGGTTCTACCGATGTTCTCCGCGCCATGCAGCGCGAGTACACCCGCGAATGGTACCTTGAACGGATCGCCTGGACAAAGGCTGCCAAGCGCGATATCTCGCTTACCTCGGACATAATCGTCGGCTTTCCCGGCGAGACCGACCGCGACTTCGAGGACACCATCACGCTGCTCGACCACGTCGGGTACGACGCCATCTACGGCTTCAAGTACTCACCGCGCCCCAACACTCCGGCCATCCACATGCACGACTCGATTCCTGAAGAGATCAAGATCGAGCGCCTCGCGATCCTCAACGCCCGCCAGCGCGAGATTCAGCGCACCAACTACGCGCGGCACCTCGGCCACACGATGCCCATCATGGTCGAGCACGGTGCCAACTCTCGCGGCCAGATCACCGGCCGCTCTACGCAGAACAAGACCGTCAACTTTACCTGTGAAACCACGCCAGCGATTGGCAGCTACATCGACGTTCGCATCACGCAGATCTTCCCTAGTTCACTGGTAGGCGAAGCGGCCTCTGCCTCCGTTGCACCCTCTCCGGCGTTGCTCGCACAGCAGGCCCTCAACGCCCGCTTCAGCGCCGCGCAGTAGCTACCTGCCCGAAGCCTCTTCACCCCACGCGAAGGCTCCAGCCTGCGGCAACCCAATGTGCTGCAGCACGCGATGCACGTAGTTCTGCGCAATGTCTTCCACCGTCTGCGGATGGTTGTAGAAGGTCGGAATCACCGGAAATACGGTCGCTCCAGCCTCCGTCACGGCCGCCATATTGCGTATCTGGATCAGGTTCAGCGGCGTCTCGCGCACGCATAGAACAAGCCGTCGCCGCTCCTTCAGGCACACATCCGCAGCGCGCTCGATCAGGTTGCCAGCGATCCCGTGGGCAATCCCCGCCAGTGTTCCCATGGAGCATGGCAACACCACCATCGCATCCACTGCGCACGATCCCGAGGCGATGGCCGCCCCAATGTCCTCATGCGCCAGCAGCTCGATCTTGCTCGAAGCCCTACCCACCAGCTTCTCCACCAGAGAGTTACGCGCGCCGATCCCGGTCTCCTCCGCAAATACCCGCATCGCGCTTGGAGACACCACCAGATGCACGCGCCGCACGCGTCCATCGTTCTCCGCCGCGCGCAGCATCTCGACGGCGAATATCGATCCGCTCGCGCCCGTCACGGCCACCACAAGGTTCATTCCGCGGCTAGCGGCGCTCTCATCGGAGAAAGTTGTAGCATCGTAATGCGGTTGCTCGGAAGGCATCGTCCCTATTATCGCGGAAAACATACACGGCTCGCACTGCGACCTGCAAACGACGCACACGCCGTGAAAGTATGTGTAGAATTTTGCAACGCAATGGATGCGATCAGCGCACGGCAAACGCTACGATCGTCGGCCCATGGAGACCGGAGCGAGTCTCAGCTTCGGCGACCAGTGCCTCTTCTGCCGCACGCCAACTCTGGTCCATCTCGCAGCGCTCCACTTCTTCCGCGGGCGCATCCACAAAGCAAAGCTCGCAGACAGTCAGGTTCTCATCTTCGTCACGCACCGGCGGCCCAAATGTCCGGCACTGCACGGGTCTCGATGCATAAAGATCGCAGGTCCCAGTCGCTGGATCAAGCACCGGGCACGGCTCTTCGTTCGCAAACTCTTCGAAAACGTCTTCATGTTCTGGTGCCGTAAACAACAACCCCGTCGCAAAATCACCCGGGAAGTCGGTGCGCATCCTGTCCAGCGCCGCGGCGGCTCGCTCGCTGATCCGTGCTGCGACACCCTTATCAGCCGCCGCCAAACCCGCGCGCAATCGCGCTGCATCCCACTGCGAGATGGCAAACACACCCACGCAGCACTGATTACAGCCCGGCCTGCAGGCCAACCACTCGCCTGACCGCTGCGCCGCCGACGCCAGTGCCGCATCGACGATAGGGAACAGTTCATCCATACGCCGGTCAGCCTGCCGCCAGCACGCGCTCAAACACCTCATCGATGTTCGTCAATTGCCGCCGCACATCGAATGCCTCAGCAATCTTCTCCGGTGACAGCCAAGCCCTGATCTCCGCGTCAGACTCAATCAGCGATCGGTAGTTCAGGTCGTTCGTCCACGCGTTCATCGCATGTCCCTGCACAAGCCGGTACGCATCTTCGCGACTCATTCCCGCCGCTGCGAGATCAATCAGCAGCTGCCCGCTGAACACCAGACCATTGGTCGACTCCAGGTTCTTCAGCATCCGCTGCGGGTACACCAGCAACCGCTCCATCAGCGTCGCAGTCTTGTCCAGCAGATAGTCTGCAAGGATCGTCGTGTCCGGCAGAATGACGCGCTCCGCCGACGAGTGCGAGATGTCCCGCTCATGCCACAGCGCCACGTCCTCCAGCGCCACCACCGCATTACCGCGCACCACCCGCGCCAACCCGCAGATGTTCTCGCACGTAATCGGGTTGCGCTTGTGCGGCATCGCGCTCGAACCCTTTTGTCCTGCGGAGAAAAACTCCTCTGCCTCGCGCACCTCTGTGCGTTGTAGATGCCGAATCTCCAGTGCGATCTTGTCCAGCGTTGAGCACAGCACCGCCAGCGTCGTGATATATGCCGCGTGCCGATCGCGTTGCAGTACCTGCGTCGAAATTAACGCCGGCTTCAGCCCCAGTTCCTCCAGAATCGCAGCTTCATGCGCTGGCTTCAGTTTGCCGAACGCGCCAACCGCGCCTGAGATTTTTCCCACACGCAAGTCTTCTGCTGCTGCATCAAAACGCGTCATGTTGCGCCCCATCTCGGCATACCAGAGCAGCAGCTTCATGCCAAAGGTGGTCGGCTCTGCGTGTACGCCGTGCGTGCGCCCAATCGTCGGCGTATGTTGGAATTCCAAAGCGCGCTTGCGTAAAACCTCGCGAAGCCTGACAATTCCATCACGAATCAAAGTGGAAGCCTGTACAAATGCTAATCCCTGCGCCGTGTCTACGACGTCCGTGGACGTAAGCCCGTAGTGCAGCCAGCGTGCATCCGGTCCAACCGACTCGGCTACCGCTGTTGTGAACGCCAGCACGTCATGGCGGGTCTCCGCTTCGATCTCGTGAATGCGCTCGATCGTAAAGGAGGCACGTTGTTGCAATGCATCGACAGCAGAGGCGGGAACCACGCCCGCACGCGCCAGCGCCGTCGTCGCAGCGATTTCAACGCGCAGCCAGTTTTCGTACTTGCGTTGCTCAGACCAGATGGCGGCCATCGCTGGCCGTGTGTAGCGGGCGATCATAGATTCTCCGAAGTGCAAATTTCATCGTTTACAGTTTTTGCGGTGGATGTTTCATCGTACTCGTTAGTGTAACTAGTTTGTGTCACTTAGCCGTTGCAAAACTGTCGTTTTGCGATACGATGTTAAAAGCTAACCCGCCGCCGGAGGAAAAAGAAATGGATGAGTCGCTCCTGAGAAGTCTTGCCGAGTTTCGATTTCAGATGCGGAAGTTCCTCAGTTTCAGTGAGATGGCATCGGAGCGGTGCGGTATCCCCGCGCAGCAGTATCAGCTGATCCAGGTCATCGCTGCCATTCCCGAGGGGCAGCAGCCCTCCATCACGTACCTTGCAGAGCGGATGATCCTCCGGCATAACAGCACGGTAGAGTTGGTCGACCGCGCAGAGCGAGCAGGTCTTGTCTACCGCGAGAGCGATCCAACGGACCTGCGTCGGTCTCTCGTTCACATCACGTCCGCAGGCCAAAAGCTTCTCGAGCAACTGGTGCAGGAACACATGAGCGAACTGGTGCCGCGTTGCGAGCCGCTGATTTCGGCGCTTCGCCAACTTCAAGGTTCAGCCGAGTAGATCCACGAGTAGATCCATTAGACAGGAGCAGTAGCGTTGAGAATCGCAGGTTCAGCCGAAGCACTACGGGACTATTCAGCAGATAGCAGAATCCTGTACACCAGTGCTTTAGCCTCCATCCTTGGGGCTCTTGCCGCCGTCGCCGCATGGACGCTCCTCGAGCTCATAGCACTGTTCACAAACCTCTTCTACTTCCACCAGTGGAGCTTTCTCGATCGAGATCCCTGGCTCGCAGGCCGCCATTGGTGGCTCATCCTTATGCCCGTGATTGGTGGCCTTCTCGTCGGCTTGATCGCACGCTACATGTGCCCTCGGGTTCGCGGCCACGGTATGCCGGAGGCCGTAGAAACCATCGTCTTCAACGACGGAAAAGTACAGCCGCGCGTTGCGATCCTCAAACCAATCGCAACAGCGATCTCTATAGGCTCGGGCGGCCCGTTCGGCGCAGAGGGTCCGGTCATCATTACCGGCGGAGCCATCGGTAGCGTTGTGGCGCAGTTGTTACCGATGACTGGCTCGGAACGAACCGTCCTGATGGTCGCGGGTGCTTCGGCGGGCATGGCCGCAACCTTCAACTGTCCCATGTCGGCGACGCTGCTGGCCGTTGAGATTCTGCTCTTTGAGTGGAAGCCTCGTTCCCTCGTCCCCGTTGCCATCGCCTGCGTCACAGCGGGCGCCGTGCGCCGCCTGCTACTCGGACCACAGAGTCTTCTGGAGATGATTCCCACAGCCGAACCGGTGTACCACTCCGCGATGCTCGGAGCGCTTGTGCTCGGCCTCGTTGCTGCCTTCGTCGCTGCCGGCCTTAGCAAGGCGGTCCACTTCTTTGAGACCCAATTCGAGCGCCTGCCCATTCACTGGATGTGGTGGCCGGCGATTGGCGGTCTCGGCGTGGGCCTCGGGGGCCTCATCTTCCCCAAAGGTCTTGGTGTCGGCTACACCGTCATCCAGCAGATGATCTCGGGCGATGCTGCGTGGAAACTCCTGCTCGGTATCCTCATCGTCAAGAGCCTCATGTGGGTCTTCTCGCTTGGCTCCAACACCGCGGGCGGAATCCTCGCCCCGTTGCTGATGATTGGCGGCGCGCTCGGCGCAGCCCTGGGCCACCTCATGCCTATCATGAGTCGAGGAGCGTGGGTGCTGGTCGGCATGACCTCAGTCCTCTCCGCCGCCATTGGCGCTCCACTCACGTCTGCCATGCTTGCGCTCGAGCTCACGCATAACGGTGGTCTCATGCTTCCCGTGCTGCTCTCCTGTGTCGCTGCGTATGCCGTCAGTGTTCTCGTCATGCCTCGGTCGATGCTCACAGAAAACCTCAGCCGCCGCGGACTTCACCTCAGCCGCGAGTTCGGCGTCGATCCGCTCGAGACCATTCTCGTCTCGCAGGCGATGCACACCAGCGTCTTCGCTCTGCCCGAGAACGCAACCCGCAAAGATGCAGCCGACTGGCTGCGCAAGATGGAGGAACGCGGCAGCGAGGCCTGGTCTCACTGGCAACGCATCTTTCCTCTGGTTGACGCCGATGGACGGCTCACCGGGACGCTTACGCGTGCCCAGATGATCAATGCCGCACGTAAGGAAGATCTCACCTGTTTGCTCGCTGACGATGCAAAGCGAGACCCCCGGACCATCTCGCCCTTCAGCACGCTGCGCAACTGCGCCATGTCCATGGCGGAGTCCAAACTGACCTCATATCCCGTTGTCAGCGCCGACGGCAAACTGCTTGGCATCATGACCATCAGCGATCTACTGATGGGACGCAGTCAGGAGGCCCATCGCGAGATGGATCGCGAGCGCGTCCTTCGTCTCCGCTGGCCCTTCGGTCATACCCAGCCACCGGTGGAAACCGGTCCAACCACAACCTCAACCTCTGTCGAGGATCTTCCGCCCGCCGACGATATCCACCCGGCTGCTTAATCCGCGTCCACCCCAAATAGCTCCGCCATCTCCTTGTGCAGGAATCCGAGGCCCGGCTTATAAGGCTGTATCCATTTGCCATCCAGCACAAACTGCGGAATCGCGCGTTTACCCGTATGCGCAACGACTAGATCGGCCGCACCGGGAGTCGTTTCGATGTTAACTTCTGTGAACGCAATTGAATGCTCGTTCAAAAATCTTTTTGCCTCGCGGCAATCGCGACACCAATTCGCTGAATAAACTAAAAGCTCCATACCACTATTGTGACCTATTTGGGCGTCGTATGATATACCACATCACAGAGAATAGGTTTCGCCTTCTTCCAGCTAGCGATTCACCCATCATGCAGGATGTACCGTGAAGAACTCCGTCGCAAACGCAATCCCAAAGATCGGTGTTGAGCAGGCGCTGGAGAGTATGAGCGATGCCTTCGTGCTCCTCGATCCCGAGTTTCGCGTTGCCTACGTCAACTCGGCCACTGAGCGCAGCGTCGGTCGCCCGGCTGCCGAGATGATTGGCAGAACACACTGGGAGCTCTGGCCGTCTTCGGTAGGAACAGACCTCGAGCGCTTCTATCGATCCGCCATGCAAACCGGGCGCCCCGCATCATTCCAGCACCATTACGTGGGGGATGGCTTTGACCATTGGTTTGATATCCACGCGTATCCCAGTGATGTGGGTCTGGCTGTCTACTACACCGATATCACGGATCGCAAGCAGGGTCCCGTCGAGAAGGAACGCATCGAACGCGCGTATAAGGCCGCGCTCTCTAATACTCCCGATCTGGTCTACGTCTTCGATCTCGATCACCGCTTCATCTATGCTAACGAAGCGCTGCTCACCATGTGGGGCCGCACCTCCGCTGATTCACTCGGCAAGAACTGCCTTGAACTTGGCTATCCCGATTGGCATGCCGCCATGCATGACCGTGAGATCGATCAGGTCATCGCCACCAAAACTCCCATCCGCGGCGAAGTTCCATTCATCGGAACCAGCGGCCGCAGAATGTACGAGTACATCTTTGTCCCTGTACTGGATGATGCCGGTGAGGTCGAATCCATCGCCGGAACTACGCGCGATATCACCGAGCGCCTACAGGCGGAAGAGGCTCTCCGCCGCAGCGAAAAGCTCGCCACCGCCGGACGCCTTGCCGCATCGATCTCGCACGAGATCAACAACCCGCTCGAATCCGTTACCAACCTTCTCTACCTCATCGAATGTGACGAATCGCTCCCCCTTGAGATACGCAGCTATCTCGAGCTCGCGCAGACGGAACTCTCGCGCGTCTCTCACATCGCCACCCAAAACCTGCGCTTCTACCGTCAGGGCTCCAAGCCGACGATGGAGAATATTCAAACCCTGCTCAGCTCTCTCTGGACGCTCTACGAACGCAGGTTCCGCATCTCTCAAGTCAGCTTCGCGCAGCGCTTCTTCGACGTAGAACCCGTTCGTGTCTTCGCCGGGGAGCTGCGTCAGGTCGTCGCCAACCTCGTCGGCAATGCGCTCGACGCGCTCGATCCCGGCGGATGCATCGCGCTTCGCCAGCGCATCTCAACCACTCTTCGTCCCGGGCACCGGTCTCTCATCATCACCGTTGCAGACAACGGCACAGGCATGAGTGAAGAGACACTCAAGCGCATCTTCGAGCCTTTCTTCAGCACCAAAACCGCCACAGGGACCGGCCTTGGTCTCTGGGTAAGCAAAGAGATCATCGAAAAGCAGGGCGGGACCCTTCGCGTCCGATCGACTCAGCAATCGCCTTATCGCGGCACCACCTTCATGATCATCCTCCCCGAAGCCAACGCCGAATAACAGCTCGCCAGAGCCTGGCGACGACCTGACAACGCAACGTGATACCCCGCGGCGTTATACTTTTCGTGGGCCTCATCCGCGATCCTGCGGAGCGGCACTGGAGATCACCATGAGCCTCACGCAACCTTCGGACAGCGGCAGTACTTCGCCCGTCAGCCGTGTCACGGCACAAACGCTTCTTGATATGAAGCGCTCGTCGCAGCCCATCTCTGCCCTTACAGCCTACGACTATCCCACCGCGCGCCTCGTCGATCAGGCCGGCATCGATCTTATCCTGGTAGGCGACTCCGTCGGCAACGCCGTCCTCGGCTACGACACCACCCTGCCCGTTACCATGGACGAGATGCTCCACCACACCCGCGCCGTCGCTCGCGGCGTGCAACGCGCCTTCCTCGTCGCCGATATGCCCTTCGGCTCCTACCACGCGTCCACCTCAGATGCGATCCGTAACGCCACTCGCTTCCTCAAAGAAGCCGCTGCGCAGGCAGTAAAGATCGAGGGCGGACAGCGCCGCGCAACTCTCATCCAGAGCATCACCGAAGCCGAAATTCCCGTCGTTGCGCACATCGGACTCACGCCGCAGTCCGTGCACCGCATGTCCGGCTACCGTGTGCAAGGGCGCACAACAGACGCCATCGAGACCCTCTACGCTGATGCCCTCGCGCTTGAAGCCGCCGGCGCCATCGCCATCGTGCTTGAAGGCATCCCCCGCGAGGTCGCCGCCGAAATCACCATACGGGTAACCATCCCCACCATCGGCATCGGCGCAGGCCCCGACTGCGACGGCCAGATCCTCGTCTTCCACGATCTCTTCAACCTCACCTTCGCGCCTCCCGCCAAGTTCACGCGCCGCTACGCTGACGCCAGCACCTTCTTCGCCAGCGCGCTCGAGCAATACCGCGACGACATCACCGCTCGCACCTTCCCCAGCGATGCCGAAAGCTATCACCTCCCACGCGAACTCCGCGGCTCGCAGCATCCGGCCTCTCCTCACCTCACCGTGAAAGCCTGAGCCATGCAAGTCATCACCACCGTACGCGAGATGCAGCATGCATCCATCGCCTTCAAAAAAACCCGCTCGCTCGGCTTGGTTCCCACCATGGGTGCGTTGCACGCCGGCCACCTCTCGCTCGTCCAGCGCGCGCTCGCCGACTGCGACGCTGTAGCCGCATCCATCTTCGTCAACCCCACGCAGTTCGCCGCTGGCGAAGACTACGAAACCTACCCGCGCACTTTCGACAATGACTGCGCCAAGCTGGAAGCCGCTGGCGTCTCGCTGCTCTTCGCTCCCATCGCAGCCGAGATGTACCCCGCCGGTGCAGCCACCTTCGTCGAGGTGGCCGATCTCAGCAATCGCCTCGACGGAGCCTCGCGTCCAGGCCATTTCCGCGGCGTCGCCACCATCGTCGCCAAGCTCTTCAACATCGTCGCCCCGGACCGCGCCTACTTTGGTCAGAAGGACGCAGCACAAGTCGCCGTCCTTCGCGCCATGGTTCGCGACCTCAATCTCCCCATCCAACTCATCGCCTGCCCCATCGTTCGCGAGCCCGACGGCCTCGCCATGAGCTCCCGCAACCGCTATCTCTCACCGGACCAACGCCGCCGCGCCCTCATCCTCCACCATTCTCTCCATGCCGCCGACAAGCTCCTCCGCTCCGGCGAAACGTGCGCTGAAGCCCTGCGCATCGCCATGCTCGACATCTTCGCTGCAGAGCCATCCATCCGCATCGACTACGCGGCCATCGTCGATCCCGCTACGCTCCTCCCTGTCGCTGACACAACGCACGGCGCACTGCTCGCCGTCGCCGCGTGGGTAGGCTCCACGCGCCTCATCGACAACCTGCTCATCGAGCCTTCATCCGCAGCAACTCCGATCGAGGCCGCCCATGCCTGAATCCCGCAACATCCTGATCGGCGTCTGCGGCGGCATCGCCGCCTACAAAGCCGTAGACATTTCGCGCGAACTCCAGCGCAATGGAGCCACCGTCCGCACCATCATGACGCGCTCCGCACAGCAGTTCATCCAGCCTCTCACCTTCGCTTCGCTCACCGGCCACAAGGTCTTCACCGACCTCTGGGAGTCACCCACCGAGGCTGCCATCATCGAGCACATCGCCCAGGCCCAATGGGCCGACGCTCTCCTCATCGCGCCCGCCACCGCCAACACCATCGCAAAGCTCGCTCACGGTCTCGCCGACGACTTCCTCTCCGCTACCTGCCTCGCCACGAAAGCCCCCGTCGTCCTGGCTCCAGCAATGAACGTCAACATGCTGCACCACGCCGCTACTCAGACGAATCTCGACACACTTCGCCAGCGCGGCCACACCATCGTCGATCCAGACAGCGGCTACCTCGCCTGCGGCATGTCCGGCGATGGACGTCTCGCCGAAATCGACATCATCGTCCGCACCACTCTGGACGCGCTGCATCCCAGGCGCGATCTCGCCGACGAGACCATCCTCATCACCGCTGGCGGTACGCGCGAGCCTATCGACCCGGTCCGCTTCCTCGGCAACCGCTCCAGCGGAAAGATGGGCCACGCTCTAGCCGCTGCCGCACAGCGTCGCGGAGCCCGCGTCATTCTCATCACCGCCGCGGCAAATCTCCCCACGCCGCCGCACTGCGAACGCATCAGCGTCAATACCGCACTCGAGATGCACTCCGCCGTTCTCGACTACCTGCCGCAAGCCACCATCGTGATTAAAGCCGCCGCTGTAGCCGATTTCCGCGTGCACAACATTGCGCCCAGCAAGCTGCATCGCGACGCCGCCCTCACACTCCACCTCGAGCCTACGGAGGACATCGTACGCAGCGTCGTCGACCACCGCCGACCCGGAACGCTCGTCATCGCCTTCGCCGCAGAGATGGGCCTCGACATCGACCGCGCCCGCGAAAAACTGCAACGCAAGGGTGCCGACGTCGTCGTTCTCAACGACATCAGCCAGCCTCACCTCGGCTTCGACGCATCGCACAACGCCGCCATCTTTCTCACCGAGCACACTGCGATACACCTCGCCGAATCCACCAAAGAACATATCGCCGCGCAAATCCTCGATCACACCATCGCACTGCGCTCCGCCTCCAGACTACAGCTCGCATAGCGTCGGCGCTCCGCTTGCGATCAACCCAAGCAGGGAACTGACGCACACGAAAGAGCCCAGCCAGATTCGTCGGCTGGGCTCCTGCGTCTGAAATTCCTACTGCTCGTGATAATTCCGAATCAGTCCGCCATCCAGAAAATACGTGCTTCCGGTCACATACGCGCCGTCTTCCGACGCCAGAAATGCAGCCACACCAGCGACCTCTTCAGGCTTGCCAAGCCGCCCCAGCGGAATCGTCGCCAACAGCGCATCCAGTTTTGGCTTATCCGCCAGCAGATTCTTGTTGATCGGCGTATTGATCGCTCCCGGCGCAATGTTATTCACCGTAATTCCCATCGGACCAAGCTCCACAGCCAGGTCGCGCATCAGCATCCGCATCGCTCCCTTGCTCGCGCAGTACGTCGAAAAGTGCGGAAACACCATGTCTTCATGCACGGACGAAATATTAATGACGCGCCCCGGCTTCTTCGCGTCTCTCAGCTTGCGCACAAACGCCTGCGTCAGGAAGAACGCTCCCTTCAGGTTCACATTCATCACGGCATCGTAGTCTGCCTCCGTCACATCCACGAAGTCCGCATGCTTCTCAATCCCCGCGTTATTCACCAGGATGTCGCACGATCCAAGCTGGCTCCACGCGGCCTCGATGAGCTTCGTGCAGTCTGCCATCACCGTCACGTCCGCCTGCACCATCACCGCCTTCCCTCCCGCAGCCGTAATCTTCGAAACCGTTCCTTGCGCCTCTTCCGGCTCAACAATGTAGTCGATCACGCAATCAGCACCCTCTTGCGCCAACCGTTCCGCAATCGCCTGCCCAATGCCCGAACCCGATCCAGTGATCACTGCGACCTTACCTTCCAAACGACCTGCCATGATGCTCCCTTCGCTTACGCGGATGTTCTTGCTGTTCTATTCGCAGTGCTCTGCCTCGAAGCCTTCACTGCTCTCTTGATCGTCAACATCGAGACAATCGCTCCGTCTACACCTCTATTTCTGATGCCGCTTCCGCGAACGGCGGTGTACTACCCCTGCGGCGCGCGCGAAAAAACGTCGTCAGCATCGCTGCGCACTCCTCGCGCAGCACGCCTTCGACGACATCCACGCGGTGATTCAGCGCCGGATGATTCATCACCGAGAGCACCGATCCGCACGCCCCAGCCTTCGGGTCCGCCGTGGCATACACCAGCCTCGCAATCCGCGCATGCAGGATCGCTCCCGCGCACATCGCACAAGGCTCCAGCGTGCTGTACAGCGTGCATCCGATCAGCCTGTAATTTCTCAGCGCCACTCCGGCCGCTCGCAGCGTCACCACCTCCGCATGCGCAGTCGGGTCGTTGCTCCTAAGCACGCGGTTTCCACCCCGCGCAAGTACCTCGCCTGACGTCGACACGATCACCGCGCCCACCGGAACCTCACCCGCAGCCTCTGCCGCACGTGCCTCATCCATCGCCAGCCGCATCAGCGCGACATCATCCTGAAAAGTTGCCATTGACTACCGTTGTACTACTTCGTAGCTTGTGGCGCGACCGGAGCAGCCCCATGCATCTCCTTCAGATACGCCCGCGACAGCGTCTTTTTCTCCATCGCCAGCGGCAACAGCGTCGGATAAAACTGCACGAACGTTGTATCCACCGCCGCATGAGCCTCATGGCACGTGTAGCAGCTGGCTGGCCGCGCAATTCGTTTGGCCACCTTGTCCGCGCCGCTCAAATCATAGAAGCTCCAGATTCCGTGGTCTTTCACGTGGATCTCCATGCCCATGATCGCTTCACTCTGCGTATGGCCGCGCTTGTTGATCGAAACCGGATTCTCCGCGCCCCGAATCTCCAGCAGAAGCGTCGTCTTGTCCGGCCATGTTCCCGTCTCCACAAAGCTGCGATATGCCGCCGGATTAACAAACACATTGTCGAACATCGAATGATCCGGCGGCGCGCCGGCCGCCTGCGCAGCGTAGGACATATCTATGCCCGACGTCAGATAGATCCACTCGCGATACTGCACTGGAGCAACCAGACCTCCATCTTTCGCATACGCAGGAGCTTCTCTTGGGGTAGCAGGAGTGCCACTCTGGCTAACAGTTTGCGCACCCCCTGCGTGGGCCGCACCGACCATCGCTAGAACGAAGGGTAAAGCCTGCTTGATCATCCTCGAACCTCGCTACACTCCTGCGCAGAGCCGCAGCGCAGAGTTCCGCCACTCTACTAATCCTTATCGCACCCGCGGCTCAGCCTTGGGCCCAAAAAACCGCGCAATCTGCCCCGCCAGCCCAGCCAGCGCAGTCTGCCGCTGCGCCATCTCCGCATCGTTCAGCGAGAACTGCTTCACCCACATCTCCTCAAGAATAGGCAACAGCTTCGGCACAACAAGCTCACCCGTTGCCCATCCGTCCACTGCCTCAAAAAAATGCTTCGCCTCTGGGTCGTACTCATCCATCGGGCAGTTCTCGTCCGCAATCAGCCCCTCAATGTCTGCCGCCGCAAACAACTCTTTCAGCGACTCCAAATCCGGTGGCGGCGGCCATCTCTTTGCGCCCACATCAAGCCCCTCCATCACGCAGGCTCCTGCTGCGTCATGCAGTGCAGCGCACCTAATCCCCAGATAAAATCCGTGCAATGAATGCCCGTCACATTGCGATCAGGGAAACACTCCGCCAGAATGTTCAGCGCAACACGGTCGCTCGGATCATTGAACGTCGGCACCAGCACCAGGTCGTTCGCGATATAGAAATTCGCATAGCTCGCCGGCAGACGCTGTCCCTCAAACACCACCGGCGCAGGCATCGGAAGTGTCTTCACCGTAAACGGTCGCCCCTTCAAATTCCGCGCCGCATGCAGTCGCTCCAGGTTCTCCGCCAGTGGCAGATGGTTCTCATCCGCAGTGTTATGCTCCACCGCTGTCAAAATCGTATTGACTCCGACGAACCGCGAGATATCGTCTACGTGCCCATGCGTGTCATCGCCCGCGCATCCACGATTCAGCCAGATCACCTTTTCTATCCCCAGATACTCACCGAACGCCAGCTCCAGCTGCTCACGCGTCACTCCCGGATTTCGCTGCTGCACCTCGCTCAGCAGGCATTCCTCGGTCGTCAGCAGCACACCTTCGCCATTGGTGTCGATCGATCCTCCCTCCAGCACCAGGCGATGCTGCGTGCCGTCCGCCATCGTCACACTCGGCTCAAAGAGCTGCATGCCGTGCATCTTCGCCACCTGCTTCGGGATCAGGTCATCATTACGCCAGTTGTCGTACTTCGCCCATGCATTGAACTTCCAGTTCGTCACCGCAACCTCGCCGTCGCAGTCCACGCCCGCCTCGTTACACTGCTTCACAAAGATCGGGCCCGAGTCCCGCAGCCACACGCGGTCCGTGCGCCAGCAATGAAAGTGCAGGCGCGCCACATTTGATCCCTGCCGCCGCAGCATGTTGCGCGCACGCCGCTCCTCAGCCTCATCATTCACCAGAATGTGCACATCCTCCACCTGCGAGAGATGCCGCACAATCTCGCAATACACCCACGGAATCGGCTGAAATTTGTTGGGCCAGTCCTCCGGATTATGCGGCCATGCAATCCACGTCGCTGCATGCGCAGCCCACTCCGCCGGCATCCGAAATTTACGCTCCATCGTCATCGCACTCTCTCTCACTTGCCCGTCGTATAGAAAGTGTATGTCGCCTGGTAGGGAACGCGCGCAATATTGTTTTGGTGCACCGCATCGCACTCTGTCGTCGGCACGCCCGCCTGCGTCTCCGACCGCCGCACAAACATCACATCCGACAACACACCCTCAGGCCCCGTCGAGTGCGTCTTCAGCAGCAGCCACGGCACGCTGGCCGGGTCCTTCGCCGGTTGCGTCTGTATCACTTCGCCCGCAATCTCGCTGCCATCCTTCCACGTCCACGTCGGTCCCGCAGCATGCGTCCCCACGGGCTGGTGCGTCGCCGGATCAAACAGCGTAGCCTCCGGCATCTGCAGCGTCCATGCATACTTCGCAGGCGTTACCCCAGGCTGCGGCACACACGCATACACCTGCACGCCCAGCCCCACCGCGGTCGTCTTCACACGCGCATCCGCAGGCGGCAACGTGACATCCTTCACCGCAGTCTGCGGCGCTCCCATCAACCCAATTACTGCAAACGAGACAAGCAGCTTCATCGGACTCTCCTCTATCGTGAGATCAACCCATCATCAAAATGCCGAACCACATTTCGCGTCATCCTATTCAATCCAAAAACCTGCTCGTAATCCCGCCATACGCGTCGATGCGGCGGTCTCGCAGGAAGGGCCAGTGCTGCCGCGTCACCTCAACTTCATTCGCATCCAGGTCCGCATACAGAATTTCTTCCTTATCGTGCGATGCCTTCGCAATCACGCGCCCAAACGGGTCTGCGATAAAACTTCCGCCCCAGAACTCCAACCCGCTCGCTGCCGTATGATCGCCCGGCCCGCGCATCGTCACGCCTTCATGCAGCACGTCGCCATGCTCATGCCCCACGCGATTCACAGCGCACACGAACACGCCATTCGCAATCGCATGCGCCCGCTGGATCGTCTGCCACGCGTCATACTGCCGCTCACCAAACTCCTCTTTCTCGCTTGGATGCCACCCAATCGCAGTAGGGAAGAACAGCGTCTCCGCGCCCTTCAGCGCCGTCACGCGCGCCCCCTCCGGATACCACTGGTCCCAACACACCAGCGTCCCAATCGGCCCCGCAGAAGTCTTCTGCGCCATGAACCCCAGGTCTCCCGGCGTAAAGTAAAACTTCTCATAGTACAGCGGATCGTCCGGGATATGCATCTTCCGGTAGATCGCCGCTACGTTGTCCTTGGCATCGCTCGCGTGGTCCATAATGGCCGCTGTATTGTGGTACAGCCCCGGTGCCCGACGCTCAAACAAACTCGCTACCAGCACCAGCTTGTGCTCGCGCACCACCGCACTCAGAGCCTCCGTCGACGGCCCCGGTATCGCCTCCGCCGTTGCAAACAACGCATGGTCTTCGCGCTGGCAGAAGTACTGCGCACGAAACAGCTCCGGCAGACACACCAGCTTCGCTCCGCCCTCCGCCGCCTCGCGCACCCGCTCCACGGCCTTCGCCAGGTTCGCCTCGGTAGAAGCCTCACAACTCATCTGTATCAACGCCACGCGCATCGTCTTCGACGGCCTCTCCATCACGAACTCCTCCACAATCACTCTCTGGGTAGTCGATACACGTCGATCTCACAAATCCATGCATCTGCGCATCCGGGAAGCCGTTTGGCCTCTCCATCCACTACATGCCATCTTTACAGAAAATCTCCTTAAGTTTCTGCTACTTTTAAAGGAAGTCGCAAATCCCCTCACTGCACGTTTTCGCGGCCAAGCCTTACCCACACATCACGGCGGTTGCCGCCATATCAAGGAGTGCCATGTCGAGCGAATATCGCAATTATCTGGAACTGCCCTACGAAGAACTTGAAGACCTCAACCTGATGGCCAAGGGCCAGCGCAAGAGCCGCGTCCCCGCCGATGTCATTCAGGAAGAGCGGTTGAAGTATCTCACCGACACGCCCGGTATCAAGGCCGTGACCGTCCTCTTCTCCGACCTCGAAGGCCGCCTCCACATGCTCGACTACGACAAGAAGTTCCTCGTCAAGAGCTACGACAACCTCACCTTCGACGGCTCCTCCATTCGCGGCTTCACCGCCCAGCGTGAGAGCGATCTCCGCCTCGCCCTCGATTGGAGCGCCTTCTACTGGACTCCCGCCGACGTCTTCGGCTCCGGCAAAGTCCTTGTGTTCGGTGAAGTCATCGATAAGAACGGCGCGCACTACTCCGGCGACCTCCGCGGCGTCCTCAAGGACTTCGCCCAGCAGCAGTTCGATAAGAACGGCTACACCCTCAACGCCGCCAACGAGATCGAAGGCTTCCTCTTCGACGGCATCGATGCCGAGCGCACCTTCCACCAGACCGGCGAGTTCGAGTACGTCAACCAGGGCGGCTACTACCACTCCCTCCCCGGCGATCCCCTCCGCGAGTTCATCGACACCACGGCAGAAGTTCAGCGCGCCATGGGCTTCGAGAACGAGAAGGATCATCCCGAAGTCGCTCCCTCACAGTTCGAGATCAACTACTCTTACGGTGATGTCGTTGCAGCCGCCGATCAGATTCAGCTCTACAAACTCATCTGCCGCCAGGTCGCCACGCAGATGGGCATGACCGCCAGCTTCCTTCCCAAGCCCGTCACCGGTGTCAACGGTTCCGGCATGCACACCAACGTCTCCATCACAAAGAACGGCAAGAACCTCTTCTGGGACCCCAAGGGCGACGAAAAAATCTCCAAGCTCGCGTGGAGCTTCGTGGATAAGATCCTCACGCACGGCAACGATATCTGCCTTCTCCTCAACGCCAGCGTCAACGCCTATCGCCGCCTCGACCCACACTTTGAGGCCCCCAACCAGATCAAGGCCTCCGCAACCGATCGCGGTTCTATGATCCGCATCCCCATCGGCAACGAGAAGTCTGCGCGCGTTGAAGTCCGCTCCGTTGGCCCGGACGCGAACCCGTACATGGTCCTTCACTCCATCTTCAAGACCGGTCTCGATGGCCATACATCGAAGATCAAGAACCTGCGCCAGGCCGAGCGGTATCTGCCCGACAACATCTACACCGCTCTCGAGAACTTCCGCGAAGCCGCATGGATCGATGATCTCCTCGGTGCCGATGTGAAGCAGCGCTATGCGGACCTCAAGCAGGCCTCAGCCGACCGCTGCCCGCGTCTGCTCGGAACCATCGTCAAATCCAGCGAAGTGCAATTCCATCACGACGTCTATAACCAGCTCCTCTGGGGCCAGTTCTAACCCTGCACAATGTCACGCGGCGCATCGGGCAACATCCCGGTGCGCCGTTCTCACGTCCCATCGGTCCCGTCCTCACTCATGCATTCCGCATCCCATATACAGTGACGCTCGCCGCATCCCAGCTCGCACCCCTCTTTCACTGGCACTGGCTCCGGTCCGACTGGCGGCACACCCTCTCCTATCAGTTTTTCAAGGTTGGGCCGCTGGCTGTAACTCCGTTTTTCCTTACAAAAGCGGTCGCCTTCTTCGTCATTCTGATTCTCGCTGCCAAGCTAATGCAGCGCTTCATCCTCTCGCATCTTCTTGACCGCCTCAACATTCACGCCGGTCTCAAGTTCGCCATCGAGCGCTTCGCAACGTATCTCTTTTTCCTTGTAGGGCTGTTCATCGGGCTGCAGTCCCTCGGCGTCGACCTCAGCTCGCTCGTCATCTTCGGCAGCGCCGTCGGTGTTGGTGTTGGCCTTGGCCTGCAGAACGTCGTCTCCAACTTCGTTGCCGGCCTCATCCTCCTCATCGAGCAGCCCATCCGCATCGGCGACCGCATCGAAACCGACGGCGTCCTCGGCGACATCATCAAGATCGGCGCCCGCGCCACCTGGGTACGCACCAACGACAACGTCATCATCATCGTCCCCAACAACAAATTCATCGAGAGCGCCGTCACCAACTGGACCGCCAACGATCCCAGCGTCCGCATCGCCCTCCAGGTCGGCGTGGGCTACAACTCTGACCCCGAACTCGTCCGCACGCTCCTGCTCGAAGCCGCCGCCGCGCACCCCAAGGTCCTCAAAGAACCAGCACCCGACGTCATCTTCACCGAATACGGCGATAGCACCATCAACTTCACCCTCCGCGTCTGGACCTCCGAGCTCGCGCACATCCCTATCGTCCTCAAATCCGACCTCTACTTCGCCCTCTTCAAAACCTTCGCCGCACACAACATCGAACTACCCTTCCCGCAGCGCGATCTCCACCTCCGCTCCTCCGACATCCCTATCCCCTTTCCCGGCCCGAAGCCTGCGTCCGATATCTCCCCACCCACCCAGCCGATTTCCGCACACGATCTCACCCCATAGCACCCGTCCGCGCATCCATCGCCGTATCATTAACTCGAGAGCACACCGGCACCCGCCGCGCTCACATCGGCGTCACGCGCCATCATCTCGGAGAGCACATCACCATGCGTAAAAAAGTAACCATCGTCGGTGCCGGTAACGTCGGCGCAACCGCCGCCCACTGGATCGCAGCCAAGGAACTCGCCGATGTCGTCCTCATCGACGTCGTCGAAGGCGTCCCCCAGGGCAAAGCCCTCGATCTCCTTCAAGCCATGCCCATCGAAAAGCGCGACGTCTCCATCCTCGGCACCAATGACTACGCCGACACCGCCGACTCCGACATCGTCGTCATTACCGCCGGCATCGCGCGCAAACCCGGCATGAGCCGCGACGATCTCCTCAACACCAACTTCGGCATCATGTCCGACGTCGTCGGCAAGGCCGTCAACGCCAGCCCCAACGCCATCTTCATCATCGTCTCCAACCCCCTCGACGCCATGGCCCAGACCGCCTTCAAAAAGGCCCGCCTCCCCCGCGAGCGCGTCATCGGCATGGCCGGCGTCCTCGACTCCGCCCGCTTCCGCACCTTCATCGCCGCCGAGCTCAACGTCTCCGTCGAAAACGTCACCGCCTTCGTCCTCGGCGGCCACGGCGATACCATGGTCCCGCTCTCCCGCTACTCCACCGTCGCCGGCATCCCCATCACCGAGCTCATCGAGCCCGCCCGTCTCAAGGAGCTCGAAACCCGCACCGCCAACGGTGGCGCCGAAATCGTCAAGCACCTCAAGACCGGCTCCGCCTACTACGCACCCTCTGCGGCTGCCGTCGAAATGGTCGAGGCCATCCTCAAGGACAAGAAGAAGATCCTGCCCTGCGCCGCCTACCTCCAGGGCGAGTACGGCATCGATGGCCTCTACGTCGGCGTCCCCTGCAAGCTCGGCGCCAAGGGCATCGAGCAGATCATGCAGATCAAGCTCACACCCGACGAACAAGCTGCCCTCAACAAAAGCGCCGAAGCCGTCCGCGAACTCTGCACCGTCATCGGCGTCGCATAACCTCTACCCTCACGCAACAAAGCCCGCTTCTGGAGCGGGCTTTGTTGCATTCAGAAACGCTTCAAACTAGCTGCGGTTGATCGTAACGCTCTCCAACACGACCGGCTTCTTCGGCTGGTCCATCGGCCCGCGGGGCACGCGGCTGATCTTCTCGACCACATCATAGCCTTCGGTCACCTCACCGAAGATGGTGTGCTTTCCCGTCAGCCAGCTCGTGTCCGTCACCGTAATAAAAAACTGGCTTCCATTCGTATTCGGTCCGGAGTTCGCCATCGCCAGCTTGCCCGGCTCCTTGAAGTTGTGCGGGCTGCCCTTCGTCTCATCGGCAAACTTGTAGCCCGGTCCGCCCATGCCCGATCCCTCAGGATCGCCGCCCTGGATCATGAACTCAGGAATCACCCGATGAAATACAGTCCCGTCATACAGCTTCGAGCCCTTCTTCGAGCGCGAATTCCACTCTTTGGTGCCTTCAGCCAAGCCAATAAAGTTGGCCACTGTCTCTGGTGCATCCTGCTCAAAAAGCTTACATACGATAGTACCTTCAGACGTCTTGAAGGTTGCGGTAGTGGACATTGAATCTCCTTCTTTCATTCGACAACAGCGTACATTGTTCCTCTACGATTGGATGCCGATGCAACCCTACAAGTCAAGCAACCGGATAAAAACTCCGTGGCCAACCCACACCTTCACCCATCGGTTCGGCAAATAAAATTCGTGATATTCCTGAATATTTAACACAGCAAGTCGCCGCGTCGTACGCAAATGATTCGCACACTAGCCTGGTCCATTCGCCGCCGCCGTCGCCGGCCCCGCAGGCACCGGCGGCATCGGTGCTCCGTCCGGCACAATCGTCACTTTGTTCATCACCACCGGTGTGAGCGGTTTGTCGCTCTCGTTGCGCTGCACCATCGTAATCCCCGTCACAATCAGCACCGAATGCGGATCGCACTGCCCAAAGATCGTATAGTTCCCATTCAATTGCGGTACGGCTGCCTGTGTGATGAAAAACTGGCTGCCGTCGGTCCCCGGCCCGGAGTTCGCCATCGCCATCCGCCCCGGCACATCAAACTTCAGCGTCGGCGAAATCTCATCCGCAATGTAATATCCTGCATCGCCCTCGCCTGTCCCCAGCCGGTCGCCGCCCTGAATCATGAACCCCGGAATCACCCGATGAAACGTCGTCCCGTCATAAAATGGCACGCCTGTCATCTTCTTCAGCGTCACAGGATCCGTCCATGTCTTCGTCCCCGTCGCCAGCCCCACAAAGTTCGCCGACGTGATCGGTGCTTCCTTATCAAACAGCTTGCACACCATCCGCCCCATCGTCGTGTCGATCACCACGGTAGGCCCGGTCGGCGACGGCGGTGCAACATCATGCGCCACCGTCGAAGGCGCATCCGGCAACGCATCTGACTGCGCATCCTGGCCCGCCGGTGCCGCCGTCTGTGATGCCGCCGCCGTGCTCTGCGGAGCATCCGGCACCGCAGCCGATGGTGGCGGTGCAGCCTCCGGAGCAGGCACAGAACTCTGCGCCACCGCAACGCCAAAGCAGGGAAGCGCAACACAACAAAAAGCCACACGATACAGCAGGGAACGGAGGTGAAGCGTCGTCATCGTCATTCCTCTTAAGGCTACTCCATCGCAGCCAATCGCGCACCCGTCCCTCTACCGCGTCATCGCCGCGCGTGCCACCCCCACCATCGAATCCGCCGCGCCGTAGTACAACATCCACTGCCCCTCAAACGCCACCAGTCCCTCTGCAAACGTCGTTCCCGCAGCGTACTGCCCCGACCGCTCATACGGCATCGTCGGCGTCAGCACAGGCGTTTCCGTACGCTCCAGAAGCCTCCCCGGCTCCGCCCTGGAAAACAGCGCCTCACCCACCGAGTACGCTCCCGGCGCCATCGCCGGATCGCCTGCGAGCGTCTCCGTCCCCTTGCCAGTCGAGTTCTTGCCGTTATACAGCAGCACAATCCCACGCCTCGTCAGCACCGGCGGTGGCCCCACCTCAGGAAACGCACTGTCGAAGTGCCCCGCTCGCGCCTTCAGTACCACCTCCGGCTGCTTTGTCGCCGCATCCAACACCGGCGTCCAGTGGATCAGATCCTCTGACGTTGCCAGCCGCACCTGAATCTCGCCCCAGTACATCCAGTATTTGCCATGCAGCTTCACCGCCGTTAGCCGCCCGTTCCGCAGCTTCGTGAGTATCCCCGCCGACTTGTACATCAGCGAGTCATAGTCTTTGCCCATCCCAAACGCCGGCCCCCACTTCGTCCACGTCTCCAGGTCCTTCGACGTCGCAATCCCCACCCTGTACGGCCCATGCCCCCGCGGATACTGCGTATACGTCATCACGTACGTTCCATCCGGAGCCATCACAATCCGCGGATCTTCCACGCCGCCCTCATACTCATTCGCCTTCTGCGCGTCATTCTCCATATACAGCACCGGCGTCGGTTGCACCTTGAACTCAAGCCCATTTTTACTCAGCGCCAAACCCAACCGCGACACATGCCCTCCAATCGCATCCACGCCCGACGCATCCTCCGCCCGGAACACCACCGCTACCTTTCCATCCGGCGCAATCGCCGCCGCCGGATTGAACGTGTGCAGTGCCTCCCAATACGTCTTCTGCTTTGTGATCGGATCCGTAAACGACGCCGTCTTGTCCGGCACAATCACTGGCCCACTCGTCGGACGCACCCAAGGTCCAATCACCCATGCCTGCGCTGCCATCGTCTGCGCCGTCGTCAGCGCTACCAATACCAGCCCCCACCCCAATGCCTGCCGCACGCTCATCCACATCCTCCACCGCATCCATCCGGTCCAACGAGCCTACAGGAACGGAAATTCATCTGTCTCCAGAGCCACCGCTCACCCACATGCAGCGTCCAATCCAGCAGGAGAAACCACCAATGGCAAAGCAGGCAATCTGGGTCATGCTCAAAGCAAAGCCCGGCAAAGAATCCGAAGTCGAAGCCTTCCTCAAACAGGGCGCAACCATGAGCAACGACGAACCCCAGACCGTCACCTGGTACGGTGTCAAAATGGGCCCCGGCACCTACGGCGTCTTCGACACCTTCAACGACGAAGCCGGCCGCGACGCCCACATGAACGGCGACATCGCAAAAGCCCTCATGGCCAAAGCCCCCGACCTCTTCGCCAACGACCTCAAGATCGAAAAAATGGAGATCCTCGCCAGCAAGTAAATCACTCCACTACCAGCGCCCACCTCCGCCCGGACACATCGCCGCCGAGGGTGGGCTTCCCAACCCGACCTTCCCACCTCAAACAAACAACAACAATCCGACAGCTAGAAGCTACTCCCGCACCGCCTCCGCCTGCACCGCCCCAAACACCCGCAGCAGATTCCCGCCCAGCAGCTTCTTCAACTGCTCCGCTGTATACCCTCGCTCCAGCAGCGCCGCCGTAATCTTCGGCAGGTCCGCCGCGCTCTTGATCCCCTCCGGCAAAATCGAAAATCCATCAAAATCCGACCCCAGGCCCACATGGTCGATCCCCGCCACCCGCGCCACATGCTCAATATGGTCCACCAGCGCGCTCAGCGGCGTCAGCGGCAGCCGCTCCGCCAGCACCTCCGCATAAAACTGCCGGTCCACACCCATTGGCACAGCATAGGGAACCGCCTCACCTCGCGCCACATACGGCGCCGCGGCGGCCTCATACAGCGGCGCGCGCTGCGCCTTCGTCTCCGTCCATGCAGCGTTCCACCGCGCATCAATGAACGCCGGATAAAAGTTCACCATCACAATCCCATCGCTCGTCGCCACCGCCCTCAGCTGCTCGTCCGTCAGATTCCTCGCCACATCCGTCACCGCCCGCGCGCTCGAGTGCGATGCAATCACCGGCGCATGCGTCGTCTGCATCACATCCCAAAATGTCGCATCCGACACATGCGACACATCCACCATCATCCCCAGCCGGTTCATCTCCCGCACCACATCGCGCCCAAACCCCGTCAGCCCGCCGTGGTGCCGCACCTCCGCGTCCTCCAGATCGCCCGAGCTGTCCGCCCACCCATTCGTATTCGCCCACGTCAGCGTCATATACCGCACCCCCAGCCGGTGATACATCCGCAGCAGCCGCAGGTCGTCCTCAATCGAATGCCCACCCTCAATCCCGATCAGCGCGCAGAACACCCCATCCCGGTACGCCTCCACAATGTCCCTCGGCGTCAGCCCCAGCCGCATCCCCTCCGGATGCTTCCGTATCTGCTCATGCACCCCGTCGATCAGCTGCAGCGTCCGATGCGCATACCGCCCCCCCCATCCCTTTGGCTCCACCCATATCGCAAAAAACTCCGCCGCCAGCTTTCCCCGCCGCGCCGTCTCCAGGTTCAGCATCCCCGCACCCAGCCCACTTCCCAGCCCGTCGCTGAAGTTCCACCCGTCATCCACAAACCGCTGCGGCGTGTCCGCATGGCCGTCGATCACCAGCGCCTCCGCGTGTATCTCCAAAGCATCCTGCATCATCGCTGTCATCTCGTACCCTCGATTCTAGCAACCCGCCAACAGTAAAAAGGAGCCCCGCCAAGGGACTCCTTTTTTTACACCAGACTTCTTCGAGTTGTATCCAATAACGCGTTTCCTACTTCGACAAACCTTACTTTCCACCCGAGTGGGAATGCTCGCCACCCTTCACCGACGCCTCGTGGCTCGGCTGATGTTTGTCACTCTTGTTGGTTTCAGAACTCTCCTTGTGTGAGTTCTCTCCGCCTTTGACAGAGGCCTCATGGCTCGGTTGATTATGCGAACGTCCGTCAGTTGTATTGGCCATAACGAATCTCTCCTGTGTTTCTCTTGTGGGTTGATGGTTGGCGTTCAACGTTATCGTTCTTACTGCATGTCGTTCTGTACTGCTGCATGTCGTTCTGCACTGCTGCATAGAAAGATGCGCACATCCTCCAAAGAGTGGCCTATAACATCGCACAACGATAAAGTCGCTCTCAAGACACTTGCCCCCCTGCTGTGCTCGCTACCGTACAACGCCGCCGCGCCCTTTTGCCATCTCTATCTGGTAGAGGTGAACTATGGCAAGCGGACTTGATGCAACAAAAACGGCAGATCGCCCTTCCCACGAAGCAATCGAAAGCTCCGGCGGTCAGGCCACCGAGATCGGTGAGACACCTTTGCAGCGCGTCGACAAAGAAGCAATGGAAAGCGCAAAGCGCGCCCAAAATCGTATCCACGACGACGAAGGTCGTAACCCCGGAACCTCCATCTTCACCAAGTAATGAGCGCGGCAACACCTGCTCACGAACAGATGAGGCCTCGCTTGGCGCGAGGCCCTTCTGTTTACACTCCTCGATGTGTCGTTTAGCTGTATAGACCAACACAACTCGGCCTATCGCCAGCCTCCATCCAACAGCTGGAAGCTAGTACGCCGCCACACCGGCCTCCGCCACAGCCTGGTCCTGCGCACCCAGACCGCCGCTTACGCCAATCGCGCCAACGACCTTCCCATCCTCCTTCACCGGAACGCCGCCCGCAAAGATCATCACCTTCCCGTCATTCGACGCATGAATCCCAAAAAACTGGTCGCCCGACTGCGACAGCGTCCCCAGCTTGCCCGTCTCAATATCGAACGCGCGCGACGTCCACGCCTTCTTCTGCGCAATATCGACTGACCCGATCCACGCGTTCTCCATCCGCTCAAACGCCAGCAGGTGTCCGCCCGCGCAAACCACCGCAATGTTCATCGGTTGCCCAATCTCCTGCGCCTTCTTCGTCGCCGCGGCAATCATCCGCCGTGCATCCTCAAGCTGTACCGTCTTGTGCATCGTGCTCATTCAAATCTCCTCTGGCGAAAACCGTGCCACAAACTAGGATGCCACATGACATGCCCACGGCCTACAATTCAACCACGAGGGAACTGTATGGCAAAACGCAGAGGCTATCCCGACCGGCGCGGCATGGGAGCGCAGAGCGACTTTATCGCCGAACAATTCATGCCAAGCGAGCAATACAAAACACAACAGTTTGCAAGGACAAAGGCTCTTCATTCCATAGCGATTCCACTCGGGCAACTCGCAATCGAGCTACCCATTCCGCTTCCTCAACGATCGAACGCACGCCTTAAAGAGGATCAGCCCGCAGGACCGGCCACCGAATGACCTCAGCGCACCCGTTTCACCACCCATCCACAACTCTCCTCTGCGACAATAAACAATAGAGGAAACATGTTCCGTAAGCTGCTCAAGTCCAAGATTCACCGCGCCACCGTCACCCGTTCCGATCTCAACTACGAGGGCAGCATCGCCGTAGACGCCGACCTCCTTAAAGCCGCCGACATCCAGCCCTTCGAGGCCGTCCACGTCTGGAACGTCACCAACGGCAGCCGCCTCCAGACCTACGCCCTTGCCGTCGCGCCCGGCTCCGGCGAAATCTGCCTCAACGGCGCCGCCGCCCGCCTCGCCCAGGCCGGCGACCTCGTCATCATCGCCAGCTTCGCCTGGCTCGACGCCGCCGAAGCCGCCACCGCCACCCCCCGCCTAGTCTTCGTCAATCCCCAAAACCAGATCGTCGAAACCACCTACCCCCACCCTCACCACCTCTGACGCACCCAGCATCCTGCTGCAAGCAAGACGAAATGGACTTGGCTTGCGAGAACTCTCATCAATTTCCTGTGTGGACGGGAACGCGCTTTTCAGAGGCTGCTGGAAATGCCTAGCTTTGAAGGGTACGAGCTTTAGCTCGTACGTTTAGGCCCCTACTATCCATGCGGCTTTAGCCGCTGAGGGAACTCTTTAGCAGACACCAAACTTCTCTTTAGCCAGACGCGCCGCGTACAGCCACTCTGCGCATCCGGATCTTCTCAGGTGGCTCCGAGTCGTAGAAGTATCCCTTCGTCGCATCCAGAACCATCGCACGAAGCTCTTCCCACGTATCCCCCTGCGTGTAAATGCCTTCACCGACAGCCCGCGCGCAAACCCCCCGTTCTCTTCCTGCGTCACTTCGAAGACAAGTTCGCTCATAAAGCAAGAGTAAGCGCCTGCACATCCATCTTCCAGACCACCCACCTACCAGCACAGTTCATCGGGCATTCTTCAAGAGGTCACTGGCGCTTCCTCGTCGTTCGCGCATTGTTCGCGAGTGATCGCGGATGTTCGAGTTAGTTCCGGATGCCTGTATTGACAGGATGCCGTGCTGGCAAGGTTGAGAGCTCAGTGGCGAACCTACGTGCAAGATCAAGGACGGTCGGAAACTCGTCTTGAATGCGGGAGTAATGCTTATCGTAATCTGCTCGTTGGCGCTTGTCTTTCAGCCTCATCGCCAAACCATGAAGCTTCCTACACGCGGGTTCCGGGCTGTTTCCGAACTTCTCCCATACTTGCTTATGGCTATCCCCACCCAACGCGATTGTGAACTGATTGTCTAGAACGCGCTGACGGGCGAGATGATAAGCGTAGTAGTAAGCTCGACCGATGGCCGTGCGGAGGCAATATTACTCGCGTCGAACTGAGAGCTCCTCTGCGAGGGTGAGAAAGTCCGGCCAGTCAAATGGATCTGTCGCCATTACACAAGCCGATATGTGAAGTTGAGGCTCCCCGTCGCTGCGCTCGAGTTGGCGATCCACCACTCATCCTCAAAGCGATCAATCGCAGCCAGGGCGTCCGCCGCCTGACCGGGCCATAGGGCATCCACAAACATGGTCTGCCATCCATAGTCGTCGGATACTGCGCGCAGTGAAAAGACGATACTTCCGAACTGTTGCCGCAAGTAAGGCAAAGCTGCCATCAGTAGCTGAGGGAGTATGCGATGGCTTCTTAGAAATTCTTCTACAGAAGTTTCCTGTGCAAAGATGTAGTTTTGCGCAAGTTCAGCAACGGTGGAGCGGTGCTCCCTCTCGAACGACTCCATTTGGTCTTCCAGTTTCGCAAGGATAGAAACTGCCGAAGTCTGATCCGAGACGGACGGGATTTCCTGAGTCCGGCATTCAAACATCTCGAGCACTATCGATCCCCAGTTTGAGCCTGTGGGCTGGTGATTGTCGATCAATTGGCCGTTCATGGCATTTCTTCCTTTACGTCTAGGAGCTCTAATATCTTAGTCTCATCGATGTGTAGCTGCTCTGCAATTTGCTGATATGTGACAGTTCCTTCGAATTCTCTTTCAAGGCGTACGAAGATTCCATTTGCAAACTGATTGGAGCCGTCGATGGTTACGCGGCGCCTGTCCCACTTCACAATCCCTGCAATTGCTTTGATCGGGGCCGTCTCAAGGTCAGCGAGGGGATGTGCAGCAAATGGCTTAAGAATATCAATAAAGGGCATCGTCTTGGACTGAAGATGAAGCGCGATACTCGTTTTATATGTGCCCGCTTCGACCTCCCCAAGTTCCTTCAGCACGTTCCAACCAGTATTCAAAATAGCGATTGTTTCCTGGGCTGTGGCCCACGTAGCGTCATCTCGATTGAGTTTGCAAGAACCCGCTCCAAACATGAATGAGGTGCGCTTAGCGGGAATCTTAAACTTGATTCCTTGATCTGAAGGCTTCCCTTCCGTGATGACTTCCACATCATCGACTTTGACTTGCCATTCCGTAAAAGCCTGAAACAAATGGTCCACGACGTTGGCACGGTCGACCAAGAGTCTCATGTTCGGGCGCGAATACTCGACCGTAATATCAAGTATCGCGATGGGAATTGTGACCAGGTGTGGCATTCTTTCTCCGTGCTGAATTCTAACTGTATATCGTTATGGCTCGTATAACGCTTCAGTTCTGGAAAACTCCGCAGGGGAGTGCTCCGAGATCTACTCTCGACTTGCTTGGTAAGGTGCCCCAGTTCAGATGCAGTTGCAGTGCAAATTGGAACTTGACACTGACGAATCGACTGTCTCTAACAGACCAATGTACTTATTCAAACCTACTCTCGCGTGATCCTACTTCACGCCGGAACACGCAGCCCAATGAGTTGCCCACCTCTACCGCGTAAAGAAGTCCTTCACCTGCTGCACAAAAACATCCCGGCCCATGTCGCTGATCGCCTCCGTCAGTGGCAACTGTTTCGGGCAGGCCTGCACGCAGTTCTGCGCAAATCCGCACTCCTGTATCCCGCCGTCGCCCGCCAGCGCCCGCAGCCGCTCCTCCTTCAGCACCGACCCAGCAGGGTCCATATTGAACAGCTTCGCCTGCGCAATCGTCGCCGCGCCCACAAACCCCGTCGCATCGTTGAACTGCGGGCACACCTCCATACAAATCGTGCACGAGATGCAATTCGACAGCGGATACCGCTGCTCCTGTATCTGAGGCTGCTGCCTCGGCCCAGCTCCCAGGTCGTACGATCCGTCAATCGGCACCCACGCCTTCACCGCCTTCAGGTTCTCAAACAGCACCGACCGGTCCACCGCCAGATCACGCACCACCGGAAACTTCGACAGCGGTGCCAGCGTAATCGTCTTGTCCGGCTTGTCGCCCAGCAGCCGGTCCACCAGCGCCGAGCACGCCATCATCGCCTTCCCGTCGATCAGCATCGCACAGCTTCCGCAGATCTCCTCCAGGCAATTCGAGTCGTACGTCACCGGCGTTGTCTCGCGTCCCGATACATCCACCGGGTTCAACGCAATCTCTCCCAGCAGGGAAGTAATATTCATGTTCGGCCGATACGGAATCTCAAACGTCTCCGTCGTTGCCTTCGCGTCCGGCGAAGCCTGCCGCCGTATCTCAACCTTGATCCTGCGCGCGGATGTCGCTGTCTTCTGCGTTACCGGAACCTCGAGCGTTGCTGTACCCATCGCTTTCAACCCTCAGGGGCATAACGCCCCACTTTCATACCGAACGATACAAAAAACTGTTCCTGCTGCCAGCCCAGAATTGATCCCGACGTTTCATCCGCCAGGATCGAACGCCACGCGCCAAAACCACTAAGCCCGTCCAAACTGCCGCTAACGCCGTCCGCAAAGCCACTAAAGCATACGAATCCGCACTACGCAGTGGCCGCGTACGTTCTCGGTCGCGGTTCAATGAAGCTCGTATCGACCTCTTCAAATTCAATCTTCGGCGCACCATCCACAAAACTTACCTTCGTCGTCTTCAAGAACTTCTCGTCATTTCTATCCGGGAAATCCGGCTTGTAATGCGCTCCCCGACTCTCGTCCCTGACTGCCGCGCCCTGTACCACAACCCGCGCTAAGTGCAGCATATTGAACAGTTGCCGGGCAAACGCAAAGCTCGTATTCGCCCACTGGCTCTTATCCGAGAGATTGATATTCCGCGCTCGGTCCAGCAGTTCGACAATCTTCGCGTCCGCCTCCGCCAGCCCCGCGTTATATCGAATGATCGTCGCGTGCCGCGTCATCGTCTCACCCAGCTCCCGCCAGATTCTAAAGGGGTTCTCCGTTCCGCTGCTCGTCAAAAGCCCCTGATTAATCTGCTTCTGCCGCGCGATCTCCGCCGCGTGCCCGCCGTCACCACTCTGCGCTGGCAATGCCTTCGCATATTGCATTGCCTTGGGGCCGGCCACAAAGCCTCCGTAAATACATGAAAGAAGGGAGTTTGCGCCGAGCCTGTTCGCTCCATGGATGGAATAATCCGCCTCTCCCGCTGCAAACACTCCAGGAATATTGGTCTGCTGCTCAAAATCCACCCAAAGCCCACCCATCGTGTAATGCATACCCGGAAAGATCTTCATCGGAACCTCGCGCGGATCATCTCCTACAAACTTCTCATAGATCTCAAGAATTCCTTCAAGTTTGCGGTTCAAAGTTGCACGATCAATGTGGGTTAGGTCGAGATACACCATGGGTTGACCATCGATTCCCATCCCCAACTCATACACCACCCGATGGATAGCGCGCGTAGCAATATCGCGCGGAACAAGGTTTCCATACTTGGGATACCACTCCTCGAGAAAGTAGAAGCGCTCAGCCTCTGGAATCGTCTTCGCGACGCGCTTGTCGTTTTTGTCGCGCGGTACCCACACGCGGCCACCTTCACCGCGCGCGGACTCTGACATGAGCCTCAACTTGTCTTCGCCGGGGATTGCCGTCGGGTGAACTTGTATGAACTCACCATTCGCGTAGTAGGCACCTTGTTGATAAAGTGCCGATTGAGCTGATCCCGTGCAAACGACTGAATTGGTTGACTTTCCGAAGATCGCCCCAATACCGCCTGTGCATAGGATCACAGCGTCAGCCGCGAAGGTTCGCACCTCCATTGAGCGCAGATCCATCGCGCAGATGCCGCGGCATATACCATTCGAATCGAGAACTGCGGAGAGGAATTCCCAGCCTTCGTACTTGGTGACTTTGCCTTCCGACTCATGCCTCCGAACCTGCTCGTCAAGTGCATAAAGCAATTGCTGTCCGGTAGTTGCGCCCGCAAACGCTGTGCGCTGGTAGAGAGTACCTCCAAATCGCCGGAAGTCCAAAAGGCCTTCGGGGGTGCGGTTGAAAGGCACGCCCATGCGATCTAACAGGTCGATGATGGCGGGACCCTGCGCGGTCATGTTCTTCACAGGTGTCTGATTCGCGAGGAAGTCGCCGCCGTAAATGGTGTCATCAAAGTGCTTAAGGACGGTATCGCCCTCACCCTTGAGATCTTTGGCTGCGTTGATTCCTCCCTGCGCGCATACGGAGTGGGAGCGTTTGACTGGGACGATCGAGAAAAGATCGACGGTTCCACCAGCTTCTGCGATTTTGATGACGGAGGAGAGACCGGCCAGACCGCCTCCTATGACGATAATGCGTGGTGCTGCTGCCATTCCGTACCTCTAACTCGTAGCAAGCGAAGTGCTTGCGGGCAATGTCAAACTACTATGCTGATCTGGCAAAGCGTTTACAGGAGCATTTGGATACTTCCAGACCACCGCGTAAATGCTGGCTAAACCCATAATGCAAAGACCCGTTCCGACAACGGCGCAGATATAGCCGAAGCGCTTTCTCGCACGATCGCCGGGCGTGATGCCCCACTTCGCTGCGAAAAGCCAGATGCCGTAGGCAAAGTGCCAGCAGGTTGCGATCATGGCGATGACATAGATCGCCAACATCCAGGGATTATGCAGTTCAACTTGCACTTTATGGAAGGCCATGCCTGGGTTATGAGGTAGATCAACACCTGTAAACCGTTGACGCCAAACGTGTTGGATAATGTAGGCAAAAGCGATCAGGCCTGTAATGCGCTGCGCATAGTAGCCCCAGTTGCCAGCCCAGGGATATACGTTGACATTCGAGCGGCCGCGCAGCCAGATATACACGCCGTAGCCTGCGTGGAAGGCAAGGGGGATGAAGATGAAGACCCATTCAAGAATCCGCACCAGCGGTAAGCTGTTCAGAAACAGCACTTGCTTCCCGTATGCGACGGGACCGTTCCAGGTTTCGAAGTTGGAAAGGATGTGTTCGATCAGGAACGCGCCGATGGGAACGATGCCCGAGAGAGAGTGCAGGCGACGCCATAGATAGCTGTGGCCTTCCGCAGCGCGCAGTGGTTGAACGCCGCGTCGCCGGGTTGTAGATGGTGGTGCTGGGGGAGCGGATGCTGCCATTTTGGGTGCGCCTCAAGCCGTTCAAGTTGCAAGTTCGACGTATTTCTGACGGTTTCTAACTGCACGATTCGCGTCAGCCAGAGCAAGACGATTATTCCGCTCAGCAATGGCCCGGTCAAGCGGTATGGTTCGGCAATGATCGATTATCAACCGCGCTGTCCGATGTGGTTACAAAGCTGTGGAGCGGATTTGCGCCAGAAGAGAACGAAAGGCTTTGCCGCGGTGGGAGAGATCCCATTTCTGCTGCCTCGGGAGCTCGGCGAATGTGCGGCCGAGGGACGGAATGAGGAAGAGTGGGTCATAGCCAAAGCCGTCCGCACCCTTTGGAGCGGTGAGGATCTGGCCTTCTACGAAGCCTTCGGAGCGAAGCAGTATTTGGCCGCTGCGGGCAAGAGCGATGGCGCAGATGAAACGTGCCGATCGATCGGTATGGAGTTGGAGTTTCCATAAAAGCGCACGATTATTGCGTTCGTCTTTGGAGGCGATTTCAGGCTCGAAGTTGAGGTCGTCGGCGAAGCGTGCGGAGCGGTTGCCGGGACCGCCCAAAAGGGCTGCGGTTTCGAGGCCGGAGTCGTCGGCGAAGACGAGGAACCCGGGGGCGAGCAGGGAGTAGGCGCAGGCCTTGAGTTCGGCGTTACCCATGAAAGTGGGAGCATCCTCTACAGGCTCGGGCATTGCGGCGAGGTTGGGCAGCGCGAGGATATTGACATTGCTGTTGCCCGGAGAAGTTGCGGCGGCGATGAACTCGGAGAGCTTGCCGGGATTTGAGGTAGCGGCGTAAAGAGTCATATCGATAGGCTATATCGGCGGATACAGCATCAGACACGAGAGGCTTTGCAGAACTGCGTCGTTGGCAACGAAAGGGTGCACAGGATATGGATCGTCAATGGTGTGTCGTTTGCGTATGCGTCATGCTGGCGTGTGCGGGATGCAAGGGTACAGGAACACAGAAGGCGCAGGGACCGGAGGCACCGAAGGTGAAGCTGGCTCCGCCTACGCCGCTGGACGAAAAGAAGAAGGAGCTTGGTGGAACGACATGGCAGCCGCAGTGGGATGTTGCGGTGGAGCAGGCACTGCCGAAGGATATGCTGAGCAAGCAGGTGGCACCGGCGGTGCGATCGTACTGTCCACGCTTTGCCGAGGAAACGGAGGTGCAAAAGAAAGAGTTCTGGGCGTATGTGTTTCAGGCGATTGCTGCGGAAGAGGCGGGATTGAACCCGACCAGCGATGTGCATCATCTCCAACCGGCGGTGGATACGACCGATCCGGTGACGCACTTGCCTTCACGGCAAGAGGGTCTACTACAGCTGAAGTATGAGGACGCGGATCGGTACGGATGCGAATTTGATTGGCAGCGGGACAGAACGTTGCCGGTAAAGGAGCGGACAATCTTGCAGCCGACGAAAAATCTTGAATGCGGCGTGAAGATTATGCAGAACCAGATTGTGACTCAGCATAAACCGCTGCTGTCGCGCACGAGCTACTGGAGTACGCTACAGCCGGGAACGGAGGGGTTCCGGGTATTTGTGAAGCAGATGGTGAACGTTCCTGCAGCTTGCAAATTGCAGGCGAGGAGGCAGGTGACGAGACGGTGAGGTGCTGTTTACAGGTTTCGGAGAGTTAGAGCAAAGTGTGACGCGCCGATAGCGAAAGTGTCCACTGATGGCTGATAACATTCACGGGTAATTCTTCAGTCGTTTACGAAACATGTCTCGTAGCGACCTAGGCTGAGGGTGTTCGACATGGAAGAAAGCCTTCCAACCCACTTCGGCCCACTGGAGAACACTGATGCAAAAGAAACCTTCCACCCCAAAGACGTTACGCTACGGCGCAGGTGTGCTGGCGACCTTACAGGTTTTCGCCAGCTTTCCGATTGCGGCTTATGCCCAGAACGCAGGCGCAGCCAAGGACAACTCAACCAAAACCCACACACCGATCAAACACGTCATCGTAATCATCGGTGAGAACCGCACCTTTGATCATATTTTTGCAACCTACAAGCCGAAGCAGGGAGAGACGATCGATAACCTGCTTTCGAAGCACATCATTAATGCGGATGGAACGCCGGGAGTGAATTACTCCTATGCGACACAGTATTCGGCTGAAGATATGCACCGGGACAAGTACGAAAACAGCCCGCAGCAGAAGTCGTTCTATCAAACGCTGCCAGTGCCACTGGCTGGTGGACCGAGCGTGCCTTATGTGTCGACTGTAGCCGAGGCTGAGGCTGTCGAGAACGGTCTTGCACCGGATTACTACAAGTATTTGACGATGGGCGGAACAGGGCTGAAGGCGCAGACGCCGGATACCCGCATCCTGAACTACAACAATCTGCCTCCTGGGCCATTCCAACTGACGCCCGGTATACCGTATGACGCGTATGCAGGCAGCCCTGTTCATCGCTATTATCAGATGGCTCAGGAGTTGGATTGCAATGTGGATTACGCGACGCGCAAAAATCCGAGCGGGTGCAAGGCCGATCTGTTTCCTTATGTTGAGGTGACGGTGGGCGCTGGAACCAATGGATTGTCGCAGCCGAAGCCGTTTACCAATGAGACGACCGGTGAAGGCAGTCTTTCGATGGGGTTTTATAACGTGCAGCAGGGCGATGCGCCGTACCTGACGTCGTTGGCGAACAACTATTCGATGAGCGACAACTACCACCAGGCCATTCTGGGTGGAACGGGAGCGAACCACATCGCCCTTGGAACCGGGGATGCAATCTGGTTCTCCAATGGCAATGGGGTGGCCGTTCGCCCGCCGCATAACACAGCGATGGGTGCGCTGGATGAGGTTGAGAACCCCAATCCGCGGCCGCATACCGATAACTGGTATACACAGGACGGGTATGGCTCGGGAACTGCTACAGGTGGCGGTAGCTATAGCAACTGCTCGGACTCGGATGCGCCCGGTGTGAAGGCGATGTTGACGTACCTTGGTACGCTTCCGTATGAAGTGAACCCGAAGTGCGATGCGGGACACTATTACCTGCTGAACAACTACAACCCTGGCTACTATGGCAACGGGAAGAATGCCTTCACCGATACGGCGAAGGGAAGCACTGTATTCACAATTCCTCCGTCGAGCGTGCGGAATATCGGTGATGCCCTGCTCGAGAAGAACGTGTCCTGGAAGTATTACGGCGACCAGTACAACAAATATCTGGCTGACCCCTACTACAACGATCCGACGAACGCATACTGCAATATCTGCAACTTCTTTCAGTATTCGACGTCGATCATGACGAATGCGGCAGTACGCACAGCGCATTTGCAAGACACAGTCAACCTCTATCAGGACATTCAGTCCGGGAACCTGCCTGCAGTATCGTTCGTGAAGCCTTCTGGTTTCGTGGACGGGCATCCATCTTCATCGAAGCTGGATCTGTTTGAGGGTTTCGTGAAGAAGATTGTGGATGGAGTGCAGGCGAATCCGGAGTTGTGGAAGGACACGGCGATCATGGTCACGGTGGATGAGGGCGGCGGTTACTATGATTCAGGATATGTGCAGCCTGTCGACTTCTTCGGCGACGGAACGCGCATTCCGCTCATTGTGGTGTCTCCTTACACGAAGGCTGGGCATATCTCGCATCAGTACAACGATCACGTCTCGATCTTGAAGTTCATCGAGGCGAATTGGGGGCTTGATCCAATTACGAAACGCAGCCGCGACAACCTGCCAAACCCGGTACAGTATCGCTCCAACCCGTATGTTCCTGTGAATGGACCGGCAATCGGTGACTTGATGGATTTATTCGACTTCCATCCGGGCGCGGCGCAAGATGATACCGTGAACGATCAGGACTTCAACTAGGCTACATGACGGGCAAATGAGGATCTGCCAGTGGAGAATTCCTCTGGCAGATCCTATTTTAATGCTCAAGTTCGGGTGAGACGATCTGGGCTTTGCGGATGCTTAGTCGGATGGCAGTAGGGACGAGGCCGGTGGGATTGCGCACGAGGCCGCTGATGGACGCAGGCTGAAGCGGGTTGCTGGGGGGCGGAGCAGAGTACAGCTCTGTGATGAGATGGCGTGTGATTTGGTAGCAGTCGCACGCGACGGCTTCGAGGTTGGAGCGGTCGAGGATGGTGACGTTGCCGCGCCGGTACTCGATGAGACCCGCCTTCTGGAGGGAGCCAGCGATGAGGGTGACGGTGGTGCGGCGGGAGCCAAGCATCATGCTGAGGAACTCCTGCGTAAAGGCTAGGACGTTGGAATGGGTGAGGTCCTGGGACATGAGGAGCCAGCGGGCGAGGCGTTCTTCGGCCTCGTGGAGGCGATTGCAGCCGGCGATCTGGCTGGTGCTAACGCTCTGCGCTTGAACGAATTCGAGAACGCGATCGCGAATCTCTTCGGAGGTGCGGTAGGCGTGTTGCATGTCGGCGAAGGGGATGCGAAGGCCCTCGCCGGCGAGCTGAACGAAGGCGTTGGTAGAGACGTGGGCCGGACCGATGAGATGGAGGCAGCCAACGAGACCTTCATTGCCGACGATGCCGACCTCTGCGGAGGAGCCGTCCTGCATGGAAGTAACGACGGAGACCATGCCTGAGGTGGGGAAGTAGACGTAGCGGGGCGTCTCTTCGGCGCGATAACAGACGAATCTGGTGGGGAGTGCGATGGGTGTGCTGTGGGACAGCAGCAGGTCACGCTTGCTGTTGGACAGGGCGGATAAAAAGCGATTTTCAATAGGCATGGATGTCCCTCGCGCTTCAGTTCGCGAGGAAGAACCCGGAGTGGGTGCTCACGTCTCTGATTAGAACTGGCAGCTTGAGACCAAGCCAATGGCTCGATTGTACGCTTGTATCTCGGCGGTAACAGCCGCATGCAAGCTACATGGGAGGTGATGATTCCGAAAGCGTCGGATTCGTGACCGCTTGTGGCGATATGCGCTGATTGTGTCAGGTGGAGGACAGACCCGGCGCGTCGGCAAGAATATATTCGCCTGATTGTGACAAAGTTGCCACGTCGGGCTAATCTTCACGCGGAGCGAGGTAGTCTATGGGCCCAAGTATTTTGTGCTATGGCAAGGACGAGCGTTTGCTCGAGACGCGAGGAATGGTCCTCCAAAAGTCCGGATACGGCGTGAGCTTGGGGTCGAAACTGTCGGACGTTGAGCATCTGGAGGTGGATCAGATCGATTTGCTTATGTTTTGCCATACTGTTTCGCTGCCAGAGATCGGGCGTGTAATTGCCTTGGCGCAGGCGAGGTGGCCGGACGCAACAGCGCTCTTTTTGAGCGCTGGCGAGGTTGAATGGCCGACGAGGCTGCCGAGCGAGGTTGTAGATGCGATGTGTGGTCCGGAGAAGCTGATCGCAACGGTGGGACGGATGGTTGGTGGCGGTGGGGGTTCAGCGGAACAGCATATGGCGGGATAGAGCTGCGGGCGCGAATCAGGGCTTGTTAAGGGCTGTGGGACTGAGGATGCCGATGCGGCCGTGGGGGCCGACGACGAAGGGCAGCGACAGGGCATTCCAGTGCTGATCGGCGTCGGGAGGCTGGGCGGGATCGTTGGGGTCGGGCTTGAGGGCGTGCCAGTTGCGGCCGTCGTCGGTGGAGATGTCGGTGCCGTTGGGGCCTGCGGTGATCCAGGTGCGGGTGGGCGCGGCGTAGGCTACGGCGGAGCGGTAGCCGTGGGGTTGGGTGGTGCTCCCAGATGGTACCCAAAGCTGCCCTCCGTTGCTGGTGTAGGCTGCGTTGGCAGTGATGTCGTTGGGTTGCATGTAGTCACCACCCACTGCGATGCCTACCAAATAGCTCATCTTCGGACCGAAATATCGCATGATGCCTTGTTCAGGCGAATACCTGAATGCAACGCTGAACACGCCAGAGGAATCAGTGCCGCTGCCGATATATCCATCTCCGTCGCCAACAGGAATACCGCTCGATTTCCAGGCTGGCGAGTCGTCGCCATCGCCTATATCGTCTGTCATCCGGAGCCAGTGCGACCCATGGCTGCCCCCGGTGGCGAACGCCAATCCCATTGGAAGTCCAAAGGCGGGTGCCATTGTCATGTGGGGCATGACCGAGTTGCTGGCTGCAAACACAGTCTCTCCCCGCATAGCTACGGGCAGTAGTGACAATTTCTTTGGCAGATGTCTTGGCTTCGATGGGACATGCACCTCCCAGATCACAAAGTGCGACTTCACGGGGTCCCCGAGGATGAAGATTGTGCCGCGTGGCCCTCCGGCTGAGAGATTCCTTTTGTGCCGCTTAGCTACAAGGTCTATCTCATCCCAGAAGCCGGTTTTGTCGGGGTTGGTGAAGAGGAGGGTCCAGGATCGGCAGGCGTTGGTGGTTTTGTAGAGGCGGCTGAGGTCGCCGGGGCCGCTGGACATGGCGATGGCG